>NC_018518.1:2021923-2695897 GCF_000306945.1 Bordetella pertussis 18323 | reverse complement strand
GGGCGGCGGCCCGGGCGTTTGCCGCCTTCGGCAGCAGGCGTAGACTGGCGCCCTATGCTGCATGTATTGGGTTCCCTCTATCTGGACGAACGCGAGCTGGATTTCGACATGATCCGGGCGCAGGGCGCGGGCGGACAGAACGTCAACAAGGTGTCCAGCGCCATTCATCTGCGCTTCGATGTGCGTGCTTCGTCGCTGCCCGACAGCGTCAAGGAAACGGTGCTGGCATTGGCGGACCGGCGCATTTCCAGCGATGGCGTCATCGTCATCAAGGCGCAGACGCATCGCAGCCAGGAGAAGAATCGCGCCGATGCCGTCGAGCGTCTGCTGGCGCTGCTGCGCGAGGCCCTGCGGCCGGTGCGGCCGCGCCGCGCCACCCGGCCGACCCTGGGCTCGCAGCGCCGGCGCGTGCAGCGCAAGGTCCAGCACGGCGAAACCAAGCGCCTGCGCGGCAGGGTGCGCGATGACTGAAGCGCGCGCCGGGCTGTTTGCCCGCCGGCGCTATCTGCCGGCGCTGGCCGTGCTGTACGCGGCGCTGTGGCTGGCGCTGGCCATCGAGCCCCATGACCGCTCCGACTGGCTGCTCGAGAACGCCCTGGTGCTGGGGTTCGGCGTCGCGCTGTATGCGACGCGGCGCTGGTTCGTGTTCTCGCGCGTGTCCTACACCTTGATCTTCCTTTACCTGTGCCTGCACGCTGTGGGCGCGCACTACACCTATTCGCTGGTGCCCTACGATGCCTGGTGGCAACGCCTGACCGGCCACAGCCTGGACCAGCTGCTGGGCTGGGAGCGCAACCAGTTCGACCGGCTGGTGCACTTCTCGTATGGCCTGCTGCTGGCCTACCCGATCCGGGAGATCTTCCTGCGGGTGGTGGATGTGCGCGGCTTCTGGGGCTATCTGCTGCCGCTGGACGTGGCCTTGTCGACCTCGGCCCTGTACGAGCTGATCGAATGGGGCGCGGCCGAATTCTTCGGCGGCGAACTGGGCGTGGCGTACTTGGGCACGCAGGGCGACATCTGGGACGCGCAGAAGGACATGGCGCTGGCCGGGCTGGGGGCGCTGATCGCCATGCTCCTGACGGCGCTGTTCAATCGCGGCGCGCGGCGCGATCCGGCGCGCGATTGGGTCGACCGCATGAAGCCGGGGCATACGTAGCGGGACGCCGCCATTGACGCGCCACGGCCGGCGGCGGCAAGATCGGAGCCTTCGGGCTCCGGCCCTGGACCCACGAGGCGCGCGCATGGCGCCGCAAAGGACTTCCATGAACGCAACCGCAGCATTCCTGCTCGCGGCGGCCTTGTTGCCGCTGGTTCCCGCGATCGCGGCCAAGGCCGGCGGCCGCCGCTATGACAACAACGATCCGCGCCCCTGGCTGGCCGGCCAGGCAGGCTGGCGGGCGCGCGCTAATTCGGCCCAGGCCAATACCTTCGAGGCCTTGCCGTTTTTCTTTGCGGCGGTGCTCTACGCGCTGCATACCCAGGCGCCCGCCGCCACGCTGCATGTGCTGATGGGGGCCTGGCTGGTGGCGCGCCTGGTCTACGTGGCGCTGTACATCGGCGGCCGGGGCAATCTGCGTTCGCTGATATGGCTGGCCGCGCTGCTGGTCAACGTGGCGATACTGCTGGCCGGGTCTTGAGCGCGGCGCCTGCGGCATGGTGTGCCTGTCCCCGCTGGGACAGGCACACTGCACGGGCAGGCGCCGCGGCATCCGCTCAGCCGCCGTAGCCGGGCCGGCTCGACGGGCCCTGCAGTTTCCGGTGTATCTCATGCATTTCCGCGCGCAGCGCACGCGCGATGCCGGGCCATCTGTCGGCGGGCATTCTGTGGCTCACGGCGGACACGCTGAGCGATCCGATCGGTCGTCCGTCCTCGATGCAGATCGGCACGGCAACCGCCGTCACGCCCAGCGTCACCCAGTTGCCGCACACCGCGTAGCCGCGCTCGCGCGTTTCCTGCAGCAGCATGCGCATGATGTCGGTGCTCATGCGGTTGTACCGGTCCAGCTTGGATTCGCTGGCCTGGATGACGGTTTCCGCTTCTTCCTCGGGCAGGCAGTCCAGTATGGCCAGCCCCGCGGCGCCCACGCCCAGCGGGCGGCGGCTGCCGATGTCCAGCGTCAGCACGCGTATGGGCGACGCGCCCTCGCGCCGGTCGATGCACACGGCATCGAATCCGCTGCGCATGGTCAGGTAGCAGGTGTCCTGCGTTTCGGCCTGCAACCGGTCCAGCGAATCGCCGCACAGGCCCCGGATGTCGCAATGTTCGGCCGCCGCCAGGCCCAGCTCGAAGGTCAGCGTGCCCAGCCGGTATATCTTGGTCGCGGGATCCCACGCGACCATGCCCAGGCCGGTCAGGTGGCGCAGCAGCCGCAAGACGGTAGGGTGCGGCAGGCCGGTCATTCTCGATAGTTCACTAAGTGAAAATCCTCGCTTCATCGGCGCGGACAAGGCCTTCAGGATTTCGATCGATCTGCGCAGAGATTGCGCGGTATCGCGTGGGGCGGATGCGGGGATGTTTTTCATGTTTACTTAGTAGACAATTTAATTGAGGCTGCCTGGTGATTTTCCTATAGTCCGCCTGCGTTTTGTGTATTGTTTTCGGAAACTCAGGAGCATTCATGGCAGCAAGATTTCCCGGTTACGTACCCGCGGGCGTGATCCCCGCGGCGCTGATGCCGTTCAACGAAGACCTTTCCATCGACGAGAAGTCCCTGCGCGCGCATATCCGCGACCTGGCGTCGGTCCGCGGCATTTCCGCGCTGTGCGTCAACGGCGTCTCGCAGGAGATCCCGGGGCTCACGCTCGACGAGCAGCGCCGCGCATTGGACGTGATGGCCGACGAGGTCGGCGACCAGGTCCCGCTGATGCATGGCGTGTATGCGCACGGTCCGCTGGACGCCGCGCGGATCGCGCGGCAGGCCGAGGCCGGCGGCGCTTCCTGCCTGCTGGTGTTTCCGCCGGCCGTGTTCGTGCGCGGTGCGGCCATGTTGCCCGAGATGACGCTGGGCCACTACAAGGCCATCGCCGACGCCACCGACCTGCCGCTGATCGTTTTCCAGTACGAGACCTCGACCGGCATGGCGCATCCGCTGGACACCCTGGTCAAGCTGGCCGAGGCAGTGCCTTCGGTGATGGCCATCAAGGACCGCAGCAACAATCCCATCGAGCACGAGCGCAACATCCGCGTGCTGCAATCGCTGGCGCGCCCGGTCAACGTGCTGACGACGCACAGCGCATGGCTCATGCCCTCGCTGGTGCTGGGCTGCAACGGCATCCTGTCGGGCTCCGGCAGCGTGCACGCGGACTTGCATGTCGCGCTCTGGGAGGCGGTGCAGGCCAACGACCTGGCGGCTGCGCGCGCCATCAACGACCAGATCTATCCCATGGCCAGCTGCTTCTACAGCGCGCCGACGCTCGACATGCACACGCGCATGAAAGAGGCCCTGGTCATGCTGGGCCGCCTGCCCAGCGGCCGCGTACGCCTGCCGTGGGTCGACCTGAGCGACGCGGAGCGCGCGCGCGTGCGGGCCGCGCTGGTCCAGGCGGGCAGGCTGCCGGCCTGAGCGGCGGCCGATCCACGAAACCATACAAGGAGAAAAGGGTGAGAGTGATGCAGAAAGGCCTGATGGCCGCGCTGCTGCTGGGCAGCGCCTTCGCGAGCGCGGCAGCGGCGGATTCGTTTCCGCAACGGCCCGTGACCATCGTGGTGCCGTTCACGCCGGGCGGCGCCGTCGACATCGTTGCCCGCACGGTGGCGGCGGGCTTGTCCGAGCAGTGGTCGCAATCGGTCGTGGTCGAGAACAAGGCCGGCGCCGGCGGCGCCATCGGCATCCAGTCGGTGGCCCGCGCCAAGCCCGACGGGTACACGCTGCTGCTGGGCTCGGTCGGGCCGGTCACGGTCAACCCCAGCCTGGGGCCGGTCGGCTACGACGTGGCCAAGGAGCTGGCGCCGGTGGTGCTGCTGGCGAAGACGCCGGCGGTCCTGGTGACGCTGCCCTCGGCGCCCGTCGACGATGTCGCGCAATTCGTGAAGCAGGCCAAGGCGCAGCCGGGCGGCCTGAACTATGGCTCGGCGGGAACCGGCAACATCACCCACCTGGTCAGCGAGTACTTCCTGAGCAGCGCCGGGCTGGCCGCCAACCACATCCCCTACAAGGGCAGCGCGCCGGCCATTACGGACATGCTGGGCGGCCGGCTCGACTTCATGTTCGATGTCGTGCCTACCGCCCAGCCGCTGATCAAGTCGGGCAAGTACAAGGCGCTGGCCGTCACCACCATCAAGCGCTCCGATGTGCTGCCGGACGTTCCCACCCTGGACGAGCTGGGATACAAGGGGTTCGACGTCAGTTCCTGGTTCTCGCTGATGGCTCCGGCCGGCACGCCGGACGCGGTCATCGGCCAGATCAATGCGGCCGTCAACGAGGTGCTGCGCTCGGATGCGTCGCGCGAACGCCTGGCTGCCATCGGCGCCTACAGCGCCGGTGGCACGCCCGAGCAACTGGGTGAGTTCGTGCGGTCCGAAACCGCACGCTGGAAAAAGCTGATCGACGAGCGCGGGATCCGCGCGAATTGACGGCCGCGGCCTCGTGCCGGGGCCGTGGGCGCCTGTCCCAACCAGGGGGCTGGCGCCCGTGGCCCGCCGCGCTTCAGCGCCGGTACGGCCTCAGTCTTTCCATTCGAACACCGCGCGTGCGGTGCTGCCCGGACGCACGCTGACCTGGCGGGTCTGTTCGACGCCGCCCGAGGTGGCCTTGACGCGGTAGGTGCCGGCCGGCAGCTTGGCCAGCAGGTAGGGGCCGTCGGCCTTCGCATCGAGCACGGGTTTGCCGGTCCGGTCGAGGATCTGCACCGCGACGTCGGCCAGGTACAGGCCGGCGCGGCCATCGCCGCGCGCCGCGAAGGTCAGGGCCAGCGGATAGTCCTTGCTGGCGGCTTTCATGGCCTCGGACTCGTCCAGGCCGACGCCGCCGGTAACGAATTGGACACTGCCTTGTTGTTGCACCGCGGGCAGCGCGCCTTGCGCCTGCACGGCGCCGCCCAGCGCAATGCTGCCGGCGGCCAGCGCCGCCGCCATCCATGCGCGTTCATGACGTTTGTTCATGGAAAGTTCTCCTGTAAGGCGGGCGCGCGGGCCGGCCGCGCGCGCCAGTCGGAACTGCTTAGACACAGGAGGCGCGGTGAAGTTCGGCGTGCGCGGCGCGCCACGGGAAGTCCAGGTCGGTCTGCCCGGCGATGGCGCCGTCGGGACGGAAGCGCCGTTCGTGCAATTCGCCCCGGCCATCGTCATGCAGCGCCAGGATGCAGGCGCTGCGGGTGCCATAGTCGGGGCTGACGATGAAGGGGCTGCTGAGCAGCCGTTCGCGCTCCAGGGCGAGGCCGGTGGCCGGCAATTCGTGGTCGGCCGCGGGCGTGGGGTCGGCCAGCGCCGCGTACAGCGCGGCCAGGTCGGGTTGCGGCGCGGCGGCGATGATGCGTTCGAAGGCGGCCTTGGTGCGCGCCAGCTTGGGCCAGGGCGTATCGAGCAAATGGTTCGACAGGGCGTAGACGCCCGCGGCCAGGCGCCGCGGCGCGCCGTCGCGGTTGCTGCAGTACCAGGCGCCGCCGGCGTCGCCGACGATTAGGTTGAAGCCGTTGTAGCGCGCGCCACGGGCATGTACGTCGTGCAGGTATTCCTGCGCGCTGGCCGCGCCGCGCAGGAACGCTTCCACCAGGGCGCCGCGCGAGGGGGCGTCGGGCTGGATGTTGCGGGGATCGCGGAAATTGGTGACCACCGCATAGCGGCCATGGTCGCTGACGCCCATCCAGGTGCCGCCGGCCTGCAGGTCGCGGCCGGCGTATATGGAGGGGCTGCCGGGCCAGCGCGTGGCCTCGGCAGTGGGGCGGGCATGGAATTCGTCGCGGTTGGCGGCGATCAGTACCGGCAGGCCGGGAATGGCGTGCAGGGCCAGGACGGCAAGACACATGGCGGATTTCCGGGAAGCGAGCAGGCTCGATAGGGCGATGATACGCCGCAGGCGTAAGAATTCTTGTGTCTTTCCCATGGCGTCGCCGGCCGATGGTGTAATGGGCGGGTCATGGCCGGCCGCCCACGCCGCGGACCGCCTCTTCCCCAGGAGCGACGCATGAAAATACTGATGGTGCTGACTTCGCATGACCAGCTGGGCGACACCGGCCGCAAGACGGGGTTCTGGCTCGAGGAGTTCGCCGCGCCTTATTACGTATTCGTCGACGCCGGCGCCCGTGTCACGCTGGCCTCGCCGGCCGGCGGCCAGCCGCCGCTGGATCCCAAGAGCGACGAGCCCGACGCCCAGACCGAGGCGACCCGCCGCTTCGCGGCCGACACCCAGGCGCAGCAAGCGCTGGCGCACACGGCGAAGCTGGCCGATATGCGTGCGGCCGATTTCGACGCGCTGTTCTACCCGGGCGGACATGGCCCGCTGTGGGACCTGGCCGAAAGCGCGCATTCGACCGCATTGATCGAGACCTTCCTGGCCGGCGGCAAGCCGGTGGCGGCCGTGTGCCATGCGCCTGGCGTGCTGCGGCACGCCGCTGGTGGCCGGCCGGCAGGTGACCGGTTTCAGCAACACCGAGGAAGCGGTCGTGCAATTGACCGAGGTGGTGCCGTTCCTGGTGGAGGACGAATTGGTCGACCTGGGCGCGCGCTACAGCAAGGCCGAGGATTGGCACGCCTACGTGGTCAACGACGGACTGCTCATCACCGGCCAGAACCCGGCCTCGTCCGAGCGCGCCGCCCGCGCCATGCTGACAGCGCTGGACAACGGCCGCGGGGGCTGACGCCCCGACGTGGCGACACGCGCCCGCAAGGGGCGCGTGCGCTGCGCGCGCTTTCTTTTTCACTCGCCATGCGTTGACGCGTCATTTTTGCCGCCCTATAATTTGTCCAATAAATAGACGTTACGTCTAAATAATGGACAATCAAAGCGCGGCCCGGCCCGGCCAGGACCGGCCGCCATCCAGGGAGGGGCACATGGCGTCGAGTCATCGAACGGTGCGGCCGGGCAATCCGGCCGGGGAGAGCGTGCAATGATTGTCGATATGCGGTTGCGCCCGCCCATACCGGGCTTCGCGCGTTCCACGCTGTACCAGGCCGGCCCCAAGACCAGCCATCCCGACTTTCCGGTCGAGCCGTCTGTCGGGCAGTGCTCGCTGCCCCTGCTGATCTCCGAAATGGACGCGGCCGGCGTGGCGGTCGGCGTGGTTCCCGGCCGGTATTCGATGGAGCCCTTCGGCATCGTCTCCAACGACGAGCTGGCAACCCTGTTTGCCGATCATCCGGGCCGGTTCGTCGGCTTCATGGGCCTGGATCTGGGCTGGCCCATGCAGCGCATGCTCGACGAGATTGATGCCCGCGTGGGCACGCCGGGTTTTCGCGGCGTCGCGCTGGAGCCGACGATTTCCGCCGATGCCAGTTTCTGCGGCATGAACGACAAAAGGCTCTATCCCATTTACGAAGCATGCGTAAAGCATGGCGTGCCGGTCAGCGTGACGCTGTCCGCGGTGCTGCAGGCATTCACGAAGCGGCCTTATGAGCACAGCAACCCGGTGCAGGCCTATCAGGTGGCGATCGATTTCCCCGGCCTGGATATCGTGATCGCCCATGCGGCCTACCCCTGGGTGATGGAGATGATCGGCGTCTGCCTGACCTGTCCCAATGTCTGGCTGTCGCCCGACCTTTACCTGACGAACGTGTTTCCCGGCGCGCAGGAGTACGCCAAGGCGGCCGCGACGTATCTGCCTCGGCGTACGCTGTTCGGCACGGGTTATCCGGCCAAGCCCTTCAAGCCCATGATCGATGCCTATGCCGCCTGGGGGTGGCCGCAGGACGTCGTCGCGGCGATCCTGGGCGGCAACGCCGCGCGCCTGCTCCGGCTGGCAGACCAATGAGCACGCGAACCACTTGATCAAGGAGGCGGGAAATGAGTGCCCAGGAAGTGAAGGAAGTGGATGTCGTCGTCGTCGGAGGCGGGCTGGCCGGGCATAGTGCGGCGATCGAGGTGTCGAAGGCGGGAAAGAGCGTGGCGGTGCTGGAAAAAATGCCCGACATCGGCGGAAGCACCGTGCTGAGCGGCGGGTCGTTCGCCTTTGCCGGCACGCCGGAGCAGGCCGGGCAGGGCATCGACGACAGCCCCGAGCGGCTGCGGCGCGATCTGCTCGCCTGCGCGGCGCGCGAGCAGGCGCGCGAGCTCATCGACGTTTACGTAGCGCACCAGCTCGACGCCTATCGGCTGCTGCGCCACTTGGGGGTGGTGTTCGACCCGATCCAGTTTTCGTCCAACCAGTCCGTGCCCCGCAGCCATCCGACTTCGCCGGCGCGGGTCATGGCGTTAATGAACGAGCATTTGCGCCAGCAATACGGCGTCGCCGTGCAGACCTCGGCGCCGGTCTCGGCCCTGCACCGCGACCCGGCCAGCCGGCGCATCGTCGCGGTGACGGCGCGGCATGCGGACCGCGCCGTCGAATACCGCGCGCGGCAGGGCGTCATCCTGGCCAGCGGCGGCTTCTCGCAAAGCCCCGAGCTGATGTCGATGCTGGCGCCGCACCTGGAGAACGTGCTGCTGACAGGCGGGGCGGGCAACCAGGGCGACGGCTTGAAAATGGCCTGGGCGCACGGTGCGGCGATCGCCGACATCGATGCGCTGGTGCCCACGTTCGGGGCCTTGCAGGAGGCCGTGCCGAGCGAGCCCAACACGATTCTGCTTGCGTACTATCGCGGCGGAATCGTCGTCAACAGCACGGGCGAGCGCTTCGTCGACGAATCGAAATCGTACAAGGCGATAGGCAAGGCAAGCATGGACCAGGCCGGCGCGCGCGGCTTCCAGATCTTCGACCAGAAGGTGATGGACCTTTCCGTACGAGCGCCCAAGACGCTGGACTTCCAGCGGGCTTTCGACCTGGGGCGGGTGACGGCGGCGGACACCATCGTCGAGCTGGCCGAGCGGATCGGCATCGATCCGCAGGCGCTGGCGCGCACCGTGTCCGAATACAACGACGGGATACGCCAGCAGCGCGACAGCTTCGGCCGCAGGCATCTGTCCAACCAGGTCGGCGAGGCGTTCCCCCTCGAACATCCCCGTTACTACGCCTACGCCACGGTTCCCTATATGGCAACCACGTATGCCGGCATCAAGGTCGACCGACGGATGCGGGTGGTCGACGTATGGGGCAAGCCCATCGACGGCCTGTACGCCGCCGGCGAGATCATCGGCGGCGCCCACGGGCGTGGCTATATGACCGGCGCGTCGCTGGGCAAGGCCCTGATATTCGGCCGCGTGGCGGCATGGTCGGCGATATCGGGTTGAGCGGCGCCGCGCCGACGACCCGCGAGGAGACAGGAAAAATGAAGACATCCATGCATTTCGTGCGTACCTGGTGCAGCGCCCTCTGCGCACTCGTCGTCCTGGCTGGCGCTTCGCTGCCCGCCAGGGCGGACTACCCGACCCGCAACATCACGCTGATCGTGCCGTTTCCCGCCGGCGGCTCCGTGGACATGTTGGCCCGGCTGTTTGCCGCCCACGTCGGCGCGCCATTCAAGGACAAGGTGGTCGTCATCAACCGCCCCGGCGCCAGCGGCGTGGTCGGCGAGACGGCCATGGCGCGCGCCGAACCCGACGGCTACACCATCATGTTCCAGGGGGCGCCGGCCGCCATCAATGCGGAGATCTACAAGCAGCCGCTCTACGGCGCGAAGGACCTGCAACCCGTGGGACTGATCATGACCGCGCCCTTCGTGGTCGCGACCTATCCGGAAAGCGAAATCAAGACACTGGCCGATATCAAGACGGTGGCGGCCGGCATGCCCAATGGCCTGACGACCGCCGAGGCGGGGATATCGACCCGGCTGGTCGCGGAAATGTACCGCCTGATCACGAAGGACAAGCTGTACCTGGTGCCCTACAACGGCGGGCCGGCGGCAGCCATGTCGTTGGTGCGGCATGAGACCGGCCTGTACTTTTCCGACCTGACCTCGGTCACGTCGTATATCCTCTCGGGCCAGTTCCGTGCGCTGGCCGTGACTTCCGCCAAGCGCGTCAAGGACCATCCCACGATTCCGACCACCGCCGAAGCTGGCGTTCCCGAGTTCACGCCGCAGACGTGGTTCGGTGTGTTCACCCGCACGGGCACGCCGCCGGAGATCGTGCAGGCACTGAACCAGGCGGTCGACGGTTTTCTCAGGAATCCTGCGGTCATCCAGAAGATCGAACAGGTCGGCGGTACGCCCACGCACATGTCGGTTGCGCAGTTCGAGGACTACTACGGCCGCCAGCGCCTGTTGTGGCGGGATGTGATCAAGCGGGCCGAGATTCCGCTGCAATGATGGCCACGCCAGCGGGCATGGAGGACGAGGCTGGGCAGCGCGCGCGCCGCACCTATGTGGTCAGCGGCAGCGCGTCGGGCATCGGCGCGGCGACGCGGCGCGCGCTCGAGGCGGGGGGCGCGACGGTGATCGGGATCGATCTGCGCAATGCGGAAATCGAGATCGACCTGTCCGATGCCGGGCAGGTCGGCCTGGTCGGGGCGCGCCTGGCCGCGCAGGGCGTCTCGGTGGTCGATGGCGTGCTCACGTGCGCGGGCGTGAGCGGGAAAACCGGCAGCCCGGAAGCGATCGTGGCCGGTCAACTACTTCGGCACCACAGGCGTGCTCGAACAATTGCACCCGTTCCTGTGCCGTTCTGGTCACGGGCGCGCTGTGGCCCTGTCGTCCATCGCCATGCTGCGCCAGGCCCACGCCGGCCTTTATGCCGCGTGCCTGGATGGCCGTCGCGCCGACGCGCTGGATCTGGCCCGGGCCGGCGGCCTGCACCCGCGCACGGCGTACGAAACGACCAAGCGCGCTGTCTCGGTCTGGATACGGCATCAGGCCCTGCAGGACAGATGGGTCCGGCATGGCGTCCTGCTCAATGCCGTGGCGCCCGGGATAATCGATACGCCGCTGACGCGGCACATCGTGCAGGATCGCCAGGCGCTCGACATGGCGCTGGAGCGCGCGCCGCAGGCCCTGGGCGTGGGCAGGCCGGAGCACGTGGCCGCGCTGGCCGCGTTCCTGGCCGGTCCGGCCAATGGATTCATCACGGGGCAGACGATATTCGTCGACGGCGGCCATGAGGCGCAGGTCGGGGCCGGCCTGCCGGCGCTGTCGGCGCGGGCCCAGGCGGACTACGACGCCTTGGCCTCGCGCGCTTGAGCGCGCGTCAGCCGCCAATACGGCGCGACAGCTCGCGGGCGGCCTCGACCAGGACCGGCGCGTAGCCGTCCAGCTTTTTCAGCGTCACCCGGGTATCGGGGCCGGTGACCGAGATCGCGCCGAGCGCTTCGCCGCCCGGTGCGGTGATCGGCACGCCCAGCGAATTCACGCCCTCGCGCCATTCGGAGGTATTGATGGCGTAGCCCCGCTCGCGGGCGATGGCCAGTTCGGCGATGAGCGCCTCGCGCGTGGTGATGGTCTTGGCGGTGTAGCGTTCGAAGGTCTCGGGCAGGGCTTGCAGCTCGCCGTGCGAGCAGCGCGACAGGATGGCCTTGCCCGGCGCGGTGCAATGCACCGGCGCCCGCGCGCCCAGCAGCACGAACGTCCCGACGGGTTTTTCGGTCTGGATCTTGTCCAGGAAGCAGACTTCGAGCCGCTGGCGCACCGCCAGCAGGATGGTTTCGCCGGTATGCGCGGCGAGCGCCTGCATGGTGGGATAGGCCTGCTTGCGGATGTCGAAGCGCTGCACGACGACGTTGCCCAGCTCCCAGAGCCGCAAGGTGGGGCGGTACTTGGCCGAGTCGGCGATGGCCTCCACGTAGCCTGCATGCGCCAGGGTCTGCAGGGTGCGATGCACGTTGCTGCGCACCAGGCCCAACTCCTGGGCGAGTTCGCCGGCGGACCGGCTTTCGCCCGAGCGCACCAGCGCCTCGAGGACAGTCAGGCCTTTCAGCGTTGTCGTATCCATGCTTGCGTCCTACCTCGTACCGGGACCGGGCCCGCGCCCCAGCGCTGCAGGGCGCTGCGAAATCGTCGGGGCTAACTATATCAGGCCAGCCGGTAGTGCGCGGCCACGGCCTCGAACTCGGCCAGCGTGGCGCGGCTCCAGGCTTCGTCGTGGCCGAGTTCCTGCGCCAGGATGCGGGCCACTTCGGGCGCGGCCAGCAGGGCGGCCTCGGCGTCCAGGAACAGGGCGCGATTGCGGCGGGCCAGCACGTCCTCCACGGTGCGCGCGAGTTCGTGGCGGGCGGCATAGCGCACGTGCGCCTCGGTCAGGGCGCTGGCCTTGACCAGCATGCGGTCGGCGCCGGGCAGCGCGCGCAGCGTCGCCAGGTCGGTGCCGTAGTAGCTGTCGGGCGTGCCGTGGGGCGCGCCGTTGGGCTGCCCGTCGGCCGGCGCGCCATGCAGCGGCAGCTCGGACGTGCGGCATGGCGCCGCGGCCAGCAGCTTGTGCTCGATGGCGGTGTCGACCACATCCTGGGCCATCTTGCGGTAGGTGGTCCATTTGCCGCCGGTGACCGTGACCAGCCCGCCCTTGGAGACCACGATGGTGTGTTCGCGCGACAGCGACTTGGTCGAGGCTTCGCCGGTGGCCTTGACCAGCGGGCGCAGGCCGGCCCACACGCTGGTCACGTCGGCGCGGGTGGGCTTGCGGCTCAGGTAGCGCGCCGCGGTGGCAAGGATGAAGTCGATTTCGTTCTGGCCGGCCTGCGGATCGAGCGGCAGGTCGGTGCGCGGCGTGTCGGTGGTGCCGACGATGGTGTGGCCGTTCCAGGGCACCACGAACAGCACCCGGCCGTCGTCGGTCTTGGGTATGAGAATGGCGTCTTCGCCGGGCAGGAAGTCGCGCGGCAGCGTCAGGTGCACGCCCTGGCTGGGCGCCACCATGGTCTGCGCGGCGGGGTCGTCCATGCGGCGCACCGCGTCGACCCACACGCCGGTGGCGTTGACCACGCATTTGGCGCGCAGCGTCACGCGCAGCGTCACGCGCAGCTCGCCCAGCGCGTCGGCCACCGTCACGCCGTCGACGCGGCCGTCCGTGCGCGTCAGGCCGACCGCGCGCGCATAGTTCAGCGCCACGCCGCCCAGGTCGTACAGGGTGCGCATCAGGGCGATGGCCAGGCGCGCGTCGTCGAACTGGCCGTCGTAGTACAGGATGCCGCCGCGCAAGGCTCGTCCGTTGACGCGCTCGGCCACGGTGGCGGCGTGGCGCAGCGTTTCGCCGCGCGACAGCCAGCGGCTGGGCGCCAGGTTCAGCTTGCCGGCCAGCATGTCGTACATCTTCAGGCCGACGCCGTAGAACGGCTGGTCCAGCAGGCTGTAGGCCGGCACGACGAAGCCCAGCGGCCACACCAGGTGCGGCGCGTTGCGGTTGAGCAGGCCGCGTTCGTGCAGGGCCTCGCGCACCAGGCTGATATTGCCCTGCGCCAGGTAGCGCACGCCGCCGTGCACCAGCTTGGTGGCCTTGCTGGAGGTGCCCTTGGCGAAGTCGGCGGCCTCGACCAGCAGGGTGCGGTAGCCGCGCGCGGCGGCATCGACGGCGGTGCCCAGGCCGGTGGCGCCGCCGCCGATGACGATGACATCCCAATCGGGGGCGCCTTGCAGGTCGGTAAGCAGTTGCGCGCGCGCGGGCGGGTCGATGGGAGCGAGGGTAGGGGCGGTCATGGATTCTGTTCGGGGCGGGAAAAGGGGCTGGGCAGGCGCTCAGGCCGCGGCGGCGCCTGCCGACTGCGCGGCGACGTCGCAGCGCACGCCGGCGTCCTGCAGCACCTGGGCCAGCGGCTCTTGCGGCTGGGTGTCGGTGAAGAAGCGGTGGATGCGCGAGACGTGCACCAGCTCGACCATGGCCTGGCGCTGGAATTTGCTGCTATCGGCGGCCAGCCAGACCTCGCGCGATTGTTCGATGATGGCGCGCGCCACGCGCACCTCGCGAAAGTCGTAGTCGCGCAAGGTGCCGTCGGCCTCGATGCCGGATATGCCGATCAGGCCGATGTCGACCTTGAACTGGCGGATGAAGTCCAGCGTGGCCTCGCCGACGATGCCGCGGTCGCGCGAACGCACCACGCCGCCGGCTACGATGACTTCGCAATCCGGGTTGTCGGACAGGATGTCGGCCACGTGCAGGTTGTTGGTGATGACGCGCAGGCCGCGATGGCGCAGCAGGGCGCGCGCGATGGCCTCGGTGGTCGTGCCGATGTTGATCAGCAGCGAACAGCCGTCGGGCACCGCGCGGGCCACCGCCTCGGCGATGCGGCGCTTGCCCTCGGCGTGCAGCCCCTGGCGCTTGCGGTAGGCGATGTTCTCGATGGTCGACGACTCGATCCGCACGCCGCCATGAAAGCGCGACAGCATGCCGGCTTCGGAAAGCAGGTTGACGTCGCGCCGCACGGTCTGCAGGGTGACGTCGAAATGGCGCGCCAGCGCTTCGATGGTGGCCGAGCCCTGGGTGCGAACCAGTTCGACCAGGGCGCTTTGTCTGGGATTGAGGGTCATGTTCGCATCATAAAACAACAAAACCGAAAAATAATGACGCGGTGCAAGATTGTTTTTCTTTCGCTTGTTCGTTAAAACGCAAAGAAAGCAACGAAAGCAATCGTACCGCGTTTGCCGGAGGAGAGATGCAGCTGGTTCTGGACGGAATTCAACTGCGCGCGAGGTCACAGGTACACCTGTACCCGCTCAGCTTGCAGCCCGCGCCGGGCGCCATGACCGTGCTGCTGGGGGCGACCCTGGCCGGCAAGACCTCGGTGATGCGCATCATGGCCGGGCTGGACCGCCCCACCGAGGGCAAGGTGCTGGTCGACGGGGCCGATGTCACCGGCGTGCCGGTGCGCCAGCGCAACGTCGCCATGGTGTACCAGCAGTTCATCAACTACCCGTCGATGCGGGTGGCCGACAACATCGCCTCGCCGCTGCGCCTGCGCGGCGCCGCCGATATCCCGGCGCGCGTGCGGGCCATGGCCGAACGCCTGCATATCGAGCACCTGCTGGACCGCTATCCGTCCGAACTGTCCGGCGGCCAGCAGCAGCGCGTGGCGCTGGCGCGCGCGCTGGTCAAGGACGCGCCGCTGGTGCTGCTGGACGAACCGCTGGTCAACCTGGACTACAAGCTGCGCGAAGCCTTGCGCGAAGAGCTGGCCGGCCTGTTCGCCCAGGGGCGCTCGACCGTGGTCTATGCCACCACCGAGCCCGCCGAGGCCCTGCTGCTGGGCGGCCATACCGCGGTGCTCGACGCCGGCCGGCTGCTGCAATACGGTCCGACCGCCGAGGTCTTCCATCGCCCCAATTCCATCCGGGTGGCGCGGGCCTTCAGCGATCCCCCCATGAACCTGTTCCCGGCGCGGCGCGCCAACGGCGGTTTCATGCTGGCCTCGGGCGTGATGGTGCCGTGCGCGCTGCCGCCGCCGGAGACCGGCGACGATGCGCTGACGGCGGGACTGCGCGCCGGGGTGTTCCGCACCGAGGCGCGCGGCGCCGACGTGGCCTTGCCGGGCGTGGTGGAGCTGGCCGAGATTTCCGGATCGGATTCGTTCGTGCATGTGCGCACGCCCGCCGGTCCGGTCGTGGCGCAATTGACCGGCGTGCACCGCTATCCGCTGGATTCGCGCCTGACGCTGCATTTCGATCCGGCCGACAGCTACGCCTTCGGGCCGGACGGCGCGCTGCTGGCGGCGCCGCGCCGCGGGGGAGCGCTGATGGCCAGCATCGAGCTCGACCTGGAGTACGCCTATGGCCCCGATCCGCGCGGCGAGGACGACTACGCGCTGCTGCCGCTGCGCTTCACCTTCGAGGACGGCGGGGCCTACGCCTTGCTGGGGCCGTCGGGCTGCGGCAAGACCACCCTGCTCAATTGCGTGTCCGGCCTGCTGCGGCCTTCGCAGGGCCGGGTGCTGTTCGACGGCCAGGATGTGACCGGCCGCACGCCGCAGCAACGCAACATCGCCCAGGTCTTCCAGTTTCCGGTGGTCTACGACACGATGACGGTGGCCGACAACCTGGCCTTTCCGCTGCGCAACCGGGGCGTGCCGCAGGCGCATATCCGCGAGCGGGTCGGCCGCATCGCCGAAATGCTGGAGCTGTCGGCGGTGCTGGAGCGCCGCGCCAGCGGCCTGACGGCGGACGCCAAGCAGAAGATCTCGCTGGGGCGCGGCCTGGTGCGCAGCGATGTGTCGGCCATCCTGTTCGACGAGCCGCTGACGGTGATCGACCCGCACCTGAAGTGGGAGCTGCGGCGCAAGCTGAAGGAAATCCACCACGAGTTCAAGCTGACCCTGATCTATGTCACGCACGACCAGACCGAGGCCCTGACGTTCGCCGAGCGGGTGATGGTGATGTCGCGCGGACGCGCGGTGCAGGTGGGTACGCCCGACGACCTGTTCGAGCGTCCCGCGCATACGTTCGTGGGTCATTTCATCGGTTCGCCGGGCATGAATTTCCTGCCGGCCGAGTGGCGCGACGGCGCCCTGCGCATAGGTTCGCAACGCCTGGAGGGGCTGACGGCCGGCCAGGCCGAGGCGCTGGCGCAGGGCGGGCCGGTGAAGCTGGGCGTGCGGCCCGAGTACCTGCGCCTGGTCGCCCCGCACACGCCGGGCGCGCTGCCGGTGCGGGTGGCGCGGGTGCAGGACGTCGGCACCTATGCCTTGCTGGGCGCCGAGTTCGAATCGATCGCGCTGCGGGCGCGCCTGCCGCTGGATGCGGCGCTGCCCGGCGCCGGCGACACCGTCTGGCTGGCGGTGCTCAATCGCCATACCTGCTTTTACCGCGACGAGGAGCTGATCCGATGAAACCGATCGATCACCGGGCCTGGCTCCTGGTGCTGCCCGTGGTGCTGTGCGTGGCGTTCTCGGCCATCCTGCCGCTGATGACCATCGTCAACTATTCGGTGCAGGACATCATCGCGCCCGACCGGCGCGTCTTCGTGGGCACCGAATGGTTCGCCGCGGTATTGCAGGACGAAGAGCTGCATGGCGCGCTGTGGCGCCAGATCGGCTTTTCGCTGGCGGTGCTGTTGATCGAGATCCCGCTGGGCATCCTGCTGGCGCTGGCCATGCCGGCCAGCGGCTGGCGGGCTTCGGCCGTGCTGGTCGTCATCGCGCTGTCGCTGCTGATTCCCTGGAACGTGGTGGGCACCATCTGGCAGGTGTTCGGGCGCACCGACATCGGCCTGCTGGGCGCGGCCCTGGCGGCGCTGGGGCTGGACTACAACTACACCGGCGACGCGCTGGACGCGTGGCTGACCCGTCCTGGTCATGGACGTATGGCACTGGACGCCGCTGGTGGCGCTGCTGTGCTACGCCGGCCTGCGCGCGATTCCGGACGCCTACTACCAGGCCGCGCGCATCGACGGCGCGTCGGCCTTCGCGGTGTTCCGCTATATCCAGCTGCCCAAGCTGCGCGGCGTGCTGATGATCGCCGTGCTGCTGCGCTTCATGGACAGCTTCATGATCTACACCGAGCCTTTCGTGCTGACCGGCGGCGGGCCGGGCAACGCCACCACCTTCCTGTCGCAGTACCTGACCCAGAAGGCGGTGGGGCAGTTCGACCTGGGCCCGGCGGCGGCGTTTTCGATCGTCTACTTCCTAATCATCCTGCTGCTGTGCTTCGTGCTTTACAACTGGATGCAGCGCGCCGGCACCGCCGGCGGGCTGGACGAGGAGAGCCGCCATGGCTGAGCGCCGTTCTTCCTGGCGCGGGATCTTTCTCGCGCTGTACCTGCTGTTCGCCGTGCTGCCGCTGTACTGGATGGTCAACATGTCGTTCAAGACCAATACCGAGATCCTCGGCAGCCTGACGCTGTGGCCCAGCGACTTCACGGTCGAGCACTATCGCACCATCTTCACCGATCCGGCCTGGTATTCGGGCTACATCAATTCGCTGATCTACGTGCTGATCAACACGGTGATCTCGTTGGCGGTGGCGCTGCCGGCCGCCTATGCGTTCTCGCGGTATCGCTTCATCGGCGACAAGCACGTGTTCTTCTGGCTGCTGACCAACCGCATGACGCCGCCGGCGGTGTTCCTGCTGCCTTTCTTCCAGCTGTACACCTCGCTGGGGCTGATGGATACCCACCTGGCGGTGGCGCTGGCGCACCTGGTGTTCAACGTGCCGCTGGCGGTGTGGATCCTGGAGGGTTTCATGTCGGGCGTGCCGCGCGAGATCGACGAGACGGCCTATGTGGACGGCTACAGCTTCCCGCGTTTCTTCCTCACCATTTTCCTGCCGCTGATCAAGGCCGGGGTGGGGGTGGCGGCGTTCTTCTGCTTCATGTTCAGCTGGGTGGAGCTGCTGCTGGCGCGCACGCTGACCTCGATCAACGCCAAGCCCATCGTGGCCACCATGACGCGCACCGTGTCGGCCTCGGGCATGGACTGGGGCGTGCTGGCCGCCGCGGGCGTGCTGACCATCGTGCCGGGCGTCATCGTGATCTGGTTCGTGCGGCACTACATCGCGAAGGGCTTCGCGATGGGCCGGGTCTGAGGGGAGGGCGCCATGTTCGGCTGGATGGTATGGACGACGCCGGTGGCGGTGTTCTTCGCCTGCATCGCGCTGATGCTGGCGGGCATGACGATCTGGGAGCTGCGCTCGCCCACGCGCCTGCGCAAGGGGTTCCTGCCCATCGCCACCACGCGCGGCGACCGCCTGTTCATCGGCCTGATGATCGCGGCCTGGATCAATCTCGCCTACGTGGGGCTGGGCAGCAAGGCGATGGAGTGGTTCGCGCTGGACGAGCCGCCCACGGTCTGGATCGGTTTTGTGCTGTCGATGGTGGTGCTGGCGCTGGTGATGCGCAAAGGGTAGCGGCACGCATCCGCTGCCCCGGAAAATCGTTGGGGGTCTTACCAGGACAACGGCCCAGCCTTCCCCGGCCCGGCGTCCCGCAGCAAAGACAGGGGAGGCGCATCGAGGAGACAAGTCATGAAAATGCGCATGCATGCCATGGCGGCCGCCATCGCCCTGATCGGGACGCAGGCGGCCTGGGCTGGCGAGCCGGAGGCGAAGAAATGGGTGGACAGCGAGTTCCAGCCCTCGTCGCTGTCCAAGGACCAGCAGATGGCGGAAATGAAGTGGTTCATCGACGCGGCCGAGAAGCTGAAGGCCAAGGGAGTGAGCGAGATCAACGTGGTGTCCGAGACCATCACGACGCACGAGTACGAAGCCAAGACGCTGGCGCGCGCCTTCACCGAGATCACCGGCATCAAGGTCAACCACGACCTGATCCAGGAAGGCGACGTGGTCGAGAAGCTGCAGACGTCCATGCAGTCGGGCAAGTCCATCTACGACGGCTGGATCTCCGATTCGGACCTGATCGGCACGCACTACCGGTATGGCGCCATCCTGCCGCTGTCGGACTACATATCGGGCGCGGGCAAGGAGTACACCAATCCGGGGCTGGACCTGAAGGACTTCATCGGCACCAAGTTCACCACGGCGCCCGACGGCAAGCTGTACCAGTTGCCCGACCAGCAGTTCGCCAACGTCTATTGGTTCCGGGTCGACTGGTTCGCGCGCAAGGACCTGCAGGACAAGTTCAAGGCCAAGTACGGCTACGAACTCGGCGTGCCGACCAACTGGTCGGCCTACGAGGACATCGCCGAGTTCTTCTCCAACGACGTCAAGGAGCTCGATGGCAAGCGGGTCTATGGCCACATGGACTACGGCAAGAAGGATCCCTCGCTGGGGTGGCGCTTCACCGACGCCTGGCTGTCGATGGCCGGCGCGGCCGACAAGGGTCTGCCCAACGGCATGCCGGTCGACGAATGGGGCATCCGCGTGGCCGACGACAAGTGCACGCCGGTGGGCGCCTCGGTGGCGCGCGGCGGGGCCACCAACAGCCCGGCCGCGGTCTATGCGCTGACCAAGTACGTGGACTGGATGAAGAAGTACGCGCCGCAGCAGGCCACCGGCATGACCTTCTCCGAATCCGGCCCGGTGCCGGCGCAGGGGCAGATTGCCCAGCAGATCTTCTGGTACACCGCCTTTACCGCCGACATGACCAAGAAGGGGCTGCCGGTGGTCAACGAAGACGGTACGCCGAAGTGGCGCATGGCGCCGTCGCCCTATGGACCGTACTGGAAGGACGGCATGCAGAACGGTTACCAGGACGTCGGCTCGTGGACATTCTTCAAGTCCACCGACGCCAACCGCCTGGCCGGCGCGTGGCTCTACGCGCAGTTCGTGACGTCCAAGACGGTGTCGCTGAAGAAGTCCATCACCGGCCTGACCTTCATCCGCGACAGCGACATCAACAGCGAGTTCTTCACCAAGAACGCGGCCAACTACGGCGGCCTGGTCGAGTTCTACCGCAGCCCGGCGCGCGTGGCGTGGACGCCCACCGGCAACAACGTGCCCGACTATCCCAAGCTGGCGCAGCTGTGGTGGAAGAACGTGGCCACCGCGGTCACGGGCGAGAAGACGCCGCAGCAGGCCATGGACACGCTGGCCAACGAAATGGATCAGGTGCTGGCGCGGCTGGAGCGCGCCGGCATGGCGCAGTGCGCGCCCAAGCTGAACCCCAAGAGCGATCCGGCCAAGTGGCTGTCGGACCAGCACGCGCCATGGAAGAAGCTGGCCAACGAAAAGCCCCAGGGCCAGACCATCGCGTATGAAAAGCTGCTGCAGGCCTGGAGGGAGGGCAAGGTGCGCTGAGTCAGGCGGGCCGGGGGAAGTCGGGTAGCACGATGTCGGTATGCCCCGGCCCGACCCAGCGCGCGCATTCGCGCGTGGCATCGATGCAGCCGCCCTCGGCGTAGATGCCCTGCGGATCGCGGATGCGCACCATGCGTTCGAGCACGCGCGCGGTGGCCTGCGGGTCGGCCATGGTCGCGTGCACGCGCGCCTCGACGATGGATTCGTCGATGATCAGCTTGCCGGCCTCGTTGCGGCGCGCGCCGTGGCGCCAGTGGTAGATCTCCACGCATTTGCCGGCCAGCGTGTACGGCTGGTCGCGCTTCCAGAAATTGTTGAACAGCCCCGAGCCCAGGTAGAACACCCACGACCCTTCGTAGCCTTCGACGTTGGACGAATGCTCGTCCGGGTTGCGGAACCACAGGCGGTCGCCCGGCACGTAGTAGCGCGGCGGCAGCGGGTCCTGCAGCGAGCCGTATTCGCGCAGGAACGTGTCGTGGAACAGCCCGGACATCACTGCGCGGGTTTCCCACTGGCGTTGCAGGCGCGCGGCCAGTTCGGGGTTGCAGGCCTGCAGCTCCTGGGCGATCCCCAGCACGGTCACGTATTCGGTGGCGCGGTAACAGGAAAACGAATACAGCCGGCCCGACTCGTCGGGCTGGGTTGCCTTGCGCAGCGCCTCGACCAGCGGGCGGCCCGGCAGCACGGTGAAGCCGCGCTGCTCGTCGTAGACCCAGTCGTCCTGCGGCCGTTCGGCCTGCTCGGTGTCGAACGCCAGGGCGGTGCGTCGCGCCGCCTGCACGATGTGGCGGCGGATGCGCACCGCCGAGGCCAGCTCGGCGGCTTCAGGCAGGGGAAAGGCCACCGGGCTGGCGAGGATGGCGAGCAGGATCTCGCGCTCGAGGTCGCCGCTGTCGTGCTCGGGACGCAAGCCCAGCGAGGCGGCGATACCGGTCGTGTCGTGGCCGGGCGCATGGCGCGCCTGGAACGCGGGCGCCAGGGTCATCGACAGGGCCGCGGTTTCGCCGCGCCGGATGCAGGACAGCGTGACCGCGTCGGCCAGGCCCAGACCCTGGACATATTGCAACAGTGCTTGCTGGTTGGCGTCGGCCGCGGCGGCGGCGCATGCGATCAGAATGCCGCCCGGGACGGGCGCTGCGGTGGACATGGATAGGCTCCCTGAGCCGTCGTGGCGCCGGAGGGACCCGGCGCGGGAGGCAATCATTGCCAATCGGCGCGAAATCCGCAAGAGGCGGCGCGCCGATCCGCGCCGCCGGCGCGCGGGCCCGGGCGCGGATCAGGCCTGCGGGCCGCCCGCCGCCGGCGGGGCGGGGGGCGCGGGCGGTGCCGGCGGCGTGGCCACCGTGCCGCTGGCCGCGCCGTTCTCGGCGCGCGCCATCCAGGCGATCAGGGACGAGCGCATGGCTTCCTCCACCGACATCTGGATCGGATGCACCCACTCGGTGGGCACGAACACGGTGTAGCCGCCGATCATGTAGCCCATGGGCAGGTAGACGGCCACGCGGTCGCCCTGCGTGAACCCGTCCGGCAGGCCTTCCAGCGTGCGGCGGGTGACCAGGCCCACCAGCTCCAGCGGATTGCCCGGCATGCGCAGGATCACGACCTGCTGCGAGCTGGTCTTGGCGCTGGGCGAAAAATAATCGGCGAAGCTCTTGAGCGACGAATAAATGCTCTTGACCACCGGCAGGTTGGTAAACGGCATTTCCAGCAGCAGCAGCCAGCGCTGCACGCGTTGTTTCGACACCAGGTAGCCGATGGCCAGGATGCCGAGGATGCCCAGCGCCAGGCCCATGCCCGGGATGTAGAAACTGCCGATGAACGGGCGCAGCAGGGTGAGCGCCAGCGCTTCGGTCCAGGCCAGGAAAATGAACAGCAGATACAGCGTCAGCGCGATGGGCAGGACGGTGATCAGGCCGCGGAAGAAATATCGGTACAAACGGCTCATGGATGAGGCTCCTGCGCCGCGCCGGCGGGCGCGGACGGCGGGCATGAAATGAAATACGGCTCAGAATGGTACAGAAAAAAGATGAAGCGTCCCCGGTTCATGGCGGGCGGCGGGATTCAGCGGTCCACAGGCAGGTAGAGGGTTTCCTTGATTTCTTCCATGACCACGTAGCTGTGCGATTCCGCCGAAGCGGGCAGGCGCTTGAGAATCTCGCCCAGCAAGCGGCGGTATTCATTCATTTCCGATAGCCGCGCCTTGACCAGATAATCGAAATCGCCCGAGACCAGATGGCATTCCATGACCTCGGGCACGTACAGAAGTTCCTGCTTGACCTTGTCGAACACATCGCCGGACTTGGCCGAAAGGCGGATTTCCAGGAATACCAGCAGCGTCTTGCCCAGCGCCGCCGGATTGATGCGCGCATGGTAGCCGGTAATCACGCCCTCGCGTTCCAGGCGCCGGACGCGCTCGGAACAGGGCGTGGCCGACAGGCTGATTTTCTCCGCCAGCTCGGTAATGGATATACGCCCTTCACGTTGCAGAATATCGAGGATTTTGCGATCGATGCGGTCCAGTTCGCGCATTTCACTTCCAAAGGTAAGAAAACCCGCGGCGGCCAGTGGAAAGGCCGGCATCCCGGAATGATTTTAGTGATTATCACTGCCTGGGGCCTCCTAGACTACAGGAATTCACGTATGTAAAAGAGTGTGGGAGATTCTATGCACGTCATCGTCCTGGGCAGCGGCGTCATCGGCACGACGACCGCCTATTATCTGGCGCGCCAGGGCGCGCAGGTCACGGTGCTGGAGCGCCGCGCCGGGCCGGCCGACGAAACCAGCTACGGCAATGCCGGCCAGGTGTCGCCGGGCTACTCCACGCCGTGGGCGGCGCCCGGCATCCCGCTCAAGGCGCTGAAGTGGATGTTCCAGAAGCATGCGCCGCTGGCCATCCGCGCCGACGGCAGTTTCTACCAGTGGCGCTGGCTGGCGGCGATGCTGGCCAATTGCTCGGCCGGCCGCTACAGCGTCAACAAGGAACGCATGCTGCGCCTGGCCGAATACAGCCGCGACTGCCTGCGCACCTTGCGCGCCGATACCGGCATCCAGTACGAGCAGCGCACCCAGGGCACGTTGCAGCTGTTCCGCACCGCCGCGCAGATGGAAGCCGCGCGGCGCGACATCGCCGTGCTCGAAGAGTGCGGCGTGCCGTACGAATTGCTCGACCGCAACCGCCTGCCCACCGCCGAGCCGGCGCTGGCGCGCGCGCTGGACAAGCTGGCCGGCGGCCTGCGCCTGCCCAACGACGAAACCGGCGATTGCCGGCGCTTCACCCTGCAGCTGGCCGAGAAGGCCAAGGCGCTGGGCGTGCAATTCCGCTTCAACCAGCAGGTCGAGGGGCTGGACGTGCGCGGCGGGCAGGTGGTTGGCGTGCGCGTGGGCGGCGAGCAACTGGCGGCCGACCGCTACGTCGCGGCGTTCGGTAGCTATACGCGTGGCTTTCTGCGCCCGCTGGGCCTGGATCTGCCGGTCTACCCCGTCAAGGGCTATTCGCTCACCATTCCCATGACTGACGAGTCCGCCGCGCCGGTTTCCACCATCCTGGATGAAACCTACAAGGTCGCGGTCACGCGCTTCGACCAGCGCATCCGCGTCGGCGGCATGGCCGAGCTGGCGGGCTTCGATCTGCGCCTGAAGGAGGCGCGCCGCAAGACCCTGGAGCTGGTGGTCAACGATTTGTTCCCCGGCAGCGGCGCGGTCGAGCAGGCCGAGTTCTGGACCGGCCTGCGGCCGATGACGCCGGACAGCACGCCCATCATCGGCGCCACCAAGTATGGCAACCTGTTCCTGAACACCGGCCACGGCACCCTGGGCTGGACCATGGCCTGCGGGTCGGGCCAGTTGGTGGCCGACCAGGTGTGCGGGCGCCAGCCGGCCATCCGCGCCGACGACCTCGCGCTGTCGCGCTACGGCGCGGGCGGGCAGGCTGGCGGCGGCGTGGCGCGCGCGCAGCACAACGCCGCCTGAGCCGTCGGCGCGCGCCGGCGCCTGTGCCACAATCCGGGCATGACGACAGGCGCGGCGCGCGCCCGACCGGAGCTTCGTGACCCGATTCATTCATACCGCGGATTGGCAGATCGGCCGCCAGTACGGCCAGTTCGACAGCGATGACGCGGCCGTGCTGGCCGAGGCGCGGCTGGAGGCCGTGGCCCGCATTGCCGCCCAGGCCAGCGAACTGGCCGTCGACGCCGTGCTGGTGGCCGGCGACGTCTTCGATACGCAAAGCGTTTCGGATCGCACGATCCGGCGCCTGTTCGGCGCCATGCAGGCCTACGAGGGCCCGTGGGTGCTGATCGCCGGCAACCACGATGCGGCGCTGGCCGACAGCGTCTGGTCGCGCGCGCGCCGGCTCGAGTGCATCGGAACCAACGTCCACGTTCCCCAGGACACGGCCGCGGTCGAGCTGCCGCTGGCGGGGCTGGCCGTGCTGGCCGCGCCGCTGACCCAGCGCCATACCTATGACGATGTGACTGCCGCGTTCGACACCATGGACAGCGCCGCGGGCCTGGTGCGCGTGGGGCTGGCGCACGGCAGCGTGGCCGACCGGCTGCCCGAGCAGGCCGATGCCGCCAACCCGATCGCGCCGGACCGCGCGCAGCGCGCCCGGCTGGACTATCTGGCGCTGGGCGACTGGCACGGCTGCCTGCGCATCGACGAACGCACCTGGTATGCCGGCACGCCCGAGCCCGACCGCTTTCGCGGCAATGCCCCGGGATATGCGCTGCTCGTGGAGGTGGCGGCGCCAGGCGCGCCGCCGCAGGTGCGCCAGCTGGAGGTCGGCAAATATCGCTGGTCGCACTGGGTCGAGCGGCTGGACCTGGCTTCCGATGCCGAGGATCTGGGCCACCGGTTGGCCGGCCTGCAGGCCGGCGACGTGCTGCGCCTGGAACTGCACGGCGCGCTGTCGCTGGCGCGGCGCTGGGACGCATTGCGCCGCGATGTCGAGCGCGCCGCGGCGCGCGTGCGCGCGCTGGTCGCCGACAGCGCCGGACTGGTGCTGGAGCCGGATGCGGCCGACCTGGCCGCGCTCTCGGTCGATGGCTACGTGGGCGCGGCCGCCGCGCGCCTGCAGGCCATGCAGGGCGACGGCGCGCAGGCCGCCGCAGCGCGCGTCGCGCTGCGGCTGCTGCTGCAATACCAGCGCGAGCTGGCGGAGGGCGCTTCGTGAAGCTGCGCCGCATCGCCCTGGAGGCGTTTCGCAAATTCCGCCAGCCAGTCGCGCTGGAAGACCTGGATGGCGGCCTGAACATCACCGTGGGTCCCAACGAGGCGGGCAAGAGCACCTTCGTCGCGGCCCTGCGCGCCGCGTTCCTGGAACGCTACGCCACCAACAAGCCGCTGGCCGACCTGGCGCCCTGGGACATGCCGGACGCGCGGTCCTCGGTGACGGTGGATTTCACGCACGACGGCCACGCGTATTCGCTGCGCAAGCAGTTCCTGCACCGCGCGCGCTGCGAGTTGCTGATCGACGGCGGCGCGCAACGCCATGAAGGCGAGGAAGCCGAGAACCTGCTGGCGCGGCTGCTGGGCTACGAGTTCGCGGGCCGCGGCCTGAGCCGGCCCGAGCACGCAGGAGTGCCGGGCCTGTTGTGGATCCAGCAGGGCGAAGGACAGACCCTGCTCGCGCCGGCCGGGCATGCCGGCATGCACGTGCGCGCGGCGCTGACCGAGGTGTCGGGCGAGCTGGCCGCCACCGACGGCGATCGCCTGTTCGAGCGCGTGGCGGCCGAGCGCGCCGCCTTGCTGGATGCGCGCGGCGGCAAGCCCAAGGGGGCCTACAAGGAAGCCGAGGAAGCCTGGGCGCGGGCCCGCGAGCAATGCGAGACGCTGGCCGCCGCCAAGCGCCAGGTCGACGACGACGTCGACCGGCTGGCGCGGCTGCGCGCCGAGTATGAGCGAGCCCAGCGCGAACAGCCCTGGCAGGCAATGGCCGAGCGGGCCGCGCAGGCGCGCCAGCGCCTGGAAGGCATCGCGCGCGAACGCCAGGCCCTGGAGCAATTGCAGCGCGAGCTGGCGCAGGCCGACGAGACCCTGGCGCTGCTTGCCGAGCAGGTCGGGCGCGACCAGCATGACGCCGAGGCGCTGGCCCAGTTGCGCAACGACGCGCAGGCCGCGCAGCAGGCCATGGAGCCGGCCCGGGCCGCGCTCGAGCGCGTGCAGGCCGGGCAGGGCGAGCTGGCTGCCCAGGTGGCGCACTGGCGCGAACGCCTGGCCTGCGCGCAGGCCGGCGCCGAGCGCGGCGATCTGGCGGAGCAACTGGCTCGCCTGCAGGCCGATGCGCAGCGCCAGCAACAGGCCTTGCAGCAGGCCGCCGAACTGGCGGCGGCGGTCGCCGGGCATCAGGCGCAACTGGCGGAGTCGGCCATCGATGCCGATACCGTCGCGCGCCTGCGCGAGCAGGAGCGCCTGCTCAACGAATTACGCGCGCAGCAGCGCGCAATGGCCACGCGCCTACACCACCGGCTGTTGCCGGGCAAGCAGGTCGAACTCGACGGCGTGGCGCTGGCCGGCGACGCGCAGGTGCTGATCACCAGCGCGGCGCGCGTGCGCATCGACGGGGTCGGCGAACTGGAAATCCTGCCCGGCGGACGCGACCTGCCGGCCCTGCTCGACGAACTGCGCGCGCGCGGCGCCGAACGCGATGCGCTGCTCGGCAAGCTGGGCGTGCCCGACCTGGCCGGCGCCGAGGCGCGCCTGGCGGCCAGCGAGCAGGCCCGGCGCGACCTGGACATGGCGCGCAAGGCCTTGCGCATCCACGCGCCCGACGGTGTGCCGGCCCTGCAGGCCGAGCAGGCCGCCACGGCCCGGCGCCGCGACCAACTGCAGGCGCGCCTGCAGGCCTTGCCGCCGGCGGCGGCGGGGGACATGCCGCCGCTGGCCGAAATCCAGCAGGCGCTGCGGGCGGCCGAACAGGCTGCCGAGCATGGCGCTCGGGCAACGGTGGCGGCGCGCACCGAACTGGACACCCAGGCCGCCCGCGCGCAATTGCTGCAAGCCCAATGGCAGGCGCGCGAGCAGGATTACGCGGGCGAGCAGCGCAGCGCGCAGCGCGCCCAACGGGGCTTGCGGCTGGTCGAGGCGCGCGCCTTGCGCG
Organism: Bordetella pertussis 18323; assembly: GCF_000306945.1. Taxonomy (NCBI): domain Bacteria; kingdom Pseudomonadati; phylum Pseudomonadota; class Betaproteobacteria; order Burkholderiales; family Alcaligenaceae; genus Bordetella; species Bordetella pertussis. The sequence continues at coordinate 2,668,172 of NC_018518.1, read as the reverse complement.
ACAGCCTGGCCCGCCGCGCCAAGGAGGCCGGCGCGGCGCTGGCGGCGCACCAACCCGAACTGGTCGAACAGGACCTGCAGCGCTACGAGCGTTCGGCCGCGCTGGAGCGCGAGGCCCAGCATCGCCGCCATGGCGAGTTGCTGCAATTGCAGGGCCGCCTGGAACAGGCCGGCGCCCAGGGGCTGGGCGAGCAGTTGCTGCTGGCCGAGGCCGACCTGCAGCGGCTGGCCCGGCGGCGCGCCGAATACGTGGAACGCGCCGAGGCGCTGGACTTGCTGTGGCGCCTGCTCGACGAACACCGCACCGCCGCCACCCAGCGTCTGCTCGAACCCCTGGCCCGCCGCCTGCAGCACTACCTGGCGCTGCTGTTCCCGGGCGCGCAATGGCGCCTGGACGAGACGCTGATGCCGGTGGCGCTGCGGCGCGACGGCCTGGAAGATGGCCTGGACGCGCTCAGTTTCGGCACGCGCGAGCAACTGGGCGTGCTGGCGCGCCTGGCCTACGCGGATCTGCTGGCGCAAGCCGGCCGGCCCGCGCTGCTGGTGCTGGACGACGCGCTGGTCCATGCCGACGACGCGCGGCGCGATCTGATCAAGCGCGCCCTGTTCGACGCCGCCTCGCGGCACCAGGTGCTGCTGTTTACCTGCCACGCCGAAGCCTGGCGCGACATGGGCGTCCCATTGCGGGAACTGCCGTCGGGCGGGTGAGGCAAGCATCCAGCGGGTGCCTGCCCCCCGTATGACGGGGTGCCTGTCCCCGCGGGGACAGGCACACCAGTCAGTTCAGCTGGATTTTCTGTTCGGTGGCGATGCGTTTGCGCAGTTCCAGTTCGCGCTTGATGAGGTTGGCGTATTCGGTGGGGGTGCTGCCTTCCACGATGGAGCCGCCGTCTTCCAGGCGCTTGCGGATCTTCGGGTCCTGCAGGGCCTTGACGGCCGCGTCGTGGACGCGCTTGACGACTTCGGGCGGTACGCCGGCCGGCGCGACCAGGCCGTACCAGGCCATGTTGTCCATGGCGGGGTAGCTGTGAAGATTCAATAGGTTGTATGCATGGTTCATCCGAACCGGATTTGAGAAACTGGAAATCGCCGATCCCCCAGTTCACTCAAGGAGCCCGGCCGGATGAACACCCATAAGCATGCCCGATTGACCTTCCTACGTCGACTCGAAATGGTCCAGCAATTGATCGCCCATCAAGTTTGTGTGCCTGAAGCGGCCCGCGCCTATGGGGTCACCGCGCCGACTGTGCGCAAATGGCTGGGCCGCTTCCTGGCTCAGGGCCAGGCGGGCTTGGCCGATGCGTCCTCGCGCCCGACGGTCTCGCCCCGAGCGATTGCGCCGGCCAAGGCGCTGGCTATCGTGGAGCTGCGCCGCAAGCGGCTGACCCAAGCGCGCATCGCCCAGGCGCTGGGCGTGTCAGCCAGCACCGTCAGCCGCGTCCTGGCCCGCGCCGGTCTGTCGCACCTGGCCGACCTGGAGCCGGCCGAGCCGGTGGTGCGCTACGAGCATCAGGCCCCCGGCGATCTGCTGCACATCGACATCAAGAAGCTGGGACGTATCCAGCGCCCTGGCCACCGGGTCACGGGCAACCGACGCGATACCGTTGAGGGGGCCGGCTGGGACTTCGTCTTCGTGGCCATCGATGACCACGCCCGCGTGGCCTTCACCGACATCCACCCCGACGAGCGCTTCCCCAGCGCCGTCCAGTTCCTCAAGGACGCAGTGGCCTACTACCAGCGCCTGGGCGTGACCATCCAGCGCTTGCTCACCGACAATGGCTCGGCCTTTCGCAGCCGCGCCTTCGCCGCGCTGTGCCATGAGCTGGGCATCAAGCACCGCTTTACCCGACCTTACCGCCCACAGACCAATGGCAAGGCCGAACGCTTCATCCAGTCGGCCTTGCGTGAGTGGGCTTACGCTCACACCTACCAGAACTCCCAACACCGAGCCGATGCCATGAAATCCTGGCTACACCACTACAACTGGCATCGACCCCACCAAGGCATCGGGCGCGCTGTACCCATCTCCAGACTCAACCTGGACGAATACAACCTATTGACAGTTCACATCTAGGCCGGCAGGTCCGCCGCGCCGGCCAGGCGCAGGGCGTAGGCGCGCACATCGGCCGGCCAGCCGGCCATGTGCGCCGCCAGCCGCTCGGCGTCGCCGGCATACAGTGCGCGGACGGCTTCCTCGAAGCCGGGCAGGTTGCCCGCCGCCGCGCTCATGAAGGTATAGGCGGCGTCGCGTCCGCGGCGCAGCGCGTCGGCGCCGGCATGCTCGCGGCGCGCCTGCTCGACCAGCTTGCGCAACGCCACCGAGGCGCCGCCGGGCTGTCCGGCCAGCCAATCCCAGTGACGCGGCAGCAGCGTCACTTCGCGCGCCACCACGCCCAGCCTGGGGCGGCCCCGGCCGCGCGGCCGGGCAGGGCTGCCCTCGGGCTCGGCCTCGGGCTCGACGGGCGTCGGCAGCGGCAGCGGCAGCGGCAGGCGCGCGACGATTTCCGCGTCGGTGCCCCGGGTGTCCACATCGATGGCGCGTCCGGTGGCATCCTCGTAAATGAACACCGCGGCGCCGGCATCGCCATCGGCGGCGCGGCGCGCCGCCAGCGCCACCTCGGCCAGCGGGCCGGCCGCCAGCAGGGCATGGCCGGCGAAGGCGGTATAGATAGGCATGGGAGTCGTCATGATGGATATTTGGTCCGGGTAAAAATGTAATGATGCAAATATTGCCCGGGTAAATATCGAATGTCAATATGATCCGGGTAAAAACAGGCCACGACACCAGGGCAGAGGGCGGGCACTGTTGCCGCGGGCGTACACCCGGCAAAATTCCCCCTGGAACCTAGGGTTCCTACTAGTAACTTCTTACAGCCGGCGTATAATCTTGCTTTGCGCCCGGAGTCTCCCATGCGTCTCGTTCAAAAAGCACTCACCTTCGACGACGTGTTGCTGGTGCCTGCTTACTCCGAAGTGTTGCCGCGCGACACCTCGCTGACCACCCGCCTTACCCGCAACATCACCCTGAACATTCCGCTCGTGTCCGCCGCCATGGACACCGTGACCGAAGCGCGCCTGGCCATCGCCATGGCGCAGGAAGGCGGGATAGGGATCATCCACAAGAATCTGTCGGCCGATGACCAGGCCAAGGAAGTCGCGCGCGTCAAGCGCCACGAATTCGGCATCGTCATCGACCCGGTTACCGTCACCCCCGACATGAAGGTGCGCGACGCCATCGCGCTGCAGCGCCAGCATGGCATCTCGGGCCTGCCGGTGGTCGAAGGGCGCAAGCTGGTCGGCATCGTCACCAACCGCGACCTGCGCTTCGAAGACCGCCTCGACCAGCCCCTGCGCAACATCATGACGCCGCAGGACCGCCTGGTCACCATGAAGGAAGGCGCCACCCTCGACGAAGCCCAGGCGCTGATGCACAAGCACCGCCTCGAGCGCGTGCTCATCGTCAACGACGCCTTCGAGCTGCGCGGCCTGGCCACCGTCAAGGACATCGTCAAGAACACCGAACACCCCTACGCCTGCAAGGACAGCCAGGGCCAGCTGCGCGTGGGCGCGGCCGTGGGCGTGGGCGCCGGCACCGAAGAGCGGGTCGAGAAACTCGTGGCCGCCGGCGTCGACGTCATCATCGTCGACACCGCGCACGGCCACTCGGCCGGCGTGCTCGAGCGCGTGCGCTGGGTCAAGCAGAACTACCCCAAGGTCGAAGTCATCGGCGGCAATATCGCCACCGCCGCCGCCGCGCGCGCGCTGGTCGAAGCCGGCGCCGACGGCGTCAAGGTCGGCATCGGCCCGGGCTCCATCTGCACCACGCGCATCGTGGCCGGTGTGGGCGTGCCCCAGATCAGCGCCATCTCCGACGTGGCCAAGGCCCTCGAAGGCACCGGCGTGCCCCTCATCGCCGACGGAGGCATCCGCTACTCGGGCGACGTCGCCAAGGCGCTGGCCGCCGGCGCGTTCGCCTGCATGATGGGCGGCATGTTCGCCGGCACCGAGGAAGCCCCCGGCGAAGTCGTGCTGTTCCAGGGCCGCTCGTACAAGTCGTACCGCGGCATGGGCAGCCTGGGCGCGATGGCCGACGGTTCGGCCGACCGCTACTTCCAGGATCCCGCCAACAACGCCGACAAGCTGGTGCCCGAAGGCATCGAAGGCCGCGTGCCCTACAAGGGCAGCGTGCTGGCCATCATCTACCAGCTGGTGGGCGGCATCCGCGCCTCGATGGGCTACTGCGGCTGCGCCAGCATCGACGACATGCGCACCAAGACGCAGTTCGTCGAAATCACCTCCGCCGGCGTACGTGAATCGCATGTCCACGACGTGCAGATCACCAAGGAGGCGCCGAACTACCGCGCCGACTGACCCGGGGTCCAGTCATCATCACGCAATGCATCGCGCACCGGCAGAACCGGCCAGGTTCTGGCCGGTGCGCTTTTATTTCCAACCGGCAGAATCTCCATGCACCAGCGCATCCTCATTCTTGACTACGGTTCGCAAGTCACCCAGCTGATCGCCCGCCGCGTCCGCGAAGCCGGCGTCTACTCCGAAATCCACGCCGGCGACGTCGACGATGCCTTCGTGCGCGACCAGGTCGCGCAGGGCCTCAAGGGCATCATCCTCTCGGGCAGCCACGCGTCGGCCTACGAAGAAGGCTCGATGCGCGTGCCGGCGGCCGTGTTCGACGTGGGCGTGCCCGTGCTGGGCATCTGCTACGGCATGCAGTCCATGGCGCAACAGCTGGGCGGCACCGTCAGCTTCAGCGACCACCGCGAATTCGGCTACGCCGAAGTGCGCGCCCATGGCCACACCAAACTGCTCGACGGTCTGGCCGACTTCACCACCGACGAAGGCCACGGCATGCTCAAGGTGTGGATGAGCCATGGCGACAAGGTCACCGAACTGCCGCCCGGCTTCAAGCTGATGGCCTCCACCGCCTCGTGCCCCATCGCCGGCATGGCCGATGAAAGCCGCGGCTTCTACGCCGTGCAGTTCCACCCCGAAGTCACCCACACCGTCCAGGGCAAGGCCATGCTGGCGCGCTTCGTCAAGGACATCTGCGGCTGCGAGGGCGACTGGAACATGCCCGACTACATCTCGGAAGCGGTCGCCCGCATCCGCGAACAGGTCGGCAGCGACGAAGTCATCCTCGGCCTGTCCGGCGGCGTCGACTCCTCGGTGGCCGCCGCGCTCATCCACCGCGCCATCGGCGACCAGCTCACCTGCGTCTTCGTCGACCACGGCCTGCTGCGACTGGACGAAGGCAAACAGGTCATGCAGACCTTCACCGAGAACATGGGCGTCAAGATCGTCCACGTCGACGCCACCAGCCAGTTCATGGGCAAGCTGACCGGCGTCGCCGACCCCGAAGCCAAGCGCAAGATCATCGGCCGCGAATTCGTCGAAGTCTTTCAGGACGAAGCCGGCAAGCTGCAAGGCGCCAAATGGCTGGCGCAAGGCACCATCTACCCCGACGTCATCGAATCGGCCGGCGCCAAGACCGGCAAGGCCACCTCGATCAAATCGCACCACAACGTCGGTGGCCTGCCCGACACGCTCAACCTGCAACTGCTCGAGCCGCTGCGCGAACTGTTCAAGGACGAAGTGCGCGAACTGGGCGTGGCCCTGGGCCTGCCGCCGCAGATGGTCTATCGCCACCCGTTCCCCGGCCCCGGCCTGGGCGTGCGCATCCTGGGCGAAGTCAAGCACGAGTACGCCGAACTGCTGCGCCGCGCCGACGCCATCTTCATCGAGGAACTGCGCAACGCCAAGGACCCGGCCAGCGGCCTGACCTGGTACGAACTCACCTCGCAAGCCTTCGCCGTCTTCCTGCCCGTCAAATCGGTCGGCGTCATGGGCGACGGCCGCACCTACGAATACGTCGTCGCCCTGCGCGCCGTGCAGACCTTCGACTTCATGACCGCCGACTGGGCGCCCCTGCCGCACCCGCTGCTGGCGCGCGTCTCCTCGCGCATCATCAACGAAGTGCGCGGCATCAACCGGGTGGTGTACGACGTATCGAGCAAGCCGCCTGCGACGATTGAGTGGGAGTGAGTCGGGCATCCGATTCATTGATTCCACATTTAATGCCATCGATGATTGCGACCGCGTCATCGATGGCATTTTTTCTTGGCGTCGCAGATTGCCAAAGCCCAGGCTGGATGCAATAGCGCTGATCCAGCGCGTCGACGTGTATCGGTCTATAACGGCAAGCGCTGCTTGCCGGACTCATGGAGGGGGGGTTGGCGCCTTGGTTGAGGAGCGGGCGCAGGTTTCTCGCTTGCTACGTTCATGGCTGCAGCTTATGTGCCGGGCGTAAGTCGGTGGATTGATAGCTGAATTTCAGATATTTTACAAATAGTTGATTTACAGCTATTATGCTTTTAGCTGAATATCAGGTATTTCCAATGCCGCCGCCATCACAACCTCTGCTCACTACCGGCCAGCTTGGCGCGGTCTTGCAGGCTGCACGCAAAGCACAGGGACTGACTCAATCGGCCCTGGCCAGTCGTATCGGCCTGAGCCAATCGCGGGTCTCGCACCTGGAGTTGAATGCCCATCAACTGAGCGTGGAGCAGCTCCTGGCCTGGTGCGCGGCGCTAGGGTTGGAGTTGACGATTGCGACTCGCGGAAGTCCCGCAGGGTCTTCCGACGCGGATTGGTGACATGGGGCGCCGATCGCACAGCCGCAGCCTGTCCATCTGGACCAACGGCGTTCGCGTCGGGCGTTGGACGGTTCCCGCTCGCGGAGAGATGGAACTGCAGTACGACGTGGATTGGGTCCGTGCCGACGTCGGCCGGCCACTTTCGCTGTCGCTGCCATTCAACTTGCAGAATCTGCCCCTCAAGGGGGAGAGAGTCGCCAACTACTTCGACAATCTGCTACCGGACAGCGACGCTATCCGTCGTCGCGTGGCCGAGCGATTCAGGACGGGCTCGGTCGATCCCTTCGATCTGTTGAAAGCCATTGGACGCGATTGCGTTGGCGCCGTACAGATCCTGGAAGACGAAGAGATACCTGAGGGCTTTGATCGCATCGAGGGCGTGCCTCTGTCCGAGGAGGACATCGAGCGGCATTTGATCGAAACCGTTACGCCGCGCGCCTTCGCTGCGGGCCGGGACCCGGACGCGGATTTCAGAATTTCTCTGGCCGGCGCGCAAGAGAAGACAGCCTTCCTGTGGTGGGGCGGACAGTGGCTTGCGCCGCGTGGCGCGACATCGACGAGCCATATTTTCAAACTTCCATTGGGCTTGGTGGGTGGACGGCGGGCTGACTTCAGCACTTCTGTTGATAACGAATGGCTGTGTCTGAAGCTGCTGAAGGCGTATGGGTTGGATGTGGCTGAGGCCAGCATCGCAACCTTCGGACAGCAGCGAGTGCTGGTGGTCGAGCGATTCGACCGGCGTGTTGCGCCCAACGGGCAATGGCTGATGCGCCTGCCGCAGGAAGATTTCTGCCAGGTCGAGGGGTGCTCGCCGCTACGCAAGTATGAAAACGAGGGCGGCCCAGGACTCAAGGCCTTATTCGCCACGCTGCGGCAGTCAGTGAACGCAGCGGTCGATATGAGAACGTTGATGGCGGCGCAGATCCTGTTTTGGTTGCTGCGGGCACCCGATGGCCACGCCAAGAATTTCAGCATCCAGTTGTTGCCGCGCGGCCGTTTCCAGTTGACTAGACTGTACGACGTGATGTCGGCCTATCCGGTACTGGGCGATGGCGCGAATCAGTGGTCGCCGTTCGAAATCAAATTGGCGATGGCATTGATTGGCAAGAACCGGCATTACGAGATGCACGGCATCCAGCGCAGGCACTTCAACAGCACCGCACAAAAAGTTGGTTATGGCCCGACGGCGGAGCCGATCATTGAAGACCTGTTGGCCCGTACGCCCGCGATCATTGCCGCCGTGCAGGCCGATTTGCCGCAGGACTTCTCGCCGCGTGTTGCGGACTCCGTCCTGGGTGGGCTTGCGCAGGCCGCAAAGTCGCTCGGCGCAATGATGCCGTAATCGAGAGCGGTGCGGATACGCGTCATACCGAAGGACCAAGTCGTCGCAAAGCCGGAATCCTGGCGACGGCCTGCCACCGACAAGCCGGTCGACCCTCAGCCCGCACCGCCCGCAAGCATTTGCGCGACGGCGGCCTTTGCGCGCTTGAACTCCGCGGCGTCGTCCATCGACGCGGCGACGTTGGCGAATGCCTGGTAGGCGAGCAGGTCCATGGCCAGTCTGGCTTCGTTGGTGTCGGCGGCGAGCTGGCCCTGGGCTTTGGCTTGGCGAATCAGTTCGCGCAGGCGTGCGCGGGCGCCATCGCGGTATTGCCGGATGGCGTCCCGTAGCGGTCCGGGGCGGGCGCGGTATTCGCTGCTGGCCGCGGTAATGACGCAGCCGCCCGGCAGCTGACGGGTCTCCACGAAGTCGAACCAGCCGTTCATCAGCGCGCGCAGCCGCGCCAAGGGCGTGCGCTTGCGCATGGCCGGTTCGATGACCTGGGCCTGGTACAGGCCGATCGCATGGTCCAGGGCCGCCAGTTGCAGGCGTTCCTTGTCGCCGAACAGCACCTGGAGATTGCTTTTTCCCACTTCGGCCCGCTCGGCGACCTGGCCGAAGGTGATGCCATCCAGTCCCTCGACGGAGAGGAGTTTGACGGCTTCGTCCAGGACGCGTGCGCGCGCGCGTTCGCCGCGCAACCGGCGGCCGTCGACGGTGGGGGAGGGGGCGAGTTGAGTCATGGCAGGGTTCGGCGTGATTGCGCAGATGGGGTTTTTCATCATACTATAAATACGATCGTACATATATTTATAAGGATGATGGACGCGATGCCTTCCCCCAATGTTGAAAGGCGCCACCCCTGGCGCGCGCTGGCCGTGTTGTTGACGGGCAATTTCGTGACGATTCTCGATCTGTTCATCGTCAACGTGGCGTTGCCCAGTATCCAGCATGGTCTGTCGGCGACGGATACGGATTTGCAGCTGGTGGTGGTGGCCTATGCGTTGGCTTATGGTCTGTGCCTGATCAACGGCGCGCGCCTGGGAGATCTGTTCGGCCGGCGACGGCTGTTTATGGCCGGGATGGGGCTGTTCACGCTGGCGTCGGCCTTATGCGGGTTGGCGGTGACGCCGTGGCAGCTTATTGCCGCGCGCGCCTTGCAAGGCGTGGGCGCGGGCGTGTTGATGCCGCAGGTGCTGGCGTCGATCAGGGTGTTGTTCGAGGGCGAGGCGCGCAGGCGCGCGTTCGGGGTGATGGGCGCGGTCCAGGGGGTGGCGGCGACGGTGTCGCAATTGCTGGGCGGCGTGCTGATCACGATGAATGCGTTCGGCCTGGGGTGGCGGCTGGTGTTCCTGATCAATGTGCCTGTGGGTATCGCGGCGTTGCTGGCGGGGCGGCGAGCCTTGCCCGAGTGGCGCGCGCCGATTGCGACGAAGGTGGATATGCGGGGCGCGCTGCTCGGCGCCGCCGGGCTGGCCTTGATCCTGGTGCCGGTGATGGAGGGGCGCGAGCACGGCTGGCCGTGGTGGTCGCTGGTCGGGCCGGTGCTGGCGTTGCTGGTGCTGGGGTATTTCGTTCACTATGAGCAAGGGCTGGTGCGCCGCGGTGGCGTGCCCATGCTGGATATGGGGCTGTTTGCCAACCGGCCGTTCGTGGCGGGGATCGGCGCCGTGTTTTTCTTTTTCTCGGCGATCAGTTCGTTTTTCTTTGCGCTGACGCTGTTGCTGCAGTTCGGGCTTGGCATGGCGCCGCTGGCGGCGGGCGCGGTGTTCACGCCGTCGGCATTGGCGTTTTTCGGCGCGTCGCTGGTCGGGCCGCGGCTGGCGGCGCGCTATGGCCGTGGCGCGCTGCTGTTCGGGGTGCTGGTGTTTGCCGCGGGCGTGGCGCTCTCGGTTGTCACCGCCGCGACGCAGCCGCACCATCTGCCGCTTTTGGTGGCGTCGCTGGTGCTCAACGGAGCGGGCCAGGGGCTGGTGATCCCGCTTGCGTTCAATGCGATTCTGGGCTCGGTGCGAGAGGAGCAGGCCGGCATGGCGTCGGGGATGCTGAGCACCTTGCAGGTGGTGGGCACTTCCACGGGCGTGGCGGTGGTGGGCGGCGTGGTGTTCGCGGTGCTCGAGGGGGAGGGCGGCTGGCCCGTCGGCGATGGCGCCATGGTCTACGGCCGGGCGCTGGCCGTGGCAATGGTCTATAACGTCGCCGCGGCCTTGGCCAGCCTGGTGTTGTTCAGGGCGGCGACCCGCCGATAGCCCGGGCTACGCACGGCTCGCGCGGTCTTGCGCCGCTGTCCGCGTAGGCGATCAAGCCCTGCGTCATTGCCGTGCCCAGCATGCCCGCCGCGCAGGACGGCACGGCGCTGGCGCCGGCCGAGGCCGAGGTGCGCAAGGTGAAGCGAGGCTCGCGGCGCGGGCCTGGCCAGCCGGGGTTATATGGTATTTTGCCCGATAGCTTGATCCCTGAACTCCACCCTCGGTCAAAACATGTCCCCGCGCGGTCCTGAGCTCGCCCCTTCTTCGGCCCCTGCAAATCCGGGCTTGCTGGCCGGGCTGTCGCCGGCCAGTTTCGGCATCGTCATGGCTACCGGCATAGTGTCGCTGGCCTGTGCTTCGCTGGGCTTGCCGTCGGTGGGGCGCTGGCTGTTCGCGCTGAACGTGCTGCTGTATGCGGTGGTGTGGGGGCTGAACCTGGCGCGGTTGCTGCGCCATCCGCGGCGCATGCGCAACGATGCCTGCGATCACGGGTGCGCGCCGGGCTTCTTCACGGCGGTGGCGGCCAGCGGCGTGCTGGGCGGGCAATGCCTGTTGCTGGCCGATGCGCGAGGGGCGGCGATGTGGCTGGAAGCGGTGGCGGTGGTGCTGTGGGTGGTGCTGAGCTACGGCATTTTCGCGGCGGTGATGGTCAAGCGCGACAAGCCGCGCCTGGAGCAGTGCATGAGCGGCGGCTGGCTGCTGGCGGTGGTGGCGACGCAGGCGCTGGTGGGGCTGGGGGCGTTGCTCGCGCCGGCCTGGACGAGGCGTGGCAGGGGCGGTTGGCGCTGGCCCTGCTGGGTCTGTGGCTGTGGGGCGGCGTGCTGTATGCCTTGCTGATGTCGCTGATTTTCTATCGCATCATGTTCCTGCCGCTGTCGCCGACCGATCTGTCGCCGCCGTACTGGATCAATATGGGCGCGATGGCGATTTCGACGCTGGCCGGCACGCTGCTGTTGCAGCAGTCGCACGCCTGGCCTTTGCTGCAGACAGTGCAGCCTTTCGTGCAGGGCGTGACGCTGCTGTTCTGGGCCGGCGGCAGCTGGTGGATTCCGCTGCTGCTGGTGCTGGGCGTGTGGCGCCATGGCCTGCAGCGCCATCCCTTGCGCTATGAGGGCCTGTACTGGGCAATGGTGTTTCCGCTGGGTATGTACGCGATGGCGACGCACCATCTGGCGTTGGCGCTGGAGCAGGCCTGGCTGGAGCCGCTGGCGCGGGCTTTCATGTGGGCGGCGTTGGCCGCCTGGGCGCTGGCGGCGCTGGGGCTGTTGGGGGCGCTGGCTCAGGCGCTGCGGCGGCCCGCCGGGGCGTGAGCGCCGCCCCGGGGCGCCGCCAGACCGTCGGCCTGATCATGCGTGCGCGGCCAGTTTGCGCGCGGTCAGGGCGGTCAGCGCGACGACGATCCCGATTTGAGTCCGCATCGGCTGCGATGAAGACAATGAGTCTGCGCATCGGGTAGATCCGAGCGGACCGCAGCATGACCTGGCGCGGCGTCCGGACTTCGCCATTCGCACATTACCGTCGTCGAGGCCGCGCATTCACGCACGATGCGAGCACTGTGGAACATCCTGCCGCATTCCGCGCTTCATCCCTGGATCAATTTGCCACCGCCCGCGCCACTGGCGCCGCTGCGGTGTTTCGGCGTGGGGGCGTAGAAACCCTGCCTTGACGTTGGGGCTTTTCCAGTCGGAGAATTTGTTCTCTATATCAAAACATCGTTCTCCATAGTGAAACACTTAGAGTATTTGCTGAATGCACTGGATGTGCTCGAGGCCGTCGGCAAGAGCGAATCCGACATCGCGCTGTCGGCTGTCGCGCGCAATGTGGGTGTCTCGAAATCAGGGGTGTTCCGCATCCTGTCCACGTTCGAAAGCCGCGGATACGCCGAGAAGGGGCCGGGCGGGGGATGGCGCCTGGGGCCCAGGATCATCGAACTCGGGGTGGGCGTGCCCCAGCGCACGCTGCTGACGACAGCGGCTCCGCTGATGGAGGCGCTGACCAAGGAGACGCTGGAAAGCACTTATCTCTCGGTGCGCGACGGTTTCTCCATGATCACCCTGCATACGCTCGAGCCGGACCAGACCATCCGCGTCCATCTTCCGGTCGGCGCCCGCACGCCGGCCAATTGCACGGTCAGCGGCCTGGCGGTGCTGGCCAACATGGACGAGCAGGAGCTGCTGGCGATGCTGCCGGACGAACTCGAGGGCACCGCGCCGGCCTCCATCGTTGATCGCGCGCGATTGATGGAAGAGCTGCGGATCATACGCGAACGAGGTTACGCCGCGTTCCTGGGGGCATGGCGGCCGGATACAGGGGGCGGGGCCGCACCGATCTTCGATGCCACCGGACGGGTCGTGGCAAGCCTGGGGATTTCCGCGCCGAGCAGCCGGCTTTCCGATTGGCGGTTGCACGAACTGGGACAAAGAGCGCAAAAGGCGGCGCTGCAAATATCCAGGCAACTCGGCTATGTCGGCCGGTTGTCCGCTGTCGAGGTTGCCGGGCCGGCGGGCCTGGCGCAGGCGGCGGCGCCTTCCCGTCGCAATTCGTGAGAGGGCCCGCATGAACCCAACTACCTTGGCCGACGTGGATACGGTCATCATCAACGCCAATATCCTGACGCTCGATCGTGACTGCCCGCACGCCCAGGCCATCGCCTTCGCTGCGGGGCGAATCCTTGCATTGGGAACGACGCAGGAGCTGTCGCCGCTGGCCGGGCGGGCCGCGACCGTGGTCGATGCTCGAGGAAGCACGCTGTTGCCCGGATTCATCGACTCGCACTCCCATCTGATGTTCGGCGGCGTGGTGGCCCAGGCGCTCGATCTGACCGAGGCAGCCTGTTTGAGCGATCTGCTCGACATGGTCCGGAGCCGGGCGCAGTCTACGCCCGAGGGCGAGTGGATACGCGGCTACGGCGTGGCCGCCGGTCGGCTCAAGGAAAAGCGCTATCCGACCCGGCAAGAGCTCGACCAGGTGTCGGGCGGCCGCCCGGTATGGCTGGCGGAGGACTCGTTCCACGCCAGCCTGGTCAATAGCAAGGCATTCCGGATGCTGGAGATTCCGCTGAGTACGCCTGGGGTCGAACTTGCCGCGGATGGCAGTCCGACCGGGGCGTTCCTGAACGATGCAGCGAATGTGCCGGCCCGCCAGCGCGTGTTCGGTTTCATTTCGGACGACGAGGCGAGGCAGATGTTTCAGCACGTGACGCAACTGGGCGCGACGCGCGGGGTGACCACGGTCCATGCTTTCGAGGGCAGCCGGATGAGCGCGGACCGCGACATCGAATTATTGATGCGGTTTCGTCACGAATTGCCGATACACGTGGTCCCTTACTACGAGACCTTCGACGTCGAACGCGCCATGCAGCTGGGAGTGAGTGGCGTCGGCGGGTGCGGGCGGAATTGCCTGGATGGAATGCCCAATATCCAGACGGCCGCCATGGTGGATCCGTACTGTTGCAGCGAAGAGCGGGGTTCGTTGTTCCAGGAGAGCATCAAACTGCACAACTTCGTGATTGCGGCGTTCGAGCGGGGCATGCAGGTTGGCATGCACGCCATGGGCGATGCGGCTATCGAGCAACTGCTCGCCACCTACGAACGCGCTATTGAAGAGACGGGCCGGACCGATCTGCGGCCGCGCATCGAGCATTTTCATGTTCCTTCGCGCGACCATGTGCGCCGCGCCGCAGATCTGGGGGTCGGGCTGGCCGTCCAGCCCATCTTCACGCATTTGTGGGGCGGCCGGGACGGCATTTTCTTCGAGCGCTTGGGCGAGCGGAGATACAAGCGCATCGATACCTACCGCGAGATTCTCGACAGCGGCGCGATTGCCAGTTGCGGCGCCGATCTGCCCGTGCATCCGGCCGATCCCTTGCGCTGGATCCAGTTGCTGGTCGACAACCAGATCGACCGGGACCAGAGCGTCTCGATGACCGAGGCAATCCGGATGTGCACCTACAACGGCGCCTGGCTGGGTTTTCAGGAAAGCGAAACGGGCACGCTCGCGGTATCCAAGGCGGCCGATGCCGTGATGCTGGGCCGCGATCCGCACCAGTGCATGCCGCACGAGATTGCGGCGATTCCCATCCTGAAGACCTTAGGGGGAAAGTTGGTGTTCGAGTCGTCCAGGCCGTAAACGTCATTATCTTTGAGGGAGTCCAACCATGCTTCGTCGAAATCTCATCGCAGTCCTGCCGCTGCTCATCGTTGCGGCCGCCGTTCGTTCGGAAGCGGCAGAGCCGGTCAAGTTCGCCACCGGCGTGGACGCCGTATTCCTGCCTTTGGTGATTGCCGTGGACAAGGGATACGCCAAGCAGCGCGGCGTAGACGCGGCGTACAAGCAGTTCGCCAGCGGGGCCATGGCGCTGGAGGCCGTGGTCGCCGGCGATGCGGACGTCGCCATGTCATCGGAAATATCGACCTTGGGACCCAGGGCAAAAGGGGCCAAGATCAAGACCGTGGCCCGTGGCGCCTATAGCAAGGACCTGATCGGACTGGCGGCGATCAGCGGCATCAATGGCGCGCAGGACCTGGTCGGCAAAAGCGTCGCCTATCCAAAGGGAACCGCTGGCGAGTATTACATGGACCAGTACTTCCAGCATTACGGCATCTCGCGCGATGCGCTGAAGCTGGTCAACGTCGCGACGCCGGAGATGGTTCCCTTGCTCGCGCGCGGAGATGTGCAGGCCATCTTCGCCTGGGAGCCCTGGTTCAGCCGGGCAAGGTCTGTCGTGAAGGATTTCAAGGTCGTAGAGATGTCCGGTCAGAACGGCATCTACACGATGCAGTTTCTGACGAACTTCTCCGAGAAGTTCCTGCGCGAGCGGCCCGAGGACGTAAAGAAGACCTTGTTGGCGATCGGCGATGCCACCCGTTGGCTCAACGATCCCAATAACGCGGCCGAAGCCGCGGCGGTCCTGTCCCGCGTATTCAAGGTGCCCGAGGCGGATGCGCCGCGCCAGTTCGAGCAGCTCAAATACAGGTTGGAATCGCCGGAGGTGCTCAAGGCCGATCTGGTTCGCGCGGGAGGGTGGTTGAAGGACAAGGGTTTGATCCAGAGCGCAGACGTGGCGGGGCTGGTCGATGGCATGCTTGTGCCCGATGTCCTGCGCAGCGTGCCGGCGGCGGTCGTAAACCAATAAGAGTTCGTGCGTGAACAAGGGGGGGCATGGAATTCGATTATCTGGTCCTGGATGACGTCCGGTTCAAGCACCCGGGCGCAAAACCTGGGGACCCAGATGTGCTCGGCGGGATGTCCCTGCAGCTTCGGCGCGGCGAGTTCGTCTGCATTCTTGGTCCCAGCGGTTGCGGCAAGACGACCGTGCTCAACCTGATTGCCGGGTTCGAACGCCCGGACCGGGGCGCCATTTCGTTGAACGGCAAGTCGATCGAGGGGCCGGGCATGGAGCGCGGCGTCGTCTTCCAGGGAGACGACTCCCTGTATCACTGGCTGACTGCCCTGGAGAACGTGGAGTTCGGTTTGCGCATTGCTCGCGTGCCGCCGCGGGAACGCCGCCAGAAGGCGCGCGCCTATCTCGATATCGTGGGCCTGCGCGGGCAGGAGAACAAGTTTCCCTCGCAACTGTCGGGCGGCATGAAGCAGCGCGTCAATATCGCGAGAGTGCTGGCGTGCGACGCAGAGGTCCTGCTGATGGACGAGCCTTTCGGCCAGCTCGACGCGCAGACGCGCGCGACCTTGCAGGACGAACTGGTCGAGATCTGGAGGCAGACCCATCGCACTGTGTTCTTCGTCACGCACGACATTGCGGAAGCCGTAGCGTTGGCGGACCGCATCGTGGTGATGCGAGCGGGACCGAGTTCCAGCGTCAAGGAGGTGGTGACCTGCAGCCAGCCCCGGCCGAGAGACCGGGGCCATCCCGACTTCGGCCAGATGTACAACCGCATCAGCGGACTGATCAGCGAAGAGGTCGCCGCCGCTCGTGGCGCTCGACTGGAAGGAGAGTTGGCATGAAAGCGTATGTCCTGCCGGAGTCAACTCCAGGCAAACTTCAGCACCTGACCATTTTCATCGTCTCGATTCTTTGCGGCCTGGCCGTCTGGGCCTGGGCCAGCGGCAGCCTGTTTCCATCCATTCTGTTTCCGGGGCCTCAGGCCACGCTGCGGGAAGGCGTGCGGATGCTGGAGTCCGGCTCGATCATCGTGGACGCCGCCGTCAGCTTGGCCCGCATCGTGGCCGGTTTCACCATCGGGTCAGCGATCGGCATCGTGGTGGGGTTGCTCATCGGCTACTTCCCCATGGTACGTACGGCGTTCAATCCCTATTTGCAGTTTTTCCGCTTCGTTCCTCCCATCGCGTGGGTGTCTCCGGCCATGATCTGGTTCGGTGTGGGTGAGACGTCCAAGATATTCATCATCGTCTATGGAACCGTTTTTACAGTCGCCCTGAGCGCCGTCGCGGGGGTGGCCGACGCGCACGTCAACAAGATTCGCGCGGCGCAGATGTTCGGCGCGACACGCTGGCAGATCTTCAGGCACGTCGTCATTCCCTCGACGGTGAGCCCCATTCTTACCGGGATGCGTGTCTCCATGGGGATCTCCTTCATGACCGTCATCGCCGCCGAAATGCTCGCGGCGGAATCCGGCATCGGCTACCTGATCCTCAATTCGCGGCTCTGGATGGCGACGGACAAGATCTTCGTCGGGATCTTCGTGCTTGGCTGCCTGGGATACGGGGCCGATCGGATATTCGACCTAATCATTGGCCGCTGGGCGCGCAAATACCATCCCAATCCTTCACGCTGAGCACATCATGAATTTGACCTTGGAAGAGCAAGCCATGCTGGATGGCCGACGCGGGCCGACATTGCAGTGGGCCCTGCAGTTGCAGAAACAGGTCGGTGAATACTTCGGCGCCGAAGACATGGTCGAAGTAAGTTCCGTACATGTATCGGGCGACGTGGAGGAGCTGGGCGTCGTAGGCACGGAGTTCCTGGAGCACATTGCGCGCCAGGGCGGTTCATGCGCGACGCATACGATCACGGACCCGCGTGGCGTCGAGTTCCACGGCGCCAGACTACGGCAGGACCCCGGCGCCATCGAGATCGAGACGCGCACGGTCGCCGCCTTCGGCGAAATGGGCTTCAAGCAATGCAACAACTGCATCATCTACCAGACCCACATGCAGCCCGGCCTGGGCGAGCACCTGGGGTGGGGTGACACAGGCTCGGTCATTTACGCCAATTCGGTTTACGGTGCGCGCTCGAACTTTGAGGCCGGGCCGTCGGCCCTGGCCGCGTCCATGACCGGACGCGTGCCCCGCTATGGTTTTCATCTGGACGAGCCGCGCAAGGCGAACGTGATCGTACGCGTGCATGCCGCGCCGCGTGAGTTGGCGGAATGGGGAGCGCTGGGCTGCCTGGTTGGCAAGACCATGAACGGCTATTGGGATGTTCCCGTTTTTACCGGGCTTGACGTTCGCCCCGACAGCGATGCACTCAAGCATCTGGGCGCGGCGCTGGCCAGTTTTGGCTCGATTGCGATGTTTCACATCGTGGGCGTGACGCCGGAAGCGCCGGACCTGGCGTCCACGCTTAGCGCCGAGCGTAATATCAGGATCCTGGATGTGGAAGCAGACGCGCTGGAGCGCGTCTTTCAGGCCTATGATGCGGACTTCGCGCATCCGGACATTGTGGTGTTCAGCGCGCCGCAACTCTCCGCCCAAGAATTGACGCTGATCGCCGACGCCATGCTGGGAAAGAATGTGGCGGCCGGCGTGCGCATGTTCGTCACGGCCCCCGAGTCAGTGGTCGCCGAGATCGAGGCCAGCGGCGTCAAGAACAGGCTGACTGCCGCGGGCGTGGAAATCCTGACAGGTGTCTGTTTTTACCTGCTGACTCCGCGGATTCTGGCTTCTCTGAACCGCTTCTCACGTCTGACGACGAATTCCGCAAAGCTGGCCAACATAATGGGTGGGCACGGCTACCAGATACAGTTGTGTCGCCTGGAGGACTGCATCCGCGCCGCTACGGAGCCTCGCGATGAATAGAGACCTTCCGGTATTGAGGGCCCTGCGCAGCCTTCCCGACAAGGTGGTGGGCGAGGCGCTGGTTTCGAATGACGCCATCAGTATGTGGTATGACGTCGATGCGTCGACCGGCAAGGTCGTGCGCCCGTCGCATGACCTCTATGGTCAAAGCATTTCTGGCAAGGTGCTGATTTTCAAGAACACGAAAGGCGGAGTGGCCACTGGTTGGGCCTTGCTGAACCTCAAGTCCAGGGGGACGGCGCCTATTGCGTTGGTTTGCGACACGACCAATCCCGTATTCGTGCAGGGCGCCGCGCTCGCCGGGCTGCCCATCATGGATGGCTTTCGGGAAAGCCCCAGGTCGGCGGTGCGAACGGGTGACGTGGTCGAGCTGGATGGCATTTCCGGAGAGCTCAAGGTATTGAGGCGCGGCGCTGGCGGGCAATAGCGGGGCTGCGGCGTGCGAAAGAACACGCCCAGCGTACGCGGATGTCGCGCGCCAAGCCGTTGCCGCGTACTCGCCGCGCCACGGGTATTCGAGCTGCATGGCGACGACGCTGGCGGTGGGCGCGCCGTAGCGGCCGGCGATGGCGCGCAGGGTCCGGTCCAGGGTTTGCGCTGGCGCCTGGTCGGTGTAGGTGTCGATGCGCCGCGTGGCCGGCCAGTCGGCGGCCGCCGCGCCCGGGATGACGCGGATCCTGTTGCGGGTTGCGATGGCGCCGGATGCCTGGGCGTGACCATCCAGCGCTTGCTCACCGACAATGGCTCGGCCTTTCGCAGCCGCGCCTTCGCCGCGCTGTGCCATGAGCTGGGCATCAAGCACCGCTTTACCCGACCTTACCGCCCACAGACCAATGGCAAGGCCGAACGCTTCATCCAGTCGGCCTTGCGTGAGTGGGCTTACGCTCACACCTACCAGAACTCCCAACACCGAGCCGATGCCATGAAATCCTGGCTACACCACTACAACTGGCATCGACCCCACCAAGGCATCGGGCGCGCTGTACCCATCTCCAGACTCAACCTGGACGAATACAACCTATTGACAGTTCACACCTAGCAGTTCCTTCAGGTAGTACCAGTGGGTGGTGGCGCGCTTGCCGTCGAGCAGGCCCGCGGCGGCGACGACCTTGGCGCCGGCGCACACGCCGATGATGATTGCGCCCTTGCGCGCCTGCTCGCGCAGCCAGGCGAGGACGGCGGGATCGTCGTCGCGGCTCATGGCGGGGACGATGACGTAGTCGGCGCCGGCGGGGTTGCGCGCGTCGAAGGCGGCGAGGGTCGCGTCGGCCTCGACGGTGAGCGCCGGAAACAGCCTGACCGGGCCGGGGCCGCTCGCCAGCGTGACGACGTCGGCCACGTCGGCGCGCCGCAGGATGCCGGTGGGCACCAGGTAGTCGGTGGTCTCGGTGGCGTCGTTGATGCCCACGACGGCGATGAGCGGCCGTTGCCGCCGGGTGGGCGCCAGCGAGGCCAGCAGGGCGGCTGTTTCGCTGGCCGCGACGGGCGGGCCGGCCAGGCCGGCGGGAGCGGGCGGCAGACTGAGCAGCCAGGCGCCGAAGCCTCCCAGCGAGAGCAGCAGGAGGGGCAGTGCGGCCTGGAGGAGGCGGCGCTTGAACATGATCGGGGTTCTCCGCGGGGGAGGCGTCAGCCGTCAGGTTCAACGCTACCACTGCCAGGGCTACGGGTCGATGGTCCCGTGCGGGGGCCGCTTCAGGTAGTCGTCCACGGCGCTCTCCACCGTGGGATGGAAGCGGTCGGCGCCGAATACCTCGGACAGTTCGAAGCGCTTGAGTTTGTCGCGCACGGGGTCCTTCATTTCGGCGAAGTGCAGGGCGATGCCGGACTCGGCCAGGTGATGGCTCAGCTCGCGCAGCATGTCGGCCGAGGTGACGTCGACGCTGGTGACGGGCTCGGCCGTGACCACGACGCGCCGCACCGGGGTGGGCGAGGCTTGCACGGCTTCCAGCAGCCGCTGCTGGAACAGTTCGGCGTTGGCGAAGAACAGCGGCGCGTCCCAGCGGAACAGCACCAGGCCGTCGATCAGCGCGGCGTGCGGGTAGCGCTTCAGGTCGTGGTAGCCGCGCAGGTCGGGCACGCGGCCGAGCACGGCGAAGTGCGGCCGCCAGCCGTCCCAGAGGAATTCGAGGACGGCGACCACGACGGCCAGGCAGATGCCGGGAATGGCGCCGAATGCGACCACGGCGGCAAAGCACAGCATGGACAGCCAGAATTCCCATTGCTGGATGCGGAAGATGCGCCGCAGGTCCTTGAATTCGAACAGGCCGATGGCCGCGGCGATCACGACGGCGGCCATGGCGCTGCTGGGCAGGTGGCGCAGCAGGTTGGGCGCGGCCAGCAGCAGGGCGGCCACGGCCAGCGCGCCGACCACGCCGGCCAGCTGGGTGCGCGAGCCCGCGGCTTCGGCCACGGGCGTGCGCGAGGCGCTGCTGCTGACCGGAAAGCCCTGGAAGAAGCCGGTCGCGAGGTTGGCCACGCCCAGGCCGACCATTTCCTGGTTCGGGTCGACGCGCGTATGCGTGCGCGCGGCGTAGGTGCGCGAGAGCACGCTGGTGTCGGCAAACGAGATCAGGGCGACGGCGCAGCCGCCCAGCACGATCGTGGCCAGGTCGGCGTTGCTGAGCCACGGTATGGTGAAACCGGGCAGCCCCTGCGGGATCTCGCCCAATACTTGGACGCCGCGGCCGTCCAGGCCGAACAGGCTGACGGCCAGCGTGGCCAGGACGACGGCGATCAGGATGCCGGGCAGGCGCTTGAAGCGCTTGAGCAGCAGGATGAGGACCAGGGTCGCGCTTCCCACCGCAAGGCTGTATCCGTTGGTCTTGCCGTCGAGCACGGCCTGCGCGAGCTGCCAGAGTTCGCGCAGCGGGCCGCCGTCGTCGGTGGGGATGGCGAACAGCTTGGGCAGCTGGCTCGCCAGCACGACCAGCGCGATGCCGTTCATGTAGCCGTAGCGGATGGGCTTGGACAGCAGCTCGGTGATGAATCCCAGCCGCAGCAGGCCCAGGATGATGCAGAACAGCCCGGAGACGATGGCCATGAGGCTGGCCGTGGCCACCGCGCGCATGGGGTCGCCCTCCGAGACGCTGAGCACGACCGCGAGGATGGGCGCGGCCAGCGCCGAATCCGGACCCAGGACGAGGATGCGGCTGGGGCCGAACAGCGCGTAGGCGAGCAGCGGGACGATGGTGGCGTACAGGCCATAGACGCCCGGCACGCCCGACGCTTCGGCATAGGCGATGCCCACCGGCACCAGCATGGCCGTGAGCACCAGGCCGGCGGCCAGATCGCGCGGCAGCCAGGCGGCCTGGTAGGTCTTCAATACGGCCAGTCCGGGCAGCCAGCGCAGCCAGCTTCGGTGGGGCGTGTCGGCAGGGGAGGAAGCCATGCTGCGTCTTAGCGGAGAGTGGTATGGTGGGGCCGATTCTACCGACCCGGCCCGTCTGATCCATAATCAGGATGACCCGCCTGGCGGCGCGGCCATTCGGAGGAAGCAACCATGCTTACACTGACCTGCCTGGGCGGCGCCGGCACCGTCACCGGATCCAAGCACCTGCTGCGCCACGGCGACACCCGCCTGCTGGTCGACTGCGGCCTGTTCCAGGGGCTGAAGAACCTGCGGGAGCTCAACTGGCAGCCCTTGCCGGTCGCGCCGGCCGATATCGACGCGGTGGTGCTGACCCACGCCCATCTCGATCACTGCGGCTACCTGCCGCGGCTGGTGGCCGAAGGCTTCCGGGGCAGGATCCACGCCGGCGACCCGCGATGTGGCCGAGCTGATCCTGCTCGACAGCGCCAACCTGCAGGAGAAGGACGCCGAGTTCGCCAACCGCAAGGGGTTTTCCCGTCACACGCCGGCGCTGCCGCTTTATCGCGTGGTCGACGCCGAACGCGCCTTGGCGCGCTTCTCCGGCGTGGCGCTGCACCGGGAGACCGCCTTGCCGGGCGGCGCGACGCTGACATTGCGCCGCGCCGGGCATATCCTGGGCGCGGCCACGGCGCAGATCGACATCGGCGGCATGCGCGTGGTTTTCTCCGGCGATCTGGGCCGCTACAACGATCCGGTGATGCACGATCCCGAAGATGTGCGGAACGCCGACTACATCGTCATCGAATCCACCTACGGCAACCGGCGCCATGACGCCGCCGATCCCGTCGAGGCGCTGGGCGCGGTCATCGAGCGTACCGTGCTGCGCGGCGGCACCGTCGTCATTCCCGCCTTTGCCGTGGGCCGGGCGCAGACCCTGATCCATGCGCTGTGGAAGCTGCGCCAGGCGGGCCGGCTGCACAACGTCCCGGTCTACCTGGACAGCCCCATGGCGACCAGCGCCACCGAACTGCTGGCGCGCCACGCCAGCGAACACAAGCTGAGCGCGCAGGACTGCGCGGCCGCCTGCGCGGCCGTGACCTATGTGCGCGACGTCGAGGGTTCGAAGGCGTTGCCGGCCAACCGCTATCCCAAGGTCATCCTCTCGGCCAGCGGCATGGCGACCGGCGGCCGGGTGCTGCACCACATGGCCGCCTTCGGCGCCGACCATCGCAATACCGTGCTGTTCGCGGGTTTCCAGGCGGCCGGCACGCGCGGCCGCAAGCTGCTCGACGGCGCCACCGAAACCAGGATCTACGGGCAATGGATACCGATCAAGGCCGAAGTCGCCGAATTGCCGATGCTGTCGGCGCATGCCGACAGCGATGAGCTCATGCGCTGGCTGGCGGGCTTTCAAGAGGCGCCGCGGCGGGTCTTCATCGTCCATGGCGAGCCGCAGGCCTCGGAAGCTCTGCGCGAGCGCATCCAGCGCGAATTGAGCTGGCAGGCTACCGTGCCCTTGCAGGATCACGGCTACACGCTGTGAGTGGCGCGGCGAAGGATTGACGCCGATGCGGCACGACATCGCCAAATGGGCCAAGGTCATCGAAGAGGCCGGCATCGAAACGCAATAGGACGGCGGCGCGGGCAGGGGCCGCGCAGTATCATGGCTGGTCGCCAGCTCCGCATCGATCCCATGGCTTCCAGGAAACCCTCCGCCGCAAGAAAAACCGCGCCTAGGTGTGAACTGTCAATAGGTTGTATTCGTCCAGGTTGAGTCTGGAGATGGGTACAGCGCGCCCGATGCCTTGGTGGGGTCGATGCCAGTTGTAGTGGTGTAGCCAGGATTTCATGGCATCGGCTCGGTGTTGGGAGTTCTGGTAGGTGTGAGCGTAAGCCCACTCACGCAAGGCCGACTGGATGAAGCGTTCGGCCTTGCCATTGGTCTGTGGGCGGTAAGGTCGGGTAAAGCGGTGCTTGATGCCCAGCTCATGGCACAGCGCGGCGAAGGCGCGGCTGCGAAAGGCCGAGCCATTGTCGGTGAGCAAGCGCTGGATGGTCACGCCCAGGCGCTGGTAGTAGGCCACTGCGTCCTTGAGGAACTGGACGGCGCTGGGGAAGCGCTCGTCGGGGTGGATGTCGGTGAAGGCCACGCGGGCGTGGTCATCGATAGCCACGAAGACGAAGTCCCAGCCGGCCCCCTCAACGGTATCGCGTCGGTTGCCCGTGACCCGGTGGCCAGGGCGCTGGATACGTCCCAGCTTCTTGATGTCGATGTGCAGCAGATCGCCGGGGGCCTGATGCTCGTAGCGCACCACCGGCTCGGCCGGCTCCAGGTCGGCCAGGTGCGACAGACCGGCGCGGGCCAGGACGCGGCTGACGGTGCTGGCTGACACGCCCAGCGCCTGGGCGATGCGCGCTTGGGTCAGCCGCTTGCGGCGCAGCTCCACGATAGCCAGCGCCTTGGCCGGCGCAATCGCTCGGGGCGAGACCGTCGGGCGCGAGGACGCATCGGCCAAGCCCGCCTGGCCCTGAGCCAGGAAGCGGCCCAGCCATTTGCGCACAGTCGGCGCGGTGACCCCATAGGCGCGGGCCGCTTCAGACACACAAACTTGATGGGCGATCAATTGCTGGACCATTTCGAGTCGACGTAGGAAGGTCAATCGGGCATGCTTATGGGTGTTCATCCGGCCGGGCTCCTTGAGTGAACTGGGGGGTTGGCGATTTCCAGTTTCTCAAATCCGGTTCGGATGAACCATGCATACAACCTATTGAATCTTCACACCTAGGCCGCCGCAAGGCGGGCGCAAGGCCTCGCGCGGCCAGTCCGTGCGCCACCTGCTTGCCGGCAACCAGCTCCGGCAGAGCCTGCTGATTGCCCAGCCGGCCTCGGTCCGGGTGGCGCTGGTCGCCGGCCTGCAGGCCGGGCTGGCGATTTTCGTGGCGCTGGTCAGCGCGCATTTGTCGCCCTGGCCGCATCTGGTGGGGTTTTCCGCGCTGGGCGGGCTGGCGGCGCTGTTCGGGCGCTTCGCGTCGGCACAGGGCCGCCAGCGTATCGTGATGGTCTGCGGCCTGCTGCTGGTGGCGGGCGTGCTGGTGCCGTCGCTGGCCACTTATGCGGGGGCGGGCGCGTTGTCCATGGTGCTGCTGCTGGCGCTGTCCGCCGGACTGTATACGCTGGCCGTGTGGCGCTGGGGGCTGACCGGCGGGCCGGGCGCAGTCATTTTCGTGTTCGCGGTGGGCGCGACCCTGGCGCCCGTGGATTCGGCGGCGGCGGTCGTGGAACGGACCCTGGCCACCGCCTGGGGCGCGCTGGTGGCCTGGCTGGCCTGCGCCTTGACCGACCGCTTGCGGCCGCACGGCGCCGTGGCGATGGCGGCCGCGCCCTTGCCGCCGCTATCGTTGCAGCTGATGGTTGCCGGACGCATCGCGGTGGGGGCGGGCGCCGCGGCCCTGATCATTTTCTGGGCCGGCTGGCAGTACCCCGCGTGGGCGGCGATCGGCGCCGCGGCGGTGATGCAGGGCACGCACCTGCACCTGACGATGAACCGCTCCCTGCAGCGCATGGCCGGCACCATCGTCGGCGCCTGCATCGTGTGGGCCATCCTGGCGCAGGACCCGTCGTTCTGGACGCTGGTGGCGGCGGTGGTGCTGTGCCAGGTCATCACGGAAGTGACCATCGGCTTCAACTATGCGCTGGGCCAGGTCACGGTGACGCCGATGGCGCTGCTGATGACCTATATGGCCTCGCCCGCGCCGGCCAGCAACATGCCGGTGGAGCGGGTGGTCGACACCATCGTGGGCGCGGCGATCGGCATCGTCTTCGCCGTGATCTTTTCCACCGTCGACGACCGCGTCCACCTGGCGCGCCGCTACCGCAAGCTGCGGATCTGGCGCTAGGGGCGGCCGGCCTTGCGCTCGCTCAGAAAGCGATCGTGGCACCGTCCGCGGGGATGCGCACACGGTCTTCAATGCCGTGCTGGTCGACGTATGCCTTCAGTTCGTCACGGGTCAGTGCCATGTGGTTGATGGCGTCCATGTGCACCGCCACGATCGTGGCCCCGGGGACGGACCTGGAGGCGCGCAGCACGTCTTCCTTGCCCATGATGATGGATCCATCGTAGTCGCTCAACATCGCATATCCGGCATTGATCACGACGACCCCGGGGCGGTGCCGGCTCAGTGCCTGGTCGACCTCGTCGCGCCAGATGGTGTCGCCCACCAGGTAGAGCGTTTTGTGGTCCGGCGCCTGGAACACGACGCCCATGATGTCGCCCAGGAACGTGGCGACCTCCGGCCGGGCATACATGTCGTCGGTGCCGTGCTGGCCGCCGGTCCTGCTGAGAGTGACGCCGCCGAAGTCAGCCTGATCGGCCAGGACGCGGACATTGGTGAACCCTTGCGAGCGGATGGTGACTGCATCGGCCTGGTTCTGGACGAACAGCGGGATATCCTTGGGGAGCAACTGCTGCGCGGCGTCGTCCCAGTGATCCAGGTGCGTATGGGTCACGATGACGGCGTCGACGTCTGCCAGGATGTCCTGGACGGGGAGGGGCAAGTCAACCAGCGGGTTGCGCAAGGTGCTGCGGTAGGTGTTCTCGAAGCCGGGATAGGCGCCTTTGCGGGCCAGCATGGGATCGATCAGGAATGTGGTGCCGGCGTAGGTGATCTTGACGGTCGCATTGCGGATTTGTTGCAGCTGGACTTGT
Organism: Bordetella pertussis 18323; assembly: GCF_000306945.1. Lineage (NCBI taxonomy): Bacteria > Pseudomonadati > Pseudomonadota > Betaproteobacteria > Burkholderiales > Alcaligenaceae > Bordetella > Bordetella pertussis. Next base: position 2,641,918 of record NC_018518.1, on the reverse strand, counting down.
TTCTCGGTGGTGGATTGCGCTTGCGCCGTGACGGTGGCGGCGGAAAAGCACAGGGCCAGCGCCAGGGCGCGGGTGAACGATTTGATCTGCATGGGTGGCTCCATGATGTGGCAGAGTGGTGGAGAACCTGCATTCTGGACGCGGCCGGGCAAGGCCAACAGTGGCCTGAATGACAATAAACAATTGTTTTGGGCCAATCGTTCGCAATGGCCTAAAATTGACGCCTCATATCATTCAGGCCATTCGGTTCGGCCATATCCGCCATGTCTGCCGTCCGCGTCGCGGTTTTCGCGTTCGAGGGCGCGAGCCTGTTCCATCTTTCCGTTCCGGCCATGGTGCTGAGCGCGCTCAACGGAACGCCGAGTTTGCCGCGTTATGAGGTCCGCTATTTCGCCCAGTCGCCGGGCCGGATGCGCAGCGATCACGGCGTGGTCATCGAGGTCAGCGATGGCCTGCAGGCACTGAGGCGGGCCGATATCGTCATCGTCCCGGCCTGGCATGACCCGGAAACCGCCGCGCCGGCCGAGGTGACCGATGCCTTGCGCAAAGCCCACAAGCAGGGCAAGCTGATCGTCGGCCTGTGCCTGGGCGCGTTCGTGCTGGCCGACGCGGGGCTGCTCGATGGCAAGGCGGCCACCACCCATTGGGCCGCGCGCGAGGCATTCGCTCGCCGATTTCCTGATGTCTTGTTCCGTCCCGACGTCCTGTATGTGGACGATGGCAATGTCGTGACGTCAGCGGGCACGGTTGCTGCCATCGACTGCTGCCTGCACCTGGTCCGGCAGCGGCACGGCTGCGAGGCGGCGAACCACATGTCCAGACTGCTGGTGACGCCGCCGCACCGGCAGGGCGGGCAGGCGCAGTACATCGAGAGGCCGGTGCCGCAGCTGCCGCACGACAATCGGCTGCCGGGCGTGCTGGAATGGGCGCGCGACCACCTTGCCGAGGACTTGTCGGTCGACGCGCTGGCCGAGGTGGCGAAGATGAGCCGCAGAACCTTTACGCGTAGATTCAGGGAAACCACGGGCACGACCGTCACCAAGTGGCTGAATGCCGAGCGCGTGGCGCGCGCCCAGCAGTTGCTGGAGGTGACCGATCGTTCCATCGAGTGCATCGCCTCGGAGGTCGGGTTCGGTACACCCTTGTCGTTACGCCAGCAGTTCGCGAGCCAGTTGGGCACGTCGCCATCGAGCTATCGCCGCTCGTTCTGCAACGCCTTGCGCGCGGCGGCGTAGCGGCGCTGGTTCGTCGCGCGCATCGTGGCCGGGCAGCAGCCACCACGTGCAACTTGCGCGCCGCCACCGCAAGCTGCGGATCCGGCGCTAGGGCGAGGCCGCAGCTTCCTCGTGCAGCCAATCCCGGAATGCGGTCAGCCTGGGCAGACTGGCGCTGTCGGGTCGGTACACGATGTAGTAGGCCAGTTCGGAGTCGAAATGGATGTCCGGGAACAGCCGCACGAGCCTGCCGGCGGCGAGATCGTCGCCGGCCATGACGCTGCGCGCCAGCGCAACGCCGCGGCCGTCGATGGCGGCTTGCAGCACGGCCGCGGAGTTGTTGATCTTCAGGCCGCGCGAGGTGGCCACGCCGGCGATGTCAGCGGCGCGGAACCACATGTCCCAGGTGGGAAAGCCCGCATGGCCGTCCATGGACAGGTCGTGGATCAGGGTGAGGCGCTCGAGGTCGCCGGGTTGGCGCACGGGCCGAATGCGTCGCAGCAGCTCGGGTGAGCACACGGGGTACATCTGTTCGTCCATCAGTTTCTCGGCGGTCAGCCCGGGCCAGTTGCCCGCGCCGTAGCGAACGCCAATGTCGACCCGCTGGGCGACGAAGTCCACGGGCTTGAGGTTGGTTTCCAGGCGCACGTCCGTGTCGGGGAAGGCCGCCTGGAATCGCTCGAACCTGGGCAATAGCCACTTGGCCGCGAAAGCCGGACTGACGGTAACGGTCAGGGCGCCGCCGGCGGCGTCTTCCCTGAGACGTTCCAGCCCGGCGCTCAACCTGTCGAAGCCAGCCCTGATTTCGGGCAATGCGCGCAAGGCCGCATCGGTCGGAATCAACCGGGTCCGGCCGCTGGTGGCGCGCACGAACAGCGGCATGCCCAGCCAGGTTTCCAGGCTGCGCACGAGCTGGCCCACCGCGGCTGGCGTGACGCTGAGTTCGGCGGCGGCCTCGGAAAAGCTGAGGTGGCGCGTGCTGGCCTCGAAGGCACGTAAGGCGTTGAGGTGGGCTGGCAGTTTCATCCGCTAAAATTTTTCTTTTGTGTTGGGAAACTTTATCTGATTTGTCGTGCCGCCTGCAAAGGGCAAGAATTCGGGCCAGGTCGGCGGTTTTCATTGGAAAGAAATTATTTTCCATATTATCCGCACCGCAACACGATTCATCTACTTTCCGGTGCCCAGCCATGTTGGTCAATGCAGACTTCTCCTTGCGCGCGACGGTGTCTCCCCGGCAGTACCAGTGGGTGGCTTCGCCGCAGCCCGGGGTGGAGCGCGTCATGCTGGACCGGTGGGGCGGCGAAAAGGGCCGCGCGACCAGTATCGTGCGCTATGCCCCTGGAGCCTGTTTTCCTCGCCATGAGCACCCTGGCGGCGAAGAGATCCTGGTGCTGGCCGGCAGCTTCTCGGAAGAGGGTGGACGCTATCCCGCGGGCTGGTACTTGCGTAACCCGCCAGGTTCCAGCCATGCGCCTTACAGCGCCGAGGGCGCCGTCATCTTCGTCAAGCTGCGGCATATGCGCCCGGACGACAGCCGGCGCGTGCGGGTCGATTCCCGCGACGCGGCGGGTTGGCGCGTCGAGGATGGGCGCGCGGCATGCGTGCTGGTTTCGGACCGGGACGAGCAGGTGTCCATGGTGCGCTTGCCGCCTGGCGCGGGTGTGTTCGCGGACGCCGTCGAGGGGGCCGAAATGCTGGTGCTGGAGGGAGGGCTCGCCGAAGGCGCGCGCGAGCATGGCCAGGGAACCTGGATCCGTCTTCCCGCCGGCTGCCACGCGGGTTTCTGCGCGGCCCGCGACGGGGCCCTCGTTTATCTCAGGACAGGGCCGTGGGCGGGGCAGGCCGTGGACCAGGGGCAGGCATGCTGAGCGTGCGCGTGGCCATTGTCGGCGGTGGCCTGGCCGGGCTGTACGCAGCCGCCTTGCTTGAAGCGCGCGGCGTCACGGACTATGTGCTGCTGGAAGCGCGCGAAACCTTTGGCGGACGCATCATGTCCGTGCCCGTTGCCGCAGAGCCGGACGCGCAGCGGGATGCGGCAGAGCGTTTCGATCTGGGCGCGACCTGGTTCTGGCCCGCCATGCAACCGGAGCTGCTGCGGGTTGTCACGGCGTTCGGCGTGGAAGCGTTCGAGCAATACGAGACGGGCGCCATGCTGGTCGAACGCGCCCGGGACCAACCCGCCATGCGGATCGACGCCGGCGCATCCATGTCGGGCGCCTGGCGGATGGCGGGCGGCATGGGCGCGCTGACCGATGCCATTTCACGGCGTCTGGATGCGGCCAGGCTGCGTGCGGGCTGGCGTGTGCAGCGCCTGCGAAAAGTCGATGAGGGCGTCGACGTGGAAGCGGAGGACGGCGTCGGGCGCGCGCGGTGCTGGCGCGCCGCGCAGGTGCTGTTGGCGATGCCGCCACGGCTTGCCGTGCGCACCGTGGCATTCGCGCCGGCGCTGCCGGATGTGCTGGCGCTGCCATGGGCCGCTTGCCAGACGTGGATGGCGCCGCATGCGAAGTACCTGGCGGTCTACGACATGCCATTCTGGCGCGAGCAGGGGCTATCGGGCGGGGCGAGGAGCGCGGCCGGCCCGTTGGCCGAGATCCACGACGCGTCGGGGCAACAGGGCGGCGCTGCGCTGTTCGGCTTTCTGGGCGTGCCGGCGGCGGCGCGCGGCCGGATGGCGCAAGCCGATTTGCGGGCGGCTTGCCGGGCTCAGTTGGTGCGATTGTTCGGCGAGCGCGCGCGATGGCCCCGCGCAGAGTTTCTCAAGGATTGGGCGGACGATGTGTGCACGGCGGTCGACGCCGACCGGTGCGCGCAGGGCAGCCACGCCGAGCTGCCGCCCGCTCTGGCGGATGCCGGGGCGTGGAAGGACCGGCTCATCGGCATAGCCAGCGAGTGGTCGCCGGCGTTTGGCGGCTATGCCGCCGGTGCCGTGGATGCCGCGCGGCGCGGTGTCGAGGCTCTGCTGGGCTCGCCCGATGCCGGCGTGCCGGCCCGGCGCCATCAAGGCAGGCTATGGGAGGCATGGAGATGAAAGAAACGTACAGGGCGATGCAGGCCAGCAGGCCCGGCGTGCTGGAACTCGTCGAGCGGCGCACGCCGCGTCCCGCCGCCGCGGAAGTGTTGATCCGGGTGGAGGCTTGCGGCATGTGCGGCGCCGACATCGCCGATATCGAGAAGGCCGGCCCCACCGTGCCGCCCCGCGTGCCCGGACACGAGGTGGTGGGACGTATCGTGGCCCTGGGCGGTCAGGTGCCGCCGATCTGGAGGCTGGGCCAGCGCGTGGGCGTGGGCCGCCTGGGCGGCCATTGCAACGAGTGCGACCAATGCCGGCAGGGACGTTTCCAGCTTTGCGAGAGCCAGCCGATCGTCGGCGCCAGTTGCGATGGCGGTTATGCCGAGATGATGCTGGCGCGCGCCACCGGACTGGTGTCGATCCCGGATGAGCTGGATGCGCAGGAAGCGGCGCCCATTCTTTGCGCCGGCGTGGCCACGTTCAATGCATTGAGGAAATGCGGCGCTCAGCCCGGCGACCTGGTGGCCGTCGTGGGCATCGGCGGCCTGGGGCACATGGCCTTGCAATATGCGCGACGCATGGGGTTCAGGGTCGTCGCCATCGGGCGCGGTGCGGATATCGCCACGGATGCCATGGCGCTGGGCGCGCATGCCTACATCGACAATCTCGAGCAGAACGTCGTCGCCACGCTCAGGCGCATGGGAGGCGCGCAGGCCGTCCTGACCACGATCGACCAGGCCGAGGCAGTGTCGGCATTGCTTGGCGCGTTGGCGCCCGAAGGACGCCTGGTCGTTCTCAACCCGGGCAAGTCTGCATTGCAGGTTTCCGCCGGACTGTTGGTCGGTGGGCAACGCAGTATCGTCGGGTCGCTCACCGGCACGCCCCATGACAACGAAAAAGCGTTGAACTTCAGCGTGCTGGTGGATGCGCGCCCGAGCATCGAGGTCTGGCCGCTGGCGCGGGCCGACGAGGCCTACAGGCAGTTGCAATCCGGCGCGCCCAGGTTCCGCCTGGTGCTGGCCATGGGAAATACCGACCAAGACTGAGTCCGCGCGTCTGGCCGCGGTCCTGTCCAATCACCGGAAGAAAATGACACACGATCGTATCGCTTCGATGCCGGATCTCACCGGCATACTGCCCGACAGGGTTCAACGCGGCAATATCTGGCGCTTGTCCATCGCGCAAGCGCTGGCGGGCGCGAACTCGGTGGTGGTCTACGCCACTGGCGCGATTGTCGGCGACATGCTGGCCCCATCGCCGATGCTGGCGACCTTGCCGATTTCGATTTTCGTGGTCGGCATGGCGGCGTGCATTCTTCCCGCGGGCGCGATTGCCCGCCGGCATGGCCGGCGCGCCGCCTTCCTGGCGGGAACCCTGGCTGGCGTATTGACAGGCCTGCTGGCCATGGCGGCCGTCATCATGGGCGGGTTCTGGCTGTTCTGCCTGGCGACCTTCTTTGGCGGCTGCTATGCGGCAGTGGTGCTGTCGTTTCGTTTCGCGGCCGCCGATGGCGTGGCGCCTGAGCGCCGCGCGCGGGCGCTGTCGCTGGTCATGGCGGGGGGCGTCGCCGCCGGTGTCGTGGGCCCGCAGCTGGTGACCTGGACAATGGACTGGTGGCCGCCTCACATGTTCGCCGCCACCTTCCTGGTGCAGGCCGCGGTCGCGGCGGCGTCGGCGCTGATCCTGCTCGGGGTACGCCTGCCCATGCCTGGCGCGGCGGAGATGGCCAGCGGCCGGCCGTTGGCCGAGATAGCGCGCCAGCCGCGTTTTGTCGCCGCGGTCGTCTGCGGCGCCGTGTCGTACATGCTGATGAACTTCCTGATGACGGCCGCGCCCCTGGCCATGCATCTGTGCGGACACTCGCAGCAATCAGCCAATCTGGGCTTGCAATGGCACGTCATCGCCATGTACGCGCCCAGCTTCTTCACGGGCAGCCTCATCGTGCGTTTCGGCGCCTTGCGCATGGCCACGGCGGGGTTGGTGCTGACGGGGCTGTCGGCGGCCATCGGGCTGGCGGGCGTGGACGTGGCGCACTTCTGGTGGTCGCTGATTCTGCTGGGGCTGGGCTGGAATTTCGGTTTTCTGGGCGCTTCCGCGCTGGTGCTGGAATGCCACCGTCCCGAGGAGAAGACACGCGTGCAATCGCTCAACGACTTCATTGTTTTCGGCCTGATGGCGCTGGGGTCGTTTTCATCGGGCGGCCTGCTGTCGGCCTATGGCTGGAACACGGTGCTGTGGGTGTCTTTCGTGCCGCTCGTGGTGGCCGCCGTCGCGCTGGTGCTGGTGCCGAGCCGCCTGTTGTCCGGCCGCGCAGGTGAAGGGGAAAAGTGACCATGGGCGGACGGCGCCGGGCGGCGGGCGCGTATCACGGCGGCGGGCGCGCCAAGCGCCGGGCGGTACGGCTGTTGGCGCGGGCAGGTGCCGCCCGCCCGATGGCCGAGGCCAGGATGGCGATGCCTTGCCGGATCTGCTCGACGTCCAGGCTGGCGTAGCCCAGGATGAGGCCGGCGGGCCGGCGGGCCTGGCCGGCGCCGGCCGGGGCGTGCAGCGGCGCCAGCGGATACACGCCCACGCCCATCTCGCGCGCCGTGGCGACCAGCGCGGGCTCGTCGCGCGCGTCCAGCCCCGGCAGTCCCAGCACCACGTGCAGGCCGGCCGCCGTGCCGTCGACCCGGGCGCCTTGCGGCAATTCCCGCGCGATGGCCTCGAGCAGCGCCGTGCGGCGGCGTTCGTTGTCGCGGCGCATGCGGCGCACATGGCGTTCGTAGACGCCGCTATCGATCAGCGACGCCAGGACTTGTTGGTCCAGCGCCGGCGCGTGCCGGTCGGCCAGCCGCTTGGCTTGCCGGAACACCTCGACGAGGTGGCGCGGCAGCACCATGTAGCCTAGCTGTGAACTGTCAATAGGTTGTATTCGTCCAGGTTGAGTCTGGAGATGGGTACAGCGCGCCCGATGCCTTGGTGGGGTCGATGCCAGTTGTAGTGGTGTAGCCAGGATTTCATGGCATCGGCTCGGTGTTGGGAGTTCTGGTAGGTGTGAGCGTAAGCCCACTCACGCAAGGCCGACTGGATGAAGCGTTCGGCCTTGCCATTGGTCTGTGGGCGGTAAGGTCGGGTAAAGCGGTGCTTGATGCCCAGCTCATGGCACAGCGCGGCGAAGGCGCGGCTGCGAAAGGCCGAGCCATTGTCGGTGAGCAAGCGCTGGATGGTCACGCCCAGGCGCTGGTAGTAGGCCACTGCGTCCTTGAGGAACTGGACGGCGCTGGGGAAGCGCTCGTCGGGGTGGATGTCGGTGAAGGCCACGCGGGCGTGGTCATCGATGGCCACGAAGACGAAGTCCCAGCCGGCCCCCTCAACGGTATCGCGTCGGTTGCCCGTGACCCGGTGGCCAGGGCGCTGGATACGTCCCAGCTTCTTGATGTCGATGTGCAGCAGATCGCCGGGGGCCTGATGCTCGTAGCGCACCACCGGCTCGGCCGGCTCCAGGTCGGCCAGGTGCGACAGACCGGCGCGGGCCAGGACGCGGCTGACGGTGCTGGCTGACACGCCCAGCGCCTGAGCGATGCGCGCTTGGGTCAGCCGCTTGCGGCGCAGCTCCACGATAGCCAGCGCCTTGGCCGGCGCAATCGCTCGGGGCGAGACCGTCGGGCGCGAGGACGCATCGGCCAAACCCGCCTGGCCCTGAGCCAGGAAGCGGCCCAGCCATTTGCGCACAGTCGGCGCGGTGACCCCATAGGCGCGGGCCGCTTCAGGCACACAAACTTGATGGGCGATCAATTGCTGGACCATTTCGAGTCGACGTAGGAAGGTCAATCGGGCATGCTTATGGGTGTTCATCCGGCCGGGCTCCTTGAGTGAACTGGGGGGGTGGCGATTTCCAGTTTCTCAAATCCGGTTCGGATGAACCATGCATACAACCTATTGAATCTTCACACCTAGCCGCAGACGTGGCGACAGGGCCTTGGAGACGGTGCCGACATAGATCACCCGGCCATCGGTGTCGATCGATTGCAAGGCGTCGATGGGACGTTGTCCGTAGCGGAATTCGCCGTCGTAGTCGTCCTCGACGATCCAGGCATCGTGGCGCCGGGCCCATTGCAGCAGTTGCCGGCGGCGGCCGATGGGCAGTACGCCGCCGAGCGGGAACTGGTGCGATGGCGTGACGTAGGCCAGCCGCACGCGCGCGGTGTCGGGCAGCTGTTCGGTGTCGAGGCCGTGCTCGTCCACGTCGACCGGCAGCAGGCGCGCGCCGGTGGCCGCGAAGCAGTGTCGCGCCATCAGGTAACCGGGGTTCTCGAAGACGAAGTCGTCGCCGGCATCCAGCAGCAGCCGCGCGCACAGGTCGATGGCCTGTTGCGAACCCTGCACGATGAGGATCTGTCCGGGTTCACAGGCTATCCCGCGCGCGCGCCGCAGGTAGCCCTGCAGCGCGCGGCGCAGCGCCGGCTCGCCCTCGGGCGGGGCGTAGCTCAGGCTGTGCGGCGGGCGCTGCAGGGCATGCTGATAGGCGCGCTTCCAGGCCAGGCTGGGAAAGTCGCGCGAGGCCAGCGCGCCGTAGAGGAAGTTGTAACGCACCGGCGGATGCGGCAGCGGCGCCGGCGTGCCGATATTTGCCACGCGCCGGCCCCAGGCGGACAGGGTGAGCGGGCGGCCGGCCGGCGGGCTGGCGGGCGTCGCGTCGGGGTCGGGCGCGGCCAGGGGGCTGGCGAGGCGGGCGGCGCGGCCAGGGGCGGTATCCAGGAATCCTTCGGCCGCGAGCTGTTCGTAGACGGCGGTGACCGTGGTGCGCGAGACGCCGAGCTCGGCGGCCAGGGCGCGGGTCGATGGCAGCGGCGCGCGGGCGGCCAGCGTGCCGTCGGCGATCTGGCCGCGCAGCAAGTCGTAGATGCGTCGGCCCGCCCCGTTGGGACCGCTGGGGCGGCTGGCGGGCTTGCCTGACTGGCCCATTTAAATACCTTTGAACTGGATCTTTTCATTATGCCGGTTTGGCGCCACAGTGACGCTATCCATTTTTTCGGCTGCCCGCCATGTATCTGCCCGCCCATTTCGCCGAAACCCGGCCCGAGGAACTTGCCCGCATCATCCGCGCGCATCCGCATGGCATGCTGGTCACCCAGGACGCCCAGGGACTGGACGCCGACCACCTGCCGTTCGAGTTCGATCCCGACGCCGGGCCGCATGGCACGCTGATCGCCCACGTGGCGCGCGCCAATACGCTGTGGCAGCGCTGTCCCGACGGGTCGGCGGTGATGGTCGTGTTCCGCGGGGCCGAGGGCTATATCTCGCCCAACTGGTATCCCAGCAAGCACGAGGCGCATCGGCAGGTGCCCACCTGGAACTACGAGGTGGTGCATGCGCACGGTACGCTGGCGGTGCGCGACGACGAGCGCTTCGTGCGCGGCGTGGTCGCACGGCTGACGCGCCGGCACGAAGCGGGCGAGCCGCGGCCCTGGAAGATGACGGACTCCACGCCGGAGTACATCGACAGCATGCTGCGCAATATCGTGGGTATCGAAGTCGCCATCACGTCGTTGGTCGGCAAGCGCAAGCTGAGCCAGAACAAGGACGAGCGCGATCGCCTGGGCGCGGTCCAGGCGCTGCAGGCGCGTGGCCAGGACACGCTGGCGCAGAGCATGGCGCGGGCCGAATGAAGCGGGCCCATCGCTGAACCCGGCACTGCCATGTCCCTGCTGGCCTTTCTGCTTGCCGCCGCGCTGCTGGCCATCACGCCCGGGCCCGGCATCGCCTATGTGGTCGCCCGCACGGTGGCCGGCGGCCGCGCCGAAGGACTGGCCTCGTGCCTGGGCACGGCGCTGGGCGGCCTGGTGCACGTGCTGGCGGCGGCGCTCGGCCTGTCGGTGCTGATCGTCGAGTCGGCGCTGGCCTTCAGCCTGCTCAAGTATGCGGGGGCCGCCTACCTGGTGTACCTGGGCCTGCGCATGTGGCTGCGCCCGCGCCCGGCGGCGGTGCGCGTCGTGGCGCCGCAGGGCGCGCGGCGCGCGCTGGCCGAGGGCGTGTTGGTCGAGGCGCTGAACGTCAAGACGGCGCTGTTCTTCCTGGCGTTCCTGCCGCAGTTCGTCGATCCCGGCGCGCCCCTGGCGCCGCAACTGGCGCTGCTGGGATGCATCTGCGTTACGCTCAATACCTTGGTCGATGTGATGGCGGTGGCCGCCGCCCATCGACTGCTGCGATCCGAGGCGGCTCGCGTTGCGCGCGCCCGCGTGCTGACGCGCGTGTCGGGAACCACGATGGTGGGCCTGGGCGTCTTTCTGGCGCTGGCGCGGCGAGACTAGCGGCCGGCGCCGCTGGCGCGCGACAAGGAGATGCGATGGCTGGCAAGCGTACCGAAGGATCAGGAAAGGGCGGCGCGAAGGCTGCCGGCAAGGGCGGGCTGGGCGAGGTCGTGCTGCTGTCTGGCGGCAATCCGCAGATCGCCAAGGGCTACGGCGATGCGCCCGTGCAGGCGTACATCGCGGCCATGCCGGGCTGGAAGCGCGCGGTCGGCGAACGGCTGGACGCGCTCGTGGCGCGCACGGTGCCCGGCGTCTACAAGGCCGTCAAATGGAACTCGCCCTTCTACGGCTTCGAGGGCGAGGGCTGGTTTCTCAGCTTCCATTGCATGACGAAGTACATAAAGGTCGCGTTTTTTCGCGGCGCTTCGCTGCAACCCCTGCAGCCGGGCGCGTCCAAGCAGAAGGATGTGCGCTACCTGGATATCTACGAAGATGCGCCATTCGACGAGGCCCGGTTCGCCGACTGGGTGGCGCAGGCCAGCCGGTTGCCGGGCGAGCGGATGTGAAGGCCCGCGGCCCGGACGCCGCGTAGTGATCGGCAGGTGCCTGTCCCCGCGGGGACAGGCACCTGGAGCATGGACATTCCAAGCAAACCCGCATCGGGAAAACCATGATGGACCGTCCCGCGGCCACGCTCGTACGATTCGTTAAATCGATTTACTAACGTCGTGAGAGAGGCCATGTCCAAGCAAGCCATGCTCGATGCCATCGAGGCCGAGCGCGAAGTGTTGATCGGGTTCCTGCAGGAGTTCGTGAGGGCGGCGTCGCCCAATCCGCCTGGCGACACGCGGGCCGCCGCGGCGGTGATCCAGGGGTTCCTGAGCGCGCGCGGCGTGCCGAACGAGCTGCTTGGCCCCCAGGAGAGCATGCCCAATGTGGTCAGCGAATGCGAGGGGGGGGGGGCGCGCCGGTCCGCGGCTGGTCTATAACGGCCACATGGATGTGTTCCCGGTGGGCGATGGCCATGGCTGGACGCGCGACCCGTGGTCGGGCGATATCGAGGAAGGCCGCCTGCACGGCCGGGGCACCTGCGACATGAAGACGGGAACCGCCGCCTCGGTGATCGCCTATGCCTACCTGTATGCGCGGCGTGCGCAGCTGGCGGGCAGCGTGGCGCTGACCGCGGTGTCCGACGAGGAGACGGGCGGGCGCTGGGGTACGCGCTGGCTGCTGGAAAACGACACGCGCTGGCGCGGCGACTGCGTGCTCAACGGCGAGCCGAGCAGCCTGGACACGATCCGCTTTTCCGAGAAGGGCACCTTGCGGTTGAAGTTCGAGGTGCTGGCCGCCGGCGCGCACGGCGCCTACGTGCATCGCAGCGAAAGCCCCACCCGCATCGCGGCCGCGCTGATCGGCCGCCTGGCCGAAGTGGAGGCGATCGAGCCGTCCCTGCCGGCGGCGCTGAAGGCGCACCTGCAGCGCGAGGACGTGCGCCGCGCGCTCGACGTGGCGATGGGCGAGGGCGCGGCCGACGTGGTCACGCGCACCACCTTGAACGTGGGCGTGCTCAACGGCGGGCTGAAGATCAACATGATCCCGGATCGCTGCGTGTTCGAGGTCGATATCCGCCTGCCCGTGGGCACCGAGCCCGACGTGGTGCTGGCCCGGCTGGAGGGCATCCTGGCGGAGTTCCCGCAGGCCTCGATGGAAGTGCAGCAATGGCACAGCACGCCGCCCAACGTCTGCGCGCACGATCATCCCATGGTGGATTTCATCGCCGACAATGCGCAGGCGATCGTGGGGCGCCGGCCGGTGGCCGTGCCATCGATCGGGTCCACCGATTGCCGCTACTGGCGCCGCAGCGGCGTGCCGGCGTACGTCTACGGCCCGGCGCCGGGCCGCATGGCGATGAGCAACGAGTCGGTCGACCTGGATGAGTTCATCGCGGTCGCCAAGGTCCATGCGGCGGCCGGGTGGGATTACCTGAACGGCGCTGCCTGAGAGCGGCCACGGCCGCACACAACACAAGGGGAATGCATGATGAGCAAGACGGGAAAGATGGCGGCCGCGCTGGCCGCGCTGTGCTTGAGCGTGGGCCTGGCCGGCGCCGCGCGGGCGGAGTCGACGCTGCAGGTGGCCCTGTCCACCAGCCTGAACAGCCTGGACCCCAACGTCACGACGCTGGGCGAGGAGTATGTGTTCAACGGGCTGGTGTTCGGCGGGCTGACCCGCATCGACGCCAACTCCAAGGTGGTGCCCGACCTGGCGGTAAGCTGGACGCCGTCGGCCGATCTGCGCGAATGGACGTTCAAGCTGCGGCCCGGGGTGAAGTTCCACCACGGCAAGCCGCTGACGGCCAGCGATGTGGTGTTTTCGTTCCAGCGCATCGTCGACCCGGCGACCGGCTCGCCCGGCCGCACCCAGCTGGAGGTGATGAAGTCGGTGGACGCGCCCGATGACGCCACGGTGCATTTCACCCTGACGCAGCCGTATGCCGATTTTCCCGGTTTGCTGACCGGCCGCCAGTTGCGCGTGGTGGCGCAGGATCGCATCGACACCATCAAGACCCAGCCCAGCGGGACGGGCCCGTTCCGCTTCGTGCGCTACACGCCGGGCGACCAGCTCGAGCTGGAGCGCAATCCCGACTACTACGACAAGGACCGCATCAAGATCGACAGGGTGGTGATGCGCGTCATGCCCGAGGCGGCCGCGCGCGTGGCGGCCTTGCGCTCGGGCAGCATCGACATGATCTGGAACCTGCCGCTGGAGACCATTCCGGACCTGAAGAAGGACGCCGCGGTGGTGGTGGACTCGGTGCCCAGCGCCAGCTGGGATGGCATCGTGCTGAACAACTCCAAGCCGCCGTTCAATGATGTGCGGGTGCGCCGCGCGGTGTTCCTGGCGCTGGACAAGAAGGAGCTGGTGAACTTCGCGCTGTTCGGCGAGGGCTCGCCCACCCACAGCCCGATCGCGCCGACCGATCCCGCGTTCAACAAGGATATCGGCTTTGCCCCCGACCTGGCGCAGGCCAAGCAGTTGCTGGCCGAGGCCGGCTATGCCAAGGGTTTCGCGGTGGACATCTTCGTGCCGGCGGGCCGGCCTTCGCGCGAACGGCTGGGCGTGGCCGCGCAGCAGCTGCTGCGGCCGCTGGGGATCAAGCTGAACGTGCAGCGGGTGCCTTACAACCGCTATTCGGCTGGCGTGGCGGGAATCGCGCCCATGTATGTGGATGGCTTTTTCGCCAGCCCGGTGATCGACGCGGCGACCTCGCCCTGGTTCTACAGCACGGGTTCGTGGAACGCGCGCATGTGGCATTTCTCGAGCAAGCGCGTGGACCAGGCGCTGGACGCGGCGCGCGCCAGCACCGACCGCGCCGAGCAGATCCGCCACTACCAGGATTTCCAGCGCGCGCTCACCGAGGAGGTGCCGGGCATCATCGGCTACGTGACCAACGTCGCCACGGCCTACCGCGCCGACATCAAGAACTACCACACCAATCCCTTCCTCTGGCTCGACCTGTACGACGTCGAGAAAACCGGCGGGGCGCGCTGAACCATGTGGGCCTATCTCGTCAGGCGACTGGGGCACGTGGTGTTCGTGGTCGCAGCCATGGCGGTGCTGATCTTCCTGATCACGCAGGCCATGCCCGGCAACGTGGCCTATACCATCGCGGGGCACTTCGCCTCGCCCGAGCAGGTCGCCGCCATCGAGGCCCGCCTGGGCCTGAACGATCCGCTGTGGACGCAGTTCTGGCGCTGGGCCGGCGCCGCGCTGCACGGCGACATGGGGCAGTCGCTGGTGATGGGCCGGCCCGTCGGCCCGCTGATCTCCGAGGCGCTGGGCCGCTCCGCGCTGCTCGCGGTGGCGGCCCTGGCGCTGACGGCCGCGCTGGGCATTTTCCTGGGCGTGGTGGCGGCGGTGCGCCATGGCCGCTGGCAGGACCGGCTGATCCTGGCGTTCTCGTGGCTGTCGATTTCGCTGCCGCAGTTCCTGATCGCCATCGTGCTGGTGCTGCTGGTGGCCGGCACGCTGGGATGGCTGCCCGCCACGGGGTATGTGGAGCTGTCCGCCGGCTTCGGCGCCTGGCTGTCGCACCTGGTGATGCCGGTCTGCACGCTGGTACTGGGCCTGGTGGCCCACGTGACCAGCCTGCAGCGCTCCAGCATGCTCGAGACCCTGAGCGCGCTCTATGTGCGCGCGGCCCGCGCCAAGGGCCTGCGCGAACGCACGGTGCTGTACCGCCATGCCTTGCGCAACGCGCTGATTCCCACCGTGACGGTGCTGGCGCTGGACTTCGGCATCCTGATGGGCGGCATCGTGGTGGTGGAGACGGTGTTCTCGTATCCCGGCCTGGGCCGCCTGCTCATCTTCGCCGTGGAGCAGAAGGACCTGCCCGTGCTGCAGGCCGGCGTGCTCGCGGTCACCGTCATCTATGCCCTGGCCAACCTGGCGGCGGATATCGCCTACGCCATTCTCGACCCCCGGATCCGCTATGGAAATCTCGACACCCATTGAAGCCGGCCGCGCCCGCGCGCCGCTGCCCATGGCCCTGGTCGTGGGCACCCTGATGCTGGCGGCCATCGTGCTGGTTTCGCTCGGCGCGCCCTGGCTGGCCCAATACGATTTCGACGCCATGGACGCCGCCGCGCGCATGCTGCCGCCGTCGCCGCAGCACTGGCTGGGCACCGACGAATTCGGCCGCGATGTGTTCAGCCGCGTGCTGTATGGCGGCACCACGTCGATCCTGCTGGGCGTGTCGGCCACCGCCCTCAGCTTCGTCGTGGGCGTGCCGCTGGGCCTGCTGGCGGGCTACCTGCGCGGCTGGATCGACGACACGGTGATGCGCGCCGTGGACATCGTCATTTCGGTGCCGCCGGTCATGCTGGGGCTGCTCATCCTGGCGTCCACCGATCCCAGCCTGTGGAAGGCCGCGCTGGCCGTGGGCATCATCTACACGCCCATCATGATCCGTCTGGCGCGCGGCATGACGCTGTCGCTGGCCAACGAAGAGTTCATCACCGCCGCCCGCGCGCGCGGCGAGGGGCTGGCCTGGATCCTGCTGCGCGAGATCCTGCCCAACGCCTTGCCGCCCCTGGTGGTGGAAGCGTCGCTGCGCGTCAGCTTCGCCATCCTGCTGGGCGCGGTGTTCAGCTTCCTTGGGCTGGGCACGCAACCGCCGTCCTCGGACTGGGGCCTGATGGTGGCCGAGGCGCGTCCCTACCTGGAGCGGGCGCCCTGGGTGGCGCTGTCGCCCGGGCTGGCGATCTGCCTGACCGTCATCGCCGTCAACCTGATGGGCGAGGGGCTGCGCAAGCGCCTGGACGCGCGCGGCGAGCAAAGGAACTGAGATGCACCAAGACACTATCCTCAATATCAAGGGCCTGGGCGTGCGCTACGGCCGCAACCAGGTGCTGCATGGCGTGGATCTGGCGTTGCCGCGCGGCGCATCGCTGGGCATCGTGGGCGAGAGCGGCTCGGGCAAGAGCACGATTGCCTGGACGGTGCTGGGCCTGTTGCCGCCCGGCGCGGCGGTCACCGCCGGCAGCGTGGTCTTCGACGGCGAGGACATCACGGGCGAACGCGCCGCCGGGCTGCGCGGCGACCGCATCGCCATGGTGTTCCAGGATCCCTTCACCGCGCTCAACCCCAGCCTGCCTGTCGGCCGCCAGATCACCGAGGCGCTGGTCGAGCGCGGGCGCGCCGATGCCCGCGCCGCGCGCGCCGAAGCGCTGCGGCTGATGGACGAGGTGCGCCTGCCGCGCGCCGGCACGCTGCTGGACGCCTATCCGCACCAGTTGTCCGGCGGCATGAAGCAGCGCATCGTGATCGCCACGGCGCTGGCCTGCTCGCCCGACTTGCTGCTGCTCGACGAGCCGACCACCGCGCTCGACGTCACGGTCGAAGCCCGCATCCTGGACCTGCTGGATGAGCTGCGGGTGCAGCGCGGCCTGAGCATGGTCTTCATCAGCCACAACATCGGGCTGGTCGAGCGCATGTGCTCGCGCGTGACGGTCATGCACGGCGGGCGCGTGCAGGAGGCCGGCGCGGCGCAACAGGTGCTGTGGCATCCCGCCCATGCCTACACGCGCAAGCTGCTGGCCGCCTTGCCGCTGCTGGAAAAGCGCGCGCCGGCCGTGCCGGCCGTCGGTGCGCCGATCGCGCGCGTGCGCGACGTGCGCCTGACATTCCGGCCCGCCCATCCGCTGGGCGGCTGGGCCAGGCTGCTGCGCCTGCCGCGCGCCGAAGGCGTGGCGGCCCTGGCCGGCGTGTCGCTGGAACTACGGCCGCGCGAAGTGGTGGGCCTGGTGGGCGAGAGCGGGTCGGGCAAGTCGACCCTGGGCCGCTGCCTGGTAGGCCTGCAAGCGCCGGATGCGGGCACGGTCGAGCTGTCCGACCACGATGTGTACCGCGCCAGCCCGGAGGTGGCGCGCCGGCTGCGGCGCCAGTCGCAGATGGTGTTCCAGAATCCCGACTCCTCGCTCAACCCGCGCCAGCGCGTGGGCGAGGTCCTGCGCCGGCCGCTGCAGCTGATGGGGCTGGACCGCCGCCAGCAGGATCGCCGCCTGGCCGAGCTGCTGGACCTGGTGCGCCTGCCGGCGGCCTACGCCGAGCGCTATCCGCACCAGCTCAGCGGCGGGGAAAAGCAGCGCGTGGGCATTGCCCGCACGCTGGCGCTGGAGCCTTCGGTGCTGGTGTGCGACGAAGCCACCTCGGCGCTGGACGTGTCGGTGCAGGCATCGATCCTGGAGCTGCTCAAGGACTTGCGCGACCGGCTGGGCGTGGCCATGCTGTTTATCTCGCATGACCTGGCGGTGGTCTCGCAGATATCCGACCGCGTGGTGGTGATGCGCCATGGCGCCATCGTCGAGCAGGGCCGCACCGACCAGGTGCTCAGCGCCCCGGCCCACGAGTACACGCGGCTGCTGCTCGACAGCGTGCCGGCTTTCGTGGCGCGCCGCGCGCGGGAGGCGGCCGTGGCCTGACAGCGGCCTTTGCGGGGGGCGGCGGCGGGCGGGCCTTGCCCCTATAATCCGACGCATGACTCAGCACCCGGGCGCATGACGCCATGACGACCAAGGCTACGGGCAACCGCAAGGTAGTCAAGATCGTGGACGTCGCCAAAGCGGCCAACGTCTCGCCTGCGGTCGTCTCGCGCATTCTCAGCAATGACAGCAAGCTGGTGGTGCGCGAAGAAACCCGCGCCCGCGTGCAGCAGGCCATCGAGGAGCTGGGCTACACGCCCAACCTGCAGGCGCGCGGCCTGCGCCTGTCGCGCTCCAATACGCTGGCCATGATCGTGCCCGAGCTCAACAGCCCGGTCTTTCCCGTGATCATCCAGGGCGCCCAGCGCGCCGCCTGGGAGCGTGGCTATTCGCTGCTGGTGGGCGGCATGGGCGGCGAGGAGGAGGACCCCAAGGTGGCCGGGCGGCTGTTGCGCAGCAACCGTATCGACGGCCTGCTGGTGATCACCGGCCGGCACGAAGCGCAGATGCTGCAGGAGCTGGCTACGCTGAACGCGCCGTTCGTGCTGGTCAACCGCTACCTCGACGATCAGCATCCCTACGTCGAACTCGACGAGCGCGGCGCGGCGGCGGCCATCACCCGCCATTTCATCGAACTGGGGCATCGCCGCATCGCCTTCCTGGGCGGCCTGCAGCGGCGGGTGGGCGAACGCCGCGTGGCGGGCTACGCCGACGCGCTGGCCGAGGCGGGCCTGCCCTGGGTGCCGCAGCTGGTGGTCGACGCCGGCTACTACAAGCCCGGCGGCGAGGACGGACTGCGCCAATTGCTGGCGCTGGACGAGCCGCCCACCGCGGTGGTGGCCACCAACGAGATCGTGGCCGCCGGCGCGATGGCGGCCGCGCACCGGCAGGGCGTGCGCATTCCGCGCGACCTCTCCATCGCCAGCTTCTCCGACGGCATCGTGGCCGAACTGCTGAGCCCCGCGCTGACCGCCGTGCGCTTTCCGCTGGAGCGCATGGGCTACCTGGCCACCGCCATGCTGGTCGATATCGTCGAGGGGCGGGGCGAGCCCCAGGCGGGCCTGTGCCTGCCGCACGAGAGCGTGATCGTACGCGACTCGACCGCCCGGCCGCCCGGCCGCAAGGCGCGCGCCGCTACTCGCTAGGCACCGGGCCGCAGGCCCGGACAGCGTGCCGAAACCGTCACTCCTGCCCTGGGCAGCCGGCCCGATTCCTGGCATTTTCATGCCTGGACGGACACGGCTCGAATGGCACGCATGGCGCATCCAGGGGTCGGAATCGTCGTAATCGAAGGGTTGTCAGTTGACATCCTCAACGGATCGCCTCAAACTGGAAAACACCGCATGACACGTTGCCCGCACCCAGACAAAGACGTCGACGCCGCGCTCAAGCATGCCGAGGCGCACGGCTGGTACATCCGGCGACGGGGCGGCCATGCCTGGGGGCGCATGTACTGCCCATACAACGACAGCGAATGCCGTTGCGGCGAGTTCTGCATCACCAGCATCTGGAGCACCCCCAGGAACCCGGGCCACCACGCGCGCGCCCTGCGGCGCGTGGTGGATAACTGCGCCAGGCATCGCCGGGCGCATGCGTGCCGCAGCAAGGAGTAACCCATGGAATATCTCTTCACCCTCAAATACCAGCTGGCCGACGCCGACAGCGACCTGGACGCTTTGGTCGAGCGTCTGGGCGAGGCCGGCTGCGACGACGCCCTGGTGGGCATGGGCCTGCCCGGCCGCCTGGTGCTCGAATTCACCCGCGAGGCCGACAGCGCCGAGGCGGCCGTGCGCAGCGCGCTGGCCGACGTGCGCCGCGCCATGCCCACGGCGGCGCTGATCGAGGCCGCGCCCGACCTGGTCGGCCTGACCGACGTGGCGCAGATCGTCGGCGTGTCGCGGCAGAACATGCGCAAGCTGATGCTGGCGCACCCCGCCACCTTTCCGGCGCCCATCCACGAGGGCAGCGCCTCGCTGTGGCACCTGGCCGACGTGCTGGGCTGGCTGCAGGCTCGCGGCGGCTATCCGCTGGCGCAGGCCACGCTGGATGTGGCGCGCATGGCGCTGAAGGTCAATGTGGCCAAGGAGGCGCGGCGCCTGCCGCGCTCGGCCGGCGCCGGCCTCGACGCCCTGGTGGGATGACTTGCCGTCTATGGCCTGGCGGGCGCGCGCTTGCGGGGCGAGCGCGGCGCCGCGCTCGTTGACGCCGGCCGCCGGCTGCTCAACGCGCCGGCCGCCGCCGCCTTGAGCAGCCGCTTGAAGGTCGGGCATTGCGCATGGCTGGGGGCGGGGCATGCGGCGGCGTGCCGCAGCCCGCGGCTCATGGCCTGCAACTGCTTGACGGTGGCGTCGATGTCGTCGGCCTTGGCCAGCAATACCTGCCGGTCCACCCGCGGCGCGCCTTGCGGCGACAGCATCGCGCGTATTTCGTCCAGCGACAGGCCGCCGGCCTGGCCTAGCTGTGAAGATTCAATAGGTTGTATGCATGGTTCATCCGAACCGGATTTGAGAAACTGGAAATCGCCGACCCCCCAGTTCACTCAAGGAGCCCGGCCGGATGAACACCCATAAGCATGCCCGATTGACCTTCCTACGTCGACTCGAAATGGTCCAGCAATTGATCGCCCATCAAGTTTGTGTGCCTGAAGCGGCCCGCGCCTATGGGGTCACCGCGCCGACTGTGCGCAAATGGCTGGGCCGCTTCCTGGCTCAGGGCCAGGCGGGCTTGGCCGATGCGTCCTCGCGCCCGACGGTCTCGCCCCGAGCGATTGCGCCGGCCAAGGCGCTGGCTATCGTGGAGCTGCGCCGCAAGCGGCTGACCCAAGCGCGCATCGCCCAGGCGCTGGGCGTGTCAGCCAGCACCGTCAGCCGCGTCCTGGCCCGCGCCGGTCTGTCGCACCTGGCCGACCTGGAGCCGGCCGAGCCGGTGGTGCGCTACGAGCATCAGGCCCCCGGCGATCTGCTGCACATCGACATCAAGAAGCTGGGACGTATCCAGCGCCCTGGCCACCGGGTCACGGGCAACCGACGCGATACCGTTGAGGGGGCCGGCTGGGACTTCGTCTTCGTGGCCATCGATGACCACGCCCGCGTGGCCTTCACCGACATCCACCCCGACGAGCGCTTCCCCAGCGCCGTCCAGTTCCTCAAGGACGCAGTGGCCTACTACCAGCGCCTGGGCGTGACCATCCAGCGCTTGCTCACCGACAATGGCTCGGCCTTTCGCAGCCGCGCCTTCGCCGCGCTGTGCCATGAGCTGGGCATCAAGCACCGCTTTACCCGACCTTACCGCCCACAGACCAATGGCAAGGCCGAACGCTTCATCCAGTCGGCCTTGCGTGAGTGGGCTTACGCTCACACCTACCAGAACTCCCAACACCGAGCCGATGCCATGAAATCCTGGCTACACCACTACAACTGGCATCGACCCCACCAAGGCATCGGGCGCGCTGTACCCATCTCCAGACTCAACCTGGACGAATACAACCTATTGACAGTTCACAGCTAGTTCTCCGCCTGGCGCGCCCACCGGGCCAGGGGCAAGGGCTGGCTGCCGACGATGCGCGCCAGGGTCAGCCGCATCTGCTCCCAGTTGCCGCGATCGCTGGGCCAGCGCCGCGGCGTGACCGCGCGCCAGCGGTCGCCGTCGCGCTCGGCCATCACGAAACGGAACGTGTAGTAGCCGGCGATTCCCATGCGCAGGTCGGTAACCACCAGCGCATCGCTCAGGGCGTCGTAGCGCAGCCAATCGTTGGTGAACCAGCGCAGGCGCTCATGCAGCGGGACGCCGGCCAGCGCCTGGCCGACGTCAGTGTGCAGGGGCAGGCGCGCCATTTCCGGCGGCTGGCGATCGAAGCGGCCGCTGACGGCCTCGTAGTAGGCGCCGTCGCCAGTCTTGGCGATGACCCGCCACAACAGGGTATTGAAGGGCATCGGCGTGGCCAGCACCGCCTCGACCTGTTCGCCGCGCTCGCGCAGCGCCGCCGTCACGCTGGTTTCGGCCTGGAACCTTCCGGTCAGCGCCACCAGCAGATAGGCCGCGCCGAACAGCACGGTGGCCGCCAGCCCCCGGCACGTCGCCGGCGTCATGCCGCGCCATGCGGCCACCAGCACGGCAGCCAGCATGGGCACGGTATAGACCGGATCGATGATGAACACCGCCGACCAGCTTTCGGGCACCAGGGGAAAGGGCCAGAACAATTGCGTGCCGTAGACGGTAAAGGCGTCGAGGACCGGATGCGTGACCAGCACCAGCAACAGCGTTGCGAACAGGCGCCGGCCGCTATAGGGCGCATCGGACCATCGGCGCCGTATCAGCCAGGCCATGACGGCGGCCAGCGCAGTCAGCACCAGGATGGAATGCGAGAATCCGCGATGGTAGGTCATCAGCGACACGGGGTCGGGATAACGCATCAGCACGTCCAGGTCCGGCAGCGTTCCCAGCAGGCCGCCGTACAACAAGGCCTTGCGCCCCTGGCTGCGCCCCAGCATCGACCCCTGGATGGCCGCTCCCAGCACGACCTGTGTCACTGAATCCATATAATTTCTTCTTTGCTCAATTCCTGAAACATCCACGATCGCGCCGTGCGCGCCCCGCGGCCAGGCGTTAAGATACTAGATTGATTTATCGACGGTTTTGTTTTCCGCATGCAAGCATACATAGACCGGATCGGCGACTTCATCCAGGCCAACCAGGATTGGGCCGGTCCGATCACTTTCCTGCTGACCTTCGGCGAGTCCATGGTCCTGGTGGGGCTGCTCATTCCCGCCACGGCGCTGATGCTGCTGACCGGCGGCCTGATCGGCGCCGGCACGCTGTCGCCCTGGGGCGTGCTGGCCTGGGGCATCGCCGGCGCCATCGCGGGCGACGCTGTGTCGTACGCGCTGGGCCGCTGGCTCGGCCCGGGCGTCATGCGCCGCTGGCCGCTCAATACCCAGCGCAGCGCGGTGGCGCGCGCCCGCCTGTTCTTCTACCGCTATGGCTTCGCCTCGGTACTGATCGGCCGCTTCCTGGGGCCGATCCGCTCCACCATTCCCACGGTGGCGGGCATCATGGGCATGCACCATCTGCGCTTCCAGTTGGCCAACGTGCTGTCGGCCGTCGCCTGGCTGCCGCTGATGCTGGCTCCCGGCTACATTACCGCGCGCGGCCTGGGCGCCATGGATAACGCACAGCATATCGGCCTGGCCGCCGGCATGGGCGCCTCGGTGCTGATCGGCTGCTGGCTGCTGGTCGCCGTCATGCGCAAGCGCCGCCAGCCGGCGCGCGCCAACCGCCGCCCGTGACGGCCCCGGCCCGACCCTCCTCACCGAACCGGAGATCCCGCAGCATGGCCATAGACGGCGAACCCAAGAACGGCGATTTCGCGCGCTACATCGAAGAGCTCAGCCGCACCGGCGGCGCGCCCGGACAGGTACTGCCGGCGCAACGCGCGCCGGCGGCGGCGGCCCAATCCGGGGTGGCCGGCAAGCTGTCGGAGCTGACCTGGGGCAAGCGTCCCGAGCGCACGGCCCCGGCCCCCCTGCCCGCCAGCGGCGCCGAACTACCTGCTGCACGAGAACACCTCGACCCTGGCGCCGGTGTGCTACCTGCAGGATCTGTATGTCGACCCGCAGGCGCGCGCCCAGGGCGCCGGGCGGCGCATGCTGGACTGGCTGGTGGACGAGGCCCGGACACGCGGCTGGTCGCGCCTGTACTGGAACACCCGGGAAAACAACTATCGCGCCCGGGCGCTGTACGACCAATACACACCGCATAGCGGGTTCGTTCGCTACGTGGTGCACACCAGCCCGCCTAAACGCGCCTAGGTTATTGCCCGGATCGGGAAAATTCGGTGCCGCATCGCCGTGCATCGGTTCTTGCATGCGACGCAATCGGCGCGCTATTGTTAAAGCGTTTGTCAGTTGTCCATTCACCTAACGGAGCGCCGATGGCCCCGTCTTCCCATGAGTGGACCGACACGCTGAAAGATGTCTATACAGCGCGCGCGGCCAACGCCGACCTGAATGCGCGCTACATCCCTCTGCTGCCGGTCAATCAACGTATTCAACACGAGCGCGATCGCGCGCTGGCCAACATGCTGCGGCAGCACCTGTCGGTGCCGCCGGCGCAGGCTCGCGTGCTGGAGGTCGGCTGCGGCTCGGGCAGCAATCTGCTCGACCTGATTCGCCTGGGCTTCGATCCCGCCAACCTGATGGGCAATGACCTCATGGACAGCCGCGTCGAACAGGCGCGCCACCGCCTGCCGCAGGCCGTCCCCATCCTGGCGGGCAATGCCCTGGACCTGGACCTGGAGCGCGAAGGCTTCGACGTGCTTTATCAATCGACCGTGTTCACGTCCATCCTGGATGCCCAGGCGCGGCGCGATCTGGCGCAACGGATGTGGCACTGGACCAAACCAGGCGGCGGCGTGCTGTGGTACGACTTCGCCTACAACAACCCGCGCAACCCGAATGTGCGCGGCGTACCGCTGCGCGAAGTACGCGCGCTGTTCCCCCACGCCCGCATCCACACCGCCAGGGTCACGCTGGCCCCGCCCTTGGCGCGTCGCCTGCCCGCCACACTGTACGCACCTGTCAACAACCTGTGCCCGTTCCTGCGCACCCATTTGCTGTGCTGGATCGGCAAACCCGCCGCGCCCTGACCACGGCGCGCCGCACAATCGGCGCCGGGCCTGCCCTGGCAACACTTTTTTCCCTCCTCCCATCATCCGTTGCTGCAGCGCGGCGCTGGAGCGCGCCTGCCATGCCTTGCCGCGGCGCGCCGGCGCCCGCCCATCCGCCCCTGGAAAACCCTCAGACACTTCCTACACATTGAGGCGCACAATGGGGACACAAGAACAGCAAGCCGTAAACAACGGGACGTCCTACGCCAAGCTGGCATGGACGCTAGGAGGCAACATGGAATACGTGGCAGTTTTTTCGTCGTTGGCGATACTGAGTATTCTGGCGCTGCTTGCCAAGACGATTCAGTCCGCCGGTAGTGAAACGCTGGTCAAGATTTCTGCAACGGTCATCAGTTCGACCTTCGCCTTCCTGCTCATCATCCCCATCGCGTTCGCGATGTTCATGTCCCTGGAATGACCGCCCCCCTGGGGCGCAGAGCGAGGCGCCCGCGCGCCTGTCCACGCGCGCACGGGCCGAGGAAGCGTGCCGGACTGCCCACGGGCAGCCCGGCGCGGACTACAGCTCCAGTTTGTTGATCTTGGCGCCTTCGATCGACACGCCCGCCATCAGGCCCGCGTTGTTGAGTACGAAGCCTACGATCGGCTGCTTGGCCGTGTTGGTATCGATACGGCCGTTGGCCCCTATGGTGGCGACCGCCACCGACGCATCGGCGCCCGCCGTCCAACCGCTGCTCTGGCGGAATTGCGCCAGCGCCTCATCGGTCATGAACAACAGCACGTAGGCGCGCGACTGTGCCCCCGCCTGCAGTCCCACCGAACCGCTGGTGGTGCTGTAGTAGCCCGCATTCTTGCCGCCCGTGCGCAGCACGCCCTTGCCATGCTCGCCGCCGACGATGAAGCTGGCGCCCATCACCGACGGGAACACCAGCACGCCACGCGCGCGCTGCACCAGATCCTTGGCCTGCGGCGAAGCGGTGTAGAGTTTCGACAGCGTCGCGTCGGCGCCGGCGTTGATCTCGTTGCGCTGGTCGGCCGTCGCCGCCTGGTTGTTGGGCGTGGTCGTCGTGCATCCGGTAAACGCCAGGCCGGCGACGGTAATCGCCGCAGCCGCCCATCCGGCGCGACGCATTCTGGGGAGGTTTTCGATCATCATCAAACTCTCCTTCGGGTTGTGGGGGATTTTCCACTGTAGTCCTGTCTGCGCAGCCGCGCTTAACCAAACGTGTAATGGCTTAACCACAAGCCACCGTGGCCTCGCCCCTTCCCGTTGCCCTGCCGCTGCGCGTCAGCGCGAAAAAACTCTCGGGCACACTAGAGTTGAACGGCCGTTCCGCTTATGCTGCGTGGCATGAAAAAAAGCACCTGCTTCGCGGTTCACCTTGTCGCCACCGCGCTTGTTGTCATCGTCGCTCTGGCTTGGCCCTCGTTTCCGACACGTCTCATCAGCGTGCATTTCGCCGATGGCCGGCTGGAAGTCAACTTGAACAGCAACGCCGAATTCTCCTATGCGATTCTTGCCGACGTGCCGGCCTCCATTGACGCCACAGCCCTCGAATCACTGTCGCTAAAGCCGAGCGAAGAGGGATCGATAGTTCTGCCAGCTCCCGAACCTGCCAATCGCGAATACTCGATTATCGTCATCAAAGGGAAAGACTGGTTCGAACTGGTGCGCCAACCAGAAGCCTGGCTGCGGGCAAAGTTCAGATTCGAGCAACGTGGCGGGTACACCGTATTGGGACGTCGAACTGTCAATATCGACACCGAGTCCACATACTCGCCGCGCCCCTTGGTGCTAAGTCATACCCCTACGCTCCAAGTCGGGCAAGTCGACTCATTTCCATATCCCGCAATTGGACTTGCGGTCGCGTTGCTGGAATTCCTGTGGGAAAAACCAGTCATGCAAGGTCCCACGACGCTTTCATATCGGGAATTCGTAAAACAGCCCCTCACCGAAAAGCTACGGGCAGTTCAAGAGGGGCGTTTTTCAGTTCAATGCGCGGGTTTCCGTGAATTGTTCGTGCACGCTTCCACTGGCATCAAGGGCCTGAAGGTACGCCCCGTGGACGCCTACGGATCAGATCCGCAACTCCCCGGGCTGACCTCGTATAGCCATGCCGCGACGGAAGTTTGGGTTGAGCAGCTAAATAAATGGGTACTTTTTGACCCATGGAATGGCATCTTCGTAGAACGCGACGGCATCCCTGTCAGCGCCAATGAGATGTCAACGCATAGCGCCGATCAGCTTTCTATTGTCCCAGTCATGGAGTCGATTCCCAGGTTCCACGTCGACGAACACGGGCAGACGAAAAAGGTGGATTACGATCCCAAATCTCTCAGCCTGACCTCATTCACCTGCGTCGACGCTGGCTGCCAGCCTGGATATCAGCAGTACTTCAAGATAATCCGCCTACGCGACGTACATCTATAGTTCCGCGCCGGCGTTGGATTCTGCACTGCCAGTACGGCCTGAGATTCGCGCCCGCTGCGTCGATACCGAACCGGTGACCCAGCCCAATCAATGACCGCTCGCAGCGTCTTGGGCGCGTTCGGGAGTGCCTGCAGCCAGCACGCCAGTCCGACGTTGACGATGCGCAAGCGGCGGGTGGCTTAAGCGGGGAGCAAGTCCCCACGAAAGACAAGGCCGTCAGTGATGTGATCACTGACGGCCTTGGAACTACTGGTCGGGACGGCGGGATTCGAACTCGCGACCCCTTGCACCCCATGCAAGTGCGCTACCAGGCTGCGCTACGCCCCGAAAGAACGAAAGTATATCAGAACTGAAAAATGCGTGCACGCACTGCATCGCAAATTTTGCCGGCACGCCGTGCCTGGACGGCCGCGTTTGCGAGCGCCCAAGGAAAACGCCGCCGGTTCGCGAAGAACCAGGCGGCGTCGCGGCCTGCCGTACCTGAGCGGCCGGGCTGTGCTCAGGCGTTGGCCGCGTTCTCGGACTGGCCGCCCAGCGCCTCGCCCAGCATCGAGGAGATGTCGCCCAGCTCGTTGCGCAGGGCCTGCAGCTCGCCCGCGCTCAGCCGCACCGCGGCTTCTGCATCGTGCGCGGCGTCGCGCGCGTCGCCCAGGCGGTTGCGCGCGCCGCTGATGGTGAAGCCCTGTTCGTACAGCAGCGAACGGATGCGGCGGATCAGCAGCACTTCGTGATGCTGATAGTAGCGGCGATTGCCGCGCCGCTTGACGGGCTTGAGCTGCGTGAATTCCTGCTCCCAGTACCGCAGCACGTGGGGTTTTACGCCGCAGAGATCGCTGACCTCACCGATGGTGAAATAGCGTTTGGCGGGAATGGGCGGTAGCGTGGTTACAGTGGGTTCGGTACGTGTCATAAGGGGATTTTATGCCGCGAGGCCTGAATGAGCCGATGACAATTGCCGACAAAGCGTATCACTCCGCAGAGGCGGGGTCCGGCGGCGAGTTGGGCTGTTCGACCACGCTCTTGAGTTTCTGGCTGGCGTGGAAGGTGACCACGCGCCGCGCCGCGATGGGGATGGTCTCGCCCGTCTTGGGATTGCGGCCGGGCCTGGGCGGCTTGTCCCGCACCTGGAAATTGCCGAACCCCGACAATTTCACCGAGTCACCGCGCGCAAGCGCGTCGCGGATCTCTTCGAAAAAGGTGTCCACGATGTCCTTGGCTTCGCGCTTGTTCAGGCCGACCCGCTCGAAGAGCAGTTCGGCCAGCTCGGCCTTGGTCAACGTACGCGGCTCGGCAAGCATAGTGGTCCCCATGATGATCAGGCCCGTTGGCGCGCGTTGTGCGCGGCAACCAGCGCATCCTTGATGCGGGCAATGCAATCGGCAACGCGGGCTTCGTCCAGCGTGACCTCAGTGTCCTGTAGCCAGAATCGGAAAGCAAGGCTTTTCTCGGTAACAGTTTGCCCGGCCACCGGCTTTTCGCGCCAGACGTCGAACACCTGCGCATCCTGCACCACCGACAGTTGCGGATCGCGCGCGATGGCCGCGGCCACCGTATCGAGCATGGCCTGGGCCGGCAATTTCGCATCGACCCACAAGGCCAGATCGCGCACGACCACGGGCTGGCGCGACAGCTCGCGCACCGCCGGCAGGCGCCGCTCGGCCAGCGCCTCGAAGTCCAGCTCGAAGACGACCGGTGCATGGTGCAGGTCGGCTTGCTGCGTCCATTGCGGATGCAGTTCGCCCAGCCAGCCGATGGGCTGGCCGTCCAGCTCGATGCGGGCGCTGCGTCCGGGATGCAGGGCGGGATAGCGGTCGGCGACGAAGCGCAACGCGTCGGCGCGCGCGCCGAACAGGGCCTCGATGTCCTGCTTGACGTCGTAGAAGTCGACCTGGCGGTGCGGCACGCCCCACTGCTCTTCGACCGCCCCGCCCCAGGCCACGCCCGCCAGCATGAGCGGCTGGCGCACGCCCGCCACTTCCAGCGGGCCGTCGGCCAGTTGCGGATCGCGATGGAACACGCGGCCCAGTTCGAACAGGCGCATGCGGCTTTGCTTGCGATTGGCGTTGTGGCGCACGATGGCGACCAGCCCCGCGATGAGGCTGGAACGCATCACCGACAAATGGCTCGCGATGGGGTTGACCAGGCGCACCGGGTTGTCGTTGCCGGCGTAGTCACGTTCCCACGCGGCTTCGACGAAGCTGTAGTTGACCACTTCCTGGTAGTCGCGCGCGGCCACCAGGCGGCGCACGGCGTGCGCGCCGCGGCGCGCTTCGGGCTGCGCGTGCATCTTGGCGCGCGCCACCGGCGGCACGTCGGGAATCCGCTCGAAGCCGTAGACGCGCGCGACTTCCTCGATCAGGTCTTCCTCGATCTCGATGTCGAAACGGTACGACGGCGGCGTCACGACGAAGTCGTCGCCCTGCTCCTGGAACGGCAGGCCCAGGCGGGTGAAGATCTGCGCCACTTCGGCACGCTCCACCGCCACGCCCAGCACACGGTGGCAGCGCGCCAGCCGCATGCGCACGGGCTCGCGCACGGGCAGGTTGACGCACTGGTCGTCGACCGGGCCGGCCTGTCCGCCGCAGATGTCGAGAATGAGCCGGGTGATCAGTTCGATGTGCTCGGGGATCGAGGCGTAGTCCACGCCGCGCTCGAAGCGGTGGCTGGCTTCGGAGCTGAACTTGTAGCGGCGCGCGCGGCCGGCGATCGCGCCGGGCCACCAGAATGCCGCCTCGAGGTAGATGTTGCGCGTATCCAGCGTCACCGAGGTCGCTTCGCCGCCCATGATGCCGGCCAGGCTCTCCACCTGTTCGCCGGCCACCACCACGCCCACCTTGGGGTCCAGCGCGACGGCCTGGCCGTTGAGCAGTTCGAGCGTTTCGCCTTCGCGCGCCCAGCGCACGGAGAGATCGCCGCCGATCTTGTCGAGATCGAACACATGCGAGGGACGCCCCACCTCGAGCATGACGTAGTTGGAAATATCGACCAGGGCCGACACCGAACGCTGGCCGGCACGCTCCAGGCGCGTCTTCATCCATTCGGGCGTCGCGGCGCGCGCGTTGACGCCCTGGATCACGCGCCCGGCAAAGCGGCCGCACAGATCCGGGGCCTGGATGGCGACCGGCAGGCGATGGTCGATCGTGACCGGCACGGGCTCGGCCGCCGGCGCCGTGAGCGGCGTGCCGGTCAGCGCGGCGACTTCGCGGGCCACACCGAGAATGGACAGGCAGTCGGCGCGATTGGGCGTCAGCTTGAGCGTGAACAAGGTGTCGTCCAGATCCAGCGCGGCGCGGATATCGGTGCCCGGGCGCAACGCGGCCGGCAGTTCGAGCAGGCCTGCATGGTCCTGCGACAGGCCCAGCTCGCGCGCCGAGCACAGCATGCCCGAGGATTGCACGCCGCGCATCTTGGCCACGCCGATCTTCATGCCGCCGGGCAGTTCGGCGCCCACGCGCGCCAGCGGCACGGTCAGGCCCGCGGCCGCATTGGGCGCGCCGCACACGATCTGCAGCAGAGCGCCCGAACCGTCGTCGACCTGGCACACGCGCAGCTTGTCGGCGTCGGGATGGGGCGCGATGTCGACGATGCGCGTCACCACCACGCCGGTAAACGGCGGGGCGGCCGGCTCGGTTTCTTCGACTTCCAGGCCGGCCATGGTCAGCCGGTGCGCGAGCTCATCGGTGCCGATCGAAGGGTTGACCAGCGAACGTAGCCAGGATTCAGGAAATTGCATGATTGCCCGTATTTATTCGTTGAACTGGCGCAGGAAGCGCAAATCGCCTTCGTAGAACTGGCGCAGGTCGTTGACGCCGTAACGCAGCATGGTCAGGCGCTCCAGCCCGGAGCCGAAGGCAAAGCCGATGTAGCGCTCGGGGTCGAGCCCGAAGTTGCGCACGACCTGCGGATGCACCTGGCCCGAACCCGAGATCTCCAGCCAGCGGCCGCGATTGGGTCCGGAGGTGAACATCATGTCGATCTCGGCCGACGGTTCGGTGAACGGGAAGAAGGACGGCCGGAAGCGCACCACCAGATCGTCGCTTTCGAAGAAGCAGCGCAGGAAGTCGGTGTACACGCCCTTGAGGTCGGCAAACGAAATGTCCTCGGCGATCCACAGCCCCTCGACCTGGTGGAACATGGGCGAGTGGGTGGCGTCGCTGTCGACGCGGTAGGTGCGCCCCGGCGCGATGACCTTGATGGGCGGCTTGTGCATGCGCGCATAGCGCACCTGCATCGGGCTGGTGTGCGTGCGCAGCAGCAGCGGCAGGCCGTCGGCATCGTGCATGTCGACGTAGAAGGTGTCCTGCATCGACCGCGCCGGGTGGTCCAGCGGGTTGTTCAGGGCAGTGAAATTGGTCCAGTCGTTTTCCACCTCGGGACCGTCGGCCACGTCGAAGCCGATGGAACGGAAGATTTCTTCGACGCGTTCCCAGGTACGGATGACCGGGTGGATCCCGCCGGCGGCCTTGCCGCGGCCAGGCAGGGTGACATCGATGGTTTCGGAGGCCAGGCGGGCATCCAGCTCGGCCTGCGCCAGCGCGGCGCGGCGGGCGTTGAGCAACGCTTCGATCTGCTGCTTGGCCTGGTTGATGCGAGCGCCCATTTCGCGCTTCTGCTCGGGGTCCAGCTTGCCCAGTGCCTTGAGCAGGACCGTCAGCGCGCCTTCCTTGCCCAGAAAGCGCGCCTTGGCGTTTTCGAGCGCGGCGGCGTCGGAGGCAGCGGCGAATCGTTCTTGAGCCTGAGAAACCAGGTCGTCGACCAGTAATGTCATGGAATTTGAGCCTTCAAAACGCAAACGGGGCCATTACAGCCCCGTTTGCAGCGATCCGCGATGTATGTACGCGATCAGGCAGCCAAGGCAGCCTTGGCTTGCTGCACGATGGCCGCGAAACCGGCCTTGTCGCGCACGGCCAGATCGGCCAGCACCTTGCGATCGAGTTCGATCGCAGCCTTCTTCAGGCCGGCGATGAACACGCTGTAGCTCATGCCCTGCTCACGCACGGCGGCGTTGATACGGGTGATCCACAGGGCACGGAACGTGCGCTTCTTGTTGCGGCGGTCGCGGTAGGCGTATTGGCCGGCGCGCATGACCGCTTGCTTGGCGATGCGGAATACGTTGCCACGACGGCCACGGTAACCCTTGGCGGCGGCAATGACTTTCTTGTGACGGGCGCGGGCGGTAACGCCGCGTTTAACGCGAGGCATAGTAGATCTCCCTTATCAAGCGAAAGGCATCATCGCTTTCACGGAAGCGACGTTGGTTTCGTGGACCGCAGCCGAACCGCGCAGCTGGCGCTTGTTCTTGGTGGTCTTCTTGGTCAGGATGTGACGCTTGAACGCCTGACCACGCTTGATGGATCCGCTGCCGCGAACCTTAAAGCGCTTGGCGGCGCTTTTCTTGGTTTTCATCTTGGGCATGATGATTCCTAGAGGATGTTGATGTACATGGCTACAGGTGCTTGGCGCCGGCTACTGCAAGTTGCCAACCGGGCGACAAAACTTGGTCGAACCTGTGTCCACTTATTGGTGCTGCTCATGGGTACTGCTTATTGGTACTGCTTCGGATGCGATTCCTGAGGTCTTGCCAGGCGGCAATGCCCTCATTAATGCCCCGCTCTCCCGGCTCCTGCGGCAAAAAAGATCGCACAAGCGCCGGAAAGCCTTTGATTATATGGCGATTTCGCTTCGCTTGTCGAGCGGCCTGCGCAGCGTCCTTGTCTGCCCCGTGTTGCCCCGTCCCCGATTGCGGCCGGCTAGATGTGAACTGTCAATAGGTTGTATTCGTCCAGGTTGAGTCTGGAGATGGGTACAGCGCGCCCGATGCCTTGGTGGGGTCGATGCCAGTTGTAGTGGTGTAGCCAGGATTTCATGGCATCGGCTCGGTGTTGGGAGTTCTGGTAGGTGTGAGCGTAAGCCCACTCACGCAAGGCCGACTGGATGAAGCGTTCGGCCTTGCCATTGGTCTGTGGGCGGTAAGGTCGGGTAAAGCGGTGCTTGATGCCCAGCTCATGGCACAGCGCGGCGAAGGCGCGGCTGCGAAAGGCCGAGCCATTGTCGGTGAGCAAGCGCTGGATGGTCACGCCCAGGCGCTGGTAGTAGGCCACTGCGTCCTTGAGGAACTGGACGGCGCTGGGGAAGCGCTCGTCGGGGTGGATGTCGGTGAAGGCCACGCGGGCGTGGTCATCGATGGCCACGAAGACGAAGTCCCAGCCGGCCCCCTCAACGGTATCGCGTCGGTTGCCCGTGACCCGGTGACCAGGGCGCTGGATACGTCCCAGCTTCTTGATGTCGATGTGCAGCAGATCGCCGGGGGCCTGATGCTCGTAGCGCACCACCGGCTCGGCCGGCTCCAGGTCGGCCAGGTGCGACAGACCGGCGCGGGCCAGGACGCGGCTGACGGTGCTGGCTGACACGCCCAGCGCCTGGGCGATGCGCGCTTGGGTCAGCCGCTTGCGGCGCAGCTCCACGATAGCCAGCGCCTTGGCCGGCGCAATCGCTCGGGGCGAGACCGTCGGGCGCGAGGACGCATCGGCCAAGCCCGCCTGGCCCTGAGCCAGGAAGCGGCCCAGCCATTTGCGCACAGTCGGCGCGGTGACCCCATAGGCGCGGGCCGCTTCAGGCACACAAACTTGATGGGCGATCAATTGCTGGACCATTTCGAGTCGACGTAGGAAGGTCAATCGGGCATGCTTATGGGTGTTCATCCGGCCGGGCTCCTTGAGTGAACTGGGGGGTCGGCGATTTCCAGTTTCTCAAATCCGGTTCGGATGAACCATGCATACAACCTATTGAATCTTCACAGTTAGCCCGCGCGCGATTCCGGATTAAGGGGACAGGATGTTGCAACTTACCAACAATGGGGCGGGAAACCGGCTTTTTTCTGAGCCTGACCATAGCCAGTCCTGCCGATTTTTGATGCAATAGCGTCAACTTCCCTTCGCGGAGTTAGGGGGGGCGGCAGGCCGGTATGTGCTGCATTGCTGCTCTTGTCACTCAAATCAACGGAGATTTCTTAAATGAAAAAGACTCTGCTCGCTGCCGCCCTGCTCGCCGGTTTCGCCGGTGCCGCTCAGGCAGAAACGTCGGTCACCCTGTACGGTATCATCGACACGGGTATCGGCTACAACGATGTCGATTTCAAGGTGAAAGGCGCTAACGCCGACGACAGCGACTTCAAGTACAACCACAGCCGCTTCGGCATGATCAACGGCGTGCAGAACGGTTCGCGCTGGGGTCTGCGTGGTACGGAAGATCTGGGTGACGGCCTGCAAGCTGTGTTCCAACTGGAATCGGGCTTCAACTCGGGCAACGGTAACTCGGCCCAAGACGGCCGCCTGTTCGGTCGCCAAGCCACCATCGGTCTGCAAAGCGAAAGCTGGGGCCGTCTGGACTTCGGTCGCCAAACCAACATCGCCTCGAAGTACTTCGGCTCGATCGATCCGTTCGGCGCTGGCTTCGGTCAAGCCAACATCGGCATGGGCATGAGCGCGATGAACACCGTTCGCTACGACAACATGGTCATGTACCAGACCCCGTCGTACAGCGGCTTCCAGTTCGGTATCGGCTACTCGTTCAGCGCGAACGACAAGGATGCTGACGCCGTCAACCGCGTTGGCTTCGCCACCGCCGACAACGTTCGTGCCATCACGACCGGTCTGCGCTACGTGAACGGCCCGCTGAACGTCGCTCTGTCGTACGACCAGCTGAACGCCTCGAACAACCAAGCCCAAGGCGAAGTTGACGCGACCCCGCGCAGCTACGGCCTCGGCGGTTCGTATGACTTCGAAGTCGTGAAGCTGGCTCTGGCCTACGCTCGCACGACCGACGGCTGGTTCGGTGGCCAAGGCTACCCGGTCGCCGTCACGCTGCCCTCGGGCGACAAGTTCGGCGGCTTCGGCGTGAACACCTTCGCTGACGGCTTCAAGGCCAACTCGTACATGGTCGGCCTGTCGGCCCCCATCGGCGGCGCCAGCAACGTGTTCGGTTCGTGGCAGATGGTTGACCCCAAGCTGACCGGCGGCGACGAGAAGATGAACGTCTTCTCGCTGGGCTACACCTACGACCTGTCCAAGCGCACCAACCTGTACGCCTACGGTTCGTACGCCAAGAACTTCGCGTTCCTGGAAGATGCCAAGTCGACCGCTGTCGGCGTCGGTATCCGTCACCGCTTCTAATCGGCTGCGGAACGCAAGTTCCGCTTCGATTCCAAGCTGACGCGCGGGCCTCGTGCCCGCGCGAAAAAAGCCGCCCTTCGGGGCGGCTTTTTTCGCTTTTGAATCATGTTTCCGAGCGCTTGGGTTCAGCCGGAAGTAATTCCGTAAATGCTACAATCCAAAGGTTTGCGCATTTGACGGACGCCTGAATGAACCTGCACCCGTATTTCCCCGTCCTGCTGTTTATCCTGGTGGCAACCCTGATCGGGTTTGCCCTGCTTACAGCGGGCTCGTTGCTTGGGCCGCGGCGTCCTTACGCCGAAAAACTGTCGCCCTATGAATGCGGCTTCGAAGCCTTCGAAGACGCGCGGATGAAGTTCGATGTGCGCTACTACCTGGTAGCCATTCTCTTCATCCTGTTCGACCTGGAAATCGCGTTCCTGTTCCCGTGGGCCATTGCCCAGGGTACGGTGGGCCTCGTCGGTTTCTGGACAGTCATGGTCTTCCTGGCCGTGCTGACCGTCGGGTTTATCTACGAATGGAAAAAGGGCGCGCTGGACTGGGAATAAATCCCGGCCTCGATCAGCACGCTATCAGAGACGAATATGGCTATAGACGGCATTCTCAAGCAAGGCTTCATCACCACCAGCGCCGACAAGTTCCTCAACTGGGCCAAGACCGGTTCGATGTGGCCCATGACCTTCGGCCTGGCCTGTTGCGCGGTCGAAATGATGCACGCGGGCGCCGCCCGCTACGACCTGGACCAGTTCGGCATCATTTTCCGTCCCAGCCCGCGCCAGTCCGATCTGATGATCGTGGCCGGCACGCTGTGCAACAAGATGGGGCCGGCGCTGCGCAAGGTCTATGACCAGATGCCCGAACCGCGTTGGGTGGTGTCCATGGGCTCCTGTGCCAATGGCGGCGGCTACTACCACTACTCGTACTCGGTGGTGCGTGGTTGCGACCGCATCGTGCCCGTCGACGTTTATGTGCCGGGGTGTCCGCCCACGGCCGAGGCGCTGGTCTATGGCCTGCTGCAGATGCAGAACAAGATCCGCCTGACCAATACGATTGCGCGCTGAACCACCGGCGCGGGCGGCGCGGTTCGATCGCGCCGCCGCCCAGTGAAGCAGTGTCCCGGTTTACCTATGCGTACATGATGATGACCAGGCTCGAAACCCTGAAAAACAACTTGCAGGCCGCTTTTGGCCAGGACCTCGCGCTCACCGAGTCGCTTGGCGAATTGACGCTGGAAGTCGCCGCCGAGCAGTGGTTTTCGGCGTGCACCAAGCTGCGCACCGACCCGGCGCTGCGCTTCGAGTCCTGTATCGACCTTTGCGGCGTGGACTACCTGACCTGGGGCAATGGCACGCAGCCCGAGGAAAAGACCGGCCCGGTCACGCGCGGCCGCTATGCCGTCGTCGTGCACCTGCTGTCGATCGAGCACAACTGGCGCCTGCGCGTGCGCACCTGGGCCCCGGACGACGAGTTCCCGATGGTGTCGTCCCTGCTGGAATGCTGGCCCGGCGTGAACTGGTTCGAGCGCGAAGCCTTCGACCTGTACGGCATCGTCTTCGAAGGCCACCCGGACCTGCGTCGCATCCTTACCGACTACGGCTTCATCGGCCACCCGTTCCGCAAGGATTTCCCGCTCTCCGGCACGGTCGAAATGCGTTACGACCCCGAGCAGAAGCGGGTCATTTACCAGCCGGTCACGATCGACCCGCGCGAAATCACGCCGCGCGTCGTTCGTGAAGACTCTTACGGCATGGGGCGTTAATCATGGCAGAAATCAAGAACTACACGCTCAACTTCGGCCCGCAGCACCCGGCCGCGCACGGCGTGCTGCGCCTGGTCCTCGAGCTCGACGGCGAAGTCATCCAGCGCGCCGACCCGCATATCGGCCTGCTGCACCGCGCCACCGAGAAGCTGGCCGAGCACAAGACCTTCATCCAGGCGCTGCCCTACATGGACCGCCTGGACTACGTGTCCATGATGTGCAACGAGCACGCCTATGTCATGGCCATCGAGAAGCTGCTGGGCATCGAGGCGCCGCTGCGCGCGCAGTACATCCGCGTGATGTTCGACGAGATCACCCGCGTCCTGAACCACCTGATGTCGCTGGGCTCGCACGCCCTGGACGTGGGCGCGATGGCGGTGTTCCTGTACGCCTTCCGCGAGCGCGAGGACCTGATGGACTGCTATGAAGCGGTCTCGGGCGCCCGCATGCACGCGGCGTACTACCGTCCCGGCGGCGTCTACCGCGACCTGCCCGACACCATGCCGCAGTACGGCGATTCGAGCAAATACCGCGGCGAGAAGGAAGTGCGCGCGATGAACGACGCGCGCTCGGGCTCGCTGCTGGATTTCATCGAGGACTTCACCAATCGCTTCCCCAGCTGCGTCGACGAGTACGAAACGTTGCTCACCGACAACCGCATCTGGAAGCAGCGCCTGGTGGGGATCGGCGTGGTCGACCCGGATCGCGCCAAGGCGCTGGGCTTTACCGGCCCGATGCTGCGCGGCTCGGGCGTGGCCTGGGACCTGCGCAAGACGCAACCTTACGAAGTCTACGATCTGATGGACTTCGACGTGCCGGTCGGCGTCAATGGCGATTGCTACGACCGCTATCTGGTGCGCGTGGCCGAGATGCGCGAAAGCAACCGCATCATCCGCCAGTGCGTCGAATGGCTGCGCAACAACCCGGGTCCGGTCATGATCGAGAACCACAAGATCGCGCCGCCCAGCCGCACCGCCATGAAGTCCAACATGGAAGAGCTGATCCACCACTTCAAGCTGTTCTCCGAAGGTTTCCACGTGCCTCCCGGCGAAGCCTATGCCGCGGTCGAGCACCCGAAGGGCGAGTTCGGGATCTACCTGGTGGCCGATGGCGCCAACAAACCCTACCGCCTGAAGATCCGGGCGCCCGGTTTTGCCCACTTGCAGTCGCTGGACGAAATGGCGCGCGGCCATATGATTGCCGACGCCGTCACCATCATCGGCACGCAGGACATCGTTTTTGGCGAGATCGACCGCTGATTCTTCATATCAGTCCAGAGCGCCCGCATAACCCGGATTCAAACTATGCTGCTTTCCGAACAGGCCTACAAAAAAATCGACCGTGAGCTGGCCAAGTTCCCGGCCGACCAAAGGCAGTCGGCCATCATGGCCTCGCTTGCCATCGCGCAAGAAGAGAAAGGCTGGTTGCCGGCCGAAATTCTCGAAGACGTGGCCAATTACATCGGCGTGCCGCCCATCGCGGTGCAGGAAGTCGCCACGTTCTACAACATGTTCGACGTCAAGCCGGTCGGCACGCACAAGATTGCCGTGTGCACCAACCTGCCCTGTGCCTTGCGCGATGGCGAAAAGGCCGCCGACTATCTCAAGCGCAAGCTGGGCGTCGATTTCCGTGAGACCACGGCCGACGGCCGGTTCACGCTGATCGAAGGCGAATGCATGGGCGCCTGCGGCGATTCCCCCGTGCTCATCGTCAACAACAAGCATATGTGCGTGCGCATGACGGAAGAGAAACTGGACGCGCTGGTCGATGGCCTGAAGTCGCAAGGAGAGTCGGCATGAACGCGCCCGACCTGTACAAGCGCCTGGCGCAGGGGCTGGACCCCAATCCGCTGAACGATCTGTCGATCTCGATGTGCCTGCATGGCCGGCACATCGCGCCGCAGATCATGGCCGACGTCGATGGCGAGAACTGGCGCCTGCAGGAGTACGTCAAGCGCGGCGGCTACGAGGCGCTGCGCAAGATCCTCACCACCGGCATGACGCCGGAAGACGTGATCGCGGAAGTCAAGGCCTCGGGCCTGCGCGGCCGCGGCGGAGCAGGCTTTCCCACCGGCCTGAAGTGGAGCTTCATGCCGCGCGCGTTCCCGGGACAGAAGTACCTGGTGTGCAACTCGGACGAGGGCGAGCCCGGCACGTTCAAGGATCGCGACATCCTGCGCTTCAATCCCCATATCGTGATCGAGGGCATGGCGATCGCCGCCTACGCGATGGGGATCAGCGTGGGTTACAACTATATCCACGGCGAAATCTTCGAGGTGTATGAACGCTTCGAGGAAGCGCTCGAAGAGGCGCGCGCGGCGGGCTTTTTGGGCGACAAGCTGCTGGGCTCGGATTTCAGCTTCCAGCTGCACGCGTTCCATGGCTACGGCGCCTACATCTGCGGCGAGGAAACCGCGCTGCTCGAATCGCTGGAAGGCAAGAAAGGCCAGCCGCGCTTCAAGCCGCCGTTCCCGGCCAGCTTCGGCCTGTACGGCAAGCCGACCACGATCAACAACACCGAAACCTTCGCGGCGGTCCCCTGGATCATCCGCAACGGCGGGCAGGCCTACCTCGAAGTGGGCAAGCCCAACAACGGCGGCACCAAGCTGTTCTCGATTTCCGGCGACGTCGAGCGTCCCGGCAACTACGAGATCCCGATGGGCACGCCGTTCTCGAAGTTGCTGGAACTGGCCGGCGGCATGCGCGGCGGCCGCAAGCTGAAGGCGGTGATTCCCGGCGGCTCGAGCGCGCCGGTGCTGCCCGCCGACATCATGATGGACTGCACGATGGACTATGACGCCATCGCCAAGGCCGGCTCGATGCTGGGTTCGGGCGCGGTGATCGTCATGGACGAGACGCGCTGCATGGTCAAGTCGCTGCTGCGGCTGTCGTATTTCTATTTCGAGGAAAGCTGCGGCCAGTGCACGCCGTGCCGCGAAGGCACCGGCTGGCTCTACCGCATGGTGCACCGTATCGAGAATGGCCAGGGCCGCCCCGAGGACCTGGACATGCTCGACAGCGTGGCGGGCAACATCATGGGGCGCACCATCTGCGCCCTGGGCGATGCCGCTGCCATGCCCGTGCGCAGCTTCATCAAGCATTTTCGCGACGAATTCGCGCACCACATCGAGCACAAGTCTTGTGTGGTCCCGCAATATCTGTAGGTCTCAGGAACAGCAATGGTTGAACTAACCGTCGACGGCAATCAAGTCGAA
Organism: Bordetella pertussis 18323; assembly: GCF_000306945.1. Lineage (NCBI taxonomy): Bacteria > Pseudomonadati > Pseudomonadota > Betaproteobacteria > Burkholderiales > Alcaligenaceae > Bordetella > Bordetella pertussis. The sequence continues at coordinate 2,602,278 of NC_018518.1, read as the reverse complement.
GTGCCCGAAGGCAGCATGGTGATGCATGCGGCCCAGAAGCTCGGGCTGTACGTGCCGCATTTCTGCTACCACAAGAAGCTGTCCATCGCGGCCAACTGCCGCATGTGCCTGGTGGAAGTGGAGAAGGCGCCCAAGGCGCTACCCGCCTGCGCAACGCCCGTGACCAACGGCATGGTGGTGCACACCTGCTCCGAGAAGGCCAAGGCCGCGCAGAAATCGGTGATGGAGTTTCTGCTCATCAATCACCCGCTCGACTGCCCCATCTGTGACCAGGGCGGCGAGTGCCAGCTGCAGGATCTCGCGGTCGGCTATGGCGGCTCGTCGTCGCGCTACAAGGAAGAAAAGCGCGTCGTCTTCCACAAGGACCTCGGCCCGCTGGTGTCGGCCGAGGAAATGGCCCGCTGCATCCACTGCACCCGCTGCGTGCGCTTCGGCCAGGAAATCGCCGGCGTGATGGAGCTGGGCATGCTCAACCGCGGCGAGCATGCCGAGATCACGTCGTTCGTCGGCCGTTCGATCGAGTCCGAGCTGTCGGGCAACATGATCGACCTGTGTCCGGTGGGCGCGCTGACGTCCAAGCCGTTCCGCTACTCGGCGCGCACCTGGGAACTGGCCCGCCGCCGCAGCGTCAGCCCGCATGACAGCATGGGCGCCAACCTGGTGGTCCAGGTCAAGGGCGACTGCGCGCTGCGCGTGGTGCCGTTCGAGAACGAAGCGCTCAACGAGTGCTGGATCAGCGACCGCGACCGCTTCTCCTATGAAGGCCTCAATAGCGACGACCGCCTGGCCGCGCCCATGATCAAGGGCGCCGACGGCAAGTGGCAGGAAGCCTCGTGGGCCGACGCCCTGCAGGCGGTGGCCCAGGGCCTGTCGCGCGTGCGCGAAAGTTTCGGCGCCGGCCAGATCGGCGCGCTGGCTTCCGAGTACGCCACCACTGAAGAGTTCTCCCTGCTGGGCCGCCTGGTGCGCGCCCTGGGTTCCGAGAACATCGACTTCCGCCTGCGCCAGACCGACGCCGGCTTCGACGCGGCCCTGAGCGGCGCGCCGTGGCTGGGCATGCCGGTCGCCGAACTGGACAACCTCGACCGCGTCCTGGTGATTGGTTCGTTCCTGCGCAAGGACCACCCCCTGATGGCGCAACGCCTGCGCCAGGCCGCCAAGCGCGGCACGCAGGTGCTGCTGCTCGACGCCGCCGCCGACGATCCCCTGATGCCGGTCGCCGGCCGCCTGACGGTTGCGCCGTCCGGGCTGGCAAGCGCCCTGGCCGAAGTGGCCGTGGCGCTGGCGCAGGCCAAGGGCCAGGCCGTGCCGGCCGAGTTCGCCGCCGTGGCGGCCGGAGAGGGCGCCAAGCAGATCGCCGCCAGCCTGGCCTCGGGCAGCAATGCTGCGGTGCTGCTGGGCAACATGGCCGTCAACGCGCCGCAGGCCGCCACGCTGGCGGCCAACGCGCAGGCCGTGGCGCAACTGGCCGGCGCGAAGCTGGGCTTCCTGACCGCCGGCGGCAATACCGTGGGCGGTTACCTGGCTGGCGCCGTGCCGGGCAAGGGCGGCAAGAATGCCGCCGCCATGCTGGCCGACCCGCTCAAGGCCTACATCGTGCTGCACGCCGAGCCCTCGCTGGACGCCGACAACGCGCCGCAAGCGCTGGCCGCGCTGCGCGGCGCGCAGTTCGCCGTCGCGCTGACTCCGTATCGTTCGGCGGCCCAGGGCTGGGCCGACGTCATGCTGCCGGTCGCGCCGTTCACCGAGACCTCGGGCACCTTTGTCAACGCGCAAGGCCAGCCGCAGAGCTTCAAGGGCACGGTCGCGCCGTTCGGTCAGACGCGTCCGGCCTGGAAAGTGCTGCGCGTGCTGGGCAACGTGCTGCACCTGGCGGGCTTTGACGAGGAAACCTCCGAAACCGTGCGTGACGCGGCGCTGGCGGGCGGCGTGGAAGCGCGCCTGTCCAACGCCATCAGCGCCCCGCTGGGCCTGGGCCAGCCGCTCGATGCGCTGGAGCGCGTGGCTGATGTGCCGATCTATCGCACCGACGCCATCGTGCGCCGCTCCGAACCGCTGCAGGCCGCTCCGGCTTCGCGCGCGCCCAAGGCGCGCATGAATGGCCGCACCCTGGCCAGCCTGGGCGTGAGCGCGGGCGACAAGGTGCGCGTAAGCGGCGCGGCGGGGGCCATCGAGCTCGAAGCCGCCCTGGACGAGGCCGTGGCCGACCGCGCCGTGCGCGTGGCCGCCGCCTTTGAGCAAACCGCCGCCCTCGGCGGTGCCTTCGGTCAAATCAGCGTGGAGCGTGTCTGATGGAATGGCTTAATGTTCTCGAAAGCCACGGTCAGGCACTGCTGGGCCCCGTGGCGTGGATGGTGGTCTGGTCGCTCGTCAAGATCGTCGTGATCGCCGTGCCCATCATTCTGTGCGTGGCGTACCTGACGTACTGGGAGCGCAAGATGATCGGCGCGATGCACGTGCGCCTGGGGCCGACCCGGGTCGGCTTCAAGGGCCTGCTGCAGCCGTTCGCCGACGTGTTCAAGCTGCTGACCAAGGAAGTGGTGGTGCCCAGCGCCGCCAACAAGGTGCTGTTCGTGGTGGCGCCCGTGGTGACGCTGATGCCGGCGCTGGCCGCCTGGGCCGTCGTGCCGTTCGGCCCCGAGGTGGTGCTGGCCAACGTCAACGCCGGACTGCTGTACATCATGGCGATCACCTCGATCGGCGTGTATGGCGTGATCGTGGCCGGCTGGGCCTCGAACTCCAAGTACGCCTTCCTGGGCGCGCTGCGCGCCTCGGCGCAGATGGTGTCGTACGAGCTGGCCATCGGCTTCGTGCTGGTCAGCGTGCTGCTGGTGTCGGGCAGCCTGAACATGAGCGAAATCGTGCTGGGGCAGGGCCGTGGCTGGTTCGCCGAGCGTGGCCTGACGTTCCTGTCCTGGAACTGGCTGCCGCTGTTGCCGCTGTTCATCATCTACGTGATTTCGGCCGTGGCCGAAACCAACCGCCACCCGTTCGACGTGGTCGAGGGCGAGTCCGAAATCGTGGCCGGCCACATGGTCGAGTACTCGGGCATGGCCTTCGCGCTGTTCTTCCTGGGTGAATACGCCAACATGATCCTGCTGTCGTGCATGGCCGCGATCATGTTCCTGGGCGGCTGGATGTCGCCGATCGACATCGCGCCGCTGAACTGGATTCCGGGCTGGATCTGGCTGGGCATCAAGACCTTCTGCGTGGTTTCGATGTTCGTGTGGTTCCGCGCGTCGTTCCCGCGCTACCGCTACGACCAGATCATGCGCTTGGGTTGGAAGATCTTCATCCCGCTGACCGGCGTGTGGCTGGTCGTCTTGGCGATCTGGATGCAGACGCCCTGGAACATTTGGCGCTGATGCGTCAGGCTGAGGCTGGAAATGGAAGCGATCAAGGATTTTTTCGGTAGCCTGCTGCTGACCGAGTTGTTCAAGGGCTTGCGCCTGACGGGCAAGTATTTTTTCAAGCGCAAGGTCACCCTGCGCTACCCGATGGAAAAGACGCCGACCTCGGCACGCTTTCGCGGGTTGCATGCGCTGCGCCGCTATCCCAACGGGGAGGAGCGCTGCATCGCGTGCAAACTGTGCGAGGCGGTCTGCCCGGCGCTGGCCATCACCATCGAATCGGAGCAGCGCGACGACGGCACCCGCCGTACCACGCGCTACGACATCGATCTCACCAAGTGCATTTTCTGCGGTTTCTGTGAAGAGAGCTGCCCGGTGGACTCGATCGTGGAAACCCACATCCACGAGTACCACGGCGAGAAGCGCGGCGATCTTTACTTCACCAAGGACATGCTGCTTGCCGTCGGCGACCGCTACGAAGCCGAAATCGCCCGCCGTCGGGCCGAAGACGCGCCTTACCGTTGATCGCCAGGGTCTGATCCATGACATTTACTACCGTCCTGTTCTACATACTGGCTTTCGTCCTGGTGATCGCCGCTTTCCGCGTGATCACGGCGCGCAGCCCCGTCACCGCCGTCCTGCACCTGATCCTGGCGTTTGCCAACGCCGCCATGATCTGGATGCTGCTGGGCGCGGAGTTCCTGGCGCTGTTGCTGGTGCTGGTCTACGTCGGCGCCGTGATGGTGCTGTTCCTGTTCGTCGTGATGATGCTCGATATCCGCATCGACAGCCTGCGCGACGGGCTCAAGACCTATCTGCCGCTGGGCCTGGTCATCGGCGTGGTGCTGGTGCTGGAAATGGCCTTCGTGCTGGGCTCCACCTGGTATGGCGCCGGCCCGCAGGCCCCTGTCGCCGGCGACTACAACAACGCCCGCGCGCTGGGCGAAGTCATGTACACCCAGTACGTCTACGCCATCGAAGTGGGCGCGGCGCTGCTGCTGGTAGGCATGGTGGCGGCCATCGCGCTGACCCTGCGCCGCCGTCGCGACGCCAAGTACAACGACCCGGTCGCCGCCGTGCGCGTGCGCGCGAAAGACCGCTTCCGCATGGTGAAGATGACCGCGCAGAGCGACCGTGCCCAGGCTCGCGTGGCCTCGCCGTCCGCGGATGCCCAAGGAGAACAACAATGACGCTGACGCTGGCCCACTACCTGATCCTGGGGGCGATTCTCTTCGCCATCGGCATCTTCGGCATCTTCCTCAACCGCCGTAACCTGATCATTCTGCTGATGTCCATCGAGCTGGTGCTCCTGGCCGTCAACATGAACTTCGTGGCGTTCTCGAGCTGGTTCGGCGACATCGCCGGCCAGGTGTTCGTGTTCTTCATCCTGACCGTCGCGGCCGCCGAGGCCGCCATCGGCCTGGCGATCCTGGTACTGCTGTTCCGCAACCTGAACACGATCAACGTTGACGAACTCGATCGCCTCAAGGGCTGACGGGGTATTGGAAGAAAATGTCTAGCTCACCCAATCTCTACTTGCTCATCGCGCTGGCTCCGCTGGTCGGCGCGATTCTCGCCGGCCAGTTCGGCACCGGATTCCTGGGCCGTCCCATCGGCCGCCGCGGCTCGCACGTCATCACCATCCTGGGCGTGCTCATCTCCACCATCGGCTCGTTCGTGGTGCTGGGCGACGTGCTCGACGGCCATACCTACGACGGCACGGTCTATACCTGGAGCCTGATCGGCCAGACCAAGCTGGAAATCGGTTTCCTGATCGATCCGCTGTCGGCCATGATGATGGTCGTGGTGACCTCGGTCTCGCTGATGGTGCACATCTACACCATCGGCTACATGGCCGACGATCCGGGCTACCAGCGCTTCTTCGCCTACATCTCGCTGTTCACGTTCTCCATGCTGATGCTGGTGATGTCGAACAACATGGTGCAGCTGTTCTTCGGCTGGGAAGCCGTGGGCCTGGTGTCCTATCTGCTGATCGGCTTCTGGTACACCCGCCCGACCGCGATCTTCGCCAACATGAAGGCGTTCCTGATCAACCGGGTCGGCGACTTCGGCTTCGTGCTGGGCATCGGCCTGCTGTTCGCGTACGCCGGCACCATGCATTACGCCGACGTGTTCGCCCAGGCCGACAAGCTGGCCGGCGAAACCCTGCCGGGCACCGACTGGATGCTGCTGACGGTCGCCTGCATCTGCCTGTTCATCGGCGCGATGGGCAAGTCGGCCCAGGTGCCGCTGCATGCCTGGCTGCCGGATTCGATGGAAGGCCCGACGCCGATTTCCGCCCTGATCCACGCCGCCACCATGGTGACGGCGGGCATCTTCATGGTGGCGCGCTTTTCGCCGCTGTTCGAGCTGTCGGACACCGCGCTGTCGTTCGTCATCGTGATCGGCGCCATCGGCGCGCTGTTCCTGGGCATCCTGGGCATCATCCAGAACGACATCAAGCGCGTCGTGGCGTACTCGACGCTGTCGCAACTGGGCTACATGACCGTCGCGCTGGGCGCCTCGGCCTACTCGGTGGCGATCTTCCACCTGATGACCCACGCTTTCTTCAAGGCGCTGCTGTTCCTGGGCGCGGGCTCGGTCATCATCGGCATGCACCATGACCAGGACATCCGCAACATGGGCGGCCTGCGCAAGTACATGCCCATTACCTGGATCACCTTCCTGCTGGGCACGCTGGCGCTGGTCGGCACGCCGTTCTTCTCCGGTTTCTACTCGAAGGAACACATCATCGAGGCCGCGGGCGCGGCCAACGTGTGGGGCGCCAGCTTCGCCTATTACTCGACGCTGATCGGCGTGTTCGTCACCTCGCTGTACTCGTTCCGCGTATATTTCCTGGTGTTCCACGGCAAGGAGCGTTTCGACGCCCATGGCCACGGCCACCATGGCGACGCGCACCATGACGACCACGGCCATCACGGCGGCACGCCGCACGAGTCGCCGTGGGTGGTGACGCTGCCGCTGGTGCTGCTGGCCATCCCGTCGGTGCTGATCGGCGCCTGGGTGGTCGAACCCATGCTGTTCGGCAAGTTCTTCGACGGCGTGATCAAGGTGCTGCCGCAGCATCCGGCCATGGCCGAGCTGGGCCACGAGTGGCACGGCTGGGTGGCCTTCGGCCTGCACTCCGTGCAGACCGTGCCGTTCTGGCTGGTGGTCGCCGGCGCCGTCATCGCCTGGTACTGCTACCTGATCAATCCGAGGATGCCGGCCGCGATCCAGTCCACCTTCTCGGGCGTGTACAAGCTGCTCGAGAACAAGTACTACGTCGACTGGATCAACGAGCAGATCATCGCCCGTGGCGCGCGGTGCCTGGGCTACGGCCTGTGGCAGACCGGCGACCGCGGCATCATCGACGGCGTGCTCGTCAACGGCAGCGCCCGCGTGGTGGGCTGGGTGGCCGCGATCAGCCGCCATCTGCAGTCCGGCTTCATCTATCACTACGCGTTCGCGATGATCATCGGCATCATGGCGCTGGTAACTTTCTTTGTGCTGATTCCCCAATGATGGCAAGCGACATGGCATCCAACAACTTCCCCTGGCTTACGCTTGCGATCTTTGTTCCGATCGTATTCGGTCTGCTGGTGCTGGCGCTGGGCCGCGACGACCGTCCCGGCCTGACGCGGGGCTTGTCGCTGATCGGCGCGCTGGCGGGCTTCCTGGTCACGATTCCCCTCTATACGGGTTTCGAAGCCGGTACGGCGCAGATGCAGTTCGTCGAGAAGGCGTCCTGGATCGAGGCCTTCAACGTCAACTACCATCTCGGCATCGACGGCATCTCGCTGTGGTTCGTGCTGCTGACGGCCTTCATCACTATCATCGTGGTGGGCGCCGGCTGGCAGGTGATCACCAGCCGCGTGGCGCAGTACATGGCCGCCTTCCTGATCCTGTCGGGCCTGATGGTGGGCGTGTTCGCCGCGCTCGACGGCATGCTGTTCTACGTGTTCTTCGAAGCGACCCTGATCCCGATGTACATCATCATCGGCGTGTGGGGCGGACCCAACCGCGTGTACGCGGCGTTCAAGTTCTTCCTGTACACGCTGCTGGGCTCGCTGCTGACGCTGGTGGCCTTCGTCTACCTGTGGAACGTGTCGGGCGGTTCGTTCGACATCCAGACCTGGCACCAGACCAAGCTGGGCTACACGCCGCAGGTGCTGATCTTCGTCGCGCTGCTGGCCGCCTTCGCGGTCAAGGTGCCGATGTGGCCGGTGCATACCTGGCTGCCCGACGCGCACGTCGAGGCGCCGACGGGCGGTTCGGTCGTGCTGGCCGCCATCATGCTCAAGCTGGGCGCCTACGGTTTCCTGCGCTTTTCGCTGCCGATCGCGCCCGACGCCTCGCACGGCCTGGCCGGCCTGATGATCGCGCTGTCGCTGATCGCGGTCATCTACATCGGCCTGGTCGCCATCGTCCAGGATGACATGAAGAAGCTGGTTGCCTATTCGTCGGTGGCCCACATGGGCTTCGTGACGCTGGGCTTTTTCATCTTCAACACGGCCGGCCTCGAAGGGGCCATCGTGCAGATGATTTCGCACGGGTTCGTTTCGGGCGCCATGTTCCTGTGCATTGGCGTGCTGTACGACCGCATGCACTCGCGCCGCATCGCCGACTACGGCGGCGTGGTCAACGTCATGCCCCGCTTCGTCACGTTCTTCGTGCTGTTTTCGATGGCCAACAGCGGCCTGCCGGCCACCAGCGGTTTCGTGGGCGAGTTCCTGGTCATCATGGGCGCGGTCGAGTACAACTTCTGGATCGGCCTGCTGACCGCCACCGCGCTGATCCTGGGCGCGTCGTATTCGCTGTGGATGCTCAAGCGCGTTGCCTTCGGCGACATCGGCAACGACCGCGTGCGCGAAATGACGGACCTCAGCGGCCGGGAATTCCTGATTCTCGGCGTCATGGCGATCGCCGTGTTGTTCATGGGGATCTACCCCAAGCCCTTTACCGACGTGATGCACGTTTCGGTCGAGGCCCTGCTGCAACACGTGGCTGTCTCGAAACTGTAAGACCTGGACAATGATGCAATCCCATCTCGATTTTGCCCTGGCGACCCCGGAGATCCTGCTGCTGGTTCTCGGGCTGGCCATCCTGCTCATCGACGCGGTCAGTTCCCATCCTGAACGCAAGACCACGTTCGTCCTGACGCTGGCCACGCTGGCGGCGCTGACCGTGGTGTCCCTGCTGCAATGGCGCGACGGCGTCGAAGGCCAGACCTTCAATGGCCTGTACGTGACCGACAGCCTGGCGCACCTGCTCAAGGTCGCCTCGTACATCGCAGTCGCCGCGACCCTGGTGTATGGCCGCATCTATGCGCAGCAGCGCGACATGATGCAGCGCGGCGGCGAGCTCTACGTGCTGACGCTGTTCGCCTTGCTCGGCCAGATGGTCATGATCTCGGCCGGCAACCTGATCAGCATCTACCTCGGCCTGGAACTGATGTCGCTGGCGCTGTACGCGCTGATCGCGCTGCGCCGCGAAGACAAGGTCGCCACCGAAGCCGCCATGAAGTACTTCGTGCTGGGCGCGCTGGCGTCGGGCTTCCTGCTGTACGGCATGTCGATGGTGTATGGCGCCACCGGCCACCTCGACCTGGCGAAGATCGCCGAGGTCATCGCCTCCGGCCAGGCCAAGCAGCTGCCGCTGGTGTTCGGCGTGGTGTTCCTGGTTTCCGGGCTGGCCTTCAAGCTGGGCGCCGTGCCGTTCCATATGTGGCTGCCCGACGTCTACCAGGGTTCGCCCACGGCGGTGACGCTGATCCTGGGCGCCGCGCCCAAGCTGGCGGCCTTCGCCATCACGCTGCGCCTGCTGGTCGACGGCCTGCACGGGCTGGCGGCCGATTGGCAGCCAATGCTCATGATCCTGGCCGTGCTGTCGCTGGCGATCGGCAACCTGACCGCCATCGTCCAGACCAACTTCAAGCGCATGCTGGCCTATTCGACCATCTCGCACACCGGCTTCGTGCTGCTGGGCCTGATGGCCGGCGTGGTCGACGGCAAGCCCGACGCGGCGGCCTCCGCCTATGGCGCGGCCCTGTTCTACATGCTGACCTACGTGCTGACCACGCTGGGCACCTTCGGCATCATCCTGCTGCTGGCGCGCCAGGGGTTCGAGTGCGAGCAGATCGACGACCTGAAGGGCTTGAACCGGCGCAATCCGTGGCACGCCGCCATCGTCTTGCTGCTGATGTTCTCGTTGGCCGGCATCCCGCCGCTGGTGGGCTTCTACGCCAAGCTGGCGGTGCTGCAGGCGCTGGTCGAGGCCGGCCACGTGGCGCTGGCGGTCGTCGCCGTGATGTTCTCGCTGATCGGCGCCTTCTACTACCTGCGCGTGGTCAAGGTCGTGTACTTCGACGATCCGGTCGACCAGCCCGCCGCCTTGGCGGTGACGGCCGGCCAGCGCAGCATCCTGTCGCTCAACGGCGCGCTGATCCTGGTGCTGGGCATTCTGCCGGGCGGCCTGATGGCGCTGTGCGTGCAGGTGATCCAGGCGTCGCTGGGCTGATGGCCGGGGCAGGAGCGTGAACCAGACCGCCGCCGTATGGCTGTTGATTGCGCTGGCCCTGGTCAGCGCCAATCTGCCGTTTCTCAGCGAGCGGGTGTTCGCGCTGCTGCCGTACAAGCGGGCCGGCGTTCATGCGCCCAAGCCTTTCTGGCTCAGACTGTGCGAAGTGCTGGTCTGGTACGCAGTGGTCGGGCTGCTCGGCTTCGCCTTCGAGGCGCAGCTGGGCAACCGCTTTGCGCAGGCCTGGGAGTTCTATGCCATTACGTTCAGCCTGTTCCTGGTCCTGGGCTATCCCGGCTTCGTGTACCGCTATCTCTACAAGAAGCGCCGCCCGGCCCGGGCTTGAATCCGCCGCGCCGCTTCAGCGATACCGCCTCCATGAGGCGGTTTTTTTTCGCCTACGCCGGCCAGTGTTCCGAGGGGCAGGTGTCGCTTGGATTTGCCACAGATGGCGTGGATGCTGAGAGATTTGTCCTGTCACCAAGGAAGGATCGAGGGTGGCGGCGGATAGGGACTATCTGGTTTTGGGGCGGCGCGGCCGATAGGGGGCCGCGCCGGCGGCAGTCGTCCGTAGCATGGCGTAGCGCCGTATCCGCTTGGCGGGTGGGCGTCGCATTCCATGTTTCGTTGACGATAGCGGATTCCCATGAAGTTCTACTCTTCCCATCCGATGCCCGAGTCGCTCGCGGCTGCGATCGCAGTGCCTCTGTTGGGCCTGCTGCCGGCGGCGCAGGCCGCGTCCACGGCGGTCCAGCTGCCATCCGTCACGGTCGAGGGCGAGTACTCGTCCTATCAACCGGAAAGCGCCCAGTCGCCCAAGTTCACCGCGCCCCTGGCGGACACGCCGCGCACGGTGCAGGTCATCCCTGAGCGGCTCATCCAGGACCAGGGGGCCAGCGACCTCGAAGCGGTACTGCGCAATGCGCCAGGGATATCGATGACCGCCGGCGAAGGCGGCCGTCCGGCCAGCGACCTGCCGTTCATCCGCGGCCAGAATTCGGCCAGCAGCCTTTTTGTCGACGGCCTGCGCGATCCCAGCACGCAATCGCGCGATACCTTCAACCTGGAACAGGTCGACGTCGTCAAGGGGCCCGATTCGGTATTTTCCGGGCGCGGCGGCGCCGGCGGAAGCATCAACCTCGTCACCAAGACGCCCAGGAACCAGGATTTCACCGAAGTCCAGGCCGGCATCGGGACGGCCGAGACCTACCGAGGCACCATAGACGGCAACTGGGTGCTGGGCGAGAACACGGCGCTGCGCCTCAACCTGCTGGGCACCAGGGACACCGTGCCGGGCCGCGACAAGGCGGTCGAGTTCAGCCGCGTGGGTATCGCGCCATCGCTGCGCCTGGGCCTGAGCGGCCCCACCCGCGTGACGCTGGGCCTGTACCACTATCGCCACCGGCGGGTTCCCGATTATTCGATTCCGTACGATCCGCGCACCGGCACGCCGATCACCGAGACCATCGGCGTCAGCCGCCGCAACTTCTACGGCCTGGTGCGGCGCGACTCCGGCGATACCGAGGACTACGCCGCCACCGTCAAATGGGAGCACGACCTCGCCAATGGCTTCAAGGTGGAGAACCTGGCGCGCTACTCGCGTGCCACGGTGGAGCAGATCACCACCATGCCCGAACTGAAAACCGCCGATCTGGCCAAGGGGCTGGTGTACCGCAATCTGCGCGCCAGCTACCAGGTCAACGACAGTTTCGCCAACCGCACCGACCTGCGCGGTACATTCGACACGGGGCAGTGGCGCCATACCTTCGATCTGGGCGGGGAGTTCGCCACCAGCCGGCGCAGTCGCGACCGCTACAAGCAAGAAATCCCCGACGCCGCCAGTCCTTGCTCGCCCGTGACGGACGGCAACAATCCCGCCCTGTGCGCCTCGCTCCGGGATCCGGATCCGCACGTGGATTTCCCGGGAACGGTGCGGCGCAACCATAACCCGGCCCGCTACCACACCGACATCCTGTCCCTGTACGGTTTCGACACCATCGCCTTCGACGAGCAGTGGCAGCTGAATCTCGGCCTGCGCTGGGACCACTACAAGACCAGCGGACGCAACCTGCCGGTACGAGGCGCCAAGCCGCCCGTCTACGAGCGTGCCGCGCGCACCGACAACCTGTTCAACTACCAGCTCGGCCTGGTCTACAAGCCTCGTCCGGACGGCTCGGTGTATGCGAGTTACGGCACGGCGTCCACGCCGTCGGCCGTGTCCGACTACGCCCCGGCGGACAGCATCTCCGGCACAAGCCAGCAGCTCAAGCCGGAGCGCAGCGAGGCGATCGAGATCGGGACCAAGTGGCAGGTGCTGGACCGGCGGCTGCTGGTGACGGGCGCCATGTTCCGCGAGACGCGCAAGAACACCAGCATCGAAGTCGCCGAAGGCCTGCGCGCACCAGCCGGCAAGAGCCGCGTCACCGGCATGGAGCTGGGCGTGGCGGGCAGCCTGACGCCGCGCTGGGACGTCTACGGCGGCTACGCGCTGCTCGACAGCAAGCTGGTCAGGGCCAGCCATAAGAGCGGGGCGCAAGGCCAGCCGCTGCCCAGCGCGCCCCGGCACGCATTCAGCATCTGGAGCACCTACAAGCTGCTGCCGGAACTGACCGTGGGGGCCGGCGCGTTCTATCGCAGCAAGGTCTATGGCAACGCAGATGCCGGCTACAACAAGGACGGCACGCCCAAGGCGGCTGGGTGCCGGCGTACTGGCGCTTCGACGCCATGGCGGCGTACCAGCTTAACAAGCACCTTACGGCCCAGTTGAACGTCTACAACCTGCTCGACAAGACCTATTACGCCAAGACCTACCGCAGCCATTACGCGGCGCTGGGCCCGGGGCGGTCCGCCATGCTGACGTTCAAGCTGAGCTACTGATCCGGGCTGCAACCCCGCCGTTCCGACGGCCTCCCGCAAGGGGGCCGTTTTTCATTTCCGGCTGGATTTTCCCTGTCCGAATGGGGGCTCGGAGCGCGGAAAGGGCTGTGGCAGAAATGTGACACCATAGGAATATTCAGGTTTGGGTCAGGTAAACAGACGAGAATCGCAGTCGATTTAAAGAACAAGAATCGTTGTTATTCAGATTTTTATGGAGAAGCCGTTGAAATCCCTGGACTCGTATTCAGCGAGCACGCTCGCCAACTCGCTGGCCGCCGCCATTGCGGTGCCGGCCCTGTGCCTGATGCCCGGTGCTCAGGCACAGACCAGCGCGGGCGTTACCCAATTGGCGCCGGTGCAGGTAGAGGGCGAAGCGTCCCCCTATCAGGCCACCACCGTCCAGTCGTCCAAGATGACGGCGCCCTTGCTGGATACGCCCAGGACCGTGCAGGTCGTGCCGCAGCAGGTCATCCAGGACCAGGCCGCCACCAATCTGCAGGACGTGCTGCGCAACTCGCCGGGCATCACCATGGGCGCCGGCGAGGGCGGGCGCGCCGGCGGCGACCTGCCCATCATCCGGGGCCAGAATGCGGCGGGCAGCATCTTCGTCGACGGCGTGCGCGACCCCAGCACCCAGATACGCGATACGTTCAACCTGGAGCAGGTCGAGATCATCAAGGGGCCTGATTCGGTCTACTCCGGCCGCGGCGGAGCCGGCGGCAGCATCAACCTGGTCAGCAAGACGCCGAAGGCGCGCGACTTCGCCGAGGGCTCGGTGCAGATCGGCACCGACAGCAATTACCGCGCCACCGCCGACGGCAACTGGCTGCTGGGCGACAACGCCGCCTTCCGCCTGAACCTGATGGGCAACAAGGGCGACGTGCCGGGCCGCGACCATGCGGTCGATTTCAGCCGCTGGGGCGTGGCGCCCACCCTGCAACTGGGCGTGGGCACGCCCACCCGCATCACCCTGGGGTACTACCACTACCAGGATGACAGCATGCCCGATTACGCGATCCCGTACGATCCGAAGTCGGGGCAGCCGGTCACCGAGACCCAGGGCGTCAGCCGCAAGAATTTCTACGGGCTGACCGGCCGCGACTTCATGAAGTCGCGCGACGACGTGGCCACGCTGGCCATCGATCACGATTTCAGCAGCAAGCTGCGCCTGCGCAACGTCACCCGCTACGGGCGCTCGGTGACCGACTACGCCGCCACCAATCCGGATGACAGCAAGGGCAACGTGCCCAACGGGCTGGTGTACCGGGCGCTGAAGGCGGGCTACTACACCAACAAGACGTTCACCAACCAGACCGACCTGAGCGGCGAATTCGAGACGGGCAGCCTGCAGCACTCGTTCGACGTGGGCTTCGAGTACAGCAACATCAAGCAGGACAAGGACTCGTATACCCAGACTATCGCCAAGGGCGCGATGCCTTGCAAGGTGGGCGCCAACGATGCCAGCAATCCGGCCTTGTGCACCTCGCTGTGGGATCCGGATCCGCATGACTATTATCCCGGCCACCTGTCGCGCAACGACAACCCGGCCCGCTATTCCACCGACACGATCGCGCTCTACGGCTTCGACACGATCAAGTTCAACGAGCAATGGCAGGCCAGCGTCGGACTGCGTTGGGACAATTACCGCGTAAGCGGCAGCAATATCGCCCGCGGCCGCAACGATCCCGCCAGCACGCCGGCGTTCTACAGCACCAGCCGCGAAGACAATCTGTTCAATTACCAGCTGGGCCTGGCCTACAAGCCGGTGCCCAACGGCACGATCTACGCCTCGTATGGCACCTCGTCGACGCCGTCGGCCGTCGCCGGCTCGAACGTGAGCGACGCCGTGACGGTGAGCAACGAGTCGCTGGCGCCGGAGAAAAGCCGCACCGTCGAGGTCGGCACCAAGTGGCAATTGTTCGACGACCGCCTGACCCTGTCGGGCGCGTTGTTCCAGGACATCCGCAAGAACACCAGCGTGGCCGTGTCGGCGACCGAAACGGAGCAGATCGGCAAGGCCAAGGTGCGCGGCATCGAACTGGGCTTCTCGGGCAGCATCACGCCCAAGTGGAACGTCTACGGCGGCTATACCTTCATGGACAGCGAACTGGTCGAGGGCGCCTACAACAGCGGCGCGGTGGGCCAGGACCTGCCCAACACGCCGCGCAATGCCTTCAGCCTGTGGACCACCTACAAGCTGGTGCCTCAGCTGACCGTGGGCGGCGGCGCCTATTACGTGGACAAGGTATATGGCAACGCGGACAACGGTCGCAATGCCGACGGCACGCCGAAGGCGCGCTGGGTACCGTCGTACTGGCGCTTCGACGCCATGGCCGCGTACGAGTTCAACGACCACCTGACCGCGCAGCTCAACGTGATGAACATCTTCGACAAGACGTACTACACCAAGGCCTACGCGGCGCACTACGCGGCGCTGGGCACGGGCCGCGCCGCGGTGCTGTCGTTCAATATCAAGTATTGAGCGCAGCCGCGCAGCAGGGAAAACCGGCGCATTGCGCCGGTTTTTTTTTGGCATGGCGCGGAAATGCTCTACGATTTCAGGTGTTTGCCATCGAGCCACCCGGGCGGAAGACATGACGAATATGCGGCAAGTGCTGAAAACAGACCGGCTGGTGCTGGAGCCGCAATCGATGGCCCGCTTCGATCAATGGTTCGCGATGGAGCGGCAGCGCGATGAAGCCGGGCATCGCGATCTCACCGAGGACCAGGCATGGTTGCGCCTTTGCGCGCGGCAGGGAATGTGGGACGCGTACGCTTGCGGCTTCTACTACCTGTTGGATCCGGTCAGCGGCGAGATGCGCGGCGAGGCCGGTTTCCAATTCCGGCGCCGCGGCTTCGGGCCCGGTTTCGACAACCATCCGGAGGCCGCCTGGGCCGTCGCCAGCGCCCATCAGGGCAGGGGACTGGCGGCGGAGGCAATGCAGGCGCTTCTCGCGCACCATGATCGATCAAGCGGACGCCAGCGCGTGGTGGCGTTGATAGCGCGTTCGAACCTTCCCTCGCTGCGCCTGGCCGAGCGGCTTGGCTTTCGCGGGTATTCCGACGTGGCGTTCGATGGTGCAGCGCATCTGCTGCTGGAACGGGCGGGCTGAGCGGGCGGGTCACAGCCCCCGTCCGCCGGTCACCGGCAAGGTTTCGCCGGTGATGAAGCCGGCCTGCTCGGACAGCAGGAACAGCACGGCGTCGGCGATGTCGGCAGGCTGGCCCAGGCGCCGCAGCGGGGTGCTTGCGCGGATCGTCTCGTTGAACTCGCCGCCGGCCACCGAGGCCATCGCGGTCTCGATGCGTCCTGGGGCGACGCAGTTGATGCGGATGCCGAATTCGGCCACTTCGCCGGCGGCCTGCCGGGTCAGGCCGACGACTGCGTTCTTGGCGGTGGCGTATGACGCGCCGGCAATCGAGGAATAGCGCAGGCCCGCCAGCGAGGCGATGTTCACGACCGCCCCGGCGCGCCGTTCGACCATCCCCGGCAACACCGCGCGCAGCGCGAAAAAGTAGCCGCAAAGATTGACCTGGATGACGCGCTGCCACTCCTCGGGCGGGGTTTCCCAGATCATGCGCTTGCGGCCGTCCGGCTGCTTGGGCGAGATGCCCGCGTTATTGACCAGCAGATCGAAGGCGCCGAAGCCATCCTGCATCGATGCGATCGACGCCACGACGGATGCGCATCCCATGTCGTGCACGATAGTCGCCGCTTCCGCGCCCAGCTGGCGCACCATCGCCGCCGTTTCGTCGGCGGCCGCATGGTCGGCATCCAGCACGCAGACATGGGCGCCGTCCTTGGCCAGCGCCAGGGCGATGGCGCGGCCTATGCCGGCACCCGCGCCCGTCACGAGCGCCCGCTTGCCGCGGAACCGGGGCTGTTCGCGCGGCGTCATGGCGTCTCGCCGCCGAGGGGCCGGAGCTGGGATTCGAACGCCGATATCGGCGGAAAGGCCGAGGGCTCGGTTTTCACGTCGATCACGAACGGGACCGGGCTGCGTTCGGCCGCCGCCATGGCTTGCCGCAGCGAAGCGGCGTCGCTCACGCTGGCGCCATCGCAGCCGCATGCCTTGGCGATCGCGACGTGATCGATGGCGCCGAAGTGGCAAACGTCGGTATGGGTGCCGAAACGGCTTTCTTCGGCGTTGATCTGGAACCCGAGCACGCCGTTGTTGAGCACCACGATCGTGAGGGGCACCTCGTGCCGGCGAGCCGTTTCCAGTTCGGCCCAGCAGTGGGCGAAGCCGCCGTCGCCGGTCAGGCAAATCACGCGGGCGCCGGGCCGGGCGATCTTGGCGCCGATCGCCATCGGGACGCCCCATCCCAGGCCGGCGATGCCACGCGGCGTGACGAATCGCGTTCCCGCCTCGGTGCAAGGGATGAACTGGGCAAGCCAGATGGACGAGTAGCTGGCATCGGCGACCCAGATGATGTCGCCATGGCTTGCACGCAACTCCGCCATGATCCGTTCCGGCCGCATGGGCGAGGCGTCGCTCTGCGCGTAGGGCGCGAGTTCGGCGCGGTGGGCCTGGCGGCAGGCTTCGAATGCCGGCGCCAGCTCGGCCATTCTGCGCGCCGCAACGGCCTGGCCGCGCCCCTGCAGGGCATCGCCAAGCGCCTGCAGCGTGGCGGCGGCGTCGCCGGCAAAGCGCATGGCCCCGTAATTGCGGCCGACTTCCTCGCTGTCGATGTCGATCTGGGCATATTGCGCCTGCTCGGGAAACAGCGACCACGACGCCGTGCCGTTCTCGTTGGTGCGGGTGCCGACGAACAGCACGAAGTCGGCGCTTCGGACGTAATCCATGAAATGCTTGGCCGGACTGCGCGTGCCCATGGCGTTGCCGATCACCCCCAGGGAGAGCGGATGCGTTTCGTCGATCGCGCCCTTGCCCATATTGGTGGTGGCCACGGGCAGGCCGGCCAGGGACTGCAGCCGGGCCAGGGCGTCGCAGGCGCCCGAAAGATGGACGCCGCCTCCAGCCACGACCAGGGGCCGCTTCGCGTCAAGCAGGCGCTGGGCAAGCTGCGCCAGGCGGCCTGCCACCGGAACCGTCCGGTCCAGCGGGAAGCGGCCCAGCGGCTCGTCGCTGTCCTGCGCCACCGGCCGCGCCTGCGGGCAGGCCGTGGTCAGGACGTCCTGCGATACCAGCAGCACCACCGGACCGGGCCGGCCGGATGTCGCGATACGTATCGCGCGCTCGGTGTACTCCGCGGCGCGTTCGGCCACGTCGATCCGGCGTACCCATTTCGCGCAGGACGCGAACAGCTGGACGTGGTCGAGCTCCTGGAATGCGTTCTTGTCCGCGTTGGCGCGCGGCACCTCCTGCACGATGGCCAGGATGGGCACGGACGCCTTGGTCGCCTCGGAGAAGCCGGCGACCAGCAAGGCCGCGGCCGGGCCGTTCTGCGCCGTGATCACGGTCAGCTGGCGTCCGACGCGAGCCGCGCCGTCGGCCATCGCCGCGCCCGCGTTCTCCGTCCGGTAGCCGATCTGGCGGATACCGATCGCATCGGCGGCCAGGAACAGGGCCGTCGGACAGCTTTGGCCGAAGATCTGGGCGACGCCCGCGGCCTTCAGCACGTCGGCGATCGCGTTGGCGGCCTGGTAGGCGCTCAGATCCTGGCGCGCCCAGCTGCCGGTGCTGGTGCGCGCGCCGGGTGGTGATTCAGTGTGTGCTTGCATGGGGTTTCATCTGGTGTGGATAGCTGGGAGGCTGGCCAGGCGGCGGCGTGCGGCGGCTGCTACAGCTTCGATGGCGGCAGATTGATCTTCTTGACGACCTCGGCCCACTTGGCGATTTCCGCGCGCATGAAACTGTCCAGCGCGGCGGATGTGCCGCCGGTCGGCTCCAGTCCCGCGGCGGAGAACTGCGCCAATACGTCTTGGGACTTCAGGCCCTTGTTGGCCGCGGCGTTGAGCGTTTGCACGATCGCGGCCGGCGTGTTCTTCGGCGCGTACAGCGCGACCCACGAGGCCGACGCGAACCCGGGGACGGCTTCGGCCACGGTAGGCAGTTCCGGCACCAGCGCCGAACGTTGCGGACCCGTCACGGCCAGGGCGCGCAGGCTGCCAGCCTTGACCTGCGGCAGCGACGAGGGCATGTTGTCGAACATCAGCTGGACATGGCCGCCGATCAGGTCGGTCAGCGCGGGAGCGCTGCCCTTGTAGGGCACATGTTGGATATCGGTCCCGGTCATCAGCTTGAAGAGCTCCAGCGTCAGGTGCAGCGAGCCGCCAGTGCCGGTGGACGCATAGGATTCCTTGCCCGGGTTGGCTTTCAGGTGCGCGATCAGGCCCTGGACGTCCCGCACCGGGGACGATGGGTTGACGACCACCAGCAGCGGGCTGGATGCCACGGCGGCGATCGGTTCGAAACTGCCGGTCGCGCTGTACGGCAGGTTGGCGTAGGTGCTGGGGTTCGTTCCATGGGTCGCGCTGGTGCCGATCAACAGCGTGTAGTCGTCGGCGGGCGCTCGCGCCACATAATCCGAGCCGATGATGCCGCCCGCGCCTGCGCGGTTCTCCACGATCACCGACTGTTTCAGCTCCTCGCTCATGGCGCGCGCCAGGCCGCGCGCGGCGATATCGGTAATTCCTCCGGGCGGATAGGGCACTACCAGCCTGATCGGCTTGGTCGGATAGGCGTCGGCGTGTGCGGCGCCAAGCACCCCCAAAGTCAGCACGCCCGTGGCGAGGGAAATGAGTACTCGGTGCAATAGCATGTTGCTGCGTCTCCGGAAGGCGATGTTGATACGCCTGTTATCGATGGTTGGCCTGAAGGCGACGCCATTACACCCGTAAATGTTTGATTCGTATAATCTATTCTGTTTATAGTTAATTCAATTTAAGTTATGATGCCATGAACGTGACCTTCAGGCAGTTGACCGCCTTCATCGAGGTCGCAAGCAGCCGCAGCTTCTCGCAGGCGGCGCAGGCCTTGCACGTGACGCAGCCGGCGCTGACGGCCATGATCCAGAAGCTGGAGACCCAGCTTGGAGTCGTCCTGTTCACGCGTACGCGCCGGGGCGCCGAGCTGACCACCACCGGGCGCGAACTGCTGCCGGAGCTGCAGCGGATCCTGGCCAATCTCGAGGTCGTGATCGAGGATGTGCGTGGTGCCGCCTCGCCGCGCGGCGGCACCGTCACGCTGGCGTGCATTCCGTCGCTCAGCAACACCTGGATCCCATCCCTGATCGCGCGCGTGGAGCAGGCCTATCCGCGCATCAAGGTGATCCTGAAGGACGCCATGACCGAAAACCGCAGCATTCACGAGATGCTGAGAACCGGCGATATCGACTATGGCGTGGGCAGTCCGTCGGTCGAGCAGGATGGATTGGAGTTCGACCTGCTGGCGCACGATGAACTGGTCGCGGTCGTGCCGCAGGATCATCCCCTGGCCAGGCGCACACTGGTCCGCTGGAGCGAGTTGGCGGAATCGCCCTTGATAGGCATGAGTTACCAGAGCCACGTGAGGATGCTGGTCGACGAAGCCTTCGCGGCCAACGGCATCTCGAAGCGTCCCAAGCGCGAGGTGAGCCTTATCACCACCGCCATCGGCATGGTGCGGGCAGGGCTGGGCGTTTCCGTTCTGCCCACCACCGCCATCGAGGTATGCAACGTCGCCGGGCTGAAGGTATTGCGGCTGCATGCGCCGCGGGTGCGCCGTCCCCTGGGGTTTCTGCACCTGCCGACGCGCAGCCTGAGCCCGGCCGCGCGGCTGCTTCTGCGGTTCGTGAAGGATGCGGGCCCCATTCCGCTGGGCAAGCAGCCGGAGTAAGGCGCGCGGGCCGGCCGGGCGGCGGGAGGCCGTCGCGAGGCGCCTGTCCCCGCCGGGACAGATACCGTCTTGGCCGTCAAGTGTTCATGGGTGCCTGTCCCCGCGGGGACAGGCACCCTATGTGTGGCTTACTTCTCGAACCAGTTCAGCACGCCGTCCAGGCCGCATACGTTCAGGGCGTAGGGCGTTTGCTCGCGCACGATGGGCTTGGCGTGGTAGGCGACGGCGAAGCCGGCGCGGGCCAGCATCTTGAGGTCGTTGGCGCCGTCGCCGATGGCGATGATCTGCTCGGGACGGGCCGACAGGCACTGCGCCAGCGCGGCCAGGTGCGCGGCCTTGGCGTCGCCGTCGAGAATGTCGCCCAGCACGCGTCCGGTCAGCTTGCCGTCGGCGTCGACTTCCAGCGTGTTGGCATGGGCGTGGTCCAGCCCCAGGCGTTCGCGCAGCCGCTCGGTGAAGAAGGTGAACCCTCCGGAGACCAGCAGGGTCTGGATGCCGGCCGCCCGGACGCTGGCCAGCAGGCGTTCGGCGCCCGGGTTCAGGCGCAGCTTCTCGGCGTACACGCGTTCGAGCGCGGCGGCCGGCGCGCCGGCCAGGAGCGCCACACGGCGGCGCAGGCTTTCCGAGAAGTCCTTGATTTCGCCGCGCATGGCGGCTTCCGTGATCTGGGCCACCTGGGCCCCCACGCCGGCGACGGTCGCGATTTCGTCGATGCACTCGATGTTGATCAGCGTCGAGTCCATGTCCATCGCCAGGATGCGGCAGTCGGCCAGCGCCAGGCCCGCGGGCACGAAGGCGGCGTCGACGCCGTGCGTTTCGGCCCAATGCCGTACCTGGGCGCGCGTGTCGCCATCCTGCTGTACGTCGAGCAGGCGGGCCGCGGTGGTGCTGATGCGCGTCACGCCTTGGGCCTGGGCCAGCGCCGCCAGCTGTTCGGCGTGTTCGGCCGCCAGGGCGGGAGACTGGATGACGAGGTGATGGATAGTCATGGATCGAGGATTCCGGGCCGCGCCGAGCGCGGCGGTTATTTCAGTGCGCGCAGGACGGCGCGCACGGCGTCGGCGCGGGCGGCGATCTGAGGCGCCTTGATCTCCACCCGCAGTTTGTCCTGGCCGGACAGCTTGATATGGCGCTGGCGCTGCACCAGCTCGATGATGCGCAAGGGGTCGACCGTGGTCTTGGCACCGAACTGCAGCAGGGCCTGCGTTTCGCTGGCATCGATCTTGACGATGCCCAGCGGTTGCGCGGCCAGGCGCAGGCGGTGCGTGGCCAGCAACGTCTGCGCGGCTTCGGGCAGTTTACCGAAACGGTCGATGAGTTCTTCCTGGATGCGGATCAGGTCGTCTTCGCCGTCGGCATGCGACAGGCGCTTGTAGATGGCCAGGCGGCCATGCACGTCGGGACAGTAGTCCGACGGCAGCAGCGCCGGCGCGTGCAGGTTGACTTCGCAGGCCAGGTTGAAGGGCGCGTCCAGGTCGGGCTCCTCGCCCGCCTTCAGCGCCCGCACCGCTTCGTTGAGCATCTCGTTGTACATCGAGAAGCCCACCTCTTGGATGTTGCCCGATTGCGAGTCACCCAGGATTTCGCCGGTGCCGCGGATTTCCAGGTCGTGCATGGCCAGGTAGAAGCCCGAACCGAGCTCTTCCATGGCCTGGATGGCCTCCAGGCGCTTCTTGGCGTTGTTCGTGATGGCATCCTCGCCCGGCGTCAGCAGATAGGCGTAGGCCTGGTGGTGCGAGCGTCCGACGCGGCCGCGCAGCTGGTGCAGCTGCGCCAGGCCGAAGCGGTCGGCGCGGTGGATGACGATGGTGTTTGCGGTGGGGATGTCGATGCCGGTTTCGATGATGGTGGTGCACAGCAGCACGTTGTGGCGCTGCTGGTAGAAGCCCTTCATGACCTGTTCCAGCTCGCGTTCGGGCATCTGGCCGTGGGCGACCGCGATGCGGGCCTCGGGCACCAGTTCTTCGAGGCGCGCCCGCCGGTTGTGGATGGTCTCGACCTCGTTGTGCAGGAAATACACCTGGCCGCCGCGCTTGAGCTCGCGCAGCAGCGCTTCGCGTATGGTGCTGCCGTCCTCGCGCCGCACGAAGGTCTTGATGGCCAGCCGCTTCTGCGGCGCCGTCGCGATCACGGAGAAGTCGCGGATGCCTTCCAGCGACATGCCCAGCGTGCGCGGGATCGGGGTGGCCGTCAGGGTCAGCACGTCGACCTCGGCGCGCAGCGCCTTGAGGGTTTCCTTCTGGCGCACGCCAAAGCGGTGTTCCTCGTCGATGATGACCAGGCCCAGCCGCTTGAAGCGCACGTCCTTGGACAGGATCTTGTGCGTGCCGATGACGATGTCCACGCGGCCGTCGTTGATGCCTTCGACGGCGGCGGCCACCTCCTTGGCGGAGCGAAAGCGCGACAGCTCCACGACGCGCACCGGCCAGTCGGCGAAGCGGTCGGAAAACGTCTGGGCATGCTGCTCGGCCAGCAGGGTGGTGGGGCACAGCAGCGCGACCTGCTTGCCGTTGGCCACGGCCAGGAAGGCGGCGCGCAGCGCGACCTCGGTCTTGCCGAAGCCCACGTCGCCGCATACCAGCCGGTCCATGGGGCGGCCCGAGGTCATGTCCATGATGACGGCCTGGATGGCGGCCGCCTGGTCGGGCGTCTCCTCGAAGCCGAAACCTTCGGCGAAGGCTTCGTAGTCGCTCATGGGCAGCTTGAAGGCATAGCCTTCGCGGGCGGCGCGCTGCGCATACAGGGCCAGCAGTTCGGCCGCGGTGTCGCGCACCTGCCTGGCCGCCTTGCGGCGCGCCTTGTCCCATTGGCCCGAACCGAGCTGGTGCAGGGGGGCGGCGTCCGGGTCGGCGCCGCTGTAGCGGGCGATGACGTGCAGCTGCGACACGGGCACGTACAGCGTGCTGCCGCTGGCGTATTCGAGATGCAGGAACTCCATCTCGCCTTCGCCCATGTCCATGTTGACCAGCCCGTGGTAGCGGCCGATGCCGTGCTGGGCGTGCACCACCGGGTCGCCGGCGCGCAGTTCGGCCAGGTCGCGCACCATGGCTTCGACATTGCTGGTGCGTTCCTGGGTGCGCTTGCCGCGCCGGGTGACGCCGGCATGGCCGGGGTAGAGGTCGTTCTCGGTCAGGAACAGCAGGGCGCCGCCGGGCACGCAGAAGCCGGCCGACAGCGGCGCCACGGCCAGGCCGAAGCGCGCGCCGTCGTCCAGGAAGGCCTGGATCGAATCGGCCTGCGCCTCGGGCGCCAGGCCGTGTTCGCCCAGCATTTGCGCCAGCGTCTCGCGCCGGCCGGCCGAATCGGCGCACAGCAGCACGCGGTCGCCGGTCTGCGCCAGCAGCGCGCGCAGGCGCGCCACGGGGTCGTCGGCGCGGCGCGCCACGGCGACATCGGGCGCGGCGGCGAAGTCCGGATGCGGCCGCTCCGCCATCAAGGCCAGGCGCGGGAAGTCTTTCAGGCGCGCGAACAGCGCCTCGTGGTCGAGGAACAGGGTGTCCGGCGGCAGCACCGGCCGTTCGCGGTCGACCTTGAGAAAGTCGTAGCGGCTGCGGGTGTCATGGGCGAAGCGCTGCATGGCGTCGTCGATGTCGCCCACCGTGACGGTGATCGTGTCGGCCGCCAGGTAATCGAACAGGGTGGCGGTCTGCTCGAAGAACAGGGGCAGGTAATACTCGATGCCGGCGAACGCGATGCCGTTGCCGATGTCCTTGTACGGCAGGGCGCGGGAGGGGTCGCCTTCGAACACTTCGCGAAACCGCGCCCGGAAGCGGTTGCGCGCCTCTTCGTCCATGGGAAACTCGCGGCCGGGCAGCAACTGCACTTCGCCCACCGGATACAGGCTGCGCTGCGTGTCGACGTCGAAGCTGCGGATCGATTCGATCTCGTCGTCGAACAGGTCCAGCCGGTAGGGCACCACCGAACCCATGGGAAACAGGTCGATCAGGCCGCCGCGCAGGCAGAATTCGCCCGGCGCGGTGACCTGGGTAACGTGGCTGTAGTTGGCCAGCGTCAGCTGCGCGCGCAGGGCCGCTTCGTCGAGCCGGTCCTTCTGCTTGAACGAAAACGTATACGCGGCCAGGAAGGCGGGCGGCGCCAGGCGGTACAGGGCGGTGGTGACCGGCACGGTCAGGATGTCCACGCCCTGGTTCATGAGCGCGTGCAGCGTGCGCAGGCGTTGCGAGATCAGGTCCTGGTGGGGCGAGAACGCGTCGTAGGGCAGGGTTTCCCAGTCGGGCAACTGGCGCACGCGCAGTTCGGGCGCGAATTGCGGGATTTCATCGGCCAGCCGCTGGGCCTCCAGCGGGTCGGCCGTCAGCACCACCAGCGGCTTGCCGGCCTGGCGCGCCAGGTCCGCCAGCAGCCATCCGTCGCCGGATCCGGGCGGGCGGGGCTGCGTAAAGCGCGCTCCCGGCTTGAGGGCGGACAGGGTGGTGGCGGTGGCGGGGATGGGCACGGCGGGCGGAGTGAGATCAGGCATCAGGGCAAAGATTATAAAATCACCGCAACATGTCCGAGTCCCTGATCGCTATCGTGCCGGCCGCCGGCATCGGCGCGCGCGCCAGCCTGCCCGGCGAGGCGGCCGTTCCGAAACAATATCGCCCGCTGGCCGGGCAGCCCATGCTGCGCCACGCGGTGCGCGCCCTGCTGGCCGATCCGCGCATCGTCCAGGTGCGCGTGGCGGTCAGCGCCGGCGACGGCTGGGTCGAGCAGGCGCTGGCTGGCCTGCCGCGTACCGTATGGCGCCCATGCGGCGGCCCGAACCGCGCCGACACGGTGGCCGCCGCCCTGGCCGACAGCGGGGCGGCCGCCGACGACTGGATACTGGTGCACGACGCCGCCCGGCCGGGCTTGCCGGCCGCGGCGCTGGCGCGCCTGATCGACGCCTGCCTGGACGATGCGGTTGGGGGCCTGCTGGCCCTGCCGGTCGCCGATACCGTCAAGGCGGGCCGGCAGCGCGTATCGCGCACCGTCGATCGCGACGGCCTGTGGCTGGCCCAGACGCCGCAGATGTTTCGCGCCGGCTTGCTGCGCGACGCGCTGGCGCGCGCGCGGGCCGCGGGCCTGGCCGTTACCGACGAGGCGTCGGCGGTGGAGGCGGCCGGCCATGCCCCGCGCCTGGTGGCGGGCGCGTTGCGCAATTTCAAGGTGACCTGGCCCGATGATTTCGAACTGATGGAAAAATGGCTATGAATATCCCGTTTCGCGTAGGGCAGGGCTTCGATGTGCACGCGCTGGTCGAAGGCCGGCCCTTGATCATCGGGGGCGTCACCATCGCCCACACGCACGGCCTGCTGGGGCATTCCGATGCCGATGTCCTGTTGCATGCGGTGACCGATGCCCTGCTGGGCGGGGCCGGCCTGGGCGATATCGGCCGCCATTTTCCCGATACCGACCCGGCCTACCGCGGCGCCGACAGCCGGGTGCTGCTGCGGGCGGCGTTCGACAAGGTTCGCGCGGCGGGCTGGGCGCCGGTCAACGTCGACGCGACCATCCATGCGCAGGCGCCCAAGATCGGCCCGCACGCGGCCGCCATGGTGGCCAACATTGCCGCCGATCTGGCGTTGGACGCCGGCGCGGTCAACATCAAGGCCAAGACCAACGAAGGCCTGGGCTACCTGGGCCGCAAGGAAGGGATTGCCGCCAACGTGGTGGTGCTGCTGGCGCGCGCCGGCTAGTTGTGAAGATTCAATAGGTTGTATGCATGGTTCATCCGAACCGGATTTGAGAAACTGGAAATCGCCACCCCCCCAGTTCACTCAAGGAGCCCGGCCGGATGAACACCCATAAGCATGCCCGATTGACCTTCCTACGTCGACTCGAAATGGTCCAGCAATTGATCGCCCATCAAGTTTGTGTGCCTGAAGCGGCCCGCGCCTATGGGGTCACCGCGCCGACTGTGCGCAAATGGCTGGGCCGCTTCCTGGCTCAGGGCCAGGCGGGCTTGGCCGATGCGTCCTCGCGCCCGACGGTCTCGCCCCGAGCGATTGCGCCGGCCAAGGCGCTGGCTATCGTGGAGCTGCGCCGCAAGCGGCTGACCCAAGCGCGCATCGCCCAGGCGCTGGGCGTGTCAGCCAGCACCGTCAGCCGCGTCCTGGCCCGCGCCGGTCTGTCGCACCTGGCCGACCTGGAGCCGGCCGAGCCGGTGGTGCGCTACGAGCATCAGGCCCCCGGCGATCTGCTGCACATCGACATCAAGAAGCTGGGACGTATCCAGCGCCCTGGCCACCGGGTCACGGGCAACCGACGCGATACCGTTGAGGGGGCCGGCTGGGACTTCGTCTTCGTGGCTATCGATGACCACGCCCGCGTGGCCTTCACCGACATCCACCCCGACGAGCGCTTCCCCAGCGCCGTCCAGTTCCTCAAGGACGCAGTGGCCTACTACCAGCGCCTGGGCGTGACCATCCAGCGCTTGCTCACCGACAATGGCTCGGCCTTTCGCAGCCGCGCCTTCGCCGCGCTGTGCCATGAGCTGGGCATCAAGCACCGCTTTACCCGACCTTACCGCCCACAGACCAATGGCAAGGCCGAACGCTTCATCCAGTCGGCCTTGCGTGAGTGGGCTTACGCTCACACCTACCAGAACTCCCAACACCGAGCCGATGCCATGAAATCCTGGCTACACCACTACAACTGGCATCGACCCCACCAAGGCATCGGGCGCGCTGTACCCATCTCCAGACTCAACCTGGACGAATACAACCTATTGACAGTTCACAGCTAGCTGGCGTGCGCTTCGGCGTGGTAGCGCCCCACGCGCTCCACCTCGTTCTTCGAACCCAGGATCACGGACACGCGCTGGTGCAGCTTGTCGGGCTGGATATCCAGGATGCGCCCCGTGCCGTCGATGGCCGCGCCGCCGGCCTGCTCGACGATCAGGCCCATCGGGTTGGCTTCGTACATCAGGCGCAGCTTGCCGGCCTTGCCCGGCTCGCGGGCATCCCAGGGATACATGAAAATGCCGCCGCGGGTCAGGATGCGATGCACGTCGGCCACCATGGAGGCGATCCAGCGCATGTTGTAGTCCTTGCCCAGCGGGCCCGTCTTGCCGGCCAGGCATTCATCGATGTAGCGCTTGACCGGCGGGGCCCAGTGGCGCATGTTGGACATGTTGATGGCGAATTCCTTGGTGTCCTCGGGGATGCGCATCGATTCGTGCGTCAGCACCCACGAACCCATCTCGCGATCCAGCGTGAACCCCACCACGCCATTGCCGATGGTCAGCACCAGCATGGTCTGCGGACCGTAGACGGCGTAGCCGGCCGCCACCTGCTGGCTGCCCGGCTGCAGGAAGTCCTGCTCGCAGACGTCGGCGCCGGCCACCCTGTGCGGCGCGCGCAGCACCGAGAAAATGGTGCCGATCGACACGTTGACGTCGATGTTGGACGAGCCGTCCAGCGGATCGAACAGCAGCAGGTACTCGCCCTTGGGATAACGGTTGGGGATCAGATGGATGGTTTCCATTTCCTCGGACGCCATCGCGGCCAGGTGGCCGCCCCACTCGTTGGCTTCGAGCAGGATTTCGTTGGACAGCACGTCCAGCTTCTTCTGCACTTCGCCCTGCACGTTCTCGCTTTCCAGGCTGCCGAGCACGCCGCCCAGCGCGCCTTTGCTGACAGCGTGGCTGATGGCCTTGCAGGCGCGCGCCACCACTTCGATCAGCAGGCGCACTTCCGGGCCGAGCGCCTGGGCCGAGCGCTGCTGCTCGACCAGATATTGGGTAAGGGTTTTACGTTTCAAGAGTAGCTCCTAAGCAGCCAGATCCAAGGCTTTCGATACGATTTCCTGTACGTTGCGCGACAGCCCGGCATGCGCGCGCACATGCGCCAGCGCGGCCTGCATGGCGCCGCGCAGCGGCTCGGCAAAGCGCGCCCAATTATCCAGGCCGCGCGCCAGGCGGGCGGCGATCTCCGGATTGAGCGCGTCCAGGGCGAGCACCTGCTCGGCCCAGAAGTCATAGCCGCGGCCGTCTGCGCGATGCATGCCGCGGGCGTTGTTCAGGCAGAACTGGAACACCAGCGCGCGGGCGCGGTTGGGATTGCGCAGCGTAAAGG
The DNA here is from genome assembly GCF_000306945.1 of Bordetella pertussis 18323. Lineage (NCBI taxonomy): Bacteria > Pseudomonadati > Pseudomonadota > Betaproteobacteria > Burkholderiales > Alcaligenaceae > Bordetella > Bordetella pertussis. The sequence continues at coordinate 2,573,694 of NC_018518.1, read as the reverse complement.
CCGGGTGCGCCATGAGGGCGCGTACCGCGTCGATGTCGGTCGAGCGCGCGGTGGCCTGCAGCGTGAACCATTTGTCGACGACCAGCGGGTCGTCGCGCCAGCGTTCGTAGAACGCCGCCAGCGCCGCCGCGGCGCTGTCCGGAGCGCCGAAATTCACCAGCGCCGACAGAGCCGCCATGCTGTCGGTCATGTTGTCGGCCTGGTCGTACTGGGCCTGCGCCAGGGCTTGCGCGTCCGCGCTTTCGGCGGCCATCAGATGGCTCAGCGCCTGGTTCTTCAGCGCGCGCCGGCCGGCCGGGCCGGCCGCCGGGCTGTAGGCGCCCGGCGTCTGGTTGGCGTCGAACGCCGCGCGCCAGGGGGCGGCCAGTTGGCGGCCCACCTCGGCGCGCAGGAAATCGCGCGCCACGGCCAGGGCGGGCGGGTCGATCTGCTCCATGCGCTCGGCCAGGGTTTTTTCCGAGGGCAACGCCAGGGCGCGGGCCCGATAGGCCGCGTCCAGCGTCGGGTCGGTCAGCAGGGCGCGCCAGGCCGCGATGAAGGCCGGGCGCACGGCCAGCGGCTGGCCGGCCTGATGGCTGGCCGTCAGCGCGAGGATCTCGCGCGTGGCCAGTTCCTGGCCTGCTTCCCAGCGGGCGAATGGATCCGTGTCGTGCGCCGACAGCAGCGCCAGGTCGGCGTCGCTCCAGTCGTATTCGACGATGACCGGCGCCGAGAAGCCGCGCAGCAGCGACGGCACCGGCATGTCCGGCACCTGCTCGAACGTCCAGCTGGCGCGCGCCTCGGTCAGTTCGAGCAGCACGGTGTCGCGCGCCGGCTGGCCGTTCAGGTGCAGCGGCAGCGCGCGGCCCTGCGCGTCGAGCAGGCCGATCGCGAAAGGAATGTGGAATGCCTGTTTGGCGAAGTCGCGTCCGGCGCGTTTCTCCACGCCGACCGGGGCGCAGCGCTGGGTCAGCGTGACGGTGCAACGGCCGCTTTGCGCGTCGTGATCCAGCTTGACGCTGACGCGCGGCGTGCCCGCCTGGCTGTACCAGCGGCGAAACACCGACAGGTCGCGGCCCGGATTGCGCGCGGCGTAGACCGATTCCATGGCGGCGACGAAATCGTCGCAGGTCACGGCCTGTCCGTCGTGGCGCCGGAAGTACTCGTCCATGCCGGCGCGGAATCCCGGCTCGCCCAGCAGGGTGTGCTGCATGCGGATCACTTCGGCGCCTTTCTCGTACACGGTGGCGGTATAGAAGTTGCCGATCTCCTGGTAGCTGTCGGGCCGGATGGGGTGGGCCATCGGGCCGGCATCCTCGGGGAACTGGGCCGCGCGCAGCGTGACGACATCGTCGATGCGCTTGACCGCGCGCGCGCTCGCGGCGGCTTGCTCGTCCAGGCCGCGCGCCATCATGTCGGCGCTGAATTCCTGGTCGCGGAATACCGTCAGGCCTTCCTTGAGGCTCAACTGAAACCAGTCGCGGCAGGTGACGCGGTTGCCGGTCCAGTTGTGGAAGTATTCGTGGCCGATGACGGATTCGATGCCTTCGTAGTTGGCGTCGGTGGCGGTGGCCGGGTCGGCCAGCACATAGGCCGCGTTGAAGATGTTCAAGCCCTTGTTTTCCATCGCGCCCATGTTGAAGTCGCGTACCGCGACCACCATGAAGCGGTCCAGGTCCAGCTCCAGGCCGAAGCGCGACTCGTCCCAGCGCAGCGCGTGGCGCAAGGATTCCAGCGCCCATTCGGTGCGGTTCTCCGAACCGGGATCGCTGTAGACCTGCAGCAGCACATCGCGGCCCGATTGGGTGCGCACGCGCTCTTCGCGATGCGTCAGGCGGCCGGCCACCAGCGCGAACAGATAGCTGGGCTTGGGAAACGGATCTTCCCATTCCGCCTGCAGGCGGCCATCGGGCAGGGTAGCGGTGGCCAGCAGATTGCCATTGGACAACAGCACCGGATAATCGGGCGCCGCGCGCAGCGTCACGCGATAACGCGACATGACGTCGGGCCGGTCGGCGAACCAGGCAATGCGGCGAAAGCCCTCGGCCTCGCACTGGGTGAAGAAATTGCCGCCGGAGACATACAGCCCCATCAGGGTGGAATTGGCGGCGGGCCTGCAACGGCTGACAATTTCGACCGCCGAGCTGGGCGGCAGGCCGTGCAAGGTCAGGGTGGCGTCGTCCAGGACATAGCCGTCACGCGCCCAGTCGCGGCCGTCGACACGAATGGAAACCAGCTCGAGCGCTTCGCCGTCCAGCACCAGCGGCGCATCGTCCCGGGCATCGGCCTTGCGCGCCACCTGCATGAGGCAGCGCACGGTGGTCGAGGCGGGATCCAGGTCGAATTCCAGCGCCACGTCGGCGATGGTATACGGATAGGGCTGATAATCCTTGCGGTATACGGTGACGGGCGTGTCTGTGCGCATGGCCTACGAAACAGATGATGGACAATGCGGGTATTGTAGATGCAGCGCCGCATGCCCCCGCATTGCTCAGGTACCCAAATGAAACCTTCGCCCGGCGCGGCGGTCGAAGGAATATCCGGTTTGCGTCCGGCCTGGAGGGCCGCAGTCATGTTCAGTATTCATGCGTATTCGCGCCTGGCGCGGCTGGCCGGGCTGGCCGGGCTGGCGGCCCTGCTGGCGGGCGCGGCGCTGGTGGCCGGGTGCGCCGCGCCCAGCGTGTCGGCGCGCGTCACCTCGTTCCAGCAATGGCCGGACGGCGTTGCCGGACAGACCTACCAGTTCGCGCCTGAAAGCGGGCAGCTCAACAATCTCGAATATCAGTCCTATCAGGACATGGTGCGCGCCGGTATCGGCGCCACCGGCCTGGTTGAGGCGCGCGAGGGCCGGAAAGCGCGGTTTACGGTGTCCTTCCGTTATGGCTCCGCGCAGACCCAGGTTATGGTGCGGCGCGCCTATGATCCCTATTTCTACGGCGGTTATGGCGGTTATTACGGGCCGCGCTGGTGGGGCGGTGGAGTCGGGTATTGGGGGCCGGAATGGGTCGACGTGCCCACCGTGGCGTATCGCAATAGCCTGAGCCTGGAAATCCGCGATACCGCGCGCGGCGGCGCCGAAGTCTATCGATCGACCGCGTACATTACCAGCGGGCGCGACGACCTGCTGGGCGCCATGCCGTATCTGGTGCAGGCAATATTCGACAATTTCCCGGGCAATAATGGCTCGGAACGCGAGATCGAGTATCCGCTGGCCCGCTAGGTGTGAAGATTCAATAGGTTGTATGCATGGTTCATCCGAACCGGATTTGAGAAACTGGAAATCGCCGATCCCCCAGTTCACTCAAGGAGCCCGGCCGGATGAACACCCATAAGCATGCCCGATTGACCTTCCTACGTCGACTCGAAATGGTCCAGCAATTGATCGCCCATCAAGTTTGTGTGCCTGAAGCGGCCCGCGCCTATGGGGTCACCGCGCCGACTGTGCGCAAATGGCTGGGCCGCTTCCTGGCTCAGGGCCAGGCGGGCTTGGCCGATGCGTCCTCGCGCCCGACGGTCTCGCCCCGAGCGATTGCGCCGGCCAAGGCGCTGGCTATCGTGGAGCTGCGCCGCAAGCGGCTGACCCAAGCGCGCATCGCCCAGGCGCTGGGCGTGTCAGCCAGCACCGTCAGCCGCGTCCTGGCCCGCGCCGGTCTGTCGCACCTGGCCGACCTGGAGCCGGCCGAGCCGGTGGTGCGCTACGAGCATCAGGCCCCCGGCGATCTGCTGCACATCGACATCAAGAAGCTGGGACGTATCCAGCGCCCTGGCCACCGGGTCACGGGCAACCGACGCGATACCGTTGAGGGGGCCGGCTGGGACTTCGTCTTCGTGGCCATCGATGACCACGCCCGCGTGGCCTTCACCGACATCCACCCCGACGAGCGCTTCCCCAGCGCCGTCCAGTTCCTCAAGGACGCAGTGGCCTACTACCAGCGCCTGGGCGTGACCATCCAGCGCTTGCTCACCGACAATGGCTCGGCCTTTCGCAGCCGCGCCTTCGCCGCGCTGTGCCATGAGCTGGGCATCAAGCACCGCTTTACCCGACCTTACCGCCCACAGACCAATGGCAAGGCCGAACGCTTCATCCAGTCGGCCTTGCGTGAGTGGGCTTACGCTCACACCTACCAGAACTCCCAACACCGAGCCGATGCCATGAAATCCTGGCTACACCACTACAACTGGCATCGACCCCACCAAGGCATCGGGCGCGCTGTACCCATCTCCAGACTCAACCTGGACGAATACAACCTATTGACAGTTCACAGCTAGCGCGGCGATGCCCTTGGCGCGCGGCCGGGAATAGGCCGGCCGGCCCCCTGCGCTGGGCTATGATGAGAATATGTTTTCTTCTCGTCGAGATTTTCCGCGCCTATGACCGTATCTCCCTTGCACGCGCTGACGTCGCGCCGTTCGATGAAGTTCCTGCGCGCGCCCGCGCCCAAGCAGGACGAACTGGAGCAAATCCTGCAGGCCGCCATGAGCGCGCCCGACCATGGCGCGCTGCGCCCGTGGCGGTTCGTGCTGATCCGGGGCGATGCCATCGGCCGGCTGGCCGACCTGGCGATCGAGGCGGTCAAGCGCAGCGGCGACAAGCGCATGACGCCCGAGAAAGAGAAGTCGGTGCGCGAATGGGCCGCCGGCGTGCCGCTGTTCATCGCCGTGGCGCAGAAGATTTCGCATGACAACACCCGCATTCCCGAGCAGGAACAGCTGCTGGCCACCGGCGCGGCGGTCATGAACATCCTCAACGCCGCGCACATGCTGGGGTACGGCGCGTTCTGGAGCACGGGCCTGGGCACTTACGTCGAGGACGTGCAGGACGCGCTGGGCCTGGACGCGATGGACTACCGCTTCCTGGGTTTCGTGGCCCTGGGCACGCCGGGCTGCGCGGTGCCGCCGGCGCAGCGCCCGGATTTCCGCGAGTTCGTGTCCGAATGGCAGGGCGTCACCGCCTGAGCGCGTCTGCGCGCGCGGCATGTAAAAACCCGGCGCGCAGGCCGAGTTTTTACATGGAGCGGGGCCGTGTCAGGCGCCGGCGGTCTCGGCCAGCACGCGCTGGGCTTCCTCGCGCACGCGCTCGGGGGCGGTGCCGCCGATGTGCTTGCGGGCGGCCACCGAGCCTTCCAGCGTCAGCACCTGGTGGATGTCCTCGCCGATGCTGGGATGGTAGGCCTGCAGGTCGGCCAGCGACAGGTCGGCCAGGTCGCAGCCGCGCTGCTCGCAGTCGCGCACCGCGTGGGCGACGATTTCGTGCGCGTCGCGAAACGGCAGGCCGCGCTTGACCAGGTAGTCGGCCAGGTCGGTGGCGGTGGCAAAGCCCTGCAGGGCGGCGGCGCGCATGTTGTCGGCCTTGACCTTGATGCCGCCGGCCATGTCGGCGAAGATGGTCAGGGTGTCGCGCAGCGTGTCGGCCGTGTCGAACAGGCCTTCCTTGTCTTCCTGGTTGTCCTTGTTGTAGGCCAGCGGCTGGCCCTTCATCAGGGTCAGCAGCGCCACCAGGTGGCCGTTGACGCGGCCGGTCTTGCCGCGCGCCAGTTCGGGGACGTCGGGGTTTTTCTTCTGCGGCATGATCGAGCTGCCGGTGCAGAAGCGGTCGGCCAGGTCGATGAAGCCCACGCGCGGGCTCATCCACAGCACCAGTTCCTCGGAAAGACGCGAGATGTGCGTCATGATCAGGGCGCCGGCGGCGCAGAATTCGATGCCGAAGTCGCGGTCGGAGACGGCGTCGAGCGAGTTGCGGCAGACGCCGTCGAAGCCCAGCGTGCGGGCCACGCGCTCGCGGTCGATGGGATAGCTGGTGCCGGCCAGCGCGGCCGCGCCCAGCGGCAGGCGGTTGACGCGGCGGCGGCAGTCGGCCAGGCGCTCGGCGTCGCGGCCGAACATCTCGGCATAGGCCAGCAGGTGGTGGCCGAACGTGACGGGCTGGGCCACCTGCAGGTGGGTGAAGCCCGGCATGATGGTGGCGGCGTTCTCCAGCGCGACCGTGGCCAGCGCGTGGCGCAGCTGGCGCAGCAGGTCGACCAGGGTGTCGATTTCGTCGCGCAGCCACAGGCGGATGTCGGTGGCGACCTGGTCGTTGCGCGAGCGGCCGGTGTGCAGGCGCTTGCCGGCGTCGCCCACGAGCTCCACCAGGCGCTTCTCGATGTTCAGGTGCACGTCTTCCAGGTCCAGCAGCCACTGGAACGAGCCGGCGTCGATCTCCGAGAGGATCTGCTGCATGCCGCGCTGGATGTCGGCCAGGTCCTGGGCCGAGATGATGCCTTGCGCGGCCAGCATGTCGGCGTGCGCCAGCGAGCCGCGGATGTCGTGGCGCGCCATGCGCTTGTCGAAATCGACCGAGGCCGTGTAGCGTTTGACGAGGTCGGAAACGGGTTCCGAGAAACGGGCGGACCACGCCTGCGCCTTGTTGGCGAACTGGTCCTGGCTGGAGTGGGAAGTATTTGCCATGATGCGGGCAATTATATAGGGCCGGCGCGCGCCGCGGCGGCGCCACGGAACGGCGCGCCGGCCGACTTGTCGGATAATCTGCACCATGGCGCTTTCAGGAGGATGCAGTGCTGCCGAAGGAATTGGAGAACGTGGTCGCCACGCTGGACAACTATGTGCCGGACACGGCATGGGGCCAGACGCTGGTCGGCATCGGCGTGCTGGTGCTGACGGCGCTGTTCGTCCAATGGGTGGTGGCGCGCGTCGTGCTGTATTTCGCCCACCGGCTGCTGGTGCTGAGCGGCCGCGAGGACTGGGACCGCGCCCTGAGCCGCCGCCGCGCCTACCAGAACTTCTGGTACGCGGTGCCGTTCGCGGTGGTCTCCATGGGCATAGAACTGGTGCCGCATGCCGAGCGCGCGGTCACCGTCGTGGGCCGGCTGTCGCACGCCGGGGCCTGGATCTGCGTGTTCGTGGCCTTCAGCGGCGTGCTCAGCGCCTGGCAGGATACCTATTCGGCCACCACGCGGGCGCAGACGCGCTCGATCAAGGGCTATATCCAGATCGGCAAGCTGATCCTGTGCGCGGTGGGGGCGGTGCTGGTGCTCTCCATCCTGCTGGACCGCTCGCCGCTGTGGATGATCTCCGGCCTGGGCGCGCTGTCGGCGGTGCTGCTGCTGGTGTTCAAGGACACGCTGCTGTCGCTGGTGGCCAGCACCCAGCTCACGTCCAACGACATGCTGCGCATCGGCGACTGGATCGAGATGCCGCAGGTCAACGCCGACGGCTTCGTCAAGGACATCGCGCTGCATACCGTCAAGGTGCAGAACTGGGACAACACGGTGACCACCGTGCCCACCTACAAGCTGTTTTCCGAAAGCTACCGCAACTACCGCCACATGTTCGAGCCGGGCGGGCGGCGCATCAAGCGCACCCTGCGGCTGGACGCGGCCAGCGTGCGCTTCATGAACGAGGAAGAGGGCGGACGGCTCAAGCGCTTCGTGCTGCTGCGCGACTACCTGCAGGCCAAGGAGGACGCGCTGCTGGAGGCCAACCGCCAGCTGGGCGAACTGGCCGAGGTGCCGGCCAACCGCCGCCGCCTGACCAACATCGGCACCTTCCGCGGCTATGCGCTGGCCTACCTGCGCCAGCACCCCGAGGTGCGCCAGGACATAGCCATGATGGTGCGCATGATGGAGCCGCAGCCCAACGGCATCCCGATCGAGATCTATTGCTTCACGGCCATCACCGCCTGGGTCGAGTACGAGCGCATCCAGGGCGACATCTTCGACCATCTGCTGGCCATCCTGCCCGAGCTGGGGCTGCGGCTGTTCCAGGAGCCCTCCGGCTCGGACCTGGGCAACCTGGCCGGCGGCATGCGCGAGGCGGCCCTGCACGAGTTCCGGCGCGAGCAGGTGGCCGCGGGCGAGGCGCCGCTGGCGCTGCGCGGCGACGGCGCCGCGCCCGTGCGATAATTTTTCTTTCCCTTTTTCCCATTCTGGAACCGTCGTTCATGAGCCTTGCCCGGGTTGGAATCGCGCAAATCAACGCCTGCGTCGGCGATCTCGCCGGCAACGCGGCCCGGGTGCTGCAAGCGGCGCGGCAGGCGGCCGGGCAGGGCGCCGACGTGCTGGTCACCCCCGAGCTGGTTCTGACCGGCTATCCGCCGGAAGACCTGCTGCTGCGTCCCCGGTTCATCCAGGAGCAGCAGGCCGTGTTCGAGCGGCTTTGCCAGGACCTGGCCGGCCTGGCCGGCCTGCATGTGGTGATCGGCCATGTGCTGGCGCGCCAGGACCGCCTGTACAACGCCGCCACGGTGGTGTGCGAAGGGCGCGTGCTGGGCAGCTACTGCAAGCGCGAACTGCCCAATTATTCGGTCTTCGACGAGCAGCGCTATTTCTCCGCCCATGGCGAAGCCTTCGGCTTTACCGTCAAGGGCGTGCGCTTCGGCCTGAACATCTGCGAGGACATCTGGTTCGAGCGCGCGCCGCGCGCGGCGGCGGCCGACGGGGCGCAGGTGCTGCTGGTGCCCAACGCGTCGCCCTACAACACCGGCAAGCAGGAAGAGCGCCTGTCGGTGGCGCGGCGCAGCGTGCAGGACACCGGTTGCGCCCTGATCTACGCCAACCTGGTCGGCGGCCAGGACGAACTGGTGTTCGACGGCGCGTCGTTCGCGCTGGACGCGCAAGGCCGCATGAGCGCCCGCCTGCCGGATTTCACCGAAGGCGTGAATGTGCTCGAGGTCGATGCGCGCAGCACGGTGCGCCCGGTGACCGAACAGGCCGCCGTGCAGCCCTACGGCCTCGAAGAGCAGGTCTGGAACGCGCTGGTGCTGGGCGTGCGCGACTACCTGGGCAAGAACGACTTTCCCGGCGCCATCATCGGCCTGTCGGGCGGCATCGATTCGGCCGTGGTGCTGGCGGTGGCGGTCGACGCCGTGGGCGCGGACAACGTGCGCGCGGTCATGATGCCCTCGCGCTATACCGCCGACATCTCCCTGACCGACGCCGCCGACATGGCCCGGCGCCTGGGCGTGCAATACGACGTGATCGCCATCGGCGAGGTGGTCGACCGCTTCGAGGCGGCGCTGGCGCCGCAGTTCGCCGGCCTGCCGGTCGACGCCACCGAGGAGAACATCCAGGCGCGCGCGCGCGGCACCTTGCTGATGGCGCTGTCCAACAAGACCGGCCGGCTGGTGCTGACCACCGGCAACAAATCCGAAATGACCACCGGCTATTGCACGCTGTATGGCGACATGGCGGGGGGCTTCGCCGTCATCAAGGACGTGCCCAAGACCCTGGTCTACCGCCTGGCGAACTGGCGCAACCAGCGCCAGCCCATCATTCCCGAGCGCATCATCACCCGCCCGCCGTCGGCCGAGCTGCGGCCCGACCAGACCGACCAGGACAGCCTGCCGCCCTACGACATCCTCGACGGCATCATCGAGCGCTACATGGAACACAACGCCTCGGCGGCCGATATCGTGGCCGCCGGCTTTCCGCGCGAGGCGGTCGGGCAGGTCGTGCGGCTGATCCGCATCAACGAATACAAGCGGCGCCAGGCCCCGCCCGGGCCCCGCATCACGCCGCGCGCGTTCGGCCGTGATTGGCGGTATCCTGTGACCAACGGATTCCGCGAGACGGTTTGAGGTCGGCGGGCATCCCATTCAGAAAAAGCCAGGACAGCACAACGTGAAACAAGTAACCGCCATCATCAAACCCTTCAAGCTGGACGAAGTCCGCGAAGCGCTGGCCGAGGTCGGCGTCAGCGGCCTGACCGTCACCGAGGTCAAGGGGTTCGGCCGCCAGAAGGGCCATACCGAGCTGTATCGCGGCGCCGAGTATGTGGTGGATTTCCTGCCCAAGATCCGCGTCGAGGTCGTGCTGGCCGACGACATGGTCGATCCGGCCATCGAGGCCATCGTCAAGGCCGCGCGCACCGGCAAGATCGGCGACGGCAAGATCTTCGTGACCCCGGTCGAACAGGCCATCCGCATCCGCACCGGCGAGAGCGACGAAGAGGCGCTGTAGGCGTTCGCGCCAGGCGCCGGGCCGCTAGGCCTTGCCGCCGCCGCGCGCGGCAATGCGCGCGCGGTTGAGCGCCAGGGCCTCCTCGGTCGGGGTCCGGTCGTTCCAGAACGGCGCGGGAATATCCGCAAAGTCCTCGCGCGTGACGCCGGCGAATGCCGGCCGATAGCCGCGGCGCCGCATTTCCTCGACCAGCGCGCGGTGCCGCCTGGCCAGATAGCCCAGGCGGGTGTAGAAGAACAGCAGATGGCCCTTGCCCAGCGTGTAGGCGGCCGGCTGCACCAGCGCGCCGCGCGCGGCGGCCTTGTGCGCCAGCGCGAAAACCCGCGGCAGTTCGCGGTATTCGGCGACCAGGTGCGGGCCGCTCAGTTCTTCGACGGGGACACAATTGATGCGGGTCAAGGCGGGGCTCCTGTGGGGGCGCGGCGGCGGCCATGACGGCCATCCGGCCACGCATTAGATCAGAAAGGCAGCGGAGCGACGGCAGATGGACAAGATACGGCTGGACAAATGGCTATGGGCGGCGCGCTTCTACAAGACGCGCAGCCTGGCGGTGCAGGAAATCGGCAAGGGCAGGTCAACGGGCAGCCGGCCAAGCCGGCGCGCGAGGTGGCGCCGGGCGACGTGGTGTGCATCCGCAAGGAAGATCCGCCCATCCATGTGCGGGTCTGCGCGGTCAGCGGCGTGCGCGGTCCGGCGCCGGTGGCGCGGCAGCTGTACGAGGAAACGCCGGAAAGCGCGGCGGCGCGCGAGCGGGCCGCCGAGATGCGGCGGCTGGCGCCCGAGCCCGCCATGGATATCGTCGCCGGCCGTCCGACCAAGCGCGACCGCCGCCTGATCGACAAGTGGCGCGACGCTTAGGACATCGGCAGGGCGGGGCCGGGCGCCTCGCGCAGTGCAGCGGAATTGTCATCGCGGATCGCTAGGATGCGGGGGGTCATACCCACGCCACCACGCGATCCGGAGGGAATACTGGCATGCACGAACCGACGATGAGCAAGCGCCGCCTGGTGCTGAAGATGCTGGGCGGCGCGCCCATGCTGCCGCTGGGCGCCGTGGGCGCGGCCACGCTGCTGGCCGGCTGCAGGGCCGGCGCCGACGGCGCACGGGCCGCCGCGCGCGGCGCCGGGCCGCGGGGCGATTTCGCGGCGGCCGCCTTCACGTCCATGGCCGCGCCGTCGCTGGACGCGCCGGAAAAAATGGCCGTCACCACCGTCGAGTCGACCCTGGAGGTCAGCTTCAGCGACGGCGGCAGGCAGACGTTCCAGCTGAGGTACGAACCGTTCTTCATGACCGGCGACAGCGTGCCCGATGGCCAGGGCGCGACCCTGGTCGCGGGCGGCTATCTCGATATCCATGGCCGACCCATCATGGACAGCTCGGTGCCCGGCAAGGCGCGCCAGTTCTTTTCCGACTGCCCCGACGGCATGTCCCTGCTGGCCCTGCCGTCGGCCCGGGTGCCGGGCGTCAAGGGCAATACGGTGTTCGCCGTGGTGCAGTTCGAGTACGCCTCGCACAACCAGAAGGGCGAGTCCATGTACGGCCTGCTGCCGTCGCCCATCGCGGTGCTGACCCTGGCGCAGGATCCGGCCACCGGCAGGCTGGCGCTGGTCAAGTACAGCCCGGTCGATACCGCCCCGGCCCACGGCCTGTGGATCACCTGCGGCGCGAGCCTGTCGCCGTGGAACACCCATCTGGCCAGCGAGGAATACGAGCCGGACGCGACCACCGCGCGCGCCTCGGCGCAGTTCCAGGGCTTCAGCCGCAACCTGTACGGCGATGCGGCCAAGGCCAATCCGTATCACTATGGGCACCTGCCCGAAGTGGTGGTCCACCCGGACGGCACCGGCACCATCAGGAAGCACTATTGCCTGGGCCGCATCTCGCACGAGCTGATCCAGGTCATGCCCGACCAGCGCACCTGTCTGATGGGCGACGACGCCACCAACGGCGGGCTGTTCATGTTCGTGGCCGACCGCAAGGCCGATCTGTCGGCCGGCACGCTTTACGTCGCCAAGTGGCGCCAGACCTCGGGCGAGGGCCCGGGGGCCGGCACGCTGGGCTGGATCAACCTGGGCCATGCCCGCAGCGCCGACATCGAGGCGCTGGCCGATACCCTGACGGCGGCCGACATCATGGACGTGCGCACCGCGGATCCGGGCGACCCGGCCTTCAAGGCGATACGCGTCAACGGCAAGGCCAACTGGGTCAGGCTGGCGCCGGGCCGCGAGCAGGCGCGGCCTTCCTGGAAACGCACCGCTACGCGGCCCTGGCGGGCGGCACGATGGCGTTTTCCAAGATGGAAGGCACCACCGTCAATGCGCGCGACCGCATCGCCTACAGCGCCATGTCGCGCATCGAGACCTCGATGGTGGACGGCACCTCGCCCGACCTGCGCGTGCAGGGCCCCGAGCCGGGCGCGGTGTACGCGCTGAACCTGCGCGGCGGCCAGCGCGATAGCGCCGGCACGGCGATCGACAGCGAGTGGGTGCCGGTGGACATGGCGGCGGTGCCGGCCCTGGTCGGCGAGAAACTGGCCGCGCCCGACGCCCTGGGCAACCGCCACCACGCCGACCGCATCTCCAATCCCGACAACATCAAGTTTTCGGAGAAGCTGCGCACGCTGTTCATCGGCGAGGACAGCAACGGCCACGTCAACAACTTCCTGTGGGCCTACAACGTCGACAGCGGGGCACTCTCGCGCATCCTGTCGTGCCCGGCCGGCGGCGAGTCCACCGGCCTGCAGGCGGTCGACGAGATCAACGGCTGGACCTACATCACCAGCAACTTCCAGCACGCCGCCGACTGGGGCGGCGTCCACGCCGTCGTGCGCGCCACGCTGGACCCGCTGGTCAAGGCCAGCTACCGCGACGGCTTCGGCGCCTCGGTGGGGTATATCACGATAAAGCCGTAACTCCCGGTGCCTGTCCCCGACAGTGTGCCTGTCCCGGCGGGGACAGGCACCCTGGCCGCAGGTGTCGCTCTCCCGCGGGGACAGGCACCTTGCGCCCCCGCACCTGCCGCGGTCAGCCTGGCGCCCAGCGGGCCAGGTCCAACGCCAGCGCGCCGGCCTGCAATCGCCCGGCGATCTCGTCCGCGATCTCGGCGGCCGGCCGGCCCGCCGTGACGACGCGGTGGCCGGCCAGGCTGCCGGCCGCGCGGAACGCATCGTGCATGGTCCGCACCATCGACGCCTGTCCGGGCCCGCTGCGCTGCTCGACGCGCGCCAGGGCTTCGTCCAGGCCGATATCCAGCAAGGCGTAGGCGGCCGGGCAGCGCGCCGCCTGCAATTGCGCGGCGATGAGGGGCAGGAACCACGGTCCGAAGATGCCGTCCAGGTAGACGCGATAGCCGTCGGCGGCGAACGACGCCGCGCTGCGGCATACCGCGCGGATGACCGCGGCGTTCTGGGCATCGGCCTGGGGGCGGTAGGGCGGGATGGGGTGGGCCGGAAAGCCATAGAACAGGTCGGACGGCAGGTGCAGGCCCTGCGGGTCGGCCTGCGCCAGCAGGCCGCACGCGGTGGTCTTGCCCGAACCGGGCGGCCCCGAGACGATGACGATGGGAAGCATGGATGGATTCCTGGAGACGGTGTGCACGGTGATAGTACGCGCGGGCGGGGGCGCTCGGGTCTGTCGCGGTTCTCAGCGGCCGAACAGCGCGCCGCACTGGGCGCAGATCTCGGCGGTGACGGCCAGCCGCGCGTGGTCGCGCCGCTCGATCATGCCGATGGCGCGCACCGCCGGGCCCAGTTCGGCGGGCAGGGGCAGCACGCGCAACTGCGGGCTGGCTTGCCAGTTGGCGCCGTTGAGCAGCGGCAGCAGGGTCACGCCCACCTCCTGGCGCACCAGTTCCACCAGGGTTTCGATGGCGTTGAGTTCGAGGAACTCGTTCAGGCCGCCGCCCAGCCGGCGCACGATGCGGTCGATCTGGCGCCCGGTGCGCTGGGTGCGGTCAAAGCGCAGGAACGGATTGGCGGCCAGCACTTCGCGCGCGTCGGCGCCGGGCGCGTGGGGGTGCGCCAGCACGACCAGCGGCTCTTCGTACAGGGGCGTCCAGCGCGTGCTGGCCATCTTGCGGCCGGCCTCGACCACCAGGGCCGCGTCCAGCTCGCCGGCCTCGACCTTGCCGGCCAGTTCGCTGGCCTTGCCGGAGAACACGCGCACGTCCAGCGCCGGATGATCGCGCTTCAACTGCGAAACCACCTTGGACAGGGTGCCCATGCACGACACGATGGCGCCCACCGAGACCGAGCCGGCCAGCTCGCCCGGCACGTTGCGCGGCGCCTTCAGGTGGTCGTATAAATCAAGCAGCCGCTTGATCTCCGGCACCAGTTCGCGCCCCGCCGCATTCAGGATGGCGAGCCGCCCGCCGCGGTCGAACAGCTCGCGGCCCAGCTCGGCTTCCAGCGCACGCATCTGGAAGCTGACCGCGGCCTGCGTCAGCGCCACCTGCTCGGCCGCTTCCGAGAACGTGCCGTGCTGCGCCACCGCCAGGAAGGTACGCAGGAACCGTATGCTACTCATAAAAATATTTTGAATGACGGAACAAAAAATCAAATTGATTTAATTAGATCACGAGAGTAACGTCATCGGGTTCAACTTGTGCCCGCGCTATCGATAGAGATCATCAGATGAAAGCCTTCAATTGGGTCAATCCGTACCCGTCCACCCGCATTCCCGTCTTCGCCCGCAATGTCGTGTCCACCTCGCACCCGCTGGCGGCGCAGGCCGGCCTGCGTATGCTGCTCAAGGGCGGCAACGCGGTCGATGCGGCCATCGCGGCGGCGGCGACCATCGTGCTGGTCGAGCCGGTGTCCTGTGGACTGGGCGGCGACTGCTTCGCCATCGTCTGGGATGGCCGGCAATTGCACGGCCTGAACTCGTCGGGCGTGGCGCCGGCGGCGTGGAATGTGGAGTATTTCAAGCGCAAGTACGGCACCGGCCCGGACGGGCTGGCCGTGCAGCCCAAGCGCGGCTGGGACGCCGTGACCGTGCCCGGCGTGGTGGCGGGCTGGGCCGCGCTGCACGAGAAGCTGGGCAAGCTGCCGTTCGAGCAGTTGTTCGAGCCCGCCATCGAGATCGCCGAGCGCGGCTATACGGTGCCGCCCGTGGTGGCGCACAAATGGGCCGCCGCGGCCGCCGAGCTGGGCGAGCAGCCGGGCTACGCCCAGGCGTTCATGCCCGAGGGGCGCGCGCCGCGGGTGGGCGAGCATTTCCTCTTCCCCGACGCCGCGTACGCGCTGCGACGCATCGCCGCCTCGGGCGGACGCGACTTCTACGAGGGCGAGCTGGCCGAGCGCATCGCCGCGTTCAGCAAGGAATGCGGCGGCGCCATGACGCTGGACGATCTGCGCAATTACCGCCCCGAGTGGGTCAAGCCGATTTCCCGCTCCTACCGCGGCTACGAGTTGCACGAGATCCCGCCCAACGGGCAGGGCATCGCCGCGCTGATCGCGCTGGGCATCTGCGAGCGCTTCGACCTGGCCGACATGCCGGTCGATTCGGTGCAGTCGCAGCATCTGCAGATCGAGGCCATGAAGCTGGCGTTCTCCGACCTGTACCGCTATGTCGCCGATCCGCGCAGCATGGAAGTCACGCCGCAGCAGATGCTCGATGACGCGTACCTGGACAGCCGGGCCAGGCTGATCGACCCGGACCGCGCCACGCATTTCGAGGCGGGGCGTCCGCATGCCGGCGGCACCATCTACCTGACGGCCGCCGACGAGAACGGCATGATGATTTCGTTCATCCAGTCCAACTACATGGGCTTCGGTTCGGGCGTGGTCGTGCCGGGCACCGGCATCAGCCTGCAGAACCGCGGCGTGGGCTTCTCGATGAACCCGGCCTCGGCCAACGTGGTGGAAGGCGGCAAGCGGCCGTTCCACACCATCATCCCGGGCTTCCTGACGCGCGGCGGCAAGCCGGTCATGAGCTTTGGCGTGATGGGCGGCGACATGCAGCCGCAGGGCCATCTGCAGACCGTCATCCGCATGCTGGACTACCACCAGCAGCCGCAGGCCGCCTGCTGCGCGCCGCGCTGGAAGGTCAACCGCGATTTCACGCTGGATATCGAGTCCACCATGAACCGCGCGACGGTCGAGGGGCTGAAGAACCTGGGCCACCGCCTCAAGGCGGTGGACGACCCGTACATGGACTTCGGCGCCGGCCAGTTCATCTGGCGCATGGCGGAAAGCGACAACGATCTCGGCTACGTGGCGGCCAGCGACAGCCGGCGCGACGGGCAGGCCGTAGGCTTCTGACGCGCCTGCGGGCGCACGACCACCAAGGGGAAATCCACAACATGACCAAGACCAAGAGCCTGAGCATGATGATGGGCGCGGCCGTGCTGGCCGGCGCGGGCGGCGCCGCCCTGGCGCAGGACCTGCGCATCGGCCTGCAGGAAGACCCGGACGTGCTCGATCCGCACCGCGCCCGCACCTATGTGGGCCGCATTGTCTTCACCTCGTTGTGCGACAAGCTGGTCGACATCGACGAGAAGCTGCAATTCGTGCCGCAGCTGGCGCAGTCGTGGAGCTTCAGCGAGGACAACAAGACGCTGACATTCAAGCTGCGCACCGATGTCCAGTTCCACGACGGCAGCAAGTTCGACGCCGCCGCGGCGCGCGCCAACCTGGGGCGCGCCATGACGCTGCAGGACAGCATGCGCAAGGGCGAACTGGCCTCGGTCGAGAAAATCGAGGCGCCCGATCCCGCCACCCTGGTGCTGACGCTCAAGCGCCCCGACGCCACCTTGCTGGCGCAGTTGTCCGACCGCGCCGGCATGATGCTCTCGCCCAAGGCCTTCGAGGGCGACGCGGCCGCGGTGGGCCGCAAGCCGATCTGCTCGGGCCCCTACAAGTTCGTCGAACGGGTGCAGAACGACCGCATCGTGCTGCAGAAGTTCGACCAGTACTACGGCGCCAAGGATTACCACTTCGACAAGCTGGTATTCCTGCCCATTCCGGACACCACGGTGCGCCTGTCCAATCTGCGCGCCGGCGGGCTGGACATCCTGGAGCGCATGAACCCCTCGGACGCGCCGCAGGTCAAGAACGACGCCAGCGTGCAGTTCATGCCGGTGTCGGGTCTGGGTTACCAGGAGGTCTTCTTCAATACGGGCAACGGCAAGCGCGCCGAGACCAATCCGTTCAAGGACAAGCGGGTGCGCCAGGCGCTGGCCTTGTCGATCGACCGCGCCATCATCAACGAAGTGGTCGGCGGCGGCATCTTCGACCCGGCCAGCCAGCCGTTCCCGCCGGCCAGCCCCTATCACAGCGACAAGTTCCCGGTGCCCAAGCGCGATGTCGAGCGCGCCCGCGCGCTGCTCAAGGAAGCCGGCCTGCAGAAGGTCAAGGCCGAGTTCGCCTTCGGCAACAACACCACGACCTCGGCCATCGCCGAAATGATCCAGGCCATGGCGGCCGAGGCCGGCTTCGAGCTGAGCCTGCGGCCCACCGAATACGCCGCCATGCTCAACGAGGCGCAGGCCGGCAACTTCGAGATGATCATGCGCGGCTGGTCGGGCCGGGTCGACCCGGACGGCAACATCTACCAGTTCGTGACCTGCAAGGGCGCGCTGAACGACGGCCGCTATTGCAATGCCGAGGTCGACAAGCTGCTGGCCGAGGCGCGCACCGTGCCCGACCAGGCCAAGCGCAAGGCGATCTACGACCAGGCCCAGGCGCTGCTGCAGGCCGACACGCACGATATCTACCTGTACTACCAGCCGTGGCCGTTCGTGCTGGGCAAGAACGTACGCGGCTTCAAGCCGTACCCGGACGGCATGGTGCGCCTGAAGGGCGTGACGCTGGCCAAGTAGCGACGGTGGGGGCGGCGGGCCGCCGCAGCGGCGGCCGGCTGCCGCGATCGGCGCGGCGCGCGGGCGCCGCCGCGCCCGTTTTTCGGTGGCGACCATGTTCAAACTGATCCTGCGACGCGTCGTCGTGGCGATCCCGACGCTGATCCTGGTGTCGATGATCGTCTTCATGCTGCAGAAAATCCTGCCCGGCGATCCGGTGCTCACGCTGGCCGGCGAGGAGCGCGATCCCGCGGTGCTGGACTACCTGCGCGAGAAATACCGCCTCAACGACCCGCTGCCGGTGCAGTACGGCGCCTGGGTGGCCCAGGTGCTGCAGGGCGACCTGGGCAAGTCCATGCGCACCGACGTGCCGGTGCTGACCCTGATCGCGCAAAAGCTGCCGGTGACCCTGCAGCTGGCCGTGATGGCGATGGCGTTCGCGCTGCTGGTGGGCATTCCCCTGGGCATCGTCGCCGCCGTGCGCAAGGGCACGGCGGTCGAGATGGGCGCCAACATGGCGGCGCTCTCGGGCATGTCCATTCCCAATTTCTGGCTGGGCATCATCCTCATCATGGTGGTCTCGGTGCAGTGGAAGCTGCTGCCGGCCTCGGGGTATGTCTCGCCGGCGGAGGACTTCTGGCTTTCCATCAAGACCATGCTGATGCCGGCCCTGGTGCTGTCCACGGCGATCGCCGCCTACCTGATGCGGCACACGCGTTCGGCCATGCTGGAGGCGCTGTCGGCCGATTACGTGCGCACCGCGCGCGCCAAGGGCGTTGCGCCGCGCAAGGTGGTGCTGCGCCACGCGCTGCGCAACGCGCTGATGCCCATCGTGACGCTGGTGACGCTGCTGTTCGGCGAACTGCTGGCCGGGGCGGTGCTGACCGAGCAGGTGTTCACCATCCCGGGCTTCGGCAAGCTGATCGTCGACGCGGTCTTCAACCGCGACTACGCCGTGGTGCAGGGCGTGGTGCTGTGCGTGGCGGTCGGCTTCATCGTCATGAACCTGCTGGCCGACATCCTGTACATCCTCGTCAACCCCCGCCTGAGGCACGCATGAGCGCACCCATCGCAAGCGCGGGCATGGCCGCGCCGCGCCGCGCCAACCGCTCCTGGGGCAAGTTCCGCCGCAACCGGATCGCGATGCTCGGCGCGCTCATCGTGCTGGCGTTCGTCGTGCTGGCGCTGCTGGCGCCCTGGGTGGCCAGCCACGACTCGTTCCAGACCAGCTTCATGACCATCCGCAAGGCGCCCTCGGCGGCGTTCTGGATGGGCACCGATGAACTGGGCCGGGACATCTTCAGCCGCATGGTGTACGGCGCGCGCGCCTCGCTGATGGCGGGCATGGTGTCGGTGCTGATCGCCCTGGCGGTGGGGGTGCCGTTCGGACTGGCCGCCGGCTATTTCGGCGGCTGGACCGACAGCGTCATCTCGCGCGCCACCGAAGCGCTGCTGGCTATCCCGTTCCTGATCCTGGCGATCGCGCTGGCCGCCTTCCTGGGGCCCAGCCTGACCAACGCCATGATCGCCATCGGCGTATCGGCCGCGCCCAAGTTCATCCGGCTCACGCGCGGCCAGGTGCTGGCGGTCAAGAACGAGGACTACGTGCAGAGCGCGCGCGCCCTGGGCGCCTCGGACCTGCGCATCATCGGCCGCCACGTCTTTCCCAATGTCATGCCGCCGCTGATCGTGCAGGCCACCATCACCATCGCCACCGCCATCATCGCCGAGGCCAGCCTGTCGTTCCTGGGGCAGCGCCGTGGCCGCTTGCTCGTGATACAGACCCGTAGGCTCCAGGATGGCGTGCAACTGCGCCGGCTGTGCGCCGTGTTTGGCGCACCACGCCAGCAGGGCTTGTACGCCCGCGGCGGTGTTGACCACCACCTTGGTCTTACGCTTGTCAGCCTCAGCCGTCAGCAACGTGCAATCCAGCTTGGCCTTTGATACATCAATACCTATGAAAACATGGACTTGGCCTCCTGCAGATAACAAACTGCTGTCAGCCACTGCGCCCACTTGCCTTGTACATACAGGGTCCTCGCCCTACGATACCGTCCAGTGTCTCGCCGGCCCAGCAGTGCGCTGCCGAGCCGCTATCTGTCCCACAAAGTCCTCGCTTTGGGCACCAACTCGCGGTCATCGGCGCGCGGTGGTGATAGCTAATCACCACCGGAGGAAAGATACAAGGCACCCCGGGAGTCGGCAGGTGCCTGTCCTCGTGGGGACAGGCACCTGAGGGTTTCAGTAGGGGCGCGCGGCCGCGTTTTCGTCCAGGATGCGCAGGTACAGCGCGTAGCGGCCGGCGTCGATCTGGCCGGCTTGCAGCGCTGCCAGGACGCCGCAGCCGGGCTCGTGGCGATGGGTGCAGTTGTAGAAGCGGCAGTGCTCGATATGCGGGGCGAATTCCGGGAAGCCGCGCAGGATCTGTTCGCCGTTGAGGTGCTGCAGGCCGAACGCCTGGAAGCCCGGCGAGTCGATCAGGTCGCCGCCGGGTTCGGGCAGGTGGTAGAGCCGCGTGCTGGTGGTGGTGTGGCGGCCCATGTCCAGCGCCGCCGAATATTCGCGCGTGGCGGCCTGGGCGTGCGGCACCAGCGTGTTGAGCAGGGTGGACTTGCCCATGCCGCTCTGGCCCAGCAGCAGGCTGGTGCGCCCGGCCAGCCGTGGCGCCAGGCGCTCGTGCACCATGGCGTGGTCCTGCGCGCTCAATTCGATGACGGGCACGCCCAGCCGGCGCAGCGGCTCCAGGCGCGCGCGCGCGGCGTCCAGTCCGTTGGGCAGGTCTATCTTGTTGAGCACGATCACCGGCTCGATGTCGGCGCTCCAGGCGCCGGCCAGGGAGCGGCCGGTCAGGTCGTCCGCGAAGGTGGGTTCGACCGCCACGACGATCAGCAATTGGTCGACGTTGGCGGCGAATTGCTTGACGCGCATTTCGTCGGAGCGAAACAGCAGGTTGCGCCGCGGCAGCACGGCTTCGATGGCGCCTTCGTCGCGGCCTTGCGGGGTGATGCGCACGCGGTCGCCGACGGCCGGGCCGTTCTTCTTGCCGCGCGGAAAGCACTGCCGCAACGAGCCGTCGGCCAGCTCCACGGTGTAGTGGCGACCGTGGGCGGCGATGATCAGGCCTTCGGCCTGGTTGCTGCTCATGCGCCCGCCATCAGGTGGCGGATGCGTACCGCGGCTGGAGGATGGCTGTCGTAGAAGGCGGAGTGCACAGGATCGGGCGTCAGGGTGGCGGCGTTGTCATCGTACAGTTTGACCAGCGCCGATACCAACCGATCCGGCGAACTCTGGGCCGCGGCGTAGCGGTCGGCCTCGAATTCGTCGCGGCGCGAGTACCAGCTGGCCAGCGGGGTCAGCATGAAGGTGAACACCGGCACGACCAGGAAGAACAGCACCAGCGCCATGGCGTCGTTGCGTCCGCCCAGGTTGGGCAGGACGCCCAGTCCTTCGTAGAACCAGGGCTGGCGGGCCAGCCAGCCCAGCGCGGCGAAGAAGACCAGCGCGCCGGCAAAGCTGAGCGCCAGCCGCTTGATGATGTGGCGGCGCGCGAAGTGGCCCAGCTCGTGGGCCAGCACCGCTTCGATCTCGTCGCCGTTCAGGCGCGCGAGCAGGGTATCGAAGAAGACGATGCGGCGCGATTTGCCGAACCCGGTGAAGTAGGCGTTGCCGTGGGCCGAGCGGCGCGAGCCGTCCATCACGAACAGCCCGTTCAGGGCAAAGCCGCAGCGCTGCGCCAACTGGCGGATGCGGCCGGCCAGTTCGGGGTCGTTGAGCGGGGTGAACTTGTTGAACAGCGGCGCGATGAAGGTGGGATAGATGAGCAGCAGCAGCAGGTTGTAGCCCAGCCACAGGCCCCAGGCCCACAGCCACCAGTAGGCGCCGGCGCCGGCCATCAGCCACAGCACGGCGGCGGCCAGCGGCAGGCCCAGGACCAGGGCCACCAGCACGCCCTTGACGGCATCGCTGAAAAACAGGGCGGGCGTCATGCGGTTGAAGCCGAAGCGCCCCTCCAGGCGGAATTGCCGCCACAGGGTGAAGGGCAGGCCGAGCAGGCCCAGCAACAGCGGCACGCAGGCCAGCAGCAGCAATTGGCGCAGGAAGTCGTGCTGGGTCAGCTGCCCCAGCCACAGGTCGATGAACTGCAGGCCGCCCAGCAGCGTCAGCGCCACCAGGATGGCCGCGTCGTAGACGCGTTCGAGCATGCCCAGGCGCACGCGCGCCACGGTGTAGTCGGCCGCGCGCTGGTGGCTGTGCAGCCCGATGCGCGGGGCGAACTCGGGCGGGACGGATTGGCGGTTGGCCGCCACGTGGCGGATCTGGCGGGTGGCCAGCCACAGGCGCACGCCGATATCGGCCAGCAGCAGGACAACGAAGAAAAGCGTGAAAAGGGGCACGGGTGCGGTCACGGGGCAGGGTTATGCGAAAATGGTGCGTTTTAAAGGCAAATTATATGGCTGCGAACGAAAACCGCCTGGTCTGGCTCGATATGGAAATGACCGGGCTCGATCCCGAGAAAGAGCGCATCATCGAGGTGGCGGTGGTCGTGACCGAGGCCGATCTCACCGTGGTGGCCGAAGGCCCGGTGCTGGTGGTGCACCAGCCCGACAGCCTGCTCGACGCCATGGACAACTGGAACAAGTCCACCCATGGCAAGAGCGGCCTGATCGAGAAGGTCAAGGCATCGACGCTGGGCGAGGCCCAGGCCGAGCAGATCCTGCTCGAATTCCTGGCCGAGCACGTGCCCGCGGGCAAGTCGCCGCTGTGTGGCAATACCATCAGCCAGGACCGGCGCTTCATGTACGCCTACATGCCCAACCTGGAGCGCTTCTTCCATTACCGCAACCTGGATGTCAGCACCCTGAAGGAGCTGGCGCGGCGCTGGGCGCCCGCGGTCTACAAGGGATTCGACAAGAAAAGCCGCCACGAGGCGCTGGCCGACATCTACGAATCCATCGACGAACTCAAGTATTACCGCGAGCACCTGCTCAAGGTCTGAGCAGGCCGGCGCGGCATCGAACGGCAGGGCGCCATGGACATCGAGCGCGTCGAGCAGGTCCGCGCCGTCGAACGGCTGGCGCATCGTCGCGGGCTGGCGCTGATGCCGCGCGCAGGCTTGGCCGCCGCCGATTTCGTCGCGGCCCGCCTGCCGGCCGGCGCGCAGGTGCTGGCCCTGGCCGGACCGGGCAACAATGGCGGCGACGCGCTGGTGGCGGCCACGCTGCTGCAGGCGCGCGGCTATCGGGTCGCGGTCGTCATGCCCGCCGGCCCGGCGCGCCTGCCTGACGATGCGCGCCGGGCCTGGCAAGATTGGTGCGCCGCCGGCGGCCAGGCCAGCGCCGATCTGCCGGCTCATGCGCCGGCGCTGGTCATCGACGGTTTGTTCGGCATCGGCCTGGCCCGTCCGCTGGATGGGGCATGGCAGGGGCTGATCGACCAGGTCAACGCCTGGCGCGTGCCGGTGCTGGCGCTGGATGTGCCCAGCGGCCTGAGCGCGGCCAGTGGCCAGCCGCTGGGTGATCCGCCGGGCCGCCCGGTGCGGGCCACCTGGACCCTGTCGTTCATCGGCGTGCCGGCCGCCCTGCGCGCACCGGGCGCCGCGGCCTGGTGCGGCGAACAGTATCTGTCCCTGCTTGGTTTGACGCCGGCTTTCCTGGCCGAGGCCGTCGGCCCGTGCGGGCAGGCGACGGCTACGGCCGCCCGCCGAAGCGGCCCATGATGTCGGCCTGGGCCGGCCGATAGCGCGCGTTCTCGCGGCCGGCCACGGCATCCAGGTGGCGTTCCGAGGCGTCGAAGACTTGCCAGTAGATGCGCCGGCACAGTGCGCGGGCCGCGTTGCCGGGCCAGCCGTCCGGTTCCATGGGGGTGGGCAGCTGCGGATCGTGCAGCACGATGCGCTGCCAGTTGTGCAGCAACAGCACCCGCACCGCGAAGGCCTGCGCGGGGGTGGGGGGCGGATCCAGCAGTTTTTCCACCGGGCCGAAATTGCGCGAGAACAGGCGGTATTGGTCCGCCACCTCATCGAGATTCCAGCATTGTCCCGCCAGGCTGGCGATCGGCAGGCCGCCGGCGCCGGCCTGGTCGCGCGCCGACAGCACCAGGGCCTTGTCGGGGATACCCAGCTTTTCGAGGATATCGTGCGCGGCGCGCGCTTCGGTCTGCGGGTGGGCGAACAGGCCCGGGGCCACCATGCCGAACCCTTCCCAGAGCAGTTCGCGGCGCAGCTCGCCCCGCTCGGCCAGGCCATTGTTGCCGGCGCGCGGCAGCGCCACCAGTGTCCATTCGCCGTTCCAGGCGCGCGCCGGCCCGTCATAGATGCGCTGCGAGGCGTGCGCGGTGTGGCGCAGGCCGTGTTCCGACAACAGATACAGGCTGCGCCGTCCATGGCGCTCGGATTGCAGCCAGCCCTGCGCGACCAGCCTGAACACGCTGGTGCGTAGCAGGCGTTCGTTGATGCCGATAGGGGCCAGCAGCTCGATCAGGTCGCCCAGCCAGATGGCGCCGCCGTGCGGCGCCAGCGCGTCGCCCAGCAGGCTGACGCACAGCGATTTGGCGCGGGGCGGATCGTTTTTCAGCAGACGGGAGAGAAAGCGGTCCAGCGGTGACGGAGTGCTTGCCATGTGTGGGCGTAGGCCGGGCGGATACGAGGATTCATGACATGATACATAAATCCAATGTGATACAGAAATAGGTTTGACAATGGATTTTTTGTATTAAATAATCCCATGCATGAGACGGCGGAAAGTCCGGGCGCGCCAGCGCCTGGCGCAGCCCCGCCGCAGGAGACAGATATGTACGCTCAATTGGTCGAAACCGGGGTCGGCAAGGTCAAGCATGTCGATCAGCTGGAAGGCCCCGAGCAGGCGTTCCAGCGCCGTATCGACGACGGGGTGCGCATCGAACCCAAGGACTGGATGCCCGAGGCCTATCGCAAGACCTTGGTGCGCCAGATTTCCCAGCACGCCCATTCCGAGATCGTCGGCATGCTGCCCGAGGGCAACTGGATCACCCGCGCGCCGTCGCTCAAGCGCAAGGCGATCCTGCTGGCCAAGGTGCAGGACGAGGCCGGGCACGGCCTGTATCTCTACAGCGCGGCCGAGACGCTGGGCGTTTCGCGCGAGGACCTGATCGACGATCTGCACACGGGCCGCGCCAAGTACTCCAGCATCTTCAACTATCCCACCCTGACATGGGCCGATATCGGCATGATCGGCTGGCTGGTCGATGGCTCGGCCATCATCAACCAGATCCCGCTGTGCCGATGTTCGTACGGCCCCTACGCGCGCGCCATGGTGCGCGTGTGCAAGGAAGAGTCGTTCCACCAGCGCCAGGGCTACGATCTGCTGATCCAGATGTGCCTGCACGGCACGCCCGAGCAGAAGGCCATGTGCCAGGAGGCGTTCAATCGCTGGTGGTGGCCGGCGCTGATGATGTTCGGCCCCTCCGACGCCGACTCGCCCAACAGCGCGCAGTCGATGCAATGGAAGATCAAGCTGTTCTCCAACGACGAATTGCGCCAGAAAATGGTCGACCAGACCGTGCCGCAGGCCGAGTACCTGGGGCTGACGGTGCCCGATCCTGACCTGAAGTGGAACGCCGAGCGCGGCCATTACGATTTCGGCGCGATCGACTGGGACGAGTTCTACGCGGTGATCAAGGGCCATGGCCCGTGCAACCGCGAACGCCTGGCCGCCCGCGTCAAGGCGCACGAGGATGGCGCCTGGGTGCGCGAGGCAATGGCCGCCCACGCCGACAAGCAGGCGCGCCGCAAGGCGGCCTGACGGCGCCGCCGGTTTCTCCATTCCAGTTTCGGCGCGCCCAGGCGGCGCGCCAGGGATACGCATCATGAGCAAAGATTGGCCTCTCTGGGAAGTATTCATCCGCAGCCAGCATGGCCTGGCCCACAAGCATGTGGGCAGCCTGCACGCGCCCGACACCGAAATGGCCATCAACCATGCGCGCGATGTCTATACGCGCCGCAACGAGGGCCTGAGCATCTGGGTCGTGCGCGCGGCCGACATCGTGGCCAGCAGCCCGGGCGACAAGGAGCCGCTGTTCGAACCCGCCAACAGCAAGGTCTACCGGCATCCGACGTTTTTCCCGATGCCCGACGAAATCAAGCACATGTAGGGCGGGGCGGCGAATATGGACAAGTCATTGTTTGAGTACCTGCTGCGGCTGGGCGACACCACCCTGGTGCTGTCGCAGCGCCTGGGCCAGTGGTGCGGCCACGGGCCCGTGCTGGAAGAGGACCTGGCGCTGACCAATACCGCGCTCGACCTGCTGGGCCAGGCCCGCATGTGGCTGACGCTGGCCGGCGAGGTCGAGGGGGCCGGGCGCGACGAGGACCGGCTGGCCTACCTGCGCGATGCGCCGCAGTTCCGCAACCTGCTGCTGGTCGAGCGGCCCAATGGCCACTATGGCGACACCATGGCGCGCCAGTTCCTGTTCGACACCTGGCACTACTTCCTGCTGATCCGCCTGGCCAGGTCGGCCGACGAACGCGTGGCGGCGATTGCCGCCAAGGCGTTGAAGGAGGTCACCTACCACGCGCGCCGTTCCGCCGACCTGGTGGTGCGGCTGGGCGATGGCACGGCGCTCAGCCACGCGCGGATGCAGGCGGCGATCGACGCGGCCTGGCCCTACGTGGGCGAGATGTTCGTCGACGATGCCATCGACCAGGATCTTGCCGCGCGCGGCATCGCCTGCGAGCTGTCCAGCCTGCGCGACGAGTGGCTGGCGCAGGTGCGCGAAGTGCTGGACGAGGCCACCCTGGCCATGCCGCAGGAGGACGAGGCCTTCCATCCCGCCCATCGCGGCGGACGGCAGGGGCGCCATACCGAGCACCTGGGCTACATCCTGGCCGAGATGCAGCACCTGCAGCGCGCCTATCCCGGAGCCTCGTGGTGAACGCCTTGCCCAGGGTGCCGGCCGGCCAGGTGCTGGCCTGGCTGGAAAGCGTGCCCGACCTGGAGATCCCCGTGCTGTCGGTGGTGGATCTCGGCGTGGTGCGCGACATCGGCTGGGACGGCGATACCTGCGTGGTCACCATCACGCCCACGTACTCGGGCTGTCCGGCCATGCGCGAAATCACCCACGACATCGAGACCACGCTGGCCGGCCACGGCCTGGCCAGCGTGCGGATCGAGACGCGCCTGGCGCCGGCCTGGACCACTGACTGGATGACCGCGCGCGGCCGCGCCGCGCTCAGGCAGTACGGCATCGCCGCGCCGGTCGAGCGCGCCGTCGATATTTCCGGCATCAGCCGGCGCCGCGCCGCGCCCGCCATCGAATGCCCGCACTGCGGTTCGCTCGATACGCGGCTGATCAGCCATTTCGGATCGACCTCCTGCAAGGCGCTGTACCGTTGCGTCGCCTGCCGCGAGCCGTTCGATTACTTCAAGCCCCACTGAATGCCCGCGCCATGAGCCACAATCCATTCCATATGCTGAAGGTCGCTTCGGTGGCGCGCAACACGCGCGACGCCGTGGTGGTCACGTTCGACCTGCCGCCCGAGCTGGCCGGCGACTTCCGCTTCCGGCCGGGCCAGTACCTGACCCTGCGCACCCGCCTGGACGGCGAGGAGGTGCGCCGCTCGTACTCCATCTGTTCGGCGCCGGGCGACGGCGTGCTGCGCGTGGCCATCAAGAAGGTCGACGAGGGGGTGTTCTCCAACTGGGCCAACCACGAGCTGCAGCCCGGCCAGAGCCTGGAAGTGATGCCGCCGGCGGGCAACTTCACCGTCGACTTCGACCCGGACAACGCGCGCCACTATGTGGCGTTCGCGGTGGGCAGCGGCATCACGCCGGTGTTCTCGCTGGTGAAGTCGGCCCTGTCGGCCGAACCGCGCAGCCGCTTCACGCTGTTCTTCGGCAACCGCGCCTCGTCCTCGGTGCTGTTTCGCGAGGAAATCGAAGACCTCAAGAACCTCTATATGGAGCGCTTCTCGCTGGTCTACATCATGAGCCGCGAAAGCCAGGACATTGAGCTGTTCAATGGTCGCCTGGACGGCGATAAAGTCGATCAACTGCTCACCGCCTGGATGCGGCCCGGCGATATCGATTACGCTTTTGTGTGCGGTCCGCAGACCATGATCGAGAGCGTGGTCGAGCACCTGCAGGCGCGCGGCATGCCCAAGTCGCATATCAAGTTCGAGCTGTTCGGCGCGCCCAAGGGGCCGCGGGCGCTGCGCACCGGACGCGACGCGACGCGCCCGCCGCGCCCGGCAAGGGCCAGTGCGAGGTCACGGTCGTGCAGGACGGCCACAGCCGTACGTTTTTCATCGACAAGAACAAGGATAGCGTGCTCGATTCGGCGCTGGCGCAAGGCGTCGAGCTGCCTTATTCGTGCAAGGGCGGGGTGTGTTCCACCTGCCGCTGCAAGGTCGTCGCAGGCGAAGTCGACATGGACGCCAACTTCGCCCTGGAAGATTACGAAGTGGCGCGCGGTTTCGTGCTCAGCTGCCAGAGCTACCCGGTTAGCGATCGGCTGGTCATCGACTTCGACCAGGAAACCTGAGCCGTCCCGGCCAGCGACGCAATACAACTATTCATCACGGAGATAGCGCAGTGTCCCAAGATTTCTTTGAACGCCACCAGCCCATGTTGCAGAAAGCGCTGGAAGCCGCCGCGCAGCGCGGCTATTGGAGCCCGTTCCCCGAGTCGCCCAGCCCGCGCAATTACGGCGAAACCGCCGCCCAGGACGGCCAGGCCGCGTTCGAGGCGCTGCGCGGCAAGCCGTTCGCGCTGGACCTGCCGCAAGCCTCGGGCGCCGTGGGGGGCGAGGTCTCGCCGTTCGGCTTCGAACTGGGTATTACCTATCCGCAGGTCGCGCCCGAAGCGCTGGTCGCGGCATCGTCCAAGGCCCTGGAGCAATGGCGCCGGGCTGGGCCGCGCGCCTGGGTGGGCGTGTCGCTGGAGATCCTCCAGCGCCTGAACCGCCGCAGCTTCGAGATGGCCCACGCCGTGCAGCACACCACCGGCCAGGCCTTCCAGGCCGGCGGCCCGCATGCGCAGGACCGCGGCGTCGAGGCCGTGACCTATGCCTGGCAGGAAATGTCGCGCATCCCCGGGGTGGCGCTCTGGGAAAAGCCGCAGGGCAAGCACGACCCCATCAAGATGGAAAAGCGCTTCACCGTGGTGCCGCGCGGCATCGCGCTGGTGATCGGCTGCTCGACCTTCCCCACCTGGAACGGCTATCCGGGCCTGTTCGCCAGCCTGGCCACCGGCAACACGGTCATCGTCAAGCCGCATCCCGGCGCCATCCTGCCGCTGGCCCTCACCGTCCAGGTGGCGCGCGAGGTGCTGGGCGAGGCCGGCTTCGACCCCGACGTGGTGCTGCTGGCGGCGCATCCCGCCGGCGACGACACCGCGCAGCGCCTGGCGCTGGATCCGGCGGTGCGCATCGTCGACTTCACCGGCAGCAGCGCCAACGGCAACTGGCTGGAGCAGAACGCCCGCCAGGCCCTGGTGTACACCGAGAAGGCCGGCGTCAACCAGGTTCTCATCGATTCCACCGACGACCTCAAGGGCGTGGCGCGCAATCTGGCGTTCTCGCTGGCGCTGTATTCCGGCCAGATGTGCACGGCGCCGCAGAATATCTATGTGCCGCGCGACGGCATCCAGACCGCCGAAGGCCGGGTCGGCTTCGACGAGGTGGCCGCGGCGCTGGGAGCCGCCCTGGACAAGCTGGCCGGCGACCCGGCCAAGGCGGTCGAATTGACCGGCGCGGTCCAGAACGACGCGACGGTGGCGCGCATCGGCAAGGCGCGCCAGCTGGGCCTGCCGGTGCTGGCCGACAGCAAGGCGCTGGCGCACCCGCAATTCGAGCAGGCGCGCGTGCATACGCCGCTGCTGCTGCGCGCCGACGCCGGCAACGACGCGCTCGGACAGGAGTGGTTCGGGCCGATCGCCTTCGTGGTCGCCACCGATTCCACCGCCCACAGCATCGAGCTGGCCGGCGCCAGCGTGCGCCAGCATGGCGCGCTCAGCCTGTCGGCCTATACCACCGACGAGGCGGTCGCGTCCCGGGTGCAGGACATGGCCGAGCACAGCGGCGTGTCGCTGTCGCTGAACCTGACCGGCGGCGTGTTCGTGAACCAGACCGCTGCGTTCAGCGATTTCCATGGCACCGGCGCCAACCCGGCCGCCAATGCCGCGCTGTCCGATTCGGCGTTCGTCGCCAACCGGTTCCGCGTCGTGCAAACCCGCCGCCACGTTTGAGGGGGCAGCCATGACCTACCAGGACATCCTGTTCGAGCTGGCCGGCGGCGTGGCCCGCCTGACGCTGAACCGCCCGGACAAGCTCAACAGCTTCACCGCCCGCATGCACTGCGAGGTGGCCGATGCGCTCGGCCGGATCGAGCGCGAGGGCGCCCGCGTGCTGGTGCTGACCGGCGCCGGCCGCGGCTTTTGCGCCGGCCAGGACCTGAGCGAACGCCGCCCCACGGCCGACGGAGCGCCGCTCGACCTGGGCGAGACGGTCGAGAAATTCTACGGACCGCTGGTGCGCCGCCTGGCCGCGCTGCCCCTGCCCGTGGTGGTGGGGGTCAATGGCGTGGCCGCCGGAGCGGGCGCCAACCTGGCCCTCGCCGGCGACATCGTGATCGCCCGCGAGTCCGCCAGTTTCATCCAATCGTTCTGCAGGCTGGGGTTGATCCCCGACACCGGCGGGACTTTCGCGCTGCCGCGCCTGGTCGGCCGCGCCCGCGCCGCGGGCCTGGCCCTGCTGGGCAACAAGCTGAGCGCCCGGCAGGCGCAGGATTGGGGCCTGATCTGGCAATGCGTGGCCGATGACGAGTTCGACAGCGCGCTCGACGGACTGGCCGCCCATTTCGCGCAGGCGCCCACCAAGGGCCTGGCGTTCACCAAGCGCGCGCTGCAGGCCAGCCTGGGCAACGATCTGTCCACCCAGCTCGACCTGGAGCGGGACATGATGCGCGAGCTGGGCCGCAGCGCCGACTACGCCGAGGGCGTGGCGGCATTTCTCGATAAACGCGAACCGCAATTCAAGGGGAAATAATGAACGCGCATGTTCCTGCCGTAGACGTGCCCAGCGATCCGCACGAACTGGCACGCGCCGTGGGCGCCACGATGTATGCCGGCGACGCGGCGTCGCAGGGCCTGGGCATGACGGTGGTGGAAATCGCCCCGGGCTACGCCAAGCTGAGCATGCCGGTGCGCGCCGACATGCTCAACGGCCACAAGACCTGCCACGGCGGCTTTATTTTCGCGCTGGCCGACAGCGCGTTCGCGTTTTCGTGCAACTCGCGCAACGTCAGCACCGTGGCGTCGGGCTGCACCATCGATTACCTGGCCCCGGGCCTGGAGGGCGACGTGTTGACGGCGGTGGCGCAGGAGCGGTCGCTGGCCGGCCGCACCGGCATTTACGACGTGACCGTCACCAACCAGCAGGGACGCTCGGTGGCGGTATTCCGTGGCCGCTCGTACCGGATCCGCGGCCAGGTCGTGGGCGAGCCGCCGCAGGACTGAGGCGGCGCAAAGACAAGAAAAGGGCGGCCGGCAACGCGCCGCCGGCAACTGGAATTTTCAGGAGACAAACCATCATGTCCACCACCATGAGCAAGCCGGGGTTGGATCCGATCGAGCACGCCAGCCGCGACGAGATCGCGGCCTTGCAGCTGGAGCGGCTCAAGTGGACGCTCAGCCATGCCTACCAGAACGTGCCCCATTACAAGAAGGCATTCGACGCGGCTGGCGTGCACCCCGAGGATTTGCAGCAGCTGTCCGACATCGCCAGGTTTCCGTTCACCACCAAACAGGACCTGCGCGACAACTATCCCTTCGGCATGTTCGCCGTCCCGCGCGAGCGCGTGTCGCGGGTGCATGCCTCCAGCGGTACCACCGGCAAGCCGACCGTGGTGGGCTATACCGCGCGCGATCTCGACAACTGGGCCAACCTGGTGGCGCGCTCGATCCGCGCGGCCGGCGGCAAGCCCGGCGACATCGTGCAAGTGTCCTACGGCTACGGGCTGTTCACCGGCGGGCTGGGCGCGCATTACGGCGCCGAGCGGCTGGGCTGCACGGTGGTGCCCATGTCGGGCGGGCAGACCGAGAAGCAGGTGCAGCTGATCAACGACTTCCGGCCCGACATCATCATGGTCACGCCGTCCTATTACTGCAATATCCTGGAGGAACAGCGCCGCCAGGGCATGGACCCGCGCCAAAGCTCGCTGCGCATCGGCATTTTCGGCGCCGAGCCCTGGACAGGACAGATGCGGGCGGACATCGAGGCCGAGGGCGGCATCGACGCGGTCGATATCTATGGCCTGTCCGAAGTGATGGGGCCGGGCGTGGCCAGCGAATGCGTCGAAACCAAGGATGGCCCGGTCGTGTGGGAAGACCATTTCTATGCCGAGATCGTCAATCCGGATACCGGCGAGCCGGTGGCCGACGGCGAACCGGGCGAGCTGGTGTTCACATCGCTGACCAAGGAAGCGATGCCCATCATCCGCTATCGTACGCGCGACCTCACGCGCCTGCTGCCGCCCACCTCGCGCAGCATGCGCCGCATCGGCAAGATCACCGGCCGCAGCGACGATATGCTGATCGTGCGGGGCGTGAACCTGTTTCCGACCCAGGTCGAGGAGCTGGTGCTGAAGATCGCCCAGCTGGCGCCGCACTACCAGTTGGTGCTGTCGCGCTCGGGCAACCTGGACGAGCTGGAAATCCTCACCGAGGTACGCGCCGAATTCTCCACCCTGACCGAGGCCGAGCGCGCCGGCCTGGGCAAGCAGCTGCAGCATGCGGTCAAGTCATACATCGGCGTCAGCGCCCGCGTGCAGGTTGCCGACACGGGCTTCGTCGAGCGTACCCTGACGGGCAAGGCGCGGCGCGTCATCGACAAGCGGCCGCGCTGATCGCGGCGGGTTCGCAGGGCGCAACGCCGGCCGCCATGGCCGGCGTTGCCGTTTCAGGGGTAGACGACCGAAAAGCCCACGTAGGTGGTCAGCATGGTCGCCTCGACCTCTCCACTGGCCTTCTTCACGTAGCCGGCCAGGTAGTGCAAGGTGAACGATTTCTTCGCCTGGCCGGCTTGCATGGTGCCGGAAAATGCCGCGGCATGCTGGTTGGGCTCGGTCTCGCCCATGGGAATCTGCTTGCCGTTCAGGTTCATCAGCCGGATCTGCACCCCCTTGGCTTCGGTCACACTGGGCGGCGATTTGAGCAGCGTTGCGGCGTCGACGTACCAAGCCTGCTTATAGGCTTTCAGATCCTTGGTGCCGTAATCCGTGGTGGGGCCGGGCTCGAAGTACAGCTTGAGAGTGTTGACGGTGGTCGGGCAGTCCTTCAGCTTGATATCGAAGCGAGTGCGCCCCGCCACGTCGCCGGCGTTCTTCAGCGCGCTCTTGGAGATCGTGGGCAGGTGCACGACCTTGATGTAACCGGGGCTCGGGTCCTCGATCGTGCAGGTCTGGTCGGTGATCGTGCCGGTAATGACAATGGTGCCGTCTTCGGCATGGGCGGCGAGCGCGACGCCGGCGAGCGCCGCGCCCAGGAGGAACGTTTTGGCTTGCATACAGGCTGGAGTAAAGAAGGGATCCAGGGACAATGTGTGTGCAAGATTATTAGACGCCTCGGGGGGGGCTGATGGATGTGTAGGAATTTGGTGTGCCTTCGCCATATCAGGCACGGACGACGGCGGGAACCACTTACGTTGTAAGGGTTTGGGCTGCCATCGAGGGGCGGGTTCGTCAGCCTATGGGATTTGGCCCAAGCTGCCTCGATATCCGCGCATTCGCCCCGCTAGGTGTGAACTGTCAATAGGTTGTATTCGTCCAGGTTGAGTCTGGAGATGGGTACAGCGCGCCCGATGCCTTGGTGGGGTCGATGCCAGTTGTAGTGGTGTAGCCAGGATTTCATGGCATCGGCTCGGTGTTGGGAGTTCTGGTAGGTGTGAGCGTAAGCCCACTCACGCAAGGCCGACTGGATGAAGCGTTCGGCCTTGCCATTGGTCTGTGGGCGGTAAGGTCGGGTAAAGCGGTGCTTGATGCCCAGCTCATGGCACAGCGCGGCGAAGGCGCGGCTGCGAAAGGCCGAGCCATTGTCGGTGAGCAAGCGCTGGATGGTCACGCCCAGGCGCTGGTAGTAGGCCACTGCGTCCTTGAGGAACTGGACGGCGCTGGGGAAGCGCTCGTCGGGGTGGATGTCGGTGAAGGCCACGCGGGCGTGGTCATCGATGGCCACGAAGACGAAGTCCCAGCCGGCCCCCTCAACGGTATCGCGTCGGTTGCCCGTGACCCGGTGGCCAGGGCGCTGGATACGTCTCAGCTTCTTGATGTCGATGTGCAGCAGATCGCCGGGGGCCTGATGCTCGTAGCGCACCACCGGCTCGGCCGGCTCCAGGTCGGCCAGGTGCGACAGACCGGCGCGGGCCAGGACGCGGCTGACGGTGCTGGCTGACACGCCCAGCGCCTGGGCGATGCGCGCTTGGGTCAGCCGCTTGCGGCGCAGCTCCACGATAGCCAGCGCCTTGGCCGGCGCAATCGCTCGGGGCGAGACCGTCGGGCGCGAGGACGCATCGGCCAAGCCCGCCTGGCCCTGAGCCAGGAAGCGGCCCAGCCATTTGCGCACAGTCGGCGCGGTGACCCCATAGGCGCGGGCCGCTTCAGACACACAAACTTGATGAGCGATCAATTGCTGGACCATTTCGAGTCGACGTAGGAAGGTCAATCGGGCATGCTTATGGGTGTTCATCCGGCCGGGCTCCTTGAGTGAACTGGGGGGGTGGCGATTTCCAGTTTCTCAAATCCGGTTCGGATGAACCATGCATACAACCTATTGAATCTTCACAGCTAGCGTTCGTGGCGTGTGACGGGGAGCCTGTCCCCGTGGGGACAGGCTCCGGGAGGAAAAAGAAACGGACGCCAGCTTTTGGCCGGCGTCCGTTGGGTTGGAGGGTTGTGCGCCCCTGCCTTGCGTGGCGGCTTGCGCCGCCGTTCCCCTTGGGCTGCTGCTTATTTCTTGCGGGCCGCGATCGATTTCTCGGCCAGGTCGACCAGTTCGGCGCCGATCTGCTTCTTCCACTTTTCATAGACCGGCTTGGTGGCCGCCACGAATTCGGCGTGTTGGCCGGCGTCCAGGCTGCTGACGGTAACGCCGTGGCCGGCGATTTCCTTCAGCAGCGATGGGTCTTCGGGCGTGACGCCCTTGCGGGCGATGACGATCTGCTGCTTGCCGGCGTCCAGCGCGGCCTGGCGGACGATCTCGCGATCCTTCTCGGACCAGGAGTTCCATACCTCGCGGTTGACCACGTAGATCAGCGGGTCGGCGACGTAGTTCCACAGGGTGAGGTACTTCTGGCCCACCGTGTACAGCTTGGAGCCGGTGTAGATAGACAGCGGGTTCTCCTGGCCGTCCACCGCGCCGCTGGCCAGCGCCGGCTGGGCGTCGGCCCAGCTCATCTGCGTGGGGTTGGCGCCCAGCGCCGTGAAGGTGTCGATGTACAGCGGCGAGCCCACGACGCGCAGCTTCAGGCCCTTCATGTCGGCCGGCGTCTTGATTTCGTGCTTGGAGTTGCTGAGCTGGCGATAGCCGTTTTCGCCCCAGGCCAGCGGCACCACGCCGGCCTTTTCGATCAGCTTGAAGACCTCCTTGCCGACCTCGCCCTGCACCAGCGCGTCGATGGCGGCATAGTCCGGCATCAGGAAGGGCAGCGAGAACAGGTTGAGCTGCTTGACCTGCGGCGACCAGTTGATGGTCGAACTCACGGCCATGTCGATCACGCCCTGGCGGATGGCGGTGAATTCACGGGTCTGGTCGCCCTGCACCAGCGAGGTGCCCGGATAGACCTTGATATTGATGCGGCCCTCGGTGCGCTCGCGCACCAGGTCGGACCAGATCACGGCGCCCTGGCCCCACGGGAAGGTGGTGCCCACCACGATGGACAGCTTGTATTCGGACTTGTAGTTCTGGGCCTGGGCCGGCGCCACGCCCAGCGCGAAAGCGGCGCAAAGGGCGGCGCCCACGATATTGCGGAATTTCATCGGTTGTCTCCTCGTGTCGTGCTCGGTTGCTCGAAAATGGCGGGCGAGCCTTCGGCTTCTGCCCTTTCCCCCGTATTCATCAATATCCCAGCCGGTGCGGCAGCCACAGCGCCAGTTGCGGAAAGATCAGCACGGCCACCAGCACCAGGAACATGCCGCCCAGCAGCCAGACCACCCAGCCCACGGTGGACTCCATCGGCACGCGCGCGATGCGGCAGGAAACCATCAGGTTGACCGCCAACGGCGGCGTGAACTGGCCCAGCGCCACTTTCAGCGTCAGGATGACGCCGAACCAGACCGGATCCCAGCCATAGGCATTGGCGATCGGCATGAGCAGCGGGACGAAAATCAGGAAGATGGAGATGCCGTCGAGGAACATGCCCACGGTCATCAGCAGCATGATGAGCAGCGCCAGCACGCCCCATTCGCCCAGCCCGGAATTGACGATGGCGTGCGTGATGGGGTCGATCACGCTGAGCGTGGACAGGGCCCAGGCGAAGATGCCGGCCAGCGTCACCACCAGCATGATGACGGCCGACAGTTCGGCGGCCTCGCGCAGGATCACGAACAGGTCGCGTACCTTGATGGTGCGATGGATGCACATGCCCACGAACAGGCCGTAGAACACGGCCACGACCGCGGCTTCGGTGGGGGTGAACCAGCCCATCCGCATGCTGCCCAGGATCAGCACCGGCGCGGCCAGGCCCCAGGACGCCTCGCGCAGGCTGGCCCACAGCGGCGGGCGCGGCAGGTGCGCTTCGCGTGCGCCCATGCTATGGTGGCGCGCCAGCCAGACCGCAGGAATGATGAGCGCGAAGCCGGCCAGGATGCCCGGCACCATGCCCGCGGCGAACAGCGCCGGCACCGAGGCGCCCGGCACCAGCACCGAATAGATGATGAAGGCCACCGAAGGCGGGATCAGGATATCGGTGGCGGCGCCGGCGGCGACCACGGCGGCCGAGTAGGGCGCCGGATAGCCGGCGCGCGACATGGCGGCGATCATCACCGCGCCCACGGCCGCCGCGCAGGCCGGACCCGAGCCGGAAATCCCGCCCAGGAACATCGCCACCGCGATCGATACCAGCGGCAGCATGCCCGGGCCGCGGCCCACCAGCGCCACGGCGAAGTCGACCAGCCGCCTGGCCACGCCCGAGCGGTCGAAGATCGAGCCCACCAGCACGAACATGGGAATCGCCAGCAGCGGGTACTTGGCCAGGCCGGCGTAGAAATTCTGCGGCACGGCCAGCAGGCCGAACCAGGACACATCGAGGTTGGACAGCACGATGGCGACCGTGCCGCCCAGGCCCAGCGCCACGCCGACCGGCACGCCGATCAGCATCAGGGTGATGAATACGGCGAACAGCAGCGCCGCGATCATGTCTCGGCCTTGTGCCGGGCGATCAGCCGGCGCGCGGCGCCGGCCACGCGCAGCGTGATGACCGCCGCCAGCAGCGGCATCCAGATCGAGTACCACCAGGTCGGCACGCCGATGGCGGGCGAGGTTTCCTCGTAGCGGAACTCGTCGTACACCAGCCGGGCCGACAGCACGGTGAGCAGCGCGAAGAAGAACACGACCAGGCTGTGGGCGGTCAGCGCCATCAGGTACTGGCGCCGCGGCGAGCCGTTGTCGGCCAGGATCTCGATGCGGATATGGTGGTTGCGCACGAACGCCATGGACGCCCCGACCATGGTCAGCACGATCAGCAGGAAGACGGAGATCTCCTCGGTCCAGGCGAAGGACTGGTCGGTCAGGTAGCGCACCAGCACGTTCAGGAAGGTGATGATGGCCAGCGCGGCCAGCAGGATGACGGCGAGCCAGTCTTCCAGCGCCAGCGGGACCTTGACGGCGGGATCGGCTTCCGGGGGGATGATGGGTTCGACGGGCTCGTCAGATGCGTCGGGGCGGTGCATTGGCAACAGCGTGGAGCAAAGCGCAGGCAATATGAGAGGCTGCATCCTACCGTCGGCTCGCCATGGCGTTAGTTCGTGTTTTCCCGTGGTGCGGGGCGTTTGCAACATGCTGCGTCGCAGCATGCAAACCTGGCCATTCTCTTTTCGAAGACTTTCGTCCGGGTTTCAACCTCGGTGAGTCGTCTATATTGCAACGCACAAAATCGGGCGGCCATAGATGGAATTATTTTGTAACTCCGGCGCGACAGGACGGCACGGCGCGGTTTTGCGGCGGGTTATGGGGTTACCACGGGTAAACCCCGGCAAAAAGGTAAAATCATGTTTTGATTCCTCCTTTTTCCTAACGGCGCCCGCATCGTGTCCCTTGTCCAGCATCTGCCCGGTTCCTCCGTCCTTTCCGCTTTCCGCCGCGAGCGCCTGCTGGCGCAACTGAAGAAGGCCGGCCTGCCGGTTGCCGATATCTCCGCGCGCTACGAGCATTTCATCCATACCGACAGCGCCTTGCCGGCCGAACAGCAGGCGCGTCTGGCGCAACTGCTGGACTACGGCACGCCGGCCGCCGAGACGCCGGCCAAGAGCCTGGAGCTGCTGGTCATTCCGCGCCTGGGGACGATGTCGCCGTGGGCCAGCAAGGCGACCGATATCGCGCACAATTGTGGCCTGGACGCCGTGCGCCGCATCGAGCGCGGCGTGCGTTACGCGCTGACGCCCGAACGCGGCCTGCTGGGCGCCAAGTCGTTCGACGCCGACATGCTGGCGCGCGCGGCCGACTGCCTGCACGACCGCATGACCGAGACCGTGGTCGACGGCGCGTTCGACGGCCAGGCGCTGTTCGAGACGCTGGCCGGCAAGCCGATGCGCACCGTGGCGGTGCAGGCCGAGGGCCGCGCCGCGCTGGAGCAGGCCAACGTGGCGCTGGGGCTGGCGCTGTCCGAAGACGAAATCGATTACCTGGCGCAGTCGTTCGGCGACCTGGGGCGCGATCCGACCGACGTCGAGCTGATGATGTTCGCGCAGGCCAACAGCGAGCACTGCCGCCACAAGATCTTCAACGCGCAGTGGGTCATCGACGGGCAGGAGCAGTCCAACACCCTGTTCGGCATGATCCGCGCCACCCACAAGGCCCAGCCGGCCGGCACCGTGGTGGCCTATTCGGACAACGCCGCCATCATGGAAGGCGGTCCGGCGCAGCGTTTCCAGGCCGGCGTGCCGGGCGTGGCCGGCGAGGGCGCGCAGGCCGCGCGCTACGTGCGCCGCGACACCACCGTGCACACCCTGATGAAGGTCGAGACGCACAACCACCCGACCGCGATCGCGCCGTTTCCGGGCGCGGCCACCGGCGCCGGCGGCGAAATCCGCGACGAGGGCGCCACGGGCCGCGGCTCCAAGCCCAAGGCCGGCCTGACCGGCTTTACCGTTTCGCACCTGCGCTTCGACGATGCGCTGCAACCGTGGGAGAACGACCACCACGGCCTGCCCGAGCGCATCGCCTCGCCGCTGTCCATCATGATCGATGGCCCGATCGGCGGCGCCGCCTTCAACAACGAGTTCGGCCGGTCCAACCTGCTGGGCTATTTCCGCGCCTTCGAACAGACCGCGGGCGGCACGCGCTGGGGCTACCACAAGCCCATCATGATCGCCGGCGGCCTGGGCAGCATCGACGCCGGCCTCACGCACAAGGAAGTGATTCCGCCGGGCGCGCTGCTGATCCAGCTGGGCGGCCCGGGGCTG
The DNA here is from genome assembly GCF_000306945.1 of Bordetella pertussis 18323. NCBI lineage: Bacteria > Pseudomonadati > Pseudomonadota > Betaproteobacteria > Burkholderiales > Alcaligenaceae > Bordetella > Bordetella pertussis. The sequence continues at coordinate 2,534,319 of NC_018518.1, read as the reverse complement.
CGCATCGGCATGGGCGGCGGCGCCGCCTCCAGCATCAGCATGGGCAGCAATTCGGCCGAACTGGACTTCGATTCGGTGCAGCGCGGCAACCCCGAGCTGGAGCGCCGCGCGCAGGAGGTCATCGACCGCTGCTGGCAGCAGGGCGAGCGCAACCCCATCGTCGCGATCCACGACGTGGGCGCGGGCGGCCTGTCCAACGCGTTTCCCGAACTGGTCAATGACGCCGGCCGCGGCGCGATCTTCGACCTCAAGCGCGTGCCGCTGGAAGAGTCGGGCATGTCGCCGGCCGAGATCTGGAGCAACGAGTCGCAGGAGCGCTACGTGCTGTCGATCCTGCCGCAGGACCTGGAGCGCTTCGACGCCATCGCGCGGCGCGAGCGCTGCCCGTACGCGGTGGTCGGCGTGGCGACCGAAGAGCGCCAGCTGCGCGTGGTCGACGGCGAGGGCCTGCCCGGGCTGGACACGATCCGCGCGCAAGGCGAGAACGAAGTGCGTCCGGTGGACGTGCCCATCGACGTGATCCTGGGCAAGCCGCCGCGCATGACGCGCGACGTGCAGCGCCTGCCCGGCGTGAGCGAGCCGCTCGACCTGGCCGGCCTGGATCTCACCGAGGCGGCCTATCGCGTGCTGCGCCATCCGACGGTGGCGAACAAGTCGTTCCTGATCACCATTGGCGATCGCACCGTGGGCGGGCTGTCCAGCCGCGACCAGATGGTCGGTCCGTGGCAGGTGCCGGTGGCCGATTGCGCCGTGACGCTGGCCGATTTCGAAGGCACGCGCGGCGAAGCCATGTCCATGGGCGAGCGCACGCCGCTGGCGATGCTGGACGCGCCCGCTTCCGGCCGCATGGCGGTGGCCGAGGCGCTGACCAACCTGGCGGCCGCCGACGTGGCGCGCCTCGAAGACATCAAGCTGTCGGCCAACTGGATGGCCGCCTGCGGCGTGCCCGGCCAGGATGCCGCGCTGTACGACACCGTGTCGGCGGTCAGCGAGCTGTGCCAGTCGGTCGGACTGTCGATTCCGGTGGGCAAGGACTCGCTGTCGATGAAGACGTCCTGGGACGAGGTGGGCGAGCAGCGCCAGGTGGTGGCGCCGGTCTCGCTCGTCGTGACGGCGTTCGCGCCGGTGGGCGATGTGCGCGCCAGCCTGACCCCGCAGCTGCGCACCGATGCCGGCGATACGGTGCTGATCCTGATCGACCTGGGCCGCGGCCGGCACCGCATGGCCGGCTCCATCCTGGCGCAAGCCTATAACCAGGTCGGCGAGACGGTGCCCGATATCGACGCGCCGCAGGATCTGCGCGCCTTCTTCGTGACGATCCGCACGCTGGCCGAGGCCGGCACCATCCTGGCCTACCACGACCGCTCGGACGGCGGCCTGTTCGCCACGCTGGCCGAAATGGCGTTCGCCGGGCGCACCGGCGTGTCGGTCAACCTGGACATGCTCACCTTCGATCCGCAGTCGGCCGACTGGGGCGATTACAAGATCCGTCCCGAACAGGTGGCGGTGCAGCGCGAGGAGCTCACCCTCAAGGCGCTGTTCTCGGAAGAGGCCGGCGCGGTCATCCAGGTGCCGGCTTCGCAGCGCGACGCGGTGATGCAAGTGCTGCGCGGCGCCGGCCTGTCCGCGCATTCGCATGTCATCGGCGGCCTGAACGGCGCCGACGAGGTCGAGTTCTACCGCGACGGCCGCAAGGTCTGGAGCCAGCCGCGCGCCGACCTGGGCCGCGCCTGGAGCGAGGTCAGCTACCGCATCATGGCGCGGCGCGACAACCCGGCCTGCGCGCAGGCCGAGCTGGACGTCTGGAACGACGCCAAGGATCCGGGCCTGGCCCCGCGCGTGGCGTTCGATCCGCAGGAAGACGTGGCGGCCCCGTTCATCGGCACCGGCAAGCGGCCGCGCGTGGCGATTCTGCGCGAGCAGGGCTGCAACAGCCAGGTCGAGATGGGCTGGGCGTTCGACACGGCCGGCTTCGAGGCCATCGACGTGCACATGACCGACCTCCTGTCGGGCCGCATCGACCTGGCCGGCATGCAGGGCCTGGTGGCGGTGGGCGGTTTCAGCTATGGCGACGTACTGGGCGCCGGCGAGGGTTGGGCCCGCACCATTCGCTACAACGACAAACTGTCGGATCAGTTCGCGGCCTACTTTGCCCGCCCCGACACCTTTGCGCTGGGCGTGTGCAACGGCTGCCAGATGATGGCGGCGCTGGCGCCCATGATCCCCGGCGCCGAGCACTGGCCGCGCTTTACCCGCAACCAGTCCGAGAAGTACGAGGCGCGCCTGTCGCTGGTCGAAGTCACGGCTTCGCCGTCTATCTTCTTCGCCGGCATGGAGGGCGCGCGCATTCCGGTGGCCGTGGCGCACGGCGAAGGCTACGCCGACTTCTCCCAGCAGGGCGATGCGGCGCGCGCGTTGATGGCGGTCCGCTACATCGACAACCATGGCGCGGCCACCGAAACCTATCCGTTCAACCCCAACGGCAGCCCCGGCGGCCTGACCGCGGTGACGACGGCCGACGGCCGCTTCACGGTCATGATGCCGCACCCCGAGCGCGTGACCCGCAACGTCATGATGTCGTGGGCGCCGGCGCAATGGGGCGAGCGCGATGCCGGCGGCGCGTTCAGTCCCTGGATGCGCATCTTCCGTAACGCGCGCGTCTGGCTGAAGTAAGCCTTTCGCTGCGCTCCCTACGAACGGCCTTTCGCGAGAAAGGCCGTTTTTTATTGTCCCGTTCTGTCAGTCCTAAATTCATTCTGGAAGTTGTAGGTAGGCAAATTGGTTGGTAGTTGATAGGGGTTTACTTGTTTGTTTGCGTGAGTTTTCTTCGGGTGTGTTGAAGTGTGGACGGCGTCTCTATGCTGATTGGGCCACGACGCCGATCAGGCCTACATAACGACATTAGGAGACAACATGAACGCGTTTAGCTTTCGATTGGTTTATAGCGAATGTCGCGCCATGTATGTGCCGGTGGCGCCCCGGCGCCGCGCCGCGCGGCGCGGGCGTGGCGGGGCCGGCCGGCGGCTGCGGCGCGCGCTGGCCGCGGCGGGAGCCGCCCTGGCGTGCGGCGCGATGGCTGCGCCGCATCGCTCGCCATCCGGCGTGCCGGTCATCGATATCGTCGCCCCGGACGCTAACGGCCTGTCGCACAACCGGCTGCGCGAATTCGACGTCGGGCCGCCGGGCCTGGTGTTCAACAACAGCCTGACCGAGGGCCGCTCGCAGTTGGCCGGCTACCTCAATCGCAACCCTGGCCTGCGCCAGGCGGCGACGGCCATCCTGACCGAGATCACGGGGACGCGTCCCAGCCGCCTGCACGGCGCGCTGGAGGTGTTCGGCCGGCGCGCGGACCTGATCGTCGCCAATCCGAACGGCCTCAGCGTCGACGGACTGGTCACGCTCAACGCCGGCCGGCTGACGCTCAGCACGGGCCGGCCCGTGACGGAAGGCGGCCGGCTCAGGCTGGACGTGGATGCGGGCCATATCGCGGTCGCGGGCGCGGGCGTGAACACCAGCGGGCTGGATTACTTCGATCTGGTGGCGCGTACCGTCAGCCTGGATGGCCCGGTCGCCGCAGGCGCCGGCGCGCGGGCCGCGGCGCTTGCCGTGGTGGCCGGACGCAACCGGTTCGAGCCGGCCAACGGCAGCGTGACGCCGCTGGCCGGCTCGGCCGGCAGCGGCGGTTCCGGTTATGCCATCGATGGCACGGCGGCGGGGGCGATGTACGGCGCGCGCATCACGCTGTTGTCGAGCGACTCGGGCGTGGGCGTGCGCCAGCGTGGCGCGGTGTCCTCGCCCGGGGCGATTACGGTGTCGTCGCGCGGCGAGATACGCCTGCGCGAGGCAACGGCGGGCGCAGGGCACCTGGCCGTCGATGCAGGGGGGGCGGTGGCGGCGACCGCGCTGGCTTCGGGCGGCGCCATGCGTATTGCGGGGGAAGGCGCCGTACAGGTGGGCACGGCCACCAGTGGCGACGCCTTGTCGCTGCATGCCGGCGGCGCCTTGCAGGCGCAGCGCCTGCGGGCAGACGGGCCGCTCGATGCGCGAGCGCAAGGGGCCTTGCGCGTGGGCGCGGCAGACAGTCTTGCCGGCATCTCGATCGATACGGCGCGCCGGGCCGAACTGGGTACCTTGCAAAGCCGCGGCGCACTCTCGGTGCGGGCAGGCGGGGAGGTGGCGCTGGAAGCCGCCAAGACGGACGGCGCGCTGCGCGTCGATGGCGCGGGCGTGACGCTGGGCACGGGCAGCGCGGGCCAGGCGCGCATCGACAGCAGCGCGTTCGTGCATGTCGGCGCGCTGGCCGCCGTCGGGGCGCAGGCGCACGGCGGCGGCGTCGAGATCCACGCGCGCGACGACGTGCGCGTGGGCGAGGGCCGCCGGGGCCAGGGCGTGGCCGTGCGAGGAGACATCACCATCGACGCGACCAATGGCGTGCTGTTGTTGCGCAATGACGTCACGGCGGACCAGGGCATGGTCGCGGCAAGCGCGCGTGCCGCCGTGCTCGAACACGCGAGCCTGCGCAGCGGGATCACGCCGCGGGCGCGGCAAGCCCGGCCGGACGGGGGCCGGCCATCCGTCGCGCTGCGGGTCCAGGACGTGCTGTTTCTCAATGGCACGCTGCGCGCGCTGGACGAGGCGGGCGCGGTGGTGCCTGGACGGCATATCGAAGTCGTCGACGGATGGGTGCGGATCGCCGACGAAATCGCCGAAACCGTGCACGACGAAGAGTCGGTGGTTTCCGACGCGGTCATCGCGGCCAGGAGCGGCGCGGTACTGGTCGAAGCCGGCACGTTCGTCAATTTCGGCGGCGGCGTGGGCAACGGCGGCAAGCAGGGGGCAGGCAGCGACCTGACGCTCAGGGTGCGCGGCGACGCGCGGAACAAGGGGTATATCTCGGCCGGCCGGCGCGGCGAACTCCAGGTCGGCGCGGTCCTGAAAAACGAGTTCCTGATCGATTCGGCCGGCACGCAGCGTATCGAGGCCGGCCGGATAGAAAACCTCGGCACCATCCAAAGCCTGGGCGGCGAGGCCGGCGCGCAGGGGCTGGTGATCAAGGCGGCGGAGTCGGTCGCGCAGGCGGGCGTCGTGGCCGCCGAGCGGGGCGTGGAAATTTCCGGACGGACGGAACAGCGGCCGGTGGTGGCCGCCAGCGCGCGTTCGTCCATCGCCGGCGAACGCCTCCTCGTGCAGGCAGCCAGTTGGGACAACCGGGGCAGCCTGGCGCTGGGGCAGGGAGGCATGCGGGCCGAGATCGCAGGCCGGTACGCCGAGCGCGGCACGGCCTCGCTGGACGGCGAGTACGCCGTGTCGGCGCAAACCATCGGAATCGCCGGGGCGCTGCGCCAGGGCAGGGGAGCGACGGCGCTCGTCGCGCGGCAGGAGATGACGCTGGCCGGCAGGCTGGGCCTGGCCGGCCCGGTCCGCCTCGATGCGGGCGGGGCGCTGTCGAACACGGGGATGGCGAGCGCGTGCGACCGCCTCGCCGTCACGGCCGCGTCGTTCGACAATGCGGCAGGCGGCCTGCTGTCCGCCGGCAGTGTCGACATCGCTGTGCGCGGGGCGGCGCGCAACGCCGGCCGCTTGCTGTCCAACCAGGACATCGTGCTTGGCGCCGCGTCGTTCTACAACGCCGCGCAGGCGGAGGCGCGCGGAAACTTCGCCGCGACGGTCGGCGCGGCGCTGGAAAACCGCGGCAGCCTGAAGGCCGGCGGCGACCTCACGCTGCGGGCGGCACGGATCGACAACCATGGCGTGGCGGCCGCCGGCCACGACGTCGGATTGCGATCGCCGCAACTGCGCAATTCGGGCCAGGTCGCCGCCGGCCACGACATCCGCATCGTCGAAGGCCGCGAGCTGCGCAATCCGGGCAGGCTCGATGCGCGCAACGATATCGAGCTGGCGGTGGACGACTACGCCAATACGGGCTCGATCCATGCCGATGGCAATGCCACGCTTGCGCTGGCGCGGGGCACGGACCGCGACCTCGTGATCGACACCCCCGATATCCTGCCCGTCGCGCTAGGCGCTTTGCGCGTCAAGGCCAGGTCGTTGCGCGTCAACACCGAAATCGGCGTCCCGGGCAGCCTGGACGTGCAAACGCAGGGGGATATCGACAACAGGCAGGCCATCGTCGCCGGCGGGAACCTCAAGCTGGCCTCGGCGTCCGGGGCGCTGAACAACGCAGCCGGCGCCTTGTTGTGGGCGGGGGCGGATATGGCGCTGCGGGCGCGCCGAATCACCAACGGCAAGGCGGCGTTGATCGAGTCCGGGGGCGGCATGCGGCTGGCGGCGCGGGACACGCTCATCAACGATCTGGGCAGCGTGCGGGCGGGCGGCGATCTGCGTCTGGATGCCGCGCGTATCGAGAACCGGGCGACGCTGACCGGCCATGTACGGCACGCCGGCGAGAATACGGTGGGCGGCGGTGGCTATGGTTTCTGGCGCGGCCTCGCGTATCTGGACTATCGGTTGCGCTACGGGAACGGGGCGGCGGTGGCGGCGCCGTTCTACGACGTGGCGCTGCAGGCGGGGCAATCGCGCATCGAGAGCGGCGGCGATTTGTACGTGAACCGGGAGCTGGGGCCGGGGCGCAGGGGGCATCTGCGCAACGAAGGCACGATCCAGGCCGTCGGGCATGCCTACATCGACGGCGATGTGGAGAACCGTTCCCTGTCGCGGGAAGTGTCCCTGGCGGATTATTTGCGCACGCCGCTGGCGGCCGCGATCGAACTGAAAGTGACCGATAGCCGCGCCGCGTTGACGCCGGCCTACTGGTCATTCCGCACGCTGTACGAGCTGCTCGACTATCTGGTGGGCGAAAACCGCTGGGAAACCATCTGGGGCTTTTACGATACGTATACGGATTGGGCCACCAATACGCTGAAGAATCTCGATCTGGGCTACGTGAGTCCGCCGCCGCCGCAGGCGCCGCCCGTGCCCGCCAAGCCCGAGTTGTCGCTGCCGGATGGGAGTGCGGACTCGCCCGCCGCCCGCCAGGCGTTGGCCGATTACCGGGAGGCGCTGCGCGAATACGAGGCGGCGCGGGCCCAGGCGCGCGCCGCCGAGGCATATGGCGAGGCGCAACGCCAGGTGCGCGAGATCCTGGCGGCGCGCTACGGCGCGGACAGGCTGGCCGGTCTGGATACGGAAACCGCTGCGCTCGATCGCGTCATCGGCGATTACGCCGCGGCGCTGGCGCGCCTGGGCGATGACGAGCCGGCCAGGGCGCAGGCCTTGCGCAAGCAGTATGAGCAGGCCGTGGACCGCATCCAGCTGGCGCCGGCCACGCCCGGGCGCGCGTTGCTGGCGCGCGCGCTGTCGGCGGCGTTGGGGGCGGATTGGCGCGCGCAGCCCCATCCCGTACTGGTGCAGCGCTGGAACGATTTCAAGGCCGGCCGGCGCGGCGCGCCGCTGACGTTCTACCCCCAGGTGCAGACGGTGCTGGCCGCGGGCAAGGGGGTGACGCTGTCCGACGGGTACCTGCGCAATGGCGAGAATGCCGCGCGCAACCGGGGACGGCCCGACACGTTGCGCATCGGCGAGCACAAGGTGGAGACCTCCGGCGGCTCGTTCGATGCGCTGCGCGGCCTGGGGCTGGAAACGCGCCTGGATATCGATGGCGCGCTGGAGGCGGTGCTGGCCAATCGGCATCTGTTCGCGCGCGTCGGGGATCAGCCTGCCGCGTCGAGCGTTGCCGTGCCCGCGGCCATGCCGGCGCCGCAGGGCGACGCGGATCCGGCGGCCCTGCGGGACGTACCCCGCAAGCCGGTGGCGCCCGCCGTGGCCTTGCCGCAGCCACTGATCGAAACCCGCATCAAGTATCTCGACCAAGGCGGATTCTACGGTTCGGGTTACTTCTTCGAGCAGATCGGCTACCAGCCCGATCGCGCCACGCGCGTGGCGGGCGACAACTATTTCGATACCACGCTGGTGCGCGAGCAGGTGCGGCGCGCCCTGGGCGGCTACGAAAGCCGCCTGCCCGTGCGCGGTGACGCGTTGGTGGCCAGGCTGATGGAGTCGGCCGGGACGGTCGGCAAGGCGCTGGGCCTGAAGGTGGGTGTCGCGCCGACCGCGCAGCAGCTCAAGCTGGCGGACCGCGATTTCGTCTGGTACGTGGATACCGTGATCGACGGCCAGAAGGTCCTCGCTCCCCGGCTGTACCTGACCGAGGCGACGCGCCAGGGCATCATGGATCAGTACGCCGGCGGCGGGGCGCTGATTGCCTCCGGCGGCGACGTAACTGTCAATACGGACGGCCATGACGTCAGTTCGGTCAACGGGCTGATCCAGGGCAGGAGCGTCAAGGTGGACGCGGGCAAGGGCAAGGTCGTGGTGGCCGACAGCAAGGGGGCGGGCGGCGGCATCGAGGCCGATGACGAGGTCGACGTCTCAGGCCGGGATATCGGCATCGAGGGCGGCAAGCTGCGCGGCAAGGATGTCAGGCTCAAGGCCGACACGGTCAAGGTCGCGACCTCGATGCGGTACGACGGCAAGGGCAGGCTGGCGGCGCGCGGTGACGGCGCCCTGGATGCGCAAGGCGGCCAGCTGCATATCGAGGCCAAGCGCCTGGAGACGGCCGGCGCGACGCTCAAGGGCGGCAAGGTGAAGCTGGATGTCGATGACGTCAAGCTGGGCGGCGTGTACGAGGCGGCGTCCAGCTACGAGAACAGGAGCTCGACGCCGCTGGGCAGCCTGTTCGCCATCCTGTCGTCGACGACGGAAACCAGCCAGTCGGCGCGCGCGAACCATTACGGTACGCGCATCGAAGCCGGCACGCTGGAAGGAAAGATGCAGAACCTGGAGATCGAAGGCGGTTCGGTCGATGCCGCGCATACGAACCTGTCCGTGGCCCGCGACGCGAGGTTCAAGGCCGCCGCGGATTTCGCGCACGCCGAGCATGAGAAGGAGGTGCGCCAGCTGTTTCTCGGCGGCAAGGTGGGGGCGGGCGGCTACGAGGCGGGTTTCAGCCTGGGCAGCGAAAGCGGTGTCAGCAGCCATGCCGGGCGCGGCGCGGCGTCCAGCGCGAGCGCCCGGGTCGGCTGGGAAAGCGTTTGGGAGAAGAGCGCCTCGTCGCGCAAGACGTACCGCAACGCCGACCTGCGCCTGGGCGATGGCTTGCTCGCCGTCGGCGGCGTGCTGGACTTCGGCGGCGCCGACATCAATCGAGACCGCTACGGCGGCGGCGCAGAAGGCGAACCCGGCTTGCGGCTGCGCGGCGGCGAGGTGCGCACCACCAAGTACGTGGATACCGAACACACCGTGCGCAGCGGCGGGCGCGTCGGACTGGAGCTGGGCGTCGATGGCAGCGTCAATCCGCAGGTGACCAGCAGCCGGCTGGGCCGGAGCCTGACGCAGGCCGGGGACGGCAGGGGGATCGACGGCGGCCTGATGTTCGGCCAGGCGTTGAGCACGGCGTTCCAGAGCGTCATGGCCGATACGATCAGCAGCACGCTGAGCGCGAGCCTGCGGACGGAGTGGTGGAACGAGAGCCGCAACGCCACCTCGGAGAACCTGACGCACGTGGGCGGCAATGCCCGCATCGAAAGCGGCGCGGGCGACATGGCCCTGGCCGGCGTACGCTTTGACGGTGGTCGCGAGGTCGACTTGCGGTCGGCCGGCGCGTTGCGCATGCGGTCGGCCGAATCGCGCGAGCAGCGCACGCGCGACGCGCACAGCCTGTCGCTCGACGCCCGCCTGGCCATGGGCGCCAATCTCGTCAAGGGCGACGCCTATGTCCGCGGCACGGCGGGGCTGAGCGGGCACCATGAGCACGCGGCCTCCGAACGGCACACGCATGGCCGGACGGGCGTGCGGGCCGCCAATGTGCATCTGCAGGCGGCGCGCGACCTGGTCATGCAGGGCGCGCGCGTGCAGGCCGCGCAAGGCGCGCGGGTCGAGGTCGGCGGCGCGCTGTCCATGGCCAGCGTGCAGGATGTGCATGACGAAAGCCACACGTCGGCAGACTGGATGGCGGCGGCCGGCGCGCATGCGTCGACCGGCAACGGATTCAAGCCGCAGCCGGTGGCGCAGGTCGGGGTGTCGTTCAGCCACGGCCACGACCGTGGCGCCATCGTGGCGCAGCGTACGGGCATTGCCGCGGGCGGCCCCTTGTCGGTGCGCGTGGCGGGCGATGCGCAATTGATCGGCGCCGACCTGGTGTCGACCGCCGGGCAGGGCCGCGTGCAGGTGGGCGGCCGGGTGCGCGCCGAACAGTTGGCCGACCGGCGCGACCGCGACGGCGGCTCGGCGGGGGTGTCGGCGCCGGCGCTGCTTTCGACCAGCACCCGGCCTACGCTGGTGGTCAGCGGCGGGCGGCTGGAGCGCGACCACTACGATGCGGTGCACCGCTCCGTCATCGCGGTGTCGCCGGGCGGCTTGGCGGCCGCCGATGGGGTGTCGGGCCATTTGCAGCGCGATCCGGTGACGGGGCTGCGGGTCTTGCGCGACGAGCACTGGGCCGGCGGCGATATGGCGTTCACGCTGGGCTCGGTGCCCAAGTTCGACCGCGGCAAGTATGCGCCGCCGCGGCCCGATACCTCGGCGCCAGGCGGATCGCCCTTTTCGCTGCATCGCTAGCTGTGAACTGTCAATAGGTTGTATTCGTCCAGGTTGAGTCTGGAGATGGGTACAGCGCGCCCGATGCCTTGGTGGGGTCGATGCCAGTTGTAGTGGTGTAGCCAGGATTTCATGGCATCGGCTCGGTGTTGGGAGTTCTGGTAGGTGTGAGCGTAAGCCCACTCACGCAAGGCCGACTGGATGAAGCGTTCGGCCTTGCCATTGGTCTGTGGGCGGTAAGGTCGGGTAAAGCGGTGCTTGATGCCCAGCTCATGGCACAGCGCGGCGAAGGCGCGGCTGCGAAAGGCCGAGCCATTGTCGGTGAGCAAGCGCTGGATGGTCACGCCCAGGCGCTGGTAGTAGGCCACTGCGTCCTTGAGGAACTGGACGGCGCTGGGGAAGCGCTCGTCGGGGTGGATGTCGGTGAAGGCCACGCGGGCGTGGTCATCGATGGCCACGAAGACGAAGTCCCAGCCGGCCCCCTCAACGGTATCGCGTCGGTTGCCCGTGACCCGGTGGCCAGGGCGCTGGATACGTCCCAGCTTCTTGATGTCGATGTGCAGCAGATCGCCGGGGGCCTGATGCTCGTAGCGCACCACCGGCTCGGCCGGCTCCAGGTCGGCCAGGTGCGACAGACCGGCGCGGGCCAGGACGCGGCTGACGGTGCTGGCTGACACGCCCAGCGCCTGGGCGATGCGCGCTTGGGTCAGCCGCTTGCGGCGCAGCTCCACGATAGCCAGCGCCTTGGCCGGCGCAATCGCTCGGGGCGAGACCGTCGGGCGCGAGGACGCATCGGCCAAGCCCGCCTGGCCCTGAGCCAGGAAGCGGCCCAGCCATTTGCGCACAGTCGGCGCGGTGACCCCATAGGCGCGGGCCGCTTCAGGCACACAAACTTGATGGGCGATCAATTGCTGGACCATTTCGAGTCGACGTAGGAAGGTCAATCGGGCATGCTTATGGGTGTTCATCCGGCCGGGCTCCTTGAGTGAACTGGGGGGGTGGCGATTTCCAGTTTCTCAAATCCGGTTCGGATGAACCATGCATACAACCTATTGAATCTTCACAGCTAGGGTTATTCCCAGGCGCGCGGGTTTGCGCGGCGGCGCGGCCGGCGGATCAGGGTTGCGCGGGGACCTGGAAGCGCTCGCTCAGCTCCTGCAGGCCGATGCGTTCCAGCATTTCGCGCAGGCGGCGCGCGGGCTCGCGGCGCGGCCTGTCGGGTTGGTGGCGGGCGATGATCAGTTCGTTCTTCATCGAGTGTTCCCAGCCCACCAGCTCGGTCACGCTGAGCTGGTAGCCATGGGCCTCGAGCTGCAGGCAGCGCAGCACATTGGTGAGCTGGCTGCCGAATTCGCGCGTATGCAGCGGATGGCGCCACAGTTCGGCCATGGGGTCGGCCAGGGCGCGCGCCTTGTTCTTGCGCAGCACGGCCGCCACTTCCGCCTGGCAGCAGGGCACCAGCACGATGCTTTGCGCCTGCTTGGCCAGGGCGAAGCGGATGGCGTCGTCGGTGGCGGTGTTGCAGGCGTGCAGGGCGGTCACGATGTCGACCCGCGGCGGCAGCTGTTCCGACGCGATGGAATCGGCCACCGAGAGGTTGAGAAACGACATGCCGCCAAAGCCCAGGCGCGCGGCCAGTTCGGTCGCGCTTTGGACCAGTTCGGCGCGGGTCTCGATGCCGTAGATGTGCGAGGCGTCGCGCCGGTCCTTGAAGAACAGGTCGTACAGGATGAAGCCCAGGTACGACTTGCCCGCGCCGTGGTCCACCAGGGTGACGGCGCCGCGCGCGTCCCTGGCGCTTTGCAGCAGCGGTTCGATGAACTGGTAGAGGTGGTAGACCTGCTTGAGCTTGCGCCGGCTGTCCTGGTTCATCTTGCCGTCGCGGGTCAGGATGTGCAGGGCCTTGAGCAGTTCGATCGACTGGCCGGGGCGGACTTCGTGCGTGTTGGACATTGCCGTAATCGGTAAACCGGCCCGCGCCTGGCGGCGCGGGCAAAGACGGCAGTTTAACCAATCGGGCCGCGCGCCCCGGGCCGGCCGGCCCGCCCGATCCGGCGTCGACAGGGGGCGCATCGCCACGCCCATCCTCCTGCCCGCGATCGAGACGCGGCACGCGCTCCGACAATCCCGACGGGCAACAAGGCAAACGGCCGTCCACATACCGTCCCGGCGCATTGATCCGTCTTTCTAGATTATTTATAATAATTTGCTTATTTCTTTTGGTAATAATACTTGGCGGGCGGCATGGCAGGCGGATTCCTGGGCATATTGATAGGCCTGACCCTGGGGCTGACAGGGGCGGGCGGCGGCATCCTGGCGGTGCCGGCGCTGGTGCTGGGCCTGGGCATGGACATGCCCCAGGCCGCGCCGGTCGCCCTGATGGCGGTCGGGCTGGCCGCCGCGGTCGGCAGCGCCGAAGGCTTGCGCCGCGGCACGGTGCGCTACAAGGCCGCCGCCCTGATGTCCGTCGTCGGCGGCCTGGCGGCGCCCTGGGGCGCCCAGTTGGCCCGGCTGGCGCCCGGCCCCTGGCTGAGCGGCCTGTTCGCCATGGTCATGCTGCTGGTTGCCGGCCGCATGCTGCGCCAGTCGCTGGCCGCGCCGGCCGGCGCCCAGGCGCAGGCCGAGCGGCCCTGCCACATCTCGCCGCAAACCGGCAAATTCGTCTGGACGCCCCGCGCCGCCGCCACGCTGGGCGGCATCGGGGCGATTTCGGGGCTGTTCACCGGCCTGCTGGGCGTGGGCGGGGGCTTCATCATCGTGCCGGCGCTGCGCCAGTTCAGCGATGCCCCGATGCACGCCATCGTTTCCACCTCGCTGATGGTCATCGCGCTGATTTCGGCGGTCACCGTCGGCCACGCCGTGGCCGGCGGCCTGACCCTGGACGCGGCCGCCTGGACCTTCGTCGCCGCCGCGGTGCTGGGCATGGCGCGCTGGTGTGCGTGGTCGTGGCCGGAGTGCTGCTGTGGCGCACGGGGTGGCAGGCATGAGCGCGATGGTGCACGTCGGCCCCTTGACGCTGCCGGTCGCCTTGCTGCTGATGCTGGCCTGCGTGGCGGCAGGCAGCCTGGCCGCGCGCTGGCAGGCTGGCCGGGCCGGCGCGGACGAGCTGCCGCTGATGCGGGTCCTGCTGGCCGGGCTGCTGGCGGCGCGGCTGGCGTTCGTCTGGTGCCACCGCGAGGCCTATCTGCAATCGCCATGGGACGTGCTGGACATCCGCGACGGCGGCTGGCCTGGGCCGGTTTCGCCGGCGCCTGGGCCTGCGGCCTGTGGTTCGCCCGGCGCCGCGGGCCACGGCGCCGGCCGCTGCTGGCCGGCCTGGCGGCCGCCACCCTGGCATGGACAGTCGGGGCGGCCGTGCTGGGCATCGGCGCACCCGCGGCCACCAAGGCCATGCCGCCGCTGCAGCTGGCCACGCCCGACGGCGCGCCGCGCAGCCTGGCCGCCTTCGCCGGCCAGCCCGTGGTGCTGAACCTCTGGGCCAGCTGGTGCCCGCCGTGCCGGCGCGATATGCCCATGATGCAACGCATGCAGGCGGCCCGGCCCGACGTGCACTTCGTCTTCGTCAACCAGGGCGAGAGCGCGCAACAGGTCAACGCCTACCTGCGGGAACTCGGCATGCCGCTGCGCAACGTACTGCTCGACCCCGGCGCGCAGGCCGGCGCGTATTTCGGCCACCGCGCCTTGCCCGCCACCCTGTTCTTCGACGCGCAAGGGCGCCTGGTCGACACGCGCCTGGGCGAACTGTCGCAGGCCAGCCTGGTCCAGCGCCTGGGCGCGTTGCGCCCCGCACCCTGATCTTTCCCGTTTCAAGGAGTCCGTCCGTCATGTCCGATCCCATCCTGCCGCGCGCGGCCGCCGGTTTGCGGCGCGCCTGCGCCGTGCTCGCCGGCGCCGCGCTGGCCGCCGGCGCCGCGCAGGCCCAGCAGCCGCCGGCGCCCGTCGCGGCGCTGGCCCAGCACGGCATTGAAATCCTCGGCACCTTTCCCGCGCCCGGCGGGCTGACCGCCTGGGCCGCGCACGCCGGCGACCGTCCGGTCGCGCTGTACGCCACGCCCGATGGCAAGCATGTCATCGTCGGCACCATGTTCGACGCCGCGGGCCGCGACGTGACCCAGGCCGCCCTCGAACAGGCCATCGAGCCCGCGCTGTCGGACAAGCTGTGGAGCGCGCTGGAGCAAAGCGCCTGGGTGGCCGATGGCAAGGCCGGCGCGGCGCGCATCGTGTATGTATTCACCGACCCCAACTGTCCGTACTGCAACAAGCTGTGGGCCGATGCGCGGCCCTGGGTCGAGGCCGGCAAGGTGCAGCTGCGGCATATCCCGGTCGGCATCCTGACCGCCAGCAGCGAAGGCAAAGCGGCCGCCATCCTGGCCGCGCCCGATCCGGCCAAGGCCTTGCACGACCACGAGGCCGGCCACGTCGCCAGCAACACGCGCGCCCTGGCCGCGGGCGAACGCAAACCCCTGGACGAACGCGGCATCCAGCCGCTGGCCGACATCCCGGCCGAGATTGCGGCACGGCTCAATGCCAACGAAACGCTGATGGCGCAATGGGGCCTGCGCGCCACGCCGGCCATCGTCTGGCGCGAGGAGGGCGGCCGCGTGCGCAAGCGCACCGGCGCGCCGCCGGCGCTGTTGCCGCAGCTTTTCGGGGCCTTGTGATGACGGCCGCCTCGTGCGTGCGCGTGCTGCTGCATGCCCCCACCGCGGGCGCGTTCGAACGCGCCCGCAACAACGCCGCCAACCTGCTCAAGGAGGCGCCGGGCGCGCAAGTGCGCATCGTCGCCAACGCCGCGGCCGTCGCGGCCGCGCTGGATGCGCCGCCTCATCCGGCCGATGCGCATACCTGGCTGTGCCCCAATACGCTGGCCCGCCTAGATGTGAACTGTCAATAGGTTGTATTCGTCCAGGTTGAGTCTGGAGATGGGTACAGCGCGCCCGATGCCTTGGTGGGGTCGATGCCAGTTGTAGTGGTGTAGCCAGGATTTCATGGCATCGGCTCGGTGTTGGGAGTTCTGGTAGGTGTGAGCGTAAGCCCACTCACGCAAGGCCGACTGGATGAAGCGTTCGGCCTTGCCATTGGTCTGTGGGCGGTAAGGTCGGGTAAAGCGGTGCTTGATGCCCAGCTCATGGCACAGCGCGGCGAAGGCGCGGCTGCGAAAGGCCGAGCCATTGTCGGTGAGCAAGCGCTGGATGGTCACGCCCAGGCGCTGGTAGTAGGCCACTGCGTCCTTGAGGAACTGGACGGCGCTGGGGAAGCGCTCGTCGGGGTGGATGTCGGTGAAGGCCACGCGGGCGTGGTCATCGATGGCCACGAAGACGAAGTCCCAGCCGGCCCCCTCAACGGTATCGCGTCGGTTGCCCGTGACCCGGTGGCCAGGGCGCTGGATACGTCCCAGCTTCTTGATGTCGATGTGCAGCAGATCGCCGGGGGCCTGATGCTCGTAGCGCACCACCGGCTCGGCCGGCTCCAGGTCGGCCAGGTGCGACAGACCGGCGCGGGCCAGGACGCGGCTGACGGTGCTGGCTGACACGCCCAGCGCCTGGGCGATGCGCGCTTGGGTCAGCCGCTTGCGGCGCAGCTCCACGATAGCCAGCGCCTTGGCCGGCGCAATCGCTCGGGGCGAGACCGTCGGGCGCGAGGACGCATCGGCCAAGCCCGCCTGGCCCTGAGCCAGGAAGCGGCCCAGCCATTTGCGCACAGTCGGCGCGGTGACCCCATAGGCGCGGGCCGCTTCAGGCACACAAACTTGATGGGCGATCAATTGCTGGACCATTTCGAGTCGACGTAGGAAGGTCAATCGGGCATGCTTATGGGTGTTCATCCGGCCGGGCTCCTTGAGTGAACTGGGGGGTTGGCGATTTCCAGTTTCTCAAATCCGGTTCGGATGAACCATGCATACAACCTATTGAATCTTCACACCTAGACCGGCCGGCGCGCGCGCCCCAGCGCGCGCTGCCCCAGGCGGCGGTGCTGGCGCTCGCGCTGCTGCAGGACGAGGGCTGGAGGTATATCCGGGCATAGGAGGTCGTACCACGCTCCGACGCTGCTTGTAATGATCAACTGCTGCGAGTGTCGGCGACCGATATTGGCATCTCGTCCTTGTCGGCACTGACTGGACAGAATTTGTTGATATCCGAGGTGAACGTGACAGTCGTGCCGTGGCGTGTGCACGTACGGGTGGTCTCGTGCGTCGGATCGATGTGTAAATCCTCCCCCCGCAGTCCTAGCCACATTGCCAAGTATTGATAGGTGCCGTAGCGCGCAGCGGTTTTCAATGCTTTGTCGCCGCCACCACGCCAGGGAAGGACAGGTAGTTCGCCGCTTCGCGCACGTCGTGCCAGACTAGGATCTTCCAGGGCCTTGTCTCGTCCGCGCTCCCAACAGGCGATCAACCCTGAGTCGGGTCCGTGCCAACGTTGGGCGGTTGTCAATCCTTCGCGACGTGGCTCTGTGGCCGGTATGTGCAGCGCGTCAGTGGGCTTCATGACAGCAGATGCTCGTACCAGGCCTGTTCGCTGATGATGCGCAGCGCGACGCCTGAACTCCGGTAATCCACCGCCTTCTTGATTTTCAATCCGAAAGTTGAGTGGAGCCAGTCGGGATTGCCCAGTTCGCCAATGACCAGATAGTCCAGCTTCTTGGTGACATTGCTCAAGCTGGAGCCGCCGCGTTCCACTACTTGTTGTGAGCACCAGTCCCGCGTGCCGCTCGTAAATTTTCCAGTGAAGCAGAAAGTATGTGCGTCGAAATGAATATCCGGTACGGGACTGCACAACGGCAGAGCTGTGCTCTTGTTGATGGCGGGCTGTCCCGCCGCGTCTTCGCTCCCCACGGTTGCCAGCAGTAGCGCCATGATCTCGGCTTCTTCCTTCGCATCCATATGCCCGTCGGCCAGCGTCGCAGCAATGCGTGGATAAAGGGCCTTTGCGGGCCACTTGTTCGATGCATTCTGATTGGTCTGCATCCATCGCAGCAGAAAGGCAACTTCTTCCTGGCATATTGCGCCATCGGCCAGCACGCCTTTTACCAGGCCGATGAGTTCGTCTACCTGACGGGCCTGAACTGCATGTGCACGATAGATGTGATAGGCGGGTGCCGCCTCCACTTCGCTTGTCGCCGTTGCTGGTGCGCCAAAATTGTCGGTCAACCAACCCATTGCAGCCTCCATGGATGCTTGGCCGACCGAGGGCGGTATAAGTGACAGGGCCCGCGGTCCGGCTGTACACAGCGAGCTGTGAAGATTCAATAGGTTGTATGCATGGTTCATCCGAACCGGATTTGAGAAACTGGAAATCGCCGATCCCCCAGTTCACTCAAGGAGCCCGGCCGGATGAACACCCATAAGCATGCCCGATTGACCTTCCTACGTCGACTCGAAATGGTCCAGCAATTGATCGCCCATCAAGTTTGTGTGCCTGAAGCGGCCCGCGCCTATGGGGTCACCGCGCCGACTGTGCGCAAATGGCTGGGCCGCTTCCTGGCTCAGGGCCAGGCGGGCTTGGCCGATGCGTCCTCGCGCCCGACGGTCTCGCCCCGAGCGATTGCGCCGGCCAAGGCGCTGGCTATCGTGGAGCTGCGCCGCAAGCGGCTGACCCAAGCGCGCATCGCCCAGGCGCTGGGCGTGTCAGCCAGCACCGTCAGCCGCGTCCTGGCCCGCGCCGGTCTGTCGCACCTGGCCGACCTGGAGCCGGCCGAGCCGGTGGTGCGCTACGAGCATCAGGCCCCCGGCGATCTGCTGCACATCGACATCAAGAAGCTGGGACGTATCCAGCGCCCTGGCCACCGGGTCACGGGCAACCGACGCGATACCGTTGAGGGGGCCGGCTGGGACTTCGTCTTCGTGGCCATCGATGACCACGCCCGCGTGGCCTTCACCGACATCCACCCCGACGAGCGCTTCCCCAGCGCCGTCCAGTTCCTCAAGGACGCAGTGGCCTACTACCAGCGCCTGGGCGTGACCATCCAGCGCTTGCTCACCGACAATGGCTCGGCCTTTCGCAGCCGCGCCTTCGCCGCGCTGTGCCATGAGCTGGGCATCAAGCACCGCTTTACCCGACCTTACCGCCCACAGACCAATGGCAAGGCCGAACGCTTCATCCAGTCGGCCTTGCGTGAGTGGGCTTACGCTCACACCTACCAGAACTCCCAACACCGAGCCGATGCCATGAAATCCTGGCTACACCACTACAACTGGCATCGACCCCACCAAGGCATCGGGCGCGCTGTACCCATCTCCAGACTCAACCTGGACGAATACAACCTATTGACAGTTCACAGCTAGGGGGCGTCGTCGCCGTGACAGCCGCCAGCCTGGCCGATGGCTGGCGGGCATGGCTGCCGCTTGCCCCGGCCGCCTGCGCGGCAGGCGCCTGGCCGGCGCTGTGGCTGCGCCGCTGCGCGGCGCGGCGGCGACAGCGCATCGCGCGCGAACTGCCATTCATCCTCGACCTCATGACCTTGTGCGCCGAAGCGGGCCTCGGCATGCACGGCGCCTTGCAGCAGGCGGCCAGTCACGGGCCGCCGGGCCCGCTGCGCGAGCTGCTGGTCCAGGCCCTGTGCGATATGCGTGCCGGCGTGCCGCGCCGCCAGGCCATGCAGGCGCTGGCGGCGCGGGCCGACAGCCCGCCCGTGCGGGCCTGGGTAGGAGCGCTGGCGCATGCCGACGCGCAGGGCATGAGCCTGGGGCCCATGTTGCGCGGCCTGGCCACGCGCTATCGCGCAGAACGCCATCAGCGGGCCGAACGCCTGGCCATGGAGGCGCCGGTCAAGATGCTGTTGCCGTTGATCGCGTGCATCTTCCCGTGCACGTTCATCGTGCTGGCATTCCCGATCGGGTACGCGTTGTTGCAGGGTGGCCCGTGATGCGCCCGCGCCTGCGGCTGGCGCGCGCACGCGGCTGGCGTGGACGGCTGGTCGGGTTGCTGGGCCGGCGCCGCCCTCCGGGGCCGCGCAGCGGCCTGTTGATGGCGCCATGCCGGGCTGTCCATACCTGGGGCATGGCCTATGCCATCGACGTGGCGTTCGTCGGCCGCGACGGCCGCGTGTTGCGGCTGGTGCGCGGGCTGAAGCCCTGGCGCGGCGCGCTATGCGTGCGCGCTGTCGCTGTTGTCGAGACCCGCGTGGGCGTCATTGACCCCGAACACGGAGGTATAGGCAGGGTAGAAGCTGCAATACAGCACGCCGCCCGCGATGATGGTGACGGGAACCTGCAAGGTGCCGGCCAGCGTGTCGGGCACGCCCATGCCGATCAGCAGGCCGATGCACAGGTCGATGAACAGGAACACCAGGATCCAGACCACGCCGTACACCAGGAACGGCCATTTGTTGCGCCAGCAGGCAATACCCGAGAAGAACAGCGCCTGCAACAGCCGCAGGCCGTGCCAGCCCACCAGCACGGGAGCATGCCAGAACACGGCGGCGATGATCACGTAAAGCGCGGTGAACACCAGCAGCGGCGCGCGCATGGCCGTCATGATGGGCGCGAGGTTGTTGGCCGAGGCCATGCGGACGCCTTCGGCCAGCGAACTGGAAAACGGCAGGAACGCCAGCAGGCCGGCGGCCAGGCATAGCCCGACGTACAGCATGCCCATGAGGAACAGCTTCTTGAATACGCCGGGCTTTTTCAGCGGCTGCAACCACATCGAGGGCAGCATGACGCGGTCGGCTTCGACGTGCTTGCAGGCCGACAAGGTCATCAGCGTGATGCTGGGCATCAGCGCCACGAACAGCAAGGGGCCCACCAGTGGCGTGTAGGTGGCGAACAGCAGCAACAGGCTGATCGCCATCGCCCAGGTGAACATGGCTAGCGGTTGTTTCATGAACAGGCGCAGGCCGTCACGCACCCATTGCCAGCCGGAAATCGCAGGTAGAGATACTGCTTGCATAGGTTTCGCTACGAATGGACGGGGACAGAACACTCAACCAACATTATGCGGCTGCCTCCGATTTGGGCAAGTCGGGGGCCGGATGGCGGTGGCGCGCTTGCAACACTCTTTCGAAGTGCCGCGGATCGTGCGGCTTGAGGGTCTGGGCCGGACGGGGCAGGTAGAAATCGTACAGGCGTGACAGCCAGAAGCGCAGCGCGGCGGCGCGCAGCATGACGGGCCAGGCCTGGCGTTCCGCGTCCGTAAACGGGCGGACCTCGGCGTAGGCCTGCAGCCAGCCGTGCACCAGTTCGGGCACGAATTCGCCGGTGTCGCGCACGATGCACCAATCGTTGACGCTGACCGCCACGTCGAACAGCCACGTATCGCAGCCCGCGAAATAGAAATCGATGAAGCCGCCCATGAGCGGGTCGTCGAAGGTGCCGGCAAACAGCACGTTGTCGCGGAACAGGTCGCAATGGGCCGGGCCGGATGGCAGCGATTGCCACAGCGCGGTGGCAGCATGGGCCTGCTGGTCCGCCAGCTCGGCCTCGAGCAGGCGCGCCTGCCCGGGCTCGAGGAACGGCAGCACCTTGGGCGCCGTGGCCTGCCACCAGGGCAGTCCGCGCAGGTTGGGCTGGCGCAGCGGGAAGTCCTGGCCGGCCAGGTGGGCGCGCGCCAGCGTGGCGCCCGCCAGGCGGCAGTGGTCCGGGCCCGGAGCGGGCTCGTAGCCGCCCGGCAGGCGGGTGACGATGGCGCAGGGCTTGCCGTGCAGGGTGGTCAGCCGCGTGCCGTCGCGCAGCGTCTGCGGCTGGGGGACGGGGATGCCGCGCGCGGCCAGGTGGTACATCAGTTCGATGTAGAACGGCAGCTGTTCCTGCGTCAGCACCTCGAACAGCGTCAGTACGTACTCGCCGCGGGTCGTATTCAGGAAGAAGTTGGTGTTTTCGATGCCGGCGGTGATGCCGCGCAGTGAAACCAGGTCTCCGAGGTCGAAGCGGGCCAGCAGGGTGCGGGCGTCCTGGTCGGAAACGGAAGTGAAAACGGCCATTGATCTGCGGGGTGAGGGGTTGGAGAGACGCTTATCGCTGCGCTGCGCGGGGATTGTAGACCACCGGACGCGTGGCCGCGGCCGGCGGCCCGGCCCGCAGGCCGTAAAATACGGCATGTTTTTGCCCTGCGAGTGATTCTTGAGCTCTCCCGACTGGCGACTGTGCGTCGCCCCGATGATAGACGTGACCGACCGCCATTGCCGCTATTTCCACCGGCTGCTGGCGCCGCGCGCGCGTCTGTACACCGAGATGATCACGACCGGCGCGCTGCTGCATGGCGATGTGGCGCGGCACCTGGATTTCGATGCCGCCGAGCATCCGGTGGCCCTGCAGCTGGGCGGCAGCGAGCCCGATGCGCTGGCGCAGGCCGCGCGGCTGGGCCGCCAGTGGGGCTACGACGAAATCAATCTGAACTGCGGCTGTCCGTCCGAACGGGTCCAGCGCGGCGCCTTCGGCGCCTGCCTGATGGCCGAGCCGGCGCTGGTCGCCGATTGCATGAAAGCCATGCAGGACGCCGTCGACATCCCGGTCACGGTCAAGCACCGGCTGGGCCTGGACTATGACGAGTCATATGGCTTCGTGCGCGATTTCGTGGGCCAGATCTACGATACCGGCTGCCGGGTGTTCGTGGTGCACGCGCGCAACGCGGTGCTCAAGGGCCTGTCCCCCAAGGACAACCGCGAGATTCCGCCGCTGCGCTACGACGTGGCGCGCCAGCTCAAGCGCGATTTTCCCGATTGCGTGATCGTGCTCAATGGCGGGCTGGCCGATGCGCAGGCCGCGCAGGCGGTGGCCGGCGAGTTTGACGGCGTGATGCTCGGTCGCGCGGCCTGGCATACGCCGCGGGTCCTGTCCGAGGTGTCCTTGCAATGGTGGCCGGCCATACGGCTGCCCAGCGACGCGCAGGTGGTCGATGCAATGATGCAATACGCCGCGACGCAGATTGCGCGCGGCGTGCCGCTGCGCGTGATGACGCGGCCCTTGCTGGGCCTGGTGAACGGACAGGCGGGGGCGCGGCGCTGGCGCCGCCTGTTGTCGGACCCGGTGCGGCTGGCGGCCAATGACCCGTCGTTGTTGTACGAGGCATGGCGCAGCCTGCAGGGCGCGCCGCGCGAGCGCGACGCTTGCGCCGATCCGCTGCCGGCGGTCTAGCTGTGAACTGTCAATAGGTTGTATTCGTCCAGGTTGAGTCTGGAGATGGGTACAGCGCGCCCGATGCCTTGGTGGGGTCGCTGCCAGTTGTAGTGGTGTAGCCAGGATTTCATGGCATCGGCTCGGTGTTGGGAGTTCTGGTAGGTGTGAGCGTAAGCCCACTCACGCAAGGCCGACTGGATGAAGCGTTCGGCCTTGCCATTGGTCTGTGGGCGGTAAGGTCGGGTAAAGCGGTGCTTGATGCCCAGCTCATGGCACAGCGCGGCGAAGGCGCGGCTGCGAAAGGCCGAGCCATTGTCGGTGAGCAAGCGCTGGATGGTCACGCCCAGGCGCTGGTAGTAGGCCACTGCGTCCTTGAGGAACTGGACGGCGCTGGGGAAGCGCTCGTCGGGGTGGATGTCGGTGAAGGCCACGCGGGCGTGGTCATCGATGGCCACGAAGACGAAGTCCCAGCCGGCCCCCTCAACGGTATCGCGTCGGTTGCCCGTGACCCGGTGGCCAGGGCGCTGGATACGTCCCAGCTTCTTGATGTCGATGTGCAGCAGATCGCCGGGGGCCTGATGCTCGTAGCGCACCACCGGCTCGGCCGGCTCCAGGTCGGCCAGGTGCGACAGACCGGCGCGGGCCAGGACGCGGCTGACGGTGCTGGCTGACACGCCCAGCGCCTGGGCGATGCGCGCTTGGGTCAGCCGCTTGCGGCGCAGCTCCACGATAGCCAGCGCCTTGGCCGGCGCAATCGCTCGGGGCGAGACCGTCGGGCGCGAGGACGCATCGGCCAAGCCCGCCTGGCCCTGAGCCAGGAAGCGGCCCAGCCATTTGCGCACAGTCGGCGCGGTGACCCCATAGGCGCGGGCCGCTTCAGGCACACAAACTTGATGGGCGATCAATTGCTGGACCATTTCGAGTCGACGTAGGAAGGTCAATCGGGCATGCTTATGGGTGTTCATCCGGCCGGGCTCCTTGAGTGAACTGGGGGGGTGGCGATTTCCAGTTTCTCAAATCCGGTTCGGATGAACCATGCATACAACCTATTGAATCTTCACATCTAGCGCTGCCGTATCAGGGCTTGGACGGCGCCGACTCCATCGGCCAGTCGCGGATGTAGGCCTTCAGCATGTTGTTTTCGAATTGCTGGGCGGCCACGATGGCCTGGGCCATGTCGTAGAACGAGATCACGCCCAACAGGGTGGGGCCGTCCATCACGGGGATATAGCGCGCGTGCTTTTCCAGCATCAGGCGCTGGACTTCGTCGGCGCTCGTGTTGGGCGACACGCTGACCGGCGCGTCGTCCATGATGGCGCGGATGGTGGTGTCGCCCACGTTGCCGCCATGCTGGTCGATATGGCGGATGATTTCGCGGAAGGTCAGCATGCCGGCCAGCATTCCCGATTCCATGATGACCAGCGAGCCGATATCCTGCTCGCTCATGGTCTGTACCGCCACGGACACGTGAGTATCGGGCGACGCGGTGTATAGCGTGTCACCCTTGACGCGCAGAATCTCGCTGACTTTCAACATGATGTTCCTCCCGGGGCGCTGGGTGCGCCCGCTTTGCTACTTTTTGCCCGTCTCCAGCTGCAGAACCGCCGCGGCGGGGCCGATATCCGTATTTTGCGCCACCCCGGCAAGATCTGCCAGTGTCGGGTCCGGACCTTGCCCCAATACGCCGGCGGCAACCGCCGCGATTTCGGGCTCGTCGCGCAGCCGCGGTTGGCCGCGATCGAGCAGGAAACGGTCGAATACAGGTTCCAGCGTGGTTGTACGCGGGTCGCATGTCAAGACCCAGCGCTGTTCGGCGGTGCGCGCCACCAGCCCCATGTCCTCGAGCGCTTCGAGCACGGCGTTCAATTCGTCGTGGTGCAGCCGCAGACGCTTGGCCAGCGCGTTGGCGCTGCGTCCGGCCGGCCGGCTGCCC
Organism: Bordetella pertussis 18323; assembly: GCF_000306945.1. Classification (NCBI taxonomy): domain Bacteria; kingdom Pseudomonadati; phylum Pseudomonadota; class Betaproteobacteria; order Burkholderiales; family Alcaligenaceae; genus Bordetella; species Bordetella pertussis. The sequence goes on along the minus strand of NC_018518.1, from coordinate 2,509,780 downwards.
TGCGCCGCATGCAGGACGCGCAGCACGCCCAGCGCGTCGATGAAGGGGGCGCCCGCGTGCCGGTTGATCTCCCAGCGGCCCAGCCGGATCAGCGGCGCGCTGGCGGCCACCGTTGCGCCGAACAGCACCGCCAGCCATGACAGGTAGATCCACAGCAGGAAGATGGGCAGCGTCGCGAACGCGCCGTAGATGACCGTGTAGGCCGGAAAGCGCGTCAGGTAATAGGCGAAGCCGGCCTTCATCAGCTCGAGCACGATGGCGGTGCCGAAGCCGCCCACCAGCGCGTCCTTCCAGTACACGCGGCGGTTCGGAACCACCACGAACAGCGCGGCAAAGCCCAGTCCGGTCAGCACCAGCGGGATGAACGAGATCGCCACGCTGACCGCTTCGGGCACATCGCGCACCAGGCCCAGCGATTCGCGCGCCACGAACGAGGTGGCCCACAGGCTGGCGCCGGCGACCACCGGACCCAGCGTGATCACGGCCCAGTAGACCAGGGCGCGCTGCGGCAGCGGGCGCTGGCGGGTCACCTGCCAGATGTCGTTGAAGGTCTTGTCGATGGTCATGATCAACAAGAGCGAGGTGACGATCAGGAACGCGCCGCCGATGGCCGTCAGGCGCGTGGCCTGGCGGGCAAACTGGTTGAGGTAGTCCATGATGTTGTCGGAAACCGACGGAGGCATCAGGCTGTTGGCCAGGAAGTCTTCCAGCGCAACCCGGAATTCCTGGAATACGGGAAACGCCGTGAACAGCGACAGCACGACGGCCAGCATCGGCACGATGGCCAGCACGGTGGTGAACGTCAGGCTCGAGGCCACCTGCAGCAGCTTCTGCTCGTCGGCGCGCTGGCCAGCGAAGCGCACGACCCGGCCCATGCGCGTGAACCATGAGGCGCGCCGTTTTTCGGGCGGGGCCGCCTGTCCGGCGGCGGCGGATTCGGCGTGAGGCTCCATCAGGCGATAATAGCAGCATGAATGCTGAACTCAACCCGACGCTGCGCCGTGGCGCGGTGGCCTGTCTGCTGGCCCTGATCGTGCTGTGCGTGGCCTGGGAAACCGTGCTGGCCCCGATCCGCCCGGGCGGGTCGTGGCTGTTCCTGAAGGCCTTGCCGCTGGCGTTTCCGCTGCGCGGCGTGCTGCGCGGCAATCTCTATACATTCCAGTGGGCGGCGATGCTGGTGCTGCTGTACCTGATGGAAGGCGTGGTGCGCGCCATGTCCGATCCGGCGCCGCTGTCGGCGGCCCTGGGCGGCGTTGAAATCGTGTTGTCCGGCGGTTTTTTCCTGTGCGCCATCCTGTATGTCAGGCCGGCCAAGCGGGCCGCCCGGAGGTCGCGCGCATGAAATGGCTACGCCTGCAGGATCTGCCTACCGACAACAGCTTCGCCGCGTTGCCGGCCGAGTTCTATACGCGCCTGCAGCCGCGCCCGCCGGCCGCGCCGCGGCTGCTGCACGCCAATGCCGAGGCGGCGGCCCTGATCGGGCTGGACCCGGCGGAGTTTTCCACCCAGGCGTTCCTCGATGTGTTTTCCGGCCATGCCCCGCTGCCGGGCGGCGATACGCTGGCGGCGGTCTACAGCGGCCACCAGTTCGGCGTATGGGCGGGCCAGCTGGGCGATGGGCGGGCCCACTTGCTGGGCGAGGTGCGCGGCCCCGCCGGCGGCTGGGAGCTGCAGCTCAAGGGCGCGGGCATGACGCCGTATTCGCGCATGGGCGATGGGCGCGCGGTGTTGCGCTCGTCGGTGCGCGAGTATCTGGCCAGCGAGGCCATGCATGGCCTGGGCATTCCCACCACGCGCTCCCTGGCCCTGGTGGTGTCCGATGACCCGGTCATGCGCGAGACCGTCGAGACCGCCGCCGTGGTGACGCGCATGGCGCCCAGCTTCGTGCGGTTCGGCTCGTTCGAGCACTGGTCGGCGCGCCGCCAGCCGGAACAGCTGCGCGTGCTGGCCGATTACGTCATCGACAGGTTCTACCCCGAATGCCGCGTGGCGGGCGCGGGCCGGCTGGACGGCGAGCATGGCGAGATTCTCGGCCTGCTGGCGGCGGTCACCCGGCGCACAGCGCTCCTGATGGCCGACTGGCAGGCGGTCGGTTTCTGCCACGGCGTGATGAATACCGACAACATGTCCATTCTCGGCCTCACGCTGGACTATGGGCCGTACGGGTTCATGGACACGTTCCAGCTCGGCCACATCTGCAACCACTCCGACAGCGAGGGGCGCTACGCCTGGAATCGCCAGCCGTCGGTGGGCCTGTGGAATCTCTACAGGCTGGCCAGCAGCCTGCATACGCTGGCGCCCGATCCCGAGGCGCTGCGGGCGGTGCTCGATGGCTACGAGGCCGTGTTCACGCAGGCGTTTCACGGCCGCATGGCGGGCAAGCTGGGCTTGCCGCAATTCCTGCCCGAGGATGAAACCCTGCTCGATGACCTGCTGCAGCTGATGCACCAGCAAGGCGCCGATTTCACGCTTGCGTTTCGTCGCCTGGGCGAGGCGGTGCGCGGGCAGCGCCAGCCGTTCGAGGATTCGTTCATCGACCGGGCGGCCGCCGGCGCCTGGTACGACCGGCTGGCCGCGCGCCACGCAAGCGACGGACGAGCCGCCCAGGCGCGCGCCGCGGCCATGGACGAGGTCAATCCACTGTATGTATTGCGCAACCATTTGGCCGAGCAGGCGATACGCGCGGCAGCCAGGGGCGATGCCGGCGAGATCGATATTCTGCTCAAACTGTTGCGTAATCCCTACAAACACCAGCCAGGGTACGACGCATACGCCGGATTGGCACCAGACTGGGCAGCTGGGCTGGAAGTCAGTTGTTCGTCCTGATTGATTCACGTCAAGAAATAAACTCGGGAAAATCCTCCCAAATATAAGTAAAATTTGTAATAATTTGCGAGTAACGCGTCGCGCTGCGCGGAATGGTTTTCCAATGCGGCCGATCCGATGGTTTCCGAGTTGAGGTGCCTATGCTGGTTGCAGATGGACTCCTGCGTATCGGGTTGCTTGAAGACGATGAGGACTTTCGCGACGAGTTGGCGTTGGGCCTTGGCGGGTACGGGTTCAACGTGGTGTGCGCGTGCGGCGACGCGCCGTCCCTGTATCGATTCTTGCAATCGCAGTCCTGCGATATTGTGATTCTTGATGCCAATGTGCCGGGCGAGGATGGCTTTTCCGTCGCCACGCGCCTGCGCGCGCAAAGCACGACGGGGATTGTCATGCTGACCGGCCGGGGCGCGCTGGAGGACCGCGTGCGCGGGCTCGAAGGCGGCGCCGATGTCTACCTGACCAAGCCGGTCGACCTGCTCGAGCTCAGTTCGGTGATCCGCAGCCTGGCGCGCCGCATGCGCCTGGCGCGTGGCGCACAGGGCCAGGCGCCCGCGTCCGCCGGCGACACGCAGCGCGGCGTGGGTGGCTGGTCGCTGCAGGAAGGCGGCTGGGTGCTGGTGGGGCCCGATGGCGTGTCGCTGCATCTCAATGCGCAGGAGCGCATCTTCATGACCTCCTTGCTGCAAAGCGGCGGCGATGCCGTCACGCGGCAGATGCTGGCCGAGGCTTTCCAGCCTGGCAATCCCGATGACTTCGAGCCGCGCCGTGTCGACGTGATGGTCAGCCGCCTGCGCGCCAAGGCGCAGTCGGCCGGTTTCAAGTTGCCGGTGCTGTCGGTGCGCGGCCAGGGCTACGTGTTCGCCGCCTGAGCGTTGCCGCCGTCGGTGTAGGCCTGGCCGGGAGTCGGCAAGGTCATCACGAAGCGCGCGCCCTGGCCAAGCTGGGTCTGCACGGTCAAGGTGCCGTCCTGGCTCTGGCAGATCTGGCGCGCCAGGTGCAGCCCCAGTCCGCTGCCGGGCGTTTCGCGGTGGGCGGCCCGCCGGTAATGCTCTTCGAAGATCCGTTGCGATTCGTCGTCGCTGATGCCCGGGCCATGGTCGGTGACCGCCACCCAGGCCGTGGCGCCGTGCGCGCCGTACGACAGGCCCACATCGATATGCACCGGTTGGTCGGCCGGCGAGTACTTGACCGCATTGTGGATCAGGTTGCGCAGCACCAGCGCCGTAAGCAGCGGGTCGCACCAGGCCGGCACCGCGGCCTCGGCATTGAGGACCAGCGGATGCGCCGTATCCAGCCGCATGCCTTCGACCGTGTCGCGCGCGAGTTCGCCCAGCTCGATCGGTTCGGGCCGTAGCGTGAGGGCCTGGTCGCGGCGCAAGCGCTCGGGACTGAGCACCTGGTTCATGAGTTCGATCATGCGCGTCACCGCCCGGCGGATGCGCGCCAGCCGGCTGTCGACTTCCTGTCCGCTGCCGGCCAGGATGATTTCGAGCGACTGGGCCGCCGCGCTGATGGTGGCCGCCGGCGTACGCAGTTCGTGCGACAGCAGCGCGTGGACCTGGCGCTGCGCCTCCAGCGCGCGCGCCACTTCGGCCAGGCGCCGGTCCGACTGTTCCTGGCGCTTGCGCTGCATGCCCAGTTCATGGGGCGGCCAGGGCCGCCCGTCGGTGGCGCGCGTCCGCGTGGGCGCGTGGGCGGCCGTGTCGCCGTTGTCCTCGGCGGCGGCCGGGGCGGCGGGCAGGTCGGCGATCCAGTTGTGGCGAGGCGCCAGGAAGTCGGCGTTGTCGGTCTCCTGCATGAGACGAAAGCCGATCGCCTGCAGCAGCTCGCGCGCCACCGGCTCTTCGGCGTCTTCGGCATAGGCTGGTATGTCCAGGGTGCGGGCCACCTGGATGACGGTGTCGGCCAGCTGTTGGTTGCCGGGGCTGCGGGTGATGCCCTGGACGAACGATCCGCCGATCTTCAGGTACGCCAGCGGCAGCTGGTGCAAGCGCTCCAGCGCCGCGAACTGTTCGGACAGCCGGCGTACGCCGACCCGCACGCCGGTGCGCGCGGCGATCTCGCACAGCGCCTGTACGTTGTGGAAGTAGTCGACCAGGCCGTGTGCGTCGATTTCTATGATCAGGTGCCCGGCCTGTTCCGGACGATCGCGCAGCACGTCCTCCAGCCGCTTGAGGAAATGCGCCTGCTCGAGCGAAGGCAGCGACACCCGCACGACCATGTCGCCGTCGCGCGCGACCAGCTGGTCCATGCTCATGCGGATCGCCTGGATGTCGCAATCGGCCGATAGCCCCAGGCGCGCAGCCGGCGGCATGAACAGCTGCGCGTGCAGGGGTTCGGGCGAATCCTGGTCGCGCAGCGTCAGTTGCGCTTCGGTATGCAGCACCTGGCCTTCGGCATCCTGGCGCGGGTACAGCGTCAGGAAGAAGCGGTGTTGTTCGAGCGCGCGCGTCAGGATGTCCTGCCAGCCGTACTCGCCATCGATACGATTGCCGGTCTGGCTGAACGCGGGCTCGACTTCGTCGCTCTCGGCGATTTCCGCGCGCATCAGCGCATGGTCCAGCCGAGCCAGGATGTCGCTGACTTGTTCGCCCACCGTATAGGGCGTGAGCACCATGGCCCAGCGGCACCACCCGTGCGTGCGCAGGGGCAGGCGCAGCACGCGCAGTTCGCGCCGCAGCCTTTCGGCCAGCACGGCCGCGCGCGGCGAGGGCAGGCCGGGCAGCAGGGCGGCGAAGTCCGAACCGTTGATGCGTACGAGCACCGCGCCGGCGCCGGCCTGCTCCTTGATGGTTTTGCTCAGTTGCGCGCAGGCCAGGCGCAGCCATTGATCGGTCGCCTCGCGTTTCATCTGGCGGTTGATCTCCGCCATGTCGCGCTGCCGGAAAATCAGCAGGTGGCCATCGACGCCGCCGTCGCGTTGCACCGCGCGCCGCAGGCTTTCGTTGAAGAACTTGCGGTTCGGCAGCCGCGTGACCGGGTCGTGGTACGTCTCGTTCTCCAGCGCGTCGATGCGGGCGCGCTGCTGCCTCAATTGGTCATGGACGCGCTGGTGCGACTGGACCAGGGCCGTGCCCAGCGGCTGCAGTTCGCGCGGCAGGCCTTCGGCCAGTTTCGGATCGACGCCGGCCTGTCCGATATGGGCGAGGTTGTGGGCCAGCCGTTTCAGCGGACCGCGTTGCAGCCTGTCGTGCAGGCGCGACATATAGCTGTACCAGATCAGCAGGCCGGCGACGATCAGCACCAGCTGCGCCACGCTCTCGGTGAGGAAGGGGGCTTCCAGGATCGGGATGACCGGGTTGTAGACGGCGACCGAGCCGACATAGGTCCCGTCGGCCGAGCGGAAGGTGCGCGTGGCCACGATCTGCGAGGCGCGGCCCTGCTGCAGCGAGCCGTCGGCGCGCGCCGGCGCCTCGCTGAGCTGGCCCGCCTCGATCATCCGCCCGGTGTAGTGCTCCTGTATGCGCACCAGTGCATAGCCGCCATGCCGCTGCAGGTCGGTCGCCAGGGTCTGCCATTGCGCGGGCGTCGTATGCGATTGCGACAGCACCCAGGCCAGCGAAGCAGCCGCTGTTTCGACATGGCGCTTCTGGCGTTCCACCGACGCCCGGTAGTTCGCCGCCAGCCCGGCAGCCTGGGTGCCGATGACCAGCAGGCCCGCCAGCAGGACGACGCTGAGGAAAAGCCGCCGGGAAATGGACATGACGAAGGCAGGTTGGGGGACGGAAGACACGGTTTTGTATAGTGTAGTTAGTTTTATTTGAAATATTCAAAATATTACGAAATAGGCATGCAACAAGCCAATCCGGTTGACTAGCTGTGAAGATTCAATAGGTTGTATGCATGGTTCATCCGAACCGGATTTGAGAAACTGGAAATCGCCGATCCCCCAGTTCACTCAAGGAGCCCGGCCGGATGAACACCCATAAGCATGCCCGATTGACCTTCCTACGTCGACTCGAAATGGTCCAGCAATTGATCGCCCATCAAGTTTGTGTGCCTGAAGCGGCCCGCGCCTATGGGGTCACCGCGCCGACTGTGCGCAAATGGCTGGGCCGCTTCCTGGCTCAGGGCCAGGCGGGCTTGGCCGATGCGTCCTCGCGCCCGACGGTCTCGCCCCGAGCGATTGCGCCGGCCAAGGCGCTGGCTATCGTGGAGCTGCGCCGCAAGCGGCTGACCCAAGCGCGCATCGCCCAGGCGCTGGGCGTGTCAGCCAGCACCGTCAGCCGCGTCCTGGCCCGCGCCGGTCTGTCGCACCTGGCCGACCTGGAGCCGGCCGAGCCGGTGGTGCGCTACGAGCATCAGGCCCCCGGCGATCTGCTGCACATCGACATCAAGAAGCTGGGACGTATCCAGCGCCCTGGCCACCGGGTCACGGGCAACCGACGCGATACCGTTGAGGGGGCCGGCTGGGACTTCGTCTTCGTGGCCATCGATGACCACGCCCGCGTGGCCTTCACCGACATCCACCCCGACGAGCGCTTCCCCAGCGCCGTCCAGTTCCTCAAGGACGCAGTGGCCTACTACCAGCGCCTGGGCGTGACCATCCAGCGCTTGCTCACCGACAATGGCTCGGCCTTTCGCAGCCGCGCCTTCGCCGCGCTGTGCCATGAGCTGGGCATCAAGCACCGCTTTACCCGACCTTACCGCCCACAGACCAATGGCAAGGCCGAACGCTTCATCCAGTCGGCCTTGCGTGAGTGGGCTTACGCTCACACCTACCAGAACTCCCAACACCGAGCCGATGCCATGAAATCCTGGCTACACCACTACAACTGGCAGCGACCCCACCAAGGCATCGGGCGCGCTGTACCCATCTCCAGACTCAACCTGGACGAATACAACCTATTGACAGTTCACAACTAGCCGCGCTGGCGGAAGAACGACACCAGCGCCGCGATGGCGCAGACCACGCCGATGGCCAGCAGCACGATGGCGACCGGTTGCAGGAAATCGGCCTGGCCGCGATAGCCGCCGCCGCTGCCGCCTGCCATGGCGGTCACCAACAGGAAAGCGCTGAGCAGTGCGCCGGCCAGGGCCAGCACCGCGGCGACGCCGAGGTACAGGGGCATGCGCCGGCGGCCGGCCGGCAGCGCGCGCAGCGGCCGCGGCGCGGCGGCGGGACGCGCGCGCCGGGACAGCAGGAGGTAGGCCAGCGCCGCCACGCACGCAGGATGATCTTGGCAAGCATGGCGGGCCGGCGCGGGTCAGTCTTCCCGGCGCAGGTGCGGGAAGAGGATGACGTCGCGGATGCTGGGGCTGTCGGTCAGCAGCATGACCAGGCGGTCGATGCCGATGCCGCAGCCGCCGGTGGGGGGCATGCCGTATTCGAGCGCGCGGATGTAGTCGGCGTCGAAGTACATGGCTTCTTCGTCGCCGGCGTCCTTGGCCTCGACCTGGGCGCGGAAACGCTCGGCCTGGTCTTCAGGGTCGTTGAGCTCGGAGAAGCCGTTGGCGATTTCGCGTCCGGTGATGAACAGTTCGAAGCGCTCGGTAATGCCGTCGCGGGTGTCGGAGGCGCGCGCCAGGGGCGAGACCTCGACCGGGTAGTCGATGATGTAGGTGGGGCGCCACAGCTTGGCTTCGGCGGTTTCCTCGAACAGCGCCAGTTGCAGCGCGCCCAGGCCGGCGCGCGCCAGCGGCGGACCCTCGACGTTGGCTCCCAGTTTCCTGAGCTCGGCGCGCACGAACGCGGGGTCGTCGAGCTGCGCCTGGGTATAGCCCTCGGCGTACTTCAGGATGGCTTCGCAGATCGTCAGGCGGTCGAACGGCTGGGACAGGTCCAGCTCGCGGTCCTGGTAGCTGAGCACGGCGCTGCCGGTGGCCGCGATCGCGGCCTGGCGGATCAGGTCCTCGGTGAAGTCCATCAGCCAGCGATAGTCGGCGTACGCGGCGTAGAACTCCATCATGGTGAACTCGGGGTTGTGGCGCGGGCTCACCCCCTCGTTGCGGAAGTTGCGGTTGATTTCGAACACGCGCTCGAAGCCGCCGACGATCAGGCGCTTGAGGTAAAGCTCGGGCGCGATGCGCAGGAACATCTGCATGTCCAGCGCATTGTGGTGGGTCACGAAGGGCTTGGCCGCCGCGCCACCGGGAATCGGGTGCAGCATCGGCGTCTCGACTTCGAGAAAGCCCGCATTGAGCATGGCCTGGCGGATGCCGCCGACGGCCTTGCTGCGCGCCTCGAAGGTGCGGCGGGTGGCGTCGGTCATGATGAGGTCGACGTAGCGCTGGCGGTAGCGCAGCTCCTGGTCGGCCACGCCATGGAACTTGTCGGGCAGCGGACGCAGCGACTTCGACAGCAGGCGTGCCGAGTTGGCGTGCACCGACAGCTCGCCCTTGTTGGTCTTGAAGACCGGCCCCTCGATGGCGATGATGTCGCCGATGTCCCATTGCTTGAAAGCGGCGTAGGCCTCTTCGCCGAGCGTGCCGCGCTCGAGGTAGATCTGGATGCGGCCGCTGCCGTCCTGCAGCGTGGCGAAGCTGGCCTTGCCCATGACGCGCTTGAGCATCATGCGGCCGGCCACCTTGACCGTGACCGCCGCGGCCGTCAGCGCCTCCTGGTCCAGGCCGTCGTACCTGGCGTGCAGGTCGGCGGCGTGCGCATCGGGCACGAAATTGTTGGGGAACGCAACGCCGGTTTCACGCAGTCTGGCCAGCTTGGCGCGCCGTTCGGCGATCAAGCGGTTTTCATCCTGGGCGGTCGGGGCGGGCGATTGGTCGGTCATGGTGGATTACTGGTAGTTGCGGATGTCGTCGATTTCGGTGGTTCCGAAATCGTCGCGATCCAGGTAGGCGAGAATGCGGGCAGCCACGTCGGCGGGCGCGGACAGCTTGCCGGTGGCGTGGAATTCCCTGAAGCGTTCCAGGGCGGGGAAATCGGCCGGGTCGCTGGCGCGGATGGCGCCCTGCATGTCGGTGTCGACGATGCCGGGCGCCAGCGCGACCACGCGCACGCCGTCCTGGCCTTGCTCCTGCTTGAGCACGCGGCTGTACATGTCGAGCGCGGCCTTGGCGGCGCAATAGACGCCCCAGCCCGCGTTCGGGTTGCGGCCGGCGCCCGAGGAAATGTTGAGCACCCGGCGGTCGGCCGGCAGGCCCTGCAAGGCCGCCACGAAGCGGGCGGTCAGCAGGACGACGGCCGTGACGTTGAGATTGAGCGCGCCGGCGATGGCCGCGCCGTCGGTCAGGCCGGCGGCCTGCGCCACCGGGCTGACGGTGCCCGCATTGTTGATGAGCAGGTAGCGGCGCGCATCGCGCGGCAGCGCGGCGCACAGGCGCTTGGCGGCGGCCCCGGCCGCGGCCGGATCGGACAGGTCGACCTGCACCTGTTCCAGGCTCGCGCCGCGCGTCCGGGCGGCGGCCTCCAGGTCGGGATCGGCGCGCCGGGCAAGCGTGATCAGGCGCGTGCCCGGCGCGAGCAGGCCGCGCGCCAGGGCGGCGCCCAGGCCTCGGGATGCGCCGGTCAGGATGGCTACGGTATCGGTCATGCGGGGAACCTCCAGGGCAGGGGCGCGGCTTACACGCCTTGCTTGAGGCTGGCCTGGATGAACGGGTCCAGGTCGCCGTCGAGCACTTTCTGGGTATTGGAAATTTCCACGTTGGTGCGCAGGTCCTTGATGCGGCTCTGGTCCAGCACGTACGAGCGGATCTGGTGGCCCCAGCCCACGTCGGTCTTGGAATCTTCCAGCTTCTGCTGCTCGGTCATGCGGTTGCGCATTTCCAGCTCGTACAGCTTGGATTTGAGCATCTGCATCGCCTCGGCCCGGTTGCGATGCTGCGAGCGGTCGTTCTGGCACTGCACCACGATACCCGATGGCGCGTGTGTGATGCGCACGGCGGAGTCGGTCTTGTTGATGTGCTGGCCGCCCGCGCCGCTGGCGCGGTAGGTGTCGATGCGCAGGTCGGCCGGGTTGACCTCGACCTCGAAGGACTCGTCGACCTCGGGGTAGACGAATACGCTGGCAAACGAGGTGTGGCGGCCGCCCGAGGAGTCGAACGGGCTCTTGCGCACCAGGCGGTGCACGCCGGTTTCGGTGCGCAGGTAGCCGAATGCGTACTCGCCTTCGATCTTGATGGTGGCCGACTTCAGGCCGGCGACGTCGCCCTCGGATTCTTCGAGGATTTCGGCCTTGAAGCCCTTGCGCTCGGCGTACTTGAGGTACTGGCGCAGCAGCATCGAGGCCCAGTCCTGCGCTTCGGTGCCGCCGGCGCCCGCCTGGATGTCGACGAAGCAGTTCAGCGGATCGGCCGGGTTGGCGAACATGCGGCGGAATTCGAGCGTTTCCAGCTTTTCCTGGAAGCGGTCGGCATCGTGCTCGATGGCTTCCAGCGTGGCGTCGTCGCTATCGGCCAGCGCCAGTTCGACGAGCTCGCACGAGTCGGCCAGGCCGCTGCCCAATTCGGTCAGGGTCTCGACGACGTCTTCGAGGGATTTCTTTTCACGGCCCAGGTCCTGGGCGTGCTTGGGGTCGTTCCAGATGGCCGGGTCTTCGAGCTCGGCGTTTACGACTTGCAGGCGTTCCGATTTGGCATCGTAGTCAAAGATACCTCCGTAGAGCCTGTTCGCGCTCCGCGTAGTCTTCGAGTCGGGCGACGAGCTGGTTCTGACGTTCGGCTTCCATGATTGATCCTGATGGCTATTTGGCGAAACTGCCTATTTTAGCGTGGATGGCGGGCGCCGCCCCGGCCGGCCGGGGCGGTTTGTAACAGAAGGGCGGCGGCCCTCAGGCGGCGTGCTCGATGACCAGCTGTACCGACACCATGCCATTCCAGATGTTCTGCTCCAGCCGGTAGGCGGCCTGGATGCGCTCGGGCAGGGACTGGTCGTGGCCGAACCAGATGGCGTCGAAGCGCTGGTGGCCGCGCTCGAGCGCCAGCTTCAGGTGCTTGCCGCCCACCAGGCGCTGGCTGCGCACGGTGAATTCGTCCAGGAACAGCGGGGCGGCGAACCCCGCGCCCCAGACCTGCTGCTGCAGCAGGCCGGCCACTTCGGCATTGGCGTAGCCGCTTTCGAGCGAGCCGTCGGTTTCGAGCAGCGGCTCGAAGCGGTCGCGCCCGGTGAGCTCGCGCACCGCGGCGTCGAAGGCCGGGGCGAAGGCGGCGAAATCGCCGCTGCCCAGGGTCAGGCCGGCGGCCATGGCGTGGCCGCCGAACTTGCGTATCAGGCCCGGGTGGCGCTTGGACACCAGGTCGAGCGCGTCGCGCAAATGCACGTCGGGGATCGAGCGGCCCGAGCCGCGCAGCTCGTCCTCGCCGGCCGGGGCGAAGGCCAGCGTGGGGCGCCAGAACTTCTCCTTCAGGCGCGAGGCCACCAGGCCGACCACGCCCTGGTGCCAGCCGGGGTCGAATACGCATACCGTGGCGCCGGCGGCGGCGTCGGGCGCCTCCATGGCGGCCAGCGCCTGGTCGCGCATCTCGGCTTCGATGGTGCGGCGTTCGCGGTTGATGTTGTCGAGCTCGCGCGCCATTTCGAGCGTCTGCGCCTCGTCGTCGGTGGTCAGGCAGGCGATGCCCAGGCTCATGTCGGCCAGCCGGCCGGCGGCGTTGATGCGCGGACCGAGGGCAAAGCCCAGGTCGAAGCCGCTGGCGGTGCGCGGCTCGCGCCCGGCCACGGCGAACAGGGCGCGCACGCCGGGCTGCATGCGGCCGGCCCGCATGCGCTGCAGCCCCTGCGTGACCAGCAGCCGGTTGTTGGCGTCCAGCTTGACCACGTCGGCCACCGTGCCCAGGGCCACCAGGTCGGACAGCGCATCCAGGCGCGGGCCGCCATCCGGCGCGTAGACGCCGCGGCGGCGCAGCTCGGCGCGCAGCGCCAGCATCATGTAGAAGATGACGCCGACGCCGGCCAGGTGCTTGGAGCCGAAACCGCAGCCGGGCTGGTTGGGATTGACGATGGCCAGGGCCTCGGGCAGCGTGTCGCCGGGCAAGTGGTGGTCGGTGATGACCACGCCGATGCCGGCGGCGTTGGCGGCGGCCACGCCGTCGACGCTGGCGATGCCGTTGTCGACCGTGATGATGATGTCGGGCTTGCCGCGCCGATGGCGGCAGGCCAGCTCGACGACCGCCGGCGAGAGGCCATAGCCGGTCTCGAAGCGGTTGGGAACCAGGAAATCCACGTCGGCGCCCATGGCCGACAGGGCGCGCAGGCCGACCGCGCAGGCCGTGGCGCCATCGCAGTCGTAGTCGGCCACGATGAGCAGGCGCTTGCCCTGCTCGATGGCGTCGGCGAGCACGGCGGCCGCGTGGGCCGAGTGGGTCAGGCGGTCGGGCGGCAGCAGCGCGGGCCACGCCATACGGGTCTGCTCGGGGTGGATGACGCCGCGCGCCGCCCACAGGCGCGACAGCAGCGGGTGGATGCCGGCCGCTTCGAGGTGCTGGCAGGCTTGCAGATCGGCAGTACGGATAATCAGACGGGGCGAGACCACCAGGCGTTCCAGTTGTGCTTGGGCGCGGGCAGCCATCGGGCCAGCCCCGCGCGTGGTTTGAGGGTGAGGGCGGCGCGGCGGTCATCGCCCAGCAGCAGCAGTTGCAAGGGCTGGACCGGCCGGCCGTGCGGGCCGGCCAGCGGCGCCAATTGCGCCGCGTCCAGCATGGCCAGCGCGTCGAGCCAGGCGGCCCAGTCGCCGGCGCGCTGGGTGGCGGCCAGTTCGTCGCAGACTCGCGCCGGCGCCGGCGCGCCGGCCGGCCACGGCGTGGCGCCGCCATACAGCCACAGCGCGTTGATCGGCGCGGCGCCGCGCGCGGCGCGCGCTTCATTGACAGGATGCTCGTACCAGACCATCTGGATTTCGTTGAGCAGGCGGCGCCACGGGCGCATGGCGACGTCCTGGGTCCACCAGGCGCGCAGCCGCTGGCCGGCCACCGCCGCGGGACTGGCCGTTTGCGGCGCCATGCCGGCGGGCAGCGTCAGGCGCCAGCGCGCCGCATCGATGGGCGTGGCGCCGAAGCCGCTGTCGGCAAACAGCGGCGCGGCCGCCTCGAACAACTGCGCGCTTTCGTCGGCGCGCAGGTCGAGCAGGGCGGGGTCGAGCAGGGCGGCCTGGTCGGCCCCCAACATCAGGTGCGCCAGGTCGGCCAGCCAGACCGGCTGGCCGGGCGTACCGCCGGCGGCGCGCAGCGGGCCGAGGCCGGCGCCCAACGGCAGGCCGGGCTGGGGTTGGTAGCCGGCCTGTTCGAGCTGCCAGCCCTCGAAGGGGGTGCAGCCCTGGCGCGCGGCGTCGAAGGCCTGGACGCGGGCCGATGCGGCCTGCAGCCAGCCGTGCAGGGTGGGGGCGTGCTGCGGCAGCAGGCGCGCCAGTTCCGGCGCGACGGCGGCTGCGGGCAGGGCGCCGGGGATCACGATGAGCATGGCGGCGATTGTAGTGCGCGTGCCGGTTAATGCCATAATGCGCAGGTGCTGAAAATACCCTATGAACTCTGGATCGGCGCCCGCTACGCGGGCATGGCCCGGATCCGCCAGCGACGCGGGTGCCGCGATCGCTTCATCTCCTTCATCGCGGCCACGTCGATGGCCGGCATCGCCCTGGGCGTGGCGGCGCTGATCGTGGTGCTGTCGGTCATGAACGGTTTCCAGAAGGAAGTGCGCGACCGCATGCTGTCGGTGTTGCCGCATATCGAACTCTATATACCGGGCGCGGCGCCCGAACGGGTGCTGCAGCAGTGGCGCCAGTTCGCGCAGGCCGCGCGCGCCAACCCCGAGGTCAAGGGCGAGGCGCCTTTCGTGGCGGCGCAGGGCATGCTGGTGCGCGGCCAGGCGCTGCGCGGCGTGCAGGTGCGCGGCATCGATCCGGCCACCGAAGGCAATGTGTCGGATATCCCCCGGCAAATGGTCAGCGGCAAGCTGAGCGACCTGGTCGCCGGCGGGTTCGGCGCCGTGCTGGGCAGCGACCTGGCCGATGGGCTGGGCGTCAAGACGGGCGACACGGTCCTGATGCTGGCGCCGCAGGGCTCGATCAGCCCGGCCGGCTTCGCGCCGCGCATGCGGCAGTTCACGGTGGTGGGCATCTTTTCCTCCGGCCACTACGAATACGACTCGACCCTCGTCTTCATCGACGACGAGGATGCCGCCAAGGTGTTCCGCGAAAGCGGCACCGCCGGCGTGCGGCTGCGCGTGGCCGACATGCAGCGCGCGCCCGAAGTGGCCGCCGAGCTCACCAAAGTGCTGCCGCCCTACGTCATGGCGGCCGACTGGTCGCGCAACAACCGCACCTGGTTCGCGGCCGTGCAGACCGAAAAGCGCATGATGTTCCTGATCCTGGCGCTGATCGTGGCGGTGGCGGCGTTCAACCTGCTGTCGTCGCTGGTCATGGCGGTCAAGGACAAGCAGTCCGATATCGCCATCCTGCGCACGCTGGGTGCCGGGCCAGGCGAGGTGGCGCGCATCTTCCTGGTGCAAGGGGCGCTGATCGGCGTGGTCGGCACCTTGCTGGGGGTGGCCGGCGGTATCGCCATCGCCTACAACGTCGACGTCATCGTGCCGTTCATCGAACGCCTGCTGGGCGTGCAGTTCCTGCCGCGCGAGGTGTACTTCATCAGCGCGCTGCCTTCTGATCCGCAGGCGGACGACATCATCACCATCGGGCTGACCTCGCTGGTGCTGTCGCTGCTGGCCACGCTGTATCCGAGCTGGCGCGCCTCGCGCCTGCAACCCGCACAGGTGCTGCGCCATGACTGAGCCGAACGACACCGGCCCGGCCCTGCAGGCCGAGCACCTGGGCAAGGTCTACGACGAAGGCCCGGCGCGCATCGAAGTGCTCAGCGACGTGTCGCTGAGCGTGGCGCGCGGCGAGATGGTCGCCATCGTCGGCGCCTCGGGCTCGGGCAAGAGCACCTTGCTGCACATCCTGGGCCTGTTGGACGTGCCCTCCAGCGGCACGGTCAGCGTCGACGGCGTGCCCGCCGCGGGGCTGTCCGAGAAGCGCAAGAGCGCGCTGCGCAACCGCAGCCTCGGCTTCGTGTACCAGTTCCACCACCTGCTGCCGGAATTCTCGGCCCTGGACAATGTGGCCATGCCGCTGATCGTGCGGCGCGAGAATCGCGACCGTGCGCGCGCCCAGGCACGCGAAGTGCTGGAACTGGTGGGGCTGGCCGCGCGCGAGGAGCACTTTCCGGGCCAGCTGTCCGGGGGCGAGCGGCAGCGCGTGGCGCTGGCGCGCGCCCTGGTGACGCGGCCGGCCTGCGTGCTGGCCGACGAGCCCACCGGCAACCTGGATCGCCATACGGCGCACAATATGTTCGAGCTGCTCACGCGCGTGAACCGCGAATCCGGCACGGCTTTCGTGATCGTCACCCACGATCCGGAGCTGGCCGCACGCGCCGATCGCCAGCTGCACATGGAAAACGGGCGCCTGCAGCCGGATTGACGCCGGCCTGTCGCGCGGCCCTGGAGCCCGGCCATGCTGATCGATACGCACTGCCATCTCGATGCCGCCGAATTCGACGCCGACCGCATGGCGGTGGCCCGCGCGGCGCGCGAGGCCGGCGTGCAGGCCATCGTGATTCCGGCCGTCGAGCGCGCCAACTTCGCAACCGTACGCCAGCTTGCCCATGCCGTGGATAGCGGCGCCTATGCGCTGGGTATCCATCCCTTGTACGTGGCGCGCGCCCGCGACGAAGATCTCGACAGCCTGCGCCGGGCCATCGAATCCGCCTTGCCGGACCCGCGTTTCGTGGCCATCGGCGAGATCGGCCTGGACTTCTTCGTGGCGGAAATCGCCAGCGGCGCCCCGCGCGAGCGCCAGGAGCGCTTTTACGCCGCCCAGCTCGACCTGGCGGCCGAATACGGCCTGCCGGTGCTGCTGCATGTGCGGCGCTCGCAAGACATCCTACTCAAGCATCTGCGGCGCAGGCCGGGCGTGCCCGGCGGCATCGCGCACGCTTTCAACGGCAGCGCGCAACAGGCCGGCGCCTTCGTCGAGCAAGGCTTCGCGCTGGGCCTGGGCGGGGCCATGACCTATCCCCGCGCGCTGCAGATCCGGCGCCATGCGGCCGATATCGGGCTGGACCACCTGGTGCTGGAAACCGATGCCCCGGATATTCCGCCGGCCTGGCTGTACGAACCCGAGCGGCGCAACACGCCGGGCCAGTTGCCGCGCATCGCCGCCGAACTGGCCGCGCTGCGCGGCCAGGCTGTCGCCGATGTGGCGAGGGCCACGACCACCACCGCGCTACGGGTGTTGCCGCGCCTGGGCGCCTTGTTGCAGGACAGGGCGGCGACGCCCTGACGCCCGGCCGTCCGGCGCCGGGCCCCTGTTTCCTCCTGCCCGCCCTGTGCCTAGCGTTCGCTGCGGGGCGGACGCACGCGCGTGCCTGCGCCATGTGCTGCCCGTTTTTTACCGAACCGGCACCCCCCAAATGGGTGGCGCGCGGTACGCCTTCGGCCGTTACAGTTTGTCTGTTAGTCGAAATTTATTAACAAATTTCGGCATATTTGAATTGATTTGTATCAATTTGCACGGGGTCCTATTCCATTCCACAAGAATCCCGGCAAACGAGGAGAGGTCTGATGGCACAAGCAAGCGCGCGAGGCATGGGCCTGCGCATCACGTCGCTGGCGGCGGCCCTGCTGGGCGTGTACGGCGCGGCGGGCGCGGCGGAGAACCGCCTGGAGTGTATCGGGGCCTGCCCGCCGGGACAGCCGGTGGCGGGCGCCCATTATTCGGGCACGAACCTGAGCGCCAATCGGGAATGGGTGGTGTACGGCGAGGGCAGCAATGCCGTATTCACGCTGCAGGGAGGCAGCGTGACGGCCAGCGGCGGCCTGATGGGCGCCGTCAACGCCGCGGATGGCGCCCGCGTCTACCTGAACCAGGTGAGCGTGCGCACCGATGCCGGCAATGGCTGGGAGGCCCCGGGCGTGCGCGCGGAATACGGCGCACTGGTGAATGTGAGCGGCGGCAGCATCGCGACCGTGGGCGGCGGTAGCTATGGCGTGCAGTCCCTGGATTCCGGCACCATGATCGAACTCAACGGGACGGACATCCGCACCACGGACGCGTATTCCGACGGCCTGCGCGCCGAGTTCGGGGGTAGCATCCGCGCCGTCGGCCTGACCATCAATACCACCGGCGAGCATGCGGTGGGCGCCATGGGCGCGGATGACGGTACGATCGCGCTGCGCGATTCGCGCATCACGACCAGCGGCGTCGACGCCTATGGGCTGGGAACGGAATCGCAGGTGCTGAGCCCCGGCGGCGTGCTGCAGGTCAGCAACACCGCCATCCAGACCAGCGGCAAGAACGCGCACGGCGTATACCTGCAGGGCGGCAGTTCGTTGAACATGTCGGGCGGCTCCATCCGCACCACCGGCAGCGGCGCCGCCGGCCTGCGCGTGAGCAACGGCAGCAGCGTGGCGCTCAATGGCGTCGAGGTCGTCGCCAGCGGGCCATCGCTGCTGTCCACGCTCAGCGCCACGCGTCAGCAATCCATCGTGGTCGGCGCCGGTTCCAACCTGACGCGCAACGACGGCCGGCTGCTGCTGGTGCGCCGGGTGGCCGGCGGCGAGCTGGGGCAGGTGACGCTGACGCTGAAAAGCGGCTCGTATGCGGCCGGCAACATCGAGAACCTCGCGGCCGACGGCTCGCGGGAATCCTCGGCGCTTACCATCGTCGATGTCCAGAGCGGCGCCCAGTGGGCCGGCCTGGTGATCGATGACACAACCGCCATCGTGAACGGCAGCCAGTCGGGCCAGCACAGCGGCTTCAGCACCGCCGGCGACATGGTGCTGGAAGGCGGCAGCGCGCCGGTGACCTTCACGGGGGTGTCGAACATAGGCGGCAGCTCCTCGCTGGGGGCCGGCAGCCAGACGACCTTCGGCGGCGCGACCACGATAGGGCAGAGCCTGGCGGTGCTGCCGGGCGGTTCGGTCGCCTTCAATGGGCCGTTGACGATCGGCGAGAGCGTGACGGAGGGGCAGGGCACCGCGCTCAGCTTCAACGCACCCGCCATCATCGGCGCAAACGTGCAGGGCGCGGGCGGCGCGGCGTTCACGTTCAGCGGGCCGGCGCAGGTCGGCGGCAGCGTGCAAGGGCTCGACGGCGCGTCGTTTCGCTTCAGCACTTCCGCGCCGACCGCCATCGCGGGCGGACTCAGCCTGGCCGGCGGCTCGAGCCTGGGCGGCGGCTCGCCGACGACCCCCATCGTCGTGATCGGCGGCGCGGATGCCGTATCCGGCGCGATCCTGGGCGGCAACCTCGATATCGGCGGCGCGCTGCGGATGACCGGCGCCAGCCTGGCGCCTGGCAACTCCATCGGTACCGTGACGGTCGGCAGCGTGGGGGCCCTCAGCGGCTCCACCTACCTGGCGGAAGTCAACGCCAAGGGCCAGTCCGACCTGCTGGTGGTGCGCAGCGGGAATGTCGACCTGGCGGGCGTGTCGCTGGTGGTGGGCCAGGAGAACGGCACCGGCGGCTATGTGCTGAATCACGACTACACCATCATCAAGACCGAGGCCGGCAAGATCGTGGGCGAATTCGCCGCGGCGAGCCTGGACGAGAGCCTGGCCAGCACCCTGGTCAAGCTGGACCCGGTCAAGTATGGCGCCCAGGCCACGCAGGTCAGCCTGTCGCCGGACGCCGACAAGTTGGCGGCGGCGCGCGCCGGCCTGATCCGCAACCAGAGCGCGGTGCTCGACGGCGCGCTGTCGGTGGCCGGGCGCAACGCCTCGGCCGACGCCGTGATGCTGATGAGCGACACGGGCCAGCGGGCCGACGCGCTGGACCAGTTGTCCGGCGAAGTGCACGGCAGCGCGGTGTCGGCGCTTTACAGCAACACGCAGCTGCTCAACCGCACCGTGGCCAGGCGCATGAGCGCCAACCTGGGCGCCGGCCTGCTGGCCGGCGCGCCCACGGCGCAGGCGGCGGGCCCGGCTGCCGCGTCGGCCATGCCGGGCACGGCCGCGTATCCGCTGTGGGCCGATGTGGTGGACAATTGGAGCAGTTTCGACGCCAAGGACAATGCGGCCAAGGCCAAGAGCAATACCGCCGGCCTGTTCATCGGCGGCGACGCCGCGGTGGGCGCGGGCTGGCGCGTGGGCGGGGCGCTGGGCTTTACCGATGGCCGCATCAAGGCCGATGCGGTGGACTCGCGCTCGGACGTGACCAGCTATACGGCGGCGCTCTACGGCGGCAACAGCTGGGCGGCAGGCAAGGGCAAGCTGAACTTCCTGGCCGGCGTCGGCTACACGCACCACGACATCGACAGCCGACGCAGCGTGGATGTGGGCGGCGCGCAGACCCTGAAGGCCGACTACAAGGCCAATACCACGCAACTGTTCGCCGAACTCGGCTACCAGGTGCCCGTTGGCGCCAGCAGCTCGGTCGAGCCGTATGCCGGCCTGGCCTGGTTCAACAACCACAGCGACAGCTTCGACGAGGATGGCGGGCCGGCCGCGCTGCATGGCAGCGGCCAGACCGACCAGATCACCACGTTCACGCTGGGGCTGCGTGGCAACACGGCGCTGCAGCTGGGCGCCACCGAGACGCGCCTGAGCGCCGGGCTGGGCTGGCGCCATGCCAACGGCGACGTGGACGCGACCCGCAAGCTGGCGTTCATCCAGGGCGGCGGCACGGCGTTCACCGTGGCGGGTTCGCCGGTGGCCAGGGAGGCGGCCGTGCTCGATCTCGCGGCCGAAGTGGACGTGGGCCGCAACGCGGCGCTCGGCCTGGCCTACGGAGGGCAGTTCGGCAATGGCAACAAGGAGAATACCGGCTCGCTGTATCTGAAAGTCCGGTTCTGAACGCAGCGCGCGGGCGCGAGGCCGCCGGGCCGCGTCCGCGCACCGCGTCGGGGGGACGGTCGAGCCCGTCCGCCCGTTGTTGGCCGCCTGTCGTGTATCGACTGGCGGTTTTTTTTTTGCCGCCGGGCCGCCCCAAGGCAAAAAAGCCCCCTTGGGGGGCAGCAAGCCCGCACAGCGGGCGCAGCGTGGGGGCCTTTTGCTTGTTCGAGGAATGTGTTGCCGGCATTGCGAGCCGGCACCCGCAATGGGCGGATGTCGCGTTGCCCGGCGACATCCAGGCCGAGGTGTTGCCCAGGGCGCCGCTGCCGGTCCACGGCGCGCCCGCGGCGCGCTATCCCGGCCTGTTCGACGTGCCCGATTGATGTGATCCAGTCACAGTCGCGCCAGCCTTTGCCCGGGTTGTAGGTGAGGTCGTTGTGATTGAGAAATTTCCTACAGATACATGGGTATTTGGCGACTTATTTAGTTCGCGGTAATCGATAAAGTTCCCTCCTGTGGCCGGAGAGATGTAGGCGAAATCCTCGTCAAGTCAGCGACTTCGCCTTTTTTGGCCACTCCTTTATTCAAATCGATATATAGCCGCTTCCAAGCAGGCAGGGCGTCGCTTTGCCTGCGATTAGCGGGCAGTGCGCCGAACATTCAGGGAGCTTCCATGAACAAGAACATTTACCGTGTTGTCTGGTCATTGGTCCGCGGGGCCTGGGTGGTCGCCGGCGAATGGGCGCGTGCTGGCCGCAAGTCGAGCAGCCCGCGTCGCCAGAACCGCCAGCGTGCGCGCCGGGGCGTGGCCGCGATGGTGGGCGGCAGCATCCTGGCCCAGGCCTTGCTGCCCTTGTCGGCGCTGGCCCAGGGAGCGCCGACGCTGCGCCCGGCCCGGGTGGCGCAGGAGGAGGCGGGGCAGGATGCGGCATGGACCCGCAAGCTGGCCGCCCAGGCCGAGTCGCTGGCCCGGCGCCAGGCCGAGCGCCAACCCGGCGCCCGGGTCGACGGCGACTATCTCAAGCGTGAAGCGCAGGCCCAGGTCAATGATGTCTTGCGCGATGGCGTGAACCTGGCTCGGGAATCGGGTCTGCCCTTTCTGCGCAACCTGCAAGGCGGGTTGAGCCACGATTTCGAGTCGGGCCGCACGTCGCTGCAACTGAACACGATAGATGAGGTCTACCGCGCCGGACGCAACACGGGCCTGCTGCAGCTGGGGGCGCACAACCAGAACGATCGTCCCACGGCCAATGCGGGCGCGGTGTATCGGCGCGAGGTCAACGATGCGCTGATGGTCGGCGCCAACGGCTTCCTGGATTACGAGTTTGGCAAGCAGCATCTGCGCGGCTCCGTGGGGCTGGAGGTGATCGCGCCGGAGTTCAGCCTGTACGGCAATGTGTATGCGCCGCTGTCCGACTGGAAGGGCGCCAAGCGCAATAATCGTCGCGAGGAAAAGCCCGCCTCGGGCATGGATGTGGGGGTCGGCTACCGTCCGGCGTTCGCGCCCGGGCTGAGTCTGAGCGCGACGCATTTCCGCTGGAATGGCGCCGAAGTGGACTACTTCGACAACGGCCGCACCCAGGCCGGCGCCAAGGGCTTCAAGGTCGGCGTGGAGTATCGCCCCGTGTCGCTGGTCAGCGTGGGACTGGAGCAGACCAAGGTGATCGGCGGCGGACGCGAAACCCGCATGCAGCTGGGCCTGAACATCAATCTCTCGGAACCGCTGTCCAAGCAATTGCGGCGCGACGCTTCGGGCACGCCGGCCTTCTCGCCCGACGCCCGGCGGCACGCCCTGGTCGAGCGCGAGAACCGCATCGTCCTGAACACGCGGCGCAAGGAGATCATTCTGCCGCTGGTCGTGAGCAAGGTCTCGACCCTGCAGGCCGATGGCCGGGTGACGGTGATCGGCGCGACCCAGCCGTTCGCGACGGTGACGGTGCGCATGCCCGACGGCATGACGGGCACCGCCACGGCGGATGCCAGCGGTCGTTTTGCCTATACCTCCGCCGGCGATCAGCCGTCCGGCGTCCTGGCGCTGCGCGCCCGTAACGCCGAGGGCGACAGCAGCCGCGAAGTGACTTATCGGTACGTCGACGAGGTGGTGCTGGGCGATCTGCAGGTCGCGGTGATGGCGCTGGTGCCGCTGCCGGCGGATCGCGCGCTGGAGGTACGGGGCAAGACCGAACCGAAGGTCGACGTCAAGGTGTCGTTTTCCAATGGCGAATCGGTGCTCGCCAAGGCGGATGCGAAGGGCCTGTTCACGGTGCGTTCGACGCGCAAAGTGACGCAGGGGAAAGTGCTGGTTCAGGCGACTCATCCGCAGACGCGCAAGGAAGCGCGTGCCGTCGCGGATTATCTGCCGCCCGCGACGCTCGCGCCGACGATCGATGCCGTGACGGCGCAAGCCGATACCGGCCGCGTGACCGTGACGGGCCAGGCGGAGCCGGGTGCGCAGGTGGACGTCCACTTTCCGGACGGCACCGCCAAGACCGTCGATGCCGGTGCCGACGGCGCCTATGCGGCGACTTCGGATGGCGACATGGTGTCGGGCGACATCCATGCGCAGGCCACCGACAAGGCGGGCAACCGGAGCCCCGAGGGCACCCGCGCCTATGTGGACACCGTGGACAAGACCCCGTCGGCCGCGCCGACGATCGTACGCGTGACGACCGACCGCTCCTCGGGCGTGGTGACGGTGGCGGGCACGGCGGATCCGGACAACGATGTGACGGTCCAGTTCCCGGATGGCGGGCGCAAGACCGTCAAGGCGGGCAAGGACGGCAGCTATTCGGTGACGTCCGACAACGACATTTTCTCGGGCATCATTCAGGTGTCTGCCAGGAACCCCGCCGGAAATGCCAGCCCGGAGGTGCGGCAAGACTACCGTGACGAATTCGTGCCGGCCAATGCGATCACGAACATCGAGACCAACTCGAGGAACGGTATCGTTACCGTCTCGGGCAAGACCTCGCCCGATGCGACCGTTGTGGTGAGTTTCCCGGGCGGCGACGAGGCGCGGACGCGGGCGAAGGGGGATGGCACTTTCAGTGTTTCCTCGCCCATGGACATCCCGCGGGGTGTCGTGTCGCTGAGCACGGAAGTCAATGGTGTCCAGACCGTCGTCGCGACGCGCACCTATGAGGATAAGTTCACGAAGGGAGGGCTGGATTTCACCGCGTTCCTGCCGTACACGCCGAAGTTCAACGGCGTCTCGACTTCGGACACCTCGGCGGTTCTCCTCTCCATTCCTCGGTACTTTTACTCGGGTGGCGCGCCCGTGGCCAAGATCATGCCGCCGGAAGCGGACGGGAGTGAATTTGCCAAGCGGGCGGCCGCGGCCATGCGTGCTCAGGTGACGCCGGGCCGTGATTCGTCTGAGTACGACGTCAGGGTGAGCTGGCCCGCGGGAACCTTCACCCCGGCGGATGTGGGGCAGCGGGCCGACCTCGCGGTGAAGGTCTTCGACAAAGGCACCGGCAAATACATGCTGCTCCTGGCGCCGGTCAATTTTCCTTACTAAGCGCCGTAAGACGGGGGGCGCCGATGGGGCGCCTCCTACTGTCTGGCGAGCAGGCGGGTAGCACGACGGCGTCATATCCGCCTGGCCGGTCCAGGGTCCTGTGGCGATTACCGATGGATCGCCGCGTTCACAGCGCATCCGCGGCGGCCCGGCGCGCGCCTATCGTGTCTCTTTGACGGCGATGGATGCGGCGATGGGGCGGGCGATGGGGTGGGCCTTCGTGGCCGGCACGGCCATGGTGCAGGGGCTGGCGACGCTGGACGGCGTCGTGGGAATCGCCTGCCTGGCGGCGCTGGGCGCGCTGGCGGCATGGCGGGCCGCGCGGCGGCCAGGCCGGTCATGGCGGGTCTGCCGCAAGCTGGTCTTGCCCGCGCTGGCCGCCAGCCTGGGCGTGGCGTCGGCCGCCGGACAGGCGCAGTGGCGGCTGGCCGATGCCGTCGACCCGGCACGCCACAATCGTGTGGCGCGGGTGGATGCGCGGGTGGCGCAGCTGGCGCAGGGCGATGCCGGGTCGCGGCGCTTCGTGGCGCGGCTGCCGGACGATCGGCCGGCAGGGCTGCCCGCGCGCCTGCTGGTCACGTGGCGGGCCCTGCCGGGCCAGGCGTTGCCCGAGGTCGTGCCCGGACAGCGCTGGCGCATGGCGCTGCGCGTGCGCCGCCCGCACGCCAGCCAGAATCCGCATGCCGCCGATACCGAGGCGCGCCTGCTGGCGCGCGGCGTGCGCGGGCTGGCCAGCGTGCGCGGCCGCCCGCTGCTGCTCGACGATGATCCCTGGGCCGACGCCGGCATCGCGATCGAGCGTGCGCGCCATCGCGTGCGCGCCGGCATGCGCCAGGCGCTGGCGGGGTTGCGCTACGCGCCGGTGCTGGTGGCGCTGGCCATCGGCGACCAGGCCGGCGTGGCGCGGGAGGACTGGCAGGTGTTCCAGCGCAGCGGCATCATGCATCTGGTATCGATCAGCGGCATGCATGTCACCGCGGTCGCGGCGCTGGGAGGCTGGTTGGCGGGCTGGCTGTGGCGGCGCGCGTGTTGGCGCGGCGTCCCGCTGGCCGAGCGCGCGCCGGCGCAGCGGGTGGCCGTGCTCGCCGCGCTCGGCCCCGCGCTGGCATATTGCCTGCTGGCGGGTTGGAGCGTGCCGACGCGGCGCGCTTTTTTCATGCTGGCCGCGGTGGCGGCGGCGGTCGCGCTGCGCTGGCCGGCAACGCCCTCGCGCCTGCTGACGCTGGCTGCCGTCGCGGTGGCCGTGCTCGATCCATGGGCGCCGCTGGCGCCGGGCTTCTGGCTGTCGTTCGGCGCCGTGGCGGTGCTGGTCGGGACAGGGGCGGGCGCGCGGCCGCGCGGCATGCGGGCCCGCCTGCGCGCCGCGCTGCTGGGCTTCGGGCGCACGCAGATGGCGGTGACGCTGGCCTTGACCCCTTTGCTGGCCTTCCTGGTGCGCCAGGTGTCGCTGGGGTCGCCGCTTGCCAATGCTCTGGCGATTCCGGTGGTGAGCCTGGCGGTCACGCCGCTGGCCTTGCTGTGCGGGACGCTGTCGGCGCTGCCGGGCGGGCAGGGGCCGGCCTGGCTGGCCGGCGCCGCGGGCCACGGGTTGTTCGCGCTGCTGATGGCACCGGTGGACTGGATAGGGCGTGCCGAGTGGTCCGGCCTGGACGTGGCGGCGGCGCCCTGGCCCTGGCTGGCCTTGGCGCTGGCCGGGGCGGCATGGGCCCTGCAGGCGCCGGGCTGGCCGGCGCGCCATTGCGGCTGGCTGTGCATGCTGCCGCTGCTGGTGTGGCGCCCCGAGCGGCCGCCGCCCGGCTACTGGACCCTGACCGCGCTGGATGTGGGCCAGGGCGGCGCCGTGGTGCTGGAAACCGCGCGCCATGTGCTGCTGTTCGATACCGGGCCGCGACACGGCGACGCCTCGGACGCCGGCGAGCGCGTGATTGCCCCGTTCCTGTGGGCGCGCGGCTACCGCCATATCGATACCCTGGTGGTGTCGCATGCCGACCTGGACCATACCGGCGGGTTGCGCAGCGTGCTGGCGGCCTTGCCGGTGGGGCAGGCCTACGCGTCCTTCGATCTGGCGGCGTGGCTGGCGCGCCAGGCGCGGGTGCGGCCGGACGGCTGGCGCGCCGCACCGCGCATGCCGCCGGCGACGCGCGGGTGCGAGGCGGGCGTGCAATGGCGCGTCGACGGCGTCCGCTTGCGCTTCGTGTATCCGCCGTCGCTTGCCGCGCCCTTGCCCTGGCGCAGCAGCAATGCGCGCAGTTGCGTGCTGCTGGTCGAAGGCGTCGGCCACCGCGCGCTGTTGACCGGCGACGTGGGGCTGGTCCAGGAGGCCGCGTTCGCGGCGGCGTTGCCGCCGGTGGACCTGGTGATGGCGCCGCATCACGGTTCGGCCATGTCGTCGGGGTCCTTGCTGACCGCCGCCACGCGGCCCGCGCACGCCATCGCGCAGGCCGGCTACCTGAACCGCTTCGGGCATCCGGCCGCGTCCGCGATCAATCGCTGGCGGCGGGCCGGCGCCGCCGTGTGGCGGACCGACCTGGACGGCGCGGTGCGGGCCGATTCGACGCCGCGCGGATTGTTCGCCAGCGGGCAGCGCCAGGTCGCGCGGCGCTATTGGCGCGACAGCCGCGCCGGTCCCGATGCGCCGCTGCGATAATGGGGCATCGCCGGCCGTCCGGGCCGCGGCGCGGAGACATCATGCAGGAACCTCGTCTGGATTTCGTTACGTGCGCCAGCCCCACTGGCTTTCATCGCATGGCCTATTGGGAATGGGGCGACCCGCTCAATGATCGCGTGCTGGTCTGCGTGCATGGACTGACCCGCACCGGCCGCGACTTCGACCATCTGGCGCGGCGGCTGGCCGGCCAGTGGCGGGTGGTGTGCCCGGACGTGGCCGGACGCGGCAAGTCCGACTGGCTGTCCAACCCCGCGCTGTACGCGGTGCCGCAGTATGTATCCGACATGGCGACGCTGATCGCGCGCGTGTGGCCCGCGACGCTGGCCTGGGTGGGCACCTCGATGGGCGGCCTGATCGGCCTGGGCCTGGCCGGCGCGGCCACCATGATGCGCCTGGCGCGCGCCATGCGCCCGCGCCCGGACGGCCTGCCGGCGCAGGCCGACGACCTGCGCCTGCACAGGCTGGTGCTCAACGACGTGGGGCCGCGCCTGAACGTCGAGGTCTTGCAGCGCATTGCCGGCAATGTGGCGGCGCAGGACAGCTATTCGACCTTCGAAGCGGCCGTGGCGGCCATGCGGCAGATCAGCACCACGTTCGGCCCGCATACCGATGCGCAATGGGACGAGCTGGCACGCCACATCTATGTGCGGCAGGGCGGCGGCTGGGTCAGGCACTTCGACCCCGCGCTGGCCGTGCCGCTGGGCGCGCAAGTGGCGCAGGCCTTCGAGGCGGGCGAGCGCATTCTCTGGCAAGCGTACGACAGCCTGGATTGTCCGGTGCTGATCGTGCGCGGCCAGGACTCGGACCTGCTGTCGGCGGCGACGGCGGGCGAAATGCTGGCGCGCAATCCGCGCGCGCGCCTGCACGAGGTGCCCGGCGTGGGGCACGCGCCCACGCTGATGACGCCCGAGCAGATCGAACCGATCGCCCGGTTCCTGCAGGAATAGCCTGGCGGGGGACGGAGCGCGGCGAAGCCGCGCTACCCGAGGTCTTGCAGGACCTCTACAATAGGTCGTATGAACATTGCCGCGCCCAACGTCGATCTGCATTGCCACTCCACCGTGTCCGACGGCAGCATGCCGCCGGCCGCGGTGGCGCGGCGCGCGCACGCCAATGGCGTGGACGTCTGGGCGCTGACCGATCACGACGAGATCGGCGGCGTGGCCGAGGCCGCGCAGGCCGCCGCCGCATTGGGCATGCGTTTCGTCGCCGGCGTCGAGATTTCGGTGACCTGGGCGGGCCTGACGGTGCACATCGTGGGCTTGCGGGTGGATCCGGCCAACGAGGCGCTGGTGCAAGGCTTGCGCGATACGCGCGCCGGCCGCGCCGCGCGCGCGGTGCAGATCGGCGAGCGGCTGGCGGGGCTGGGCATGCCGGGCGCCTACGAGGGCGCGCTGCCGTTCGCGGGCAACCCCGAACTGATCAGCCGCACGCACTTCGCGCGCTTCCTGGTCGAGGCCGGCTATTGCCCCGATGTGCAGACGGTGTTCAACAAATACCTGGGCGACGATTGCCCGGGCCATGTGCCGATGCAATGGGCCAGCCTGGCCGAGGCCGTGGGCTGGATCCGCGGCGCGGGCGGTTGCGCCGTCATCGCGCATCCGGGACGCTACAAGTACAGCCCCATGCAGTTCGACGCGTTGTACGACGAGTTCCTGCAACTGGGCGGCACGGGTATCGAGGTCGTGACCGGCAGCCATACCTCCGAAGAGGCGCGCCGGTATGCCGAGGTGGCGCGCCGCCACGGTTTCCTGGCTTCGCGCGGCTCGGACTTCCACAGTCCCACCGAAAGCAGGGTGGACCTGGGCCGCTTGCCGCCGCTGCCGCCCGATCTCAAGCCGGTCTGGCACGACTGGTTCTGAACCGCGCCTTTCGCGCCGGGCCGTTGGCGCCCCGGCTGCCCTTGAATCCCTATGCAGCAGGCAAGGCATGAACAAAGCATTTGTCAAAGAATCCGACCGCGACGACGAGGACGACCTGCCCGAGGCGCAGGCGCTGCCGGCCGGCACGCGCAACTACATGACGCCGCAAGGCTACGCGCGCTTGCGCGATGAGCTGTCGCACCTGATGAACGTCGAGCGTCCTTCCGTCGTGCAGGTGGTGTCGTGGGCGGCGTCCAACGGCGACCGCTCCGAGAATGGCGATTACCTGTACGGCAAGAAGCGCCTGCGCGAAATCGACCGGCGCATGCGCTTCCTGACCAAGCGCCTGGATATCGCCGAAGTGGTGGATCCCGCCGCGCAGCCCAACCGCGATCAGGTTTTCTTCGGCGCCACCGTGCTCTACATGGACCGCGCCGGCGAAGAGCGCACCGTGACCATCGTGGGCGTGGACGAGGCCGAGCCGCTGGCCGGCAAGATCAGCTGGATTTCGCCCGTGGCGCGCGCGCTGACCAAGGCGCACGAAGGCGATACCGTGACCCTGCGCACGCCGGGCGGTGTCGAAGAACTGGAGATCCTGGAGGTGCGCTACCCGGACGCGTAGCGGGCGGAGGGTGAGTGCCCATGGAGACGGATGCCGTCTTGGCGGGCTAGCTGTGAACTGTCAATAGGTTGTATTCGTCCAGGTTGAGTCTGGAGATGGGTACAGCGCGCCCGATGCCTTGGTGGGGTCGATGCCAGTTGTAGTGGTGTAGCCAGGATTTCATGGCATCGGCTCGGTGTTGGGAGTTCTGGTAGGTGTGAGCGTAAGCCCACTCACGCAAGGCCGACTGGATGAAGCGTTCGGCCTTGCCATTGGTCTGTGGGCGGTAAGGTCGGGTAAAGCGGTGCTTGATGCCCAGCTCATGGCACAGCGCGGCGAAGGCGCGGCTGCGAAAGGCCGAGCCATTGTCGGTGAGCAAGCGCTGGATGGTCACGCCCAGGCGCTGGTAGTAGGCCACTGCGTCCTTGAGGAACTGGACGGCGCTGGGGAAGCGCTCGTCGGGGTGGATGTCGGTGAAGGCCACGCGGGCGTGGTCATCGATGGCCACGAAGACGAAGTCCCAGCCGGCCCCCTCAACGGTATCGCGTCGGTTGCCCGTGACCCGGTGGCCAGGGCGCTGGATACGTCCCAGCTTCTTGATGTCGATGTGCAGCAGATCGCCGGGGGCCTGATGCTCGTAGCGCACCACCGGCTCGGCCGGCTCCAGGTCGGCCAGGTGCGACAGACCGGCGCGGGCCAGGACGCGGCTGACGGTGCTGGCTGACACGCCCAGCGCCTGGGCGATGCGCGCTTGGGTCAGCCGCTTGCGGCGCAGCTCCACGATAGCCAGCGCCTTGGCCGGCGCAATCGCTCGGGGCGAGACCGTCGGGCGCGAGGACGCATCGGCCAAGCCCGCCTGGCCCTGAGCCAGGAAGCGGCCCAGCCATTTGCGCACAGTCGGCGCGGTGACCCCATAGGCGCGGGCCGCTTCAGACACACAAACTTGATGGGCGATCAATTGCTGGACCATTTCGAGTCGACGTAGGAAGGTCAATCGGGCATGCTTATGGGTGTTCATCCGGCCGGGCTCCTTGAGTGAACTGGGGGGTTGGCGATTTCCAGTTTCTCAAATCCGGTTCGGATGAACCATGCATACAACCTATTGAATCTTCACAGGTAGCCGTGGCGGACCATGGCCGGAATCAGGATCGCGCCCACCGCGAAGGTGGTCGCCACGCTGGAGCCGGCCACCGCCGCGAAGATCATGCAGGTCAGCACGCAGGTGCACGCCAGGCCGCCCTGTATGCCGCCCACCAGGCTCTTGGCGAATTCGACCATGCGCTCGGAGATCCCGCCGGCCTCCATCAGGTTGCCGGCCAGGATGAAGAAGGGAATGGCCACCAGCGGGTATTTGTCCAGGGCCGCGTAGATCTGCTGCGCCACCACCAGCCAGGGCAGGCCGCCCACCGACACGCCGGTCAGGGCCGCGATGCCGATCGCCACCGCGACCGGCACCGACAGCCCGAAGAAAATCAACATCGAGAGAATCATCAACTGCGACATGATGGATAGCCCAGGTTGCTCGAAGGGATGGGAACGGGCCTCAGCCCTGCGCGTCGTTGCGCACCGGTACGTCGTCCTGCTCGCCGGCCAGCCAGCGCGCCAGCACGGCGATGACCGCCAGCGTGGCGCCGACCGGTATCGCCAGATAGATCCACGAAATGGAAATGTCCAGGCTGGGCACGTTCTGGAAGCGCACGCGCCAGGTCATCTGGCCGCCGATCCAGGCGATGAACGCCAGGAAGGCGATGCAGGTCAGGGCAATGGCGTGCTCGAGCAGGCGGCGCGCGGCGCCTTGCAGGGTGTTGCGCAGCAGCTCCACGCTGATCATGGCGCCGTGCCGGAAAGCCAGCGCCACGCCCAGCAGCACGGTCCAGATCAGCTGCGCGCGCGTGGCGACTTCGCTCCAGTCCGCGGGGGAATGCAGGATGAAACGGGCAATGACTTGGTAGAACGCGGCGCAGGCGGCGGCAATCAGCAGGATCTGGGCAATTGCCGAAACCAGTCGGAACAGCGCGCGCTCGGCGGTGCAAAGCAGTCGCATGATGGTTTCCGGGGTGGGAGGACGGCCGCGGGGCGGGCCGCCGGGCGCCGCGCCGGCCGAGGGAGGCCGGGCGGCGCGGACAGGCTTACTTGGTGTCGCGAATGGACTGGATAAGCTGTTTGTCGAACTTCTTGTAGTACTCGGCGTAGGCCGGCTCGACCGCGGCGGCGAACGCGGCGCGATCGACCTCGCTGACCTCCATGCCTTCCTTCTTCAATTGCTCCACGCCGGTCTGCTCGATGTTGTCGACGTAGGCGCGCATGGCCTGCGCCGAGTCCTTGCCGGCCGCCTTGAAGCTGGCTTTTTCGGCGTCCGACAGGCCGTTGTAGACGTTGGCGGACATCAGCACCAGGGCCGGGCCATATACATGGCCGGTCAGCGACAGGTACTTCTGCAGCTGCGACAGCTTGGCCGAGGTGATGACCGAGAGCGGGTTCTCCTGGCCGTCGATGATACCCTGCTGCAAGGCGGTGGCGACTTCGGGCCAGGCCATCGGCGTGGGCAGGATCCCGATCTGGCGGAATGCCGTGATGTGGATGGGGTTCTCGGTGGTGCGGATCTTCAGGCCCTTGGCGTCGGCCGGCGTCTTGACCGGGCGCACGTTGTTGGTCAGGTGGCGAAAGCCCTGTTCGCCCCAGGCCAGGGCGATGATGCCCCGGTCGGGGAACTTCGCCAGCATATCCTGGCCTATCTTGCTGTCGAGCACCGCGCGGGCGTGCGGCAGGTCGCGCAGCAGGAACGGGATGTCGAACACGCCGGTCTCGGGCACGAAATTGAGCGTGGCGCCGGTCGAGACGATGGCCAGGTCTATGGTGCCGATCTGCAGGCCCTCGATAACCTCACGTTCGCCGCCCAGGGCGCTGTTGGCGAATTGCTGTACCTTGTACTTGCCGCCCGAGGCGCCTTCGATGGATTTGGCGAAAGCCTCGGCCCCCGCGCCGTAATGCGACGAGGTCGACAGGGCATAGGCCATTTTCAGGGTGGTCTGGGCCGCGGCGGGCAGGGAGGCGGCAACGGTGCAGGCGGCCAGCGTCGCGGCCGCAAGCCAGGACTTGCGCATAGTGTCTTCTCCGTTTCGTTAATTAATATTGTTGCTTGACAGTCGCGCCGGACTGCCCCTCGCGCATGATAGCGGGATTCCCTGACAACTCTCCTACTTGGTTACGATTGCCCGATGATGGATTTCCCTGATGCCCGCAGCCCCGCCCGCCAGGGCTGGTTGCCGACCCTGCGCCTGGGTTTGCGCATGATGATGCGCGACGCGCGCGCCGGCGAGCTGCGCCTGCTGGTGCTGGCGCTGGTGGTGGCGGTGGCCGCCGTCACCAGCGTGGGCTTCCTGGCCGACCGGGTCGGCCGGGCGCTGGAGCGCGATGCGGGCCAGATGCTGGGCGCCGACCTGGTGCTGGAGGCCGATGAGCCGGTGCCGGCCGAGTTCGCGCAGCG
This sequence comes from Bordetella pertussis 18323, assembly GCF_000306945.1. Taxonomy (NCBI): domain Bacteria; kingdom Pseudomonadati; phylum Pseudomonadota; class Betaproteobacteria; order Burkholderiales; family Alcaligenaceae; genus Bordetella; species Bordetella pertussis. The sequence continues at coordinate 2,477,100 of NC_018518.1, read as the reverse complement.
GGCGCGCCAGGCGGGGCTGTCGGTTTCCAGTACCTTGCAGTTCCCGTCCATGGCCAGCGCCAACGGCAATGCCCAGCTGGCCTCCCTGAAGGCCGTCGAGCCGGGCTATCCGCTGCGCGGCAGCCTGCGGGTGGCCGAGGCGCCCTTTGCCCAGGACGCGCCCACCCGCGATGTGCCGGCGCTGGGCGCCGTCTGGGTCGACGCCCAGCTGCTGACGCTGCTGGGCGTGCAGGTGGGCGACACGCTGGGCCTGGGCGATGCCCGGCTGCGCATCGAGCGCGTCATCACCTACGAGCCCGATCGCGGCATGCAGTTCGTCAATGTGGCGCCGCGCGTCATGCTGCGCACCGCCGACCTGCCCGCCACCGGACTGGTGGCGCCGGGCAGCCGCATCGGCTATGCCCTGCTGGCGGCCGGGCAGCCCGACGCCGTGGCCGCCTACGGGCAATGGCTGGGCCAGCATCTGCAGCGTGGCCAGAAACTGGCCACGCTCGAGTCGGGCCGGCCGGAGGTGCGGCGCACCCTGGACCGGGCGCAGCGCTTCCTGGCGCTGGTGGCGCTGCTGGCGGTGCTGATTTCGGCGGTGGCCGTGGCGCTGGCGGCCGGCCGCTTCATGCAGCGGCATCGCGACGGCATCGCCGTCATGCGCTGCCTGGGCGCGGTGCAGGCGCAGGTGACGCGCATGCTGGTGCTGGAATTCGCGCTGGTGGGGCTGGCGGCCTCGGCCGTCGGCTGCTTGCTGGGCTATGCGGTGCATCAGGGGTTGGTGCTGGCGCTGGGCCAGCTGATCGACACCAGCCTGCCGGCGCCGTCGGCGATCCCGGCGGCCCAGGGCGTGCTGACCGGTCTGCTGATGCTGCTGGGTTTCGCGCTGCCGTCGCTGGCGCAGCTGCGCCACGTGCCGCCGGCCAGGGTGCTGCGGCGCGACGCCGATCGCCTGCGCGCGCGTGGCGCGGGCGGCTATGCCTTGGGGGCCGTCGGCCTGGGTTTGCTCATCTGGTGGTTTGCCGGCGACGCGCGCCTGGGCGCGGTGGTGGCCGGCGGTTTCCTGGGAGCCTTCGCCGTGTTCGCGCTGGTGGCCTGGCTGGCCGTGCAGGCGCTGGCGCGGCTGCGCCGCGCCGCGGCCGGCCTGCCGGCCTTGCGCTTTGCGCTGGCCGGCGTGGTGCGGCGCCGGGCGGCCACCATCACGCAGGTGTGCGCGCTGGCAATCGGCCTGATGGCCCTGTTGCTGCTGACCATGACGCGCACCGACCTGATCGCCGGCTGGCAGCGCACGTTGCCTCCCGACGCGCCCAACCGTTTCCTGATCAATGTGCAACCCGACCAGCGCGACGCCGTCATGCAGCGGCTGGCCGACGCCGGCCTGGGCCAGGTCCATCTGTGGCCGATGGTGCGCGGCCGCCTGGTCAGCGTCAACGGCCGGCCGGTCGGTCCGGACGATTTCGACGAGCCGCGCGCCAAGCGGCTGGTGGATCGCGAATTCAACCTGTCCTATGGCGATACGCTGCCCGAGTCGAACCGGGTGGAGCAGGGGCGCTGGCTGCGCCCCGACGCGGCCGAGGTGTCGCTGGAGTCCGGGCTGGCCCGCTCGCTGAAGCTGGCGGTGGGCGACAAGCTGGGATTCGACATCGCCGGACAGCAGGTCGAGGTCGTGGTCAGCGGCACCCGCCGGGTCGACTGGGATTCGATGCGCGTGAACTTCTTCGCCATCCTCTCGCCGCAGGCGCTGGCCGACGCGCCGCAGAGCTGGATCACCTCGTTCCACCTGCCGCCCGCCAAGGCCGCCGTGCTGCGCGACCTGGTGCAGGCCTTTCCCAACCTGACCGTGTTCGACGTGGGGGCGATCCTCGGGCAATTGCAGACCGTGCTGGACGAAGTGGTCAAGGCCGTGCAGCTGTTGTTCTTGTTTACACTGGCGGCCGGCGTGCTGGTGCTGGCGGCCGCGCTGACGGCCACCCGCGACGAACGCGTGCGCGAGGCCGCGGTGCTGCGCGCGCTGGGCGCGACCCGCCGCCAACTGGCCCGCGCGCAGCGCCTGGAACTGCTGGCGGTGGGTGGCCTGGCGGGCCTGCTGGCCGCCGGCGGCGCCACCGCCGTGGCCTGGGTGCTGTCGACCCAGGTATTCGATTTCGCCATCAGCCTGCAGTGGTGGCCCTGGCTGGCCGGCGCACTGGCCGGCATGCTGGGGGCGTGGGCTGGCGGCGCCCTGGCTTTGCGGGGCGTGCTGCGCACGCCGCCGCTGGTTACTTTGCGAGAAGCGTAATGACGACGACCCGCGTCCAGCCGATTTCCGAGCCGCTGGACACCTCCAAGACCGTTTTCGACATGCTCGGCGGCGAGCCCGGCGTGCGCGAGCTGGTCGACCGGTTCTACGACCTGATGGACATGGAGTCCGACTTTAAGGCGCTGCGCGATGCCCATGGCCCCAGCCTGGAGCAGGCGCGCGACAAGCTGTTCTGGTTCCTGTGCGGCTACTTCGGCGGTCCGGACCACTATATCGAGCGCTTCGGCCATCCGCGCCTGCGCGCGCGGCACCTGCCGTTCTCGATCGGGGAGATCGAGCGCGACCAGTGGGTGGCGTGCATGGGCCGCGCCATGCAGGACCAGCAATTGCCCGCGGCCCTGGTCGATCGCCTGCTGCAGGCCTTCTACGGCACGGCCGACTGGATGCGCAACCGTGCCGGCTGATACCCGGGCGCGCACCGAACGCCTGGCCTGGCGCGAGGCGCCGGCCGGCGCCATGCTGTACGACGCGGCGCGTATCGAGGCGCCCGGGCCGGCGCTGTTCGATCCGTCCAGCTATGGCGCGGCCGCGCAGCCGGTGGCGGCGGGCGGCAGGCAGGCGGCGTGGTTCGTCGCCACGCCCGGCTGGCAGGGTGTGCTGCGCGGCTACCGGTGCGGCGGCCTGGCGGCGCGCGTCAGCCGCGATGCCTATGTGTGGCAAGGCGAGGCGCGTACCCGCGGCCTGCGCGAGTACCGCCTGCTGGCGCACATGCGCGAGCAGGGCCTGGCCGTGCCGGCGCCGCTGGCGGCCGGCTACTGGCGCTACGGCCTGACGTACCGGGCGGCGATCCTGGTCGAGCGCATCCCGGCGGCCCGGCCGCTGGCCAGCCTGCTCGACGAGCCCGCCTGGGAGGCGGTGGCGCGCGCCATCGCGGCCATGCACCGGGCGGGCGTCTGGCATGCCGACCTGAACGCCTTCAATATCCTGCTGGACCCGGGCGGGCTGGCATGGCTGATCGATTTCGACCGGGGCACGGCCGGCGGCGTGTCCGAGCGGGGGCGCCAGGGCAACCTGGCGCGCCTGCGCCGTTCCCTCGTCAAGGTCGGCGGCGAGCGGGGGCAGGACTTCTGGCAGAGGCTGGAGCCGGCCTACCGGGCCGCCTGGGCGCGCGGGACCGCAAGGGCATGAGCCGCCCGGCGTAGCGCGCGGGCGAAAACTGCTTGTTCAGGGCTGGATTTGCGACCAGCCCGCTCCTAAAAGGCTTTATGATTCCGCCTTTTGGCAATTCTCGAAAATCGCATCATGGCAGGGGGTTCGCGATGAAATTCTCGGCACGGTTGCGCTGCGTATTGGGCGGCGCAGTGCTGGCGGTGGCGATGTCGCCGGCAGTGGCGCAAGACAAGGTCGTCAACGTCTACAACTGGGCCGAATATACGGCGCCCGACACCATCCCCGGTTTCGAGAAGGAAACCGGCATCAAGGTGCGTTATGACGTCTATGACAACAACGATACCCTGCAGGCCAAACTGCTGACGGGCAAGTCGGGCTACGACGTGGTCGTGCCCTCGACCCACTATGCGTCGCGCCAGATCGAGGGCGGGCTGTACCAGAAGCTGGACAAGTCCAAGATCCCCAACTGGAAGAATCTCGACCCCGACGTCATGGCGCTGGTCGCCACCATCGACCCGGGCAACCAGTACGTGATCCCGTGGGGCTACGGCACCAACGGGCTGGGCTACAACGTCACCAAGGTCAGGCAGATCATGGGCGAGGGCGTGGACCTGGCCAATTGGGACATGCTGTTCAAGCCCGAGAACGCCGCCAAGCTGAAGGAGTGCGGCATCTCCATGCTGGACGAGGCCGCGCAGGTGTTCCCGGCGGTGCTCAAATACCTGGGCAAGGATCCCAACAGCGCCAACACGGACGACTACAAGGAAGCCCTGGCCCTGCTCAAGCAGATCCGGCCCTATATCCGTCAGTTCAGCTCGTCGGGCTATATCGACGAGCTGGCGGTGGGCGACCTGTGCATGGTCTACGGCTTTTCGGGCGACGTGATGATCGCGCGCCGCCGGGCCCAGGAGGCCAGGAAGCTGTACGAGATCAATTACTTCATCCCGAAGGGCGGCGCGCCCGCCTGGTTCGACGTGATGGCCATTCCCAAGGACGCCCCGCATCCCGAGGAGGCGCACGCCTTCATCAACTATATCGAGACGCCGCAGGTGCACGCGGCCATCACCAACACCATGTTCTATCCCAACGCCAACAAGGCGGCGCGCGAGTTCGTGGTCAAGGACGTGGCCGACAACCCGATGATCTACCCGCCCGCCGACATGTCCAAGACCCTGTACGTGATCAAGGCCCAGCCGCTGAACGTGCAGCGCCTGCAGACGCGCATGTGGGCCGAACTGAAGTCCGGACGCTGAGCCATCATGAGCGACATCCGCTATTCGGCGCAGCATTCTGCCGATCCGGACGAATTCGTCAAGGTCTCCGACGTCGTCAAGATTTTCGGCGACGTGGTGGCCGTGCAGTCGGTCAACCTGTCCGTACGGCGCAACGAGATCTTCGCGCTGCTGGGCAGCTCTGGCAGCGGCAAGTCGACGCTGCTGCGCATGCTGGCCGGCTTCGAGGACGCCACCTCGGGGCAGATCCTGCTCGACGGCGAGGACATCACCAATGTGCCGCCGTACCGCCGGCCGGTGAACATGATGTTCCAGTCGTACGCGCTGTTTCCGCACATGACGGTCGAGGCCAACGTGGCCTTCGGCCTGAAGCAGGAAGGGGTGGACCGCGCCGAGATCCATGACCGCGTGTTCGAGGCGCTGGACCTGGTCCAGATGGCCGGCTACGCGCGCCGCAAGCCGCACCAGCTGTCCGGCGGGCAGCAGCAGCGCGTGGCGCTGGCGCGCAGCCTGGTCAAGCGGCCCAAGCTGCTGTTGCTCGACGAGCCGATGTCGGCGCTGGACAAGCAGATCCGCCAGAAAACGCAGATCGAGCTGGTCAAGATCCTGCAGCAGGTCGGCGTGACCTGCATCATGGTGACGCACGACCAGGAAGAGGCCATGACCATGGCGCACCGCCTGGCCGTCATGACCGAAGGCCAGATCGTGCAGTGCGGCACCCCGCAGGACGTCTACGAGTTTCCGAATTCGCGTTTCGTGGCGGGCTTCATCGGCTCGACCAACCTGTTCTCGGGCACCATCGTGGTCGACGAGCCCGACCATGTCGCCATCGAGTCGGGCGAGCTGACCCGGCCGCTGTACGTCAGCCACGGCGTAAGCGAGCCGCTGGGCATGGAAGTGCACGTATCGATCCGGCCCGAGCGGCTGGTGGTCCTGCGCGAGCAGCCCGAGGCCGAGCACAACTGGGCGCATGGCATGGTCACCCACATGGCCTGGATGGGCAGCTACGGCCTCTACCAGATCCGCCTGGACTCGGGCAAGATCGTCGAGGCCAGCGTCCCCAGCCTGCAACTGGCGCGCCAGGACGCGCCCGGCATCGACGAGGAGGTCTTCGTCAGCTGGGATGCCGATAGCGCGACGGTGTTCTCGTCATGAGGCGGTTCGCCCTGCCGCGGCCATCGCGCCGCACGGTGGCCATCGTGCCGCCGTTCGCCTGGCTGGTGCTGTTCCTGCTGGTGCCGTTCCTGCTGGTGTTCAAGATCAGCTTCGCGGAGCTGCAGTTCGGCATTCCGCCGTACACGCCACTGGCCGAGTTCAAGGACGAGGCCGTGCAGCTCAGCCTGCACCTGCGCGGCTATGTCCTGCTGTTCACCGACAGCCTGTATGTCGCCACTTACCTCAATTCGGTCAAGATGGCGGCGATCACCACGCTGTGCTGCATTCTCATCGGCTATCCGATCGCCTACTACATCGCGCGTTCGGCGCCCGCGCTGCGCAATCTGCTGCTGCTGGCCGTGATCCTGCCGTTCTGGACCTCGCTGCTGCTGCGCGTCTACGCGTGGGTGGGCATCCTGCGCAACGACGGCCTGCTGAACAAGCTGCTGATGAGCCTGGGCCTGATTTCCAGTCCGCTGGAAATATACCGTACCGACCTGGCCGTCTACATCGGCCTGGTCTATGCCTACCTGCCGTTCTTCATCCTGCCGCTGTACGCCAACCTGGTGAAGATGGACCTGCGCCTGCTCGAAGCCGCCTACGACCTGGGCGCGCGGCCGTGGCAGGCGTTCTGGCGCATCACCGTGCCATTGTCGCGGCCGGGCGTGATCGCCGGCGCCATGCTGGTGTTCATCCCGTCGGTGGGCGAGTACGTCATCCCGGAAATGCTGGGCGGCGCCGACACCCTGATGATGGGGCGTGTCATGTGGAACGAGTTCTTCAACAACACCGATTGGCCGATGGCCTCGGCCGTCACCTGCGTGATGGTGCTGTTGCTGTTGGTGCCGCTGGCCCTGTTCCAGTACAACCAGATCAAGCAGCAGGATTTCGCCGGCGGAGGCCGCCGATGAAGGGGCCCAACAAGTCGTTGCGGATGCTGGTGCTGGGCCTCGGGTACTTCTTCCTGTACGTGCCCATCATCAGCCTGATGGTTTTCTCGTTCAACGATTCGCCGGTGGTGACATCCTGGACCGGATTCTCGCTGCGCTGGTATGGCTCGCTGCTCGAGGACAGCGCCTTGCTGCGCGCCGCCTGGCTGTCGTTCAAGATCGCCGTCCTGACGGCCACCGCCGCCACCATCATCGGCACCTGGGCCGGCTACGTGCTGGGGCGCATGGGCCGCTTTCGCGGCTTCACGCTGTACGTGGGCATGCTCAGCGCGCCGCTGGTCATTCCCGAGGTCGTGCTGGGCATCTCGCTCTTGCTGATGTTCGTCGAGATGCGTGGCCACCTGGGCTGGCCGGAGCAGAACGGCGTGTTCACCATCTGGGTGGGCCACGTCACGCTGTGCATGGCGTTCGTGGCGGTCGTGGTCCAGTCGCGCATCCGCGACATGGACCGCTCGCTCGAAGAGGCCGCGCTCGATCTGGGCGCCACGCCCATCAAGGTATTTTTCGCGATCACGCTGCCGCTGATCGCCCCGGCGCTGGTGTCGGCCTGGCTGCTGGCATTCACGCTTTCGCTGGACGATGTGGTGATCGCGTCGTTCCTGTCGGGGCCGGGGTCGTCGACCCTGCCGATGGAGGTGTTCTCGCGCGTTCGCCTGGGGCTCAAGCCCGAGATCAACGCGCTGGCCACCCTGTTCATCCTGGCGGTCGGCACCTGCGTGATCATCGCCAACCGGTTGCAGTGGCGCAAGGAGGCCGATAACCGATGAAACAAGTCACCCTGTATGGTCTGAACAAGTGCAGCACCTGCGTGAAGGCGCGCGACTGGCTGGCGGCCCGCGGCGTGGCGCATGACTTTGTCGATTATCGCGACCATCCCGTGCCGGCGGCCACGCTCAAGCAATGGGCCGGCAAGGTGGGCGGCTGGGAAAAGCTGGTCAACCGCACGTCCATGACCTGGCGCGCGCTGTCCGACGAGCGCAAGGCGGCCCGCAGCGATGCCGAATGGACCGCGCTGATCGCCGAGTACCCGGCGCTGGTGCGCCGCCCCGTTACCGTGACGCCGGACGGCGAGGTGACCGTTGGTTTCTCGGAAAAGCGCTACGGCGAGCGCTTCGCCTGATCGTATGCCGGCCCCTGCGCGCACGGCCCGGCCGCAGCCGGGCCCGGCCCTGCCGGCCGCTTTCTTCAACCGCGACGCCCAGCAGCTCGCGCGCGACCTGCTGGGCAAGGTGGTGCGCCACCGCGTGGACGGCCTGTGGCTGTCGGCGCGCATCATCGAGACGGAAGCCTATTACCTGGCCGAGAAGGGCAGCCACGCCTCGCTCGGCTACACCCACAAGCGGCGCGCGTTGTTCATGGACGGGGGCGTGGTCTACATGTACTACGCGCGCGGCGGCGATTCGCTCAATTTCAGCGCGGCCGGCCCCGGTAATGCGGTGTTGATCAAATCGGGCCATCCCTGGGTCGACGAGGTGTCCGGGCCGCGCGCGCTGGCCTGCATGCAGCGGCTCAACCCGGATGCGCAGGGCCAGCCCCGGCCGCCGGCGCGCCTGTGCGCGGGCCAGACCCTGCTGTGCCGCGCGCTCGGGCTGAAAGTGCCGCAATGGGACGCCAAGGCCTTCGACCCGCGGCGGTTTTTCGTCGAGGACGTGGGCGTGCGGCTCGACCGCCTGGTCCGCACCACCCGGCTGGGCATCCCGGCCGGGCGCGACGAGCACCTGCCGTACCGCTACGTCGATCCGGCCTATGCGGCGTTCTGCACGCGCAATCCCTTGCGTCGCGGCCAGCAGGCCGGGCGCGATTTCGATTGGGTGGATCCCGACGGCGCGCTGTACGTGTAGCGCCGGCTCAGGGCGCCGGGGCGGGCATGCGGGCGCGCAGTTCCGCGTACTTGCGCATGATGCGCTTGCGGTTCAGGCGCCGGCTCCAGGCATAGGTGGGAATCAGCGGCAGCACGCCGAAGCCGTCGATCAGATACAGGCCTTCGCGGCCTTCGGCATTGCGGCCACAGGCGATATTGCTGGCCGAGATATCGTGGATCACGATGTGGGCGTCGGCCAGGTCTTCGAAGAACCGGTCCAGGCGCTGGGCCAGCGCCGTGTCGAATTCGCCGCGCTTGACCAGATCGCTGACCGTCGGCGCCATGTTGCCGGCCGCGTCGGTGATTTTCTCGGCCAGCAGGCCCAGGCCCAGCGAGGTCTGCGCCAGCCCCACGATGCGCGCCAGCGGCACCTGCCAGACACCCGAGGCGCTGGTCGAGGTGGTGACGTATTCGGTGATTTCGTTCAGGTAGACGCGGTAGGCGCTTTCCCGCTGGAATTGCTTGTACCAGCGCTTGAACGGGCGCGCCTCCAGATAGACGGCGCGCGCCTCCATGTCCATGACCTTGACCAACAGCGCGGGCTCGTGCGGGTGCTGGAACACGTACCGGTCGCCGCCCTGGGCCAGCAGCCGCGCCTGGCTCAGGTCCAGCGGGCCGAACATGGCGGCGTAGCCGCTGCCCGGCAAGGGCGCGTGATGGGTGTTGTGGTCTGCGGTGTTGTCGGGTCAGGGCACGATAAAAAAGGATCGGTATGACAGTCAGCGAGCAATGTTAGTCTTTTTTTGTATGCCCGGTGTGAGCCTGCGCCGGCTTGCTTAAGCAGTGTCCTGGCGTGAGCCGGCCCCTGTTCCTACAATCGTGGTTTGTGGAGATTGGCTTGGAATCTTATCTGCCTTGGATAACCGTGGCGGCCGCGGTGTTCGCGCTGCTGGCCTGCCTGCTGGCGCTGCGCGGGCGGGGCGGCGACGCGCGCCTGCAGGCGCTGCTCGATGGCCTGGAACGCGTGGACCGGGGGCTGCGCGCAGACCTGGCGGAGAGCCAGCGCGGGTTGCGCGCCGAGCTGGCCGAGTCGATGCGCGCGCTGCGCGCCGAGATGGCGCAAAGCCAGGAAGAGCTGCGCGCCACGCTGGGGCGCGACGCGCGCGCCGCCCGCGCCGAGCATGGCGAGTCGCTGGCGCGTTTCGCCAGCCAGTTCGGCGAGCGCCTGCAGGGCTTGGTCGAACTGAATGACCGCCGCATGCAGGACGTGCGCCAGGTGGTCGACCAGCGCCTGCAGGCCTTGCAGGCGGACAATGGCGCGCGGCTCGAGGAAATGCGCCGTACCGTGGACGAGAAGCTGCACGCGACGCTGGAGCAGCGCCTGGGCGAGTCGTTCCGGATGGTGTCGGACCGCCTGGAGGCCGTGCACAAGGGCCTGGGCGAGATGCAGACGCTGGCGGCCGGCGTGGGCGACCTGAAACGGGTGCTGACCAACGTGAAATCGCGCGGCACCTGGGGCGAGGTGCAGCTGGCGCGGCTCATGGAAGACGCCATGACGCCCGAGCAATACGCGCGCAACGTCAAGCCGGTGCCCGGCAGCGATGCGGTGGTGGAGTTCGCGATCCGACTGCCGGGCAAGGACGAGGGCGGCGGCCCGGTGTGGCTGCCCATCGACGCCAAGTTTCCCAAGGAAGAATACGAGCGCCTGATGGACGCCCAGGATGCGGCCGAGCAGGAGGCCGCCCGCGCCGCCGGCGCGGCGCTGGCCAAGGCCGTGGAGACGCAGGCGCGGCTCATCGCGTCCAAGTACGTGGCGCCGCCCCACACGACCGACTTCGCCATCATGTTCCTGCCCACCGAAGGCCTGTACGCGGAAGTGCTGCGCCGGCCCGGATTGCTGGACAAGCTGCACGGCCTGCGCGTGAACGTGGCCGGCCCCGCCAATCTGGCGGCCTTGCTCAACAGCCTGCAGATGGGTTTCCGCACCCTGGCGATCGAGCGCCGCTCGTCCGAGGTGTGGCAGGTGCTGCGCGCGGTCAAGACCGAGTTCGCCAAGTTCGGCGAATCGCTGGCCACGGTCAAGAAAACCCTGGACACCGCCAGCAACAGGATCGGCCAGACCGAGGTGCGCACGCGCGCCATGCTGCGCAACCTCAGGACGGTCGAGGCCCTGCCGGAGGCCGAGGCGGCCCGGCTGCTGGGCGACGAACCCGATACACTAGGGGCTGACCAGGGCTCCCCATCCTGAGGAGCAGGCGCGGGGGCGGAGAGCCCCCGGCGGGGCGGGCGGTCCGCCCAATTCTTTCGCCGCCAAGGCCGGAGGCGCCATGCAGCCGTTCCTTACGCACCAGGTGACCAACCAGGTCGCACCGCTGGAAGATTATTCGCTGTACGAGACCGATCCGGTGCTGCAGCAGGCCGTGCGGCGTGAGGGCGCCGCGGCCTTCGAGTCCGAGTTGCGCGAGCACGGCGCATGGCTGGGCCGGGCCCAGACGCTGGAGGCCGCCGCCGAGGCCAATCGCAATTCGCCGCGCCTGCTGGCCTATGACCCGACCGGCCACCGGCAGGACAAGGTCGCCTTTCACCCGGCCTGGAACGCGCTGATGACCGGCATCGTGGCGCGCGGGCTGCACAGCAGGGCCTGGGCGCAGCCCGTGCCGGGCGCGCACGTGGCGCGCGCGGCCGCCTACCTGATGCAAGGCCAGGTGGAGGCCGGCACCCTGTGTCCCACCACCATGACCCACGCCGCGGTGCCCTTGCTGGCGCGCGAGCCGGCCGGCGTCATCGACTACGGGCGCGACTGGCTCGACGTCCTGTATTCGCGCGAGTTCGACGCCAGCGACGCGCCCATCGGCCGCAAGCGCGGCGCCCTGATCGGCATGGGCCTGACCGAGAAGCAAGGCGGTTCGGACCTGCGCTCGGTGGCCACGCGCGCCGAGCCGGTCGGCGCGCCCGGGCGCGGCCAGGCCTACCTGCTGACCGGCCATAAATGGTTCCTGTCGGTGCCGCACGCCGATGCGCACCTGGTGCTGGCGCGTACCGACGAAGGGCTGGGTTGCTTCTTCGTGCCGCGCTGGGTGCCCGATGGGCCGCGCAATGCCGTGCGCCTGCGCCGCCTGAAGGACAAGCTGGGCAATCGCAGCAACGCCAGTGCCGAAGTGGAGTTCGAGCAGGCCTGGGGCGCCATGCTGGGCGAGCCGGGGCGCGGGACCGCGGTATTGCTGGAGATGGCCGCGACTACGCGGCTGGATTGCGTGCTGGGCAGCGCGGCGCTGTTGCGCCAGGCGGTGGCGCAGGCCCTGCATCACGCCGCGCAGCGCCAGGCTTTCGGGACTGCCCTGCTGGCGCAGCCATTGATGCGGGTGCTGCTGGCCGACCTGGCGCTGGAGAGCGAGGCGGCGACCGTGCTGGCGTTGCGGCTGGCGCGCGCCGTGGACGAGCGTGCCGACCCGGTCGCGCGCGCCTTGGTGCGCGTGGGTACGCCGGCGGCCAAGCTGTGGGTCTGCAAGCGCGCCATCGCCGCGCTGGGCGAATGCATGGAAGTGCTGGGCGGCAACGGCTACGTCGAGGAAGCGCCGCTGGCGCGGCTGTACCGCGAGGCGCCGGTCAATTCGATCTGGGAGGGCTCGGGCAATGTCATGGCGCTGGACGTGCTGCGCGGCCTGGCGCGCGAGGCCGAGGCGCTGCCGGGCCTGCGCGACGAGCTGGACCGCGCGCGCGGCGTGGTGCCCGCGTACGACCAGGCGCTGGACGACTGGCTGGCGCTGGTGGCGCAGCCGGACTCGGTCCCGCAGGCCCTGGCGCGCCGCGTGGCCGCCGGGCTGGCCACGCTCTGGCAGGCTGCCTTGCTGATTCGCCACGCGCCCACCCCGGTGGGCGCGGCCTTTGCCGCCACGCGCCTGCACGCGCCCGCGGGCATCGTCGGGGCCGCGCCGATCGATGATCCGGCCCCGATTCTGGCCCGCGCCTGGCCCGGTATCTGCTAAATTTCCGGCCTTCAAGGTTTCGCGCGCCTGCCGCGCTCATACTCGCAATCGCCATGCTTACTCAGCAAGAACTCAAGCAACAAGCCGCCGACGCAGCCCTCGAATTGGTCGAACAGGTAGCCGGGCCGGACGTGATCATCGGCGTGGGCACCGGCTCGACCGCCGATCTGTTCATCGATGGCCTGGCTTGCTTCAAGGGCAGGCTGCGCGGCACGGTGGCCAGTTCCGAGCGCAGCGCGGCGCGGCTGGCCGGCCACGGCCTGGCGGTGCTGGACCTCAACGATGTCCAGAGCATGCCGATCTACGTGGACGGCGCCGACGAGATCGATCCCAACCTGCACATGATCAAGGGCGGCGGCGGCGCGCTGACGCGCGAGAAGATCGTGGCCTCGGTGGCCCGGCGCTACATCTGCATCGCCGACGAGTCCAAGCTGGTCGAGCGGCTGGGCCGCTTTCCGCTGCCGGTGGAGGTCATTCCCATGGCGCGCAACGCCGTGGCGCGCGGCTTGAGCCGGCTGGGCGGCCAGCCGGCGCTGCGCGAAGGCTTCGTTACCGACAATGGCAACATCATCCTGGACGTGGCCGGCCTGTCGATCGCCGACGCGCCGGGGCTGGAGAAGACCATCAACGACATTCCGGGCGTGGTGACCTGCGGCCTGTTCGCCCTGGCCGGCGCCGATGTGGCGCTGCTGGCCACCCAGGACGGCATCCGCCGCCTGGAGCGCCGCGGCTGACCCGGCGCGCCTTCCCGGGGCCGGCTTGCCGGTCTTCCGGGGGGGATTCATAATCCTGTCATAGTCGGGTCATAACCTTGCGGGTCGGGCAGCCCTCTGCGCAACCGCGTTTTCAGGGGCACTACAGATGAGACCAACCACGCAGGGAGTCCGGATGACGGAGCACACCAACAAACAATTCGACGCAGACCTGCAGCACGTGCGGTCGCAGTTCCTCCAGATGGGCGGAATCGTCGAGGCCATGATCCACGAAGCGGTCGAAGCCATTCCGGCCGGCGACATGAGCATGGTCGAGAAGGTGCGCGAGCGCGAGAAAGAGGTCAACCGGCACGAAGTCGAGATCGACGAGCGCATCAGCCTGATCCTGGCGCGCCACCAGCCCACCGCGATCGACCTGCGCACCTTGCTGGCCGTCTCCAAGATGCTGACCGACATGGAGCGCTCGGGCGACGAGGCCGAGAAGATCGCCACCGCCGTGCGCCGCATGTACGAGAACGACCAGCGTCACATTCCCCTGATCGAACTGCGCCACATGGCCGTGAACGTGGGCAATATGCTGCGCCAGGCGCTGGACGCCTTCGCGCGCCTGGATCCGATCCTGGCCGCGCAGGTCGTGCGCAGCGACAAGGAAGTCGACAAGGAATGGAAGGCGGCGCTGCGCAACCTGATCACCTACATGATGGAAGACCCGCGCACCATTTCGCGCGCCATCGACATGATCTTCATCGCCCGCGCGCTCGAGCGCATCGGCGACCATGCCAAGAACATGGCCGAGCGGGTGATCTACATGGTCAAGGGCGCCGATGTGCGCCACACCGGGGTCAAGAACACCGAGCGCCTGGCGCGCGGCGAAGAAGCCATCGAGAAGGCCGACAAGGCCGAGAAAGCCGGCAACGCCGAAACGCCGGCGTCCACCCCGGAAGTCCCGCAGTAAGCCGCAGGGCGCGTCAGCCCAGGCGCGGGTCGGGCCGGCCCGGCCCCGCGGCGCGCATGCGGCCGGCCAGCCGCAACGACTGCCCCGCGGCGCTCGCCGTCAGGTCGTACCAGCCGCGGCTGGCCGGTTCATATGGCCAGGCGGCCTGCTCGCCCGGCGCCAGCCGCAGCAGCGCGGGCGCCTCGCCATAGGCCGATTCAATCCGCGCCTGCAGGGCTTGCGCACCCCGGTTTTCCAGCAACAGGGCGGGCGGCTGGTCGCGCCAGGCCGCCGCCAGCGGCGCGGCGGCCCCGTGGCGGCGGATGTGGCGATGGAATCCGTCCGGCCCCAGTATCCACAGGTCGCAGGCCAGGTCTGCGCCGGCATCCGGCCAGCTGTCTTCCCATTGCCGGCCCGGTTCGATGGTGTAGCGGCGCGGACCCTGCGCCAGCCGCAGGCAGTCGTACACGTGCAGCACCAGCGTGGCGTGGCCCGGGTTGGCCATGCGCACCCGCTGGCGGCCATCGGCCGCCCAGGCTTCGACATGGCACGCATAGGGCGAAGGCCGGCTGCGCGGTCCTGGCGCGCCCGCCTGGTCTTGCGCGCCGGTGAAATCGAAGGCGTGGCTCAGGTCGCCGCAGACGGCGCGCCGCCATGGGCTGATGTTGGGCTCGGCCACGCCAAAGCGCGACTCCAGCAGGCGGATGACCGAGGTATGGTCATAGACGCGCGCATCGAGCCAGCCGCCGCGGCTGAACGGCGAGACCACCAGCATGGGCACGCGCGGCCCCAGGCCATAGGCGCGCCCATGCAGCGCGCGCGGGTCGTCGGGGGTGCCGGCCGAAGGGCCGCCGCGCGCCTGGTGGTATTCGCCCGCGGTGTCCGCGGTGCTGCCGCCGCCCGCCGCGCCGGGCGGCGCGGGCGGCGGCATGTGGTCGAAAAAGCAGTCGTTCTCGTCGTAGGTGAGCAGCAGCGCGCAGCGTCGCCAGAGCGCCGGGGCGCGCGTCAGGATGTCGAGCACGCGGGCGCTGAAGGCGGCGCCCTGCGCCGGGCTGGACACTTCCGGGTGCTCGGAGTCCGCGGCGGGCGCGATGATCCACGCCACCTGCGGCAGGCGGCCATTGGCCGCGTCCTCGGCCAGCGCCGCCAGGGTGCGGGTGCTCAGGGCGCGCTCGCGCAGCGGCGCCCGGGCCGCGCCGCCGGCCAGTTCGGCGCGGTACTGCCGAAAGCCGGCCAGCGGATTGTCGTGGTAGTTGTCCGCCATGTCCTGGTAGATCGCCCAGTCCACGCCGGCGGCCTGCAGGCGTTCGGGGTAGGTCGTCCACGCGTAGCCTTCGTGCGCCGGTCCGGGCCGGTCATGGGTGTTGACCAGCGCCGGGCCGCCGGCCTGGCCGTGCGGATCGTTGGTGCCGGTCCACAGAAACAGGCGATTGGGGTTGGTGCCGGCGTGCATCGAACAGTGGTAGGCCTCGCACAGCGTGAAGGCGCGCGCCAGCGCGGTCTGCAGCGGCAGTTCCTCCGGGCGGTAGTAGCCCATTCCCAGCCGGCCCTTGGCCGCCAGCCACTGGTCCATGCGGCCGTCGTTCCAGGCGCGCTGGGCATCGTCCCAGGTGTGCGGCGTCAGGTGGCCCAGCGGCTGGCCGGGCGGCAGCGCGGGCGCCAGCGGATAGGGCGCCAGGCGCTGGCCGGCGTGCGCCTGGACGAACACGTCGCCGTCGGGCGTGGGCGCGCGGTGCGGGTCGGCCCGGCCGCGCGCGCCGGGCAGGGCGCCGTAGTAGTGGTCGAAGCCGCGGTTCTCCTGCATCAGGATGACGATGTGGTCGAGGTCGCGCAGCGTGCCGCTGCGGCGCTCGGGGGCTACGGCGGCGGCGCGCGCGACCAGGGCGGCGATGTCAGGATCGGTAGCGGCGGGCATCAATGAAAAACCGGCCTGCCGGCCGGTTGCGATGAGGCGAACGCGCGACGCGCTCAGGCCGAGGGCGGGACATAGCCCTGCGCCTCGACGGTGCCGTCCTCGAACAGGAAACGTTCCATCTGCTGCTGCAGGTACTTGCGCGCGCGCGCGTCGGCCAGGTTGAGGCGGTTCTCGTTGACCAGGCGCGTCTGGATCTGCTTCCACTCTTCCCAGGCCTCCTTGGAGATCTGTTGCCAGATGCGGGTGCCCAGTTCGCCCGGGTACGGAGGGAAGTCCAGCCCTTCGGCTTCGCGCTTGAGTTTCACACAGTTGACGATACGGGACATGGTTTGCTGCCGGTAAGTTGCGAACAGGCCATTTTAGCCGGCTTGCCGCCGCGCGCGGCGGCAAGCCGGCTGGTTACAGTTTCTTGATGAAAACCAGGCTGTTGCGCGAGCGGTTGTAATTGTTCTGCTTGTCGCGCGGCAGGTCGGCGACGCCGCCGCGTACGAAGCCGCGTTTCATGAACCAGTGCGAAGTGCGGGTGGTCAGCACGAACAGGCGGCGCGCGCCGCTGGCGCGGGCGCGCGACTCCATGTGGCGCAGCAGGATCTCGCCTTCGCCGGAGCCCTGCCATTCGGGGTGCACGATCAGGCAGGCCATCTCGGCCATCTGGTCCTCGGGGAACGGATACAGCGCGGCACAGCCGTAGATCACGCCATCGTGCTCGAGCACGGTGAAGCGTTCCACGTCGCGCTCGATGGCGCTGCGCGGGCGCGGCACCAGGGTGCCGTCGGCTTCCAGCGGTTCGATCAGGCTGAGGATGGCGCCCACGTCGTCGAGCGTGGCTGCGCGCAGGTCGTCCAGCGTGTCCTCGACCACCATGGTGCCCACGCCGTCGTGGGTGAAGATCTCCAGCAGCACGCTGCCGTCCAGCGCGTAGGGCACCAGGTGGGCGCGCGCCACGCCGCGCTTGACGGCCAGCGAGGCATGCTGCAGGAAGTAGGTGGTGTCCTCGTCCAGTTCCCCGCGCGCCAGCAGGGCGTCGGCATCCACGCGCGCCAGCTCGGTGTCGACGGCGCCGTTGCCGTCGAGCACGCCGGGCTCGCCGGACAGGAAGATCAGTTTCTCGGCGCGTAGGGCCACCGCCACGCTGGTGGCCAGGTCTTCCATGGCCAGGTTGAAGGCGTCGCCGGTGGGCGAGAAGCCCAGCGGCGAGAGCAGCACCACCGAGCCCTGCTCGATGGCGAACTTGAGCGCGTCGACATCGATCTTGCGCACCTGGCCGGTGTGCTTGTAGTCGATGCCGTCCACCACGCCGGTGGGCCGGGCGGTGACGAAGTTGCCCGACAGGACGCGGATGTGCGAATGCGACATCGGCGTGTTGGGCAGGCCCTGGCTGAAGGCGGCCTCGATGTCCAGGCGGATCTCGCCGGCCGCCTCCTTGGCGCATTCCAGCGCGGCCGGGTCGGTGGGCGCCAGGCCCCGGCCGAACTGCTGGGTGTAGCCCTTCAGGCGCAGCTGTTCATTGACCTGCGGGCGCGAGCCGTGCACCAGCACCAGGTGGATGCCCAGGGCCGACAACAGGGAGAGGTCCTGCACCAGGATATTGAGGGCGCCGGCCTGCACCAGCTCGCCGCCGAACGCCACCACGAAGGTCTTGCCTCGGAACGCATGCACGTAGGGCGCCACTTCGCGGAACCATCGGACGAATTGCGCGGGGGCGAATTCGGGGGCTTCGAGCGCGGAGACGGTGTCTGGTTCCAGATCGGGCATGATGGTCGGAATACTCCTGTGGTCTTGGTGCGGGCAGCGGTCTTGCATGGCCGCCGGTCAGCCGCGCTGATGCGGCCAGCGGAAATTATATGGCCGGCGCGCGCCGGCGGCAGGGCGCGCGCGCGGGTTTCCGGTTGGCCGGCGCCTCCTATAATGCCGGGTTCAACGGATATTTCGTCAATGCCAGAAGCCTCCCGTCCGCCCGAGCGCGCGGCCGCCGCGCGCTCCGAGCCGCGCCCCGAGCGGCCCATCCCCGCGATTTCCTATCCCGAAGACCTGCCGGTCAGCGCGCGGCGCCAGGAAATCGCGCGCGCCATCGCCGCCCACCAGGTGGTCATCGTCAGCGGCGAGACGGGGTCGGGCAAGACGACCCAGCTGCCCAAGATCTGCCTGGAGCTGGGGCGCGGCCGGCGCAAGATGATCGGCCATACCCAGCCCCGCCGCCTGGCGGCCACCTCGGTGGCTAAGCGCATCGCCGAAGAGCTGCGCACGCCGATGGGCGAAGTGGTGGGGTACCAGGTGCGCTTCAACGACCGCACCGGCCCGAACGCCTCGATCAAGCTGATGACCGACGGCATTCTGCTGGCCGAGTCGCAGCGCGATCCGCTGCTGCGCCGCTACGACACCATCATCATCGACGAGACGCACGAGCGCAGCCTGAACATCGACTTCCTGCTCGGCTACCTCAAGCAGCTGCTGCCGCGCCGGCCTGACCTGAAAGTCATCATCACCTCGGCCACCATCGACGCCGAGCGTTTCGCGCGGCATTTCGCCGCCGGCCCCGAGCGTCCGGCGCCCGTCATCGAGGTGTCGGGGCGCCTGTATCCGGTGGAAGTGCGCTACCGCCCGGTGCAGCCGCCCATGTCCGACGAAGCGGCCGCCGCGCCCGCCAAGGGCGGGCGTGAACGCAGCGCCGGCGACGAAGAGCGCGACCTGATCGACGCCATCGTCGACGCGGTCGACGAGTGCGCGCGCCACGGTCCCGGCGACGTGCTGGTGTTCCTGCCGGGCGAGCGCGAAATCCGCGAGTCGGCCGAGGCGCTGCGCAAACGCCATCCGGTCGGCACCGAAGTGCTGCCGCTGTATGCGCGGCTGTCGCAGGCCGAGCAGGAACAGATCTTCCACCCGCGCGGCAATGCGCGGCGGGTGGTGCTGGCCACCAACGTGGCCGAAACCTCGCTGACCGTGCCGGGCATCCGCTTCGTGGTCGACAGCGGGCTGGCGCGCGTCAAGCGCTACTCCTGGCGCAACAAGGTCGAACAGTTGCGCATCGAGCCAGTCAGCCGCGCCTCGGCCAACCAGCGCGCCGGCCGTTGCGGCCGGATCGGCCCGGGCCTGTGCATCCGCCTCTACGACGAGACCGATTTCAACGCCCGCGCGCCGTTCACCGACCCGGAGGTGCTGCGCTCCTCGCTGGCGTCGGTGATCCTGCGCATGAAGTCGCTCAAGCTGGACGACATCGAGCAGTTTCCGTTCGTCGAGGCGCCGCCGGGGCGCGCCGTGGCCGATGGCTACCACCTGCTGCAGGAGCTGGGCGCCATCGAGCTGGCCGGCGACGGCGAGGCCGCCGAGGCGGGCGGTGGCGGCGCGGCGTTTCGCCTGACCCGCACCGGCCAGGAGCTGGCCAAGCTGCCGGTGGACCCGCGCATCGGCCGCATGATCCTGGCCGCGCGCGAACAGCAGTGCCTGGCCGAGATGCTCATCATCGCCGCCGCATTGTCGGTGCAGGATCCGCGCGACCGCCCGATGGCTGAGCGCGAGGCGGCCGAAAGCGCGCACGCCAAGTTCGCCGACGACAAGTCCGAATTCCTGTCGTTCCTGAAGCTGTGGCGCTGGTATGGCGAGCAGGTGCAGCACAAGGCATCGCAGCGCAAGCTGGTGGCGCTGCTGCGCCAGAACTTCCTGTCGCCGGTGCGCCTGCGCGAATGGCACGACGTGCATACCCAGTTGGCCGCGCTGGTGGGCGAGCAGGGCTGGCGCCTGAACCAGAGCGAGGCCACCTACGAGCAGCTGCACATGGCGCTGCTGTCGGGCTTGCTGGGCAATATCGGTTTCAAGGGCGAAGAGGGCGGCCAGTACCACGGCGCGCGCGAGATCCGTTTCCACATCCATCCCGGCTCGCGCCTGGTCAAGAAGGCCGGGCGCTGGATCGTCGCCGCCGAACTGGTGGAAACCACGCGCCTTTACGCGCGCTGCGTGGCGCGCATCGAGCCGGTATGGCTGGAGCGCGCCGCCGCGCACCTGCTGCGCCGCAACTGGTCCGACCCGCGCTGGGAGAAAAAAGCCGGGCAGGTGGTCGCCAACGAGCGCGCCACCCTGTATGGCCTGCTGGTGTACAACGGCCGGCGGGTGCACTACGGCCGCATCAACCCGCAGCACGCCCGCGAACTGTTCATCCGCCAGACCCTGGTGCCCGGCGAGATCGACACCCGGCTGCCGTTCGTTGCGCACAACCGCAAGCTGATCGCCGGCATCGAGAAGCTGGAGCACCAAACGCGCCGGCCCGACATCCTGGTCGACGACGAGCTGATCTACGCGTTCTACGACCGCCAGTTGCCGGCCGACATTTCGCAGGCCGCCAGCCTGGAAAAGTGGGTAAACGGGCTGGACAAGGCCGCCGCCGCGCGCCTGCTGCTTACGCGCGACGAACTGATGCGCCACGAGGCGGCCGGCGTGACCACCGACGTGTTTCCCAAGAAAGTCGAGTGGCAGGGCGTGGCGATGCCGCTGGACTATCACTTCGAGCCGGGCTCGCCGCGCGACGGCGTCACGCTGTCGGTGCCCCTGTTCGCGCTCAACCAGCTCGACGCGCAGCGCTGCGAATGGCTGGTGCCGGGCATGCTCAAGGAAAAAGCCCACCTGCTGCTCAAGTCGCTGCCGCAGAAGCTGCGCCGCCATTGCGTGCCGCTGCCCGACTACGCGGCGGGCTTCTACGAACGCTGGTACGAGCGCCAGGCCGACCCCCAGCAGGGCCTGGTCGATGCGTTGATCGCCGACATGTGGGACCAGGTACAGGTGCGCCCGGCGCCCGGCGACTTCAAGCTGGAAACGCTGCCGGCGCACCTGTTCATGAACTTCAAGGTGGTCGACGAGCATGGCCGGATGCTGGCCGCCGGGCGCAATCTGGCGCAGCTCAAGGCCGAATTGGGCAAGCAGGCCCAGGCGACCTTCCAGCAACTGGCGGCGCGCGATTCGGACGTGGCGCAAGCGCTGGCGCACGAAAACCTGACGTCCTGGTCGTTCGGCCCCTTGCCCGAGATCATGGAGATCAAGCGCGGCGGGCAGTCCGTCATCGGCTACCCGGCGCTGGTCGATCGGGGCGCGCATTGCGATCTCGACGTGTTCGACGATCCCGACGAGGCGCGCCGCCACCATCGCGCCGGCCTGCTGCGGCTGTTCCGGCTGGCCTTGCGCGAGCAGGTCAAGTTCCTGGAAAAGAACCTGGCCGACCTGACGAAGATGAGCATGCTGTACATGGCCCTGGGCACGCAGGAAGAGCTGCGCGACCAGATCATCGATTGCGCGCTGGCGCAGGCCTGCCTGGCCGAGCCCTGGCCGGTCAATGAGCAGCAGTTCGAGGCGCGCCGCCAGGAGGGCAAGGGCAGGCTGGGTTTGCTGGCGCAGGAGGTGGCGCGCATGGCGCACGCCATCCTGGCCGAATACGGCGCCCTGCAGCGCAAGCTGCCGCAGGCCAGGCCGCACGCGGCGGCCTACGCCGACCTGCAGCAGCAACTGGGCGTGCTGATGCCGAAATGGTTCGTGCGCGACACACCTTACGCGCAGCTGGCGCACTATCCGCGCTATCTCAAGGCGGCGGTGGCGCGCATCGACAAGCTGCGCGCCGATCCGGCGCGCGACGCCCGCCTGATGGGCGAGATGGCGCCCATCCTCACCCAGTACCAGCGCGCGCGCAGCGCGCTCAAGGGCGCGCCCGATCCGCGCCTGGACGAATTCCGCTGGTTGCTGGAAGAACTGCGGGTCGCCCTGTTCGCCCAGGAATTGCGCACCCCCATGCCGGTCTCGGTCAAGCGCCTGATGAAGGCCTGGGAGTCGTTGCGGCGGTAGGGGGCTGTCCCACGGGTGCCTGTCCCTGCGGGGACAGGCACCCCGAGAGTTTGCGGGTGCCAGTCCCCCTGCGGGGACAGGCGCCAAGTCAGCGGGTGCCAGTCCCCCCGCGGGGACAGGCACCCGGGTGGTTAGAGTGCCAGGAAGCCGATGGCCACCAGGGCGATCAGGCCCCACTTGGTGGCTTTGTAGACGGTGCGGTTCCAGGCCTTGAACTGCTTGCGCTTCTGGTCGATGACCCAGTGCGCGTGGGTCAGCTTGTTGATGGCGCCGGTCTGGTCGCCGGCGTCGTTGGGCGAGCTGGCGGCCGACATGACCACGCGGCCGAACCAGCGGTTGAAGGCCTCGGCCCAGCGCCATTTGAGCGGACGCTCGACGTCGCAGAACAGGATGATGCGGTTGCCTTCGCTCTTGTTGTGCGCTTCGTGCACATAGGTTTCGTCGAACACCACGCTTTCGCCATCGCGCCAGCTGTAGCTTTCGCCGTCGACGGCGATGTAGCAGCGATCGTCGTTGGGCGTGGCCAGGCCCAGGTGGTAGCGCAGCGATCCCGAGAAAGGGTCGCGGTGCGGGTTCAGCTTGCCGCCCGGCGGCAGCTCGGCGAACATGGCCGCCTTGACCTTGGGCAGGCTCTTGAGGATGGCCACGGTCTTGGGGCAGAGCTCCTCGGCGGAGGGGTGGCGGGCGTCGTACCACTTCAGGTAGAAGCGTTTCCAGCTATATTTGAAGAACGAGTTGAAGCCGATGTCGTCATGGCGCTCGGCGGCCTTGATGCGGCGCAGCTCGGCCATTTTCAGGGCTTCATCGCGAATGGTTTCCCAGTTGTCGTCCAGCACCTTCAGCTCGGGGATTTCGCTGGTGGTCAGGTACGGGGTGGTGGGCACGCGCGAGGTCAGCACCATGAAGGCATTGACCGGCGCCAGCAGCACGGAGTGGTCCAGCATCTGGCGCGACAGCGACAGCCGCACGCGGCCGCGGAAGTGGGCAAACAGGATAGAGGCCAGCCATAGGCCCGGGATCAGCCATTTCATGGTGCGCAGAGGACGTCGTTGCGGCATCCGTGGGATAAATCGGTAATCAGGTATTGTTACACAGGCGGCTGCCCAGCGGGCCCGGAAGGGGGGCGAAATCGTGCCGGCGGCTGCCCCGACTGGGTACAATTCCGGACATGTCCGAAGCCGTAACAAACCCGCCCCCATTTGTACATTTGCGCGTCCATTCCGAGTTCTCCGTCTCGGATGGCATCGTGCGCATCTCCGATCTGATCAAGCGCGTGGCCAAGCTGGGCCAGCCGGCCGTGGCGCTGACAGACCTGTCGAACATCTTCGGCCTGATCAAGTTCTACAAGGGCGCGCGCGGCGCCGGGGTCAAGCCGGTGGCCGGCAGCGATGTCTGGCTGACCAACGACGATGACCGCGAAAAGCCGTTCCGTCTCCTGCTGCTGGTGCGCAACCACCAGGGCTACCTCAACCTGTGCGAGCTGCTGACGCGCTCGTTCCTGGAGAATCAGTACAAGGGGCGCGCCGAGGTGCGCCGCGAATGGCTGCAGGGCCAGGAAGGGCTGATCGTGCTGTCGGGCGCGCGCGGCGGCGACGTCGGCCAGGCGCTGGAAGCCGGCAATGCCGTCACGGCGCTGTCGCTGGCGCGCCAGTGGGGCCAGCTGTTTCCGGGTTCGTACTACATCGAATTGCAGCGCGCCGGCTTCGACGGCGACGAAACCTATACCCAGGCCGCCATGCGGCTGGCCGCCGAGGCGGGGCTGCCGGTGGTGGCCACCCATCCGGTGCAGTTCCTGGACCGCGACGAGTTCCAGGCGCACGAGGCGCGCGTGTGCATCGCCGAAGGCGAGATCCTCGCCAATCCGCGGCGGGTGCGGCGCTACACGCAGGACCAATACCTGCTCAGTTCCGAGGAAATGGCGCGCCGCTTCGCCGACGTGCCCTCGGCGCTGGCCAATACGGTCGAGATCGCGCGGCGCTGCAACCTGACCCTGGTGCTGGGCAAGCCGCGCCTGCCGAACTTCCCCACGCCGGACGGCGTGACGCTGGACGACTACCTGGTCCAGCTGTCCGAGGAAGGCCTGGAAAAGCGCCTGCAGTTCCTGTTCCCCGACGAGGCCGAGCGCAACGCCAAGCGCGACCAGTACTACGAACGCCTGCGCTGGGAGTGCAAGACCATCATCCAGATGGGCTTTCCCGGCTACTTCCTGATCGTGCAGGACTTCATCAACTGGGGCAAGAACAACGGCGTTCCGGTCGGGCCGGGGCGGGGCTCGGGCGCCGGCTCGCTGGTGGCCTACGCGCTGGGCATTACCGACCTGGATCCGATCCGCTACGACTTGCTGTTCGAGCGCTTCCTGAATCCGGAGCGGGTGTCGATGCCTGACTTCGATATCGACTTCTGCCAGGACAACCGCGAACGGGTCATCGACTACGTCAAGATGAAGTACGGGCGCGAGGCGGTCAGCCAGATCGCCACCTTCGGCACCCTGGGCGCCAAGGCGGTGGTGCGCGACGCCGGCCGCGTGCTGGACATGCCCTACCTGTTCTGCGATGCCCTGTCCAAGCTGATCCCGTTCAACCCGGCCGACCCGTGGACGCTGGAGCGCACGCTCAAGGACGAGCCGGCCTTCAAGGACCGCTACGAGCAGGAAGAGGAAGTGCGCGCCCTGGTCGACCTGGCGCGCCCGCTCGAAGGCCTGACGCGCAGCATCGGTATGCACGCCGGCGGGGTGCTCATCGCGCCGGGCAAGCTGACCGATTTCTGCCCGCTGTATTGCCAGCCCGGCCAGGAGAACAGCGCGGTCTCCCAGTTCGACAAGGACGACGTCGAGGCGGCCGGCCTGGTGAAGTTCGACTTCCTGGGCCTGCGCAACCTGACCATCCTGGACTGGGCGGTGCGCTTCGTGCGCCAGTTCAATGCCGACAAGCGCGACTTCGACGTCATGGCCCTGTCGCTGGACGACCAGGCCGCGTACAAGGTGCTGTGCGACGCCAACACGACCGCGGTGTTCCAGCTTGAATCGCGCGGCATGAAAGAGCTGCTCAAGAAGCTGCGCCCCAGCACTTTCGAAGACATCATCGCCATGCTGGCCCTGTACCGGCCGGGGCCGCTCGAATCCGGCATGGTGGACGATTTCGTCAACCGCAAGCACGGCCGCGCCGCGGTCGATTATTTCCACCCGGACCTGGAAGGCACCCTGCGCAGCACGTACGGGGTCATCGTCTACCAGGAACAGGTGATGTTGATCTCGCAGATCATCGGCGGCTACTCGCTGGGCGGCGCCGACCTGCTGCGGCGCGCCATGGGCAAGAAAAAGCCCGAGGAAATGGCCAAGCACCGCGAACTGTTCGAGCAGGGCGCGCGCGAGAAGGGGCATGATCCCGACCTGGCGGTCAAGCTGTTCGACCTGATGGAGAAGTTCGCGGGCTACGGCTTCAACAAGTCGCACTCGGCCGCCTATGCGCTGATCGCCTACCAGACCGCATGGCTGAAGGCCTACCATCCCACCGAGTTCCTGGCCGCCACGCTGTCGTCCGACATGGACGATACCGACAAGGTGCAGATCTTCGTGCGCGACGCCCAGGACAACGGCGTCGAGGTGCTGCCGCCCGATGTCAACGCCTCGGGCTATCGCTTCGAACCGGTGGCGGACAAGCACACCGAGCAGGGCAAACCGCCGCGCACCATGCGCTACGGCCTGGGCGCGGTCAAAGGCACCGGGCAGGGCGCGGTCGAGGAAATCCTGCGCGCGCGCCAGGAGGGCGGCCCGTTCGCCAATCTGTTCGACTTCTGCCGCCGCGTCAGCAAGCACGCGGTCAACCGGCGCACCATCGAGGCCCTGATCAAGGCCGGCGCGTTCGATACCATCGAACCCAACCGCGCCGCCATGCTGGTCTCGGTCGGTACGGCGATGGAGGCGGCCGAGCAGGCCGCGCGCAGCGCCAACCAGTCGTCGCTGTTCGGCGACGACAGCGGCGACGTGGTCGCCGGCGAGCTGACCAAGGTCGCGCCCTGGAACCTGCACACCACGCTAACCGAGGAAAAGACGGCGCTGGGCTATTACTTCAGCGGCCACCTGTTCGACGCCTGGCGCGACGAGGTGCGCCGCATCGTGCCCATGCAGCTGGCGCGCCTGGAGCCGCAGCGCGACCTGCAATGGATGTGCGGGGTGCTGGCCGGCGTGCGCACCATGATGACGCGGCGCGGCAAGATGGTGTTCGCCGTGCTCGACGACGGCACAGCGCAGATCGAGATCTCGGTGTTCAACGAGCTGTACGAGAAGCACCGCGGCCGCCTGCGCGAAGACCAGTTGCTGGTGGTGCAGGGCAAGGTCAGCAACGACGAGTACTCCGGCGGCATGCGCATCGTGGCCGAGCAGCTGTACGACCTGCAGCTGGCGCGCGAGGCGCGCGCCAAGTCGCTGCGCATCCGGCTCAACGGCCAGGCCGACGCGGCGCGCCTGCGCCAGCTGCTCAACCCGTTCCGGGCCGAGCCCGAGAACGGCGTGCCCGGCGTGCCGGTCGACGTGGTCTACCGCAGGAACAATTTCCTGTGCACGGTGCGGCTGGGCGAAGACTGGCGCGTGCGCATGGCCGACACGCTGCTCGAGAACCTGAACGACTGGGCCAAGCCCGACGGCGTCGAGGTCACCTACTGATGCGGCCATTGCGTATCGTGCATTCCGAAGCCGCCACCAGTTTCGGCGGCCAGGAAGGGCGCATCTTCAAGGAAATGACGGCCATGCGCGAGCGCGGCCATCACATGGAGGCGATCTGCCAGCCGCAGGCCCAGCTGGCGCGCCGCCTGGCCGAGGCCAGCTTCACCGTGCACACGCTGGAAATGGACGGGCCGCGCAATTACCTGCGCGGCGTGCTGAGCCTGCGCCGCCTGCTGCGCCAGGGCCGCTACGACGTGCTGAACACGCACAGCCGGCGCGATACCGTGATCGCCGCGGCCGCCGGCCGGCTGGCGGGCACGCCGCTGATCGTGCGTACCCGCCACCTGTCCAACAGGGTCGGCTCGCTCTGGTCCTATACCGGGCTGCCGCACCGCGTCACCACGGTCAGCGACCACGTGCGCCAGCACCTCATCGAACGCGGCGTACCCGCCGGCCATATCGCCACGGTGTATTCGCCCATCGTGCTGCCGCCTCCCATCGAACACTCGACCCTGCGCGGCGAGCTGGGCCTGGCGGCCGACGATATCGTGGTCGGCTGCGTGGCGGTGATGCGCGCCACCAAGGGGCACCGCGAACTCATCGACGCCATGCGGCCGCTGATGGCCGAGCGTGCCAACCTGCACCTGGTGTTCGTCGGCGGCGGCTCGCCGATGTTCGAGCAGACCCAGGCCTACGTGGCCGAACTGGGCCTGCAGGCGCGCATCCACCTGATGGGCACGCGCAACGACGTCCCCAACCTGCTGGCCGGTTTCGACCTGTTCGCCCTGGCCACCCGCCAGGAGGCTTCGGGCACCGTCTATGTCGAGGCCGAAGCCTGTGGCCTGCCGGTCGTCGGCACCGACGTGGGCGGCGTGTCCGAGATGATGCGCGATGGCGAGACCGGCATCCTGGTGCCGGTGGACGACCCGGCGGCGCTGGGCGCCGCGCTGCGCCGCCTGATCGACGACCGCGCGTTGCGGCGCCGCATGGGCGAGGCCGGCCGGCGCATGGTGCGCGACGAAAAGGTCTTCGCGCCCGAACGGCTGGCCGAGCGCACCGAGGCCATCTACCGGCAGTGGCTGGCGGAGCGCGGCCATGCGTAACGCGCCCAATGTCCCGGTGCTGATGTACCACCACGTCACCCCGGCCGGCGGCATGATCGCCGCCACGCCCGAGGTGTTCGAACGGCAGATCGCCGCGCTGGCGCGGGCCGGCTACCGCTCGCTGGGCACGGCCGAGTTCGCCGCCTACCTGGACGGCGCCCCGGTGCCCGAGAAATCGGTGCTGATCACCTTCGACGACGGATACCTGAACAACTGGGTGTATGCCCACCCGATCCTGCAGCGCCACGGCATGAAGGCCGTGCTGTTCCTGATCACCGGCCTGCTGGGCGATGGTCCGGCGCGGCCCTGCGCCGGGCAGGACGGGCCGCTGCCGCCCGCGCCCGACCACGACGAAAGCAAGCGCCTGATCGCCGCCGGACGCGCCGACGAGGTCATGCTGCGCTGGAGCGAAGTGCAGGCCATGCTGGCGGCGGGCACCTTCGAGGTGCATTCGCACACCCATACCCATACGCGCTGGGACAAGCAGTGCGGCCCCGACGTCGCCGCCAAGCGCGCCCATATCGTCCAGGAGCTGGCCGATTCGCGCCGGGCGCTGCAGGCCCGGCTGGGCGAGGTCAGCGACCACCTGTGCTGGCCCCAGGGCTATTTCGACGCCGACTATGTGCAGGCGGCGCGCGACGCCGGCTTTCGCCATCTCTACACCACCGACGCCCTGGGCCAGAACGTCCCGGGCGGCGATCCCGCACACATATACCGCTTCGCGGTGCGCAACCGCGCCGGCGGCTGGCTCAACCGCCGCATCTGGCTGGCGCGCCATCCCTGGATCGGCCCGCGCTATCACGCCTGGAAGGCCTGGAAGAAAAAGCTGAGGAGGCGCGCATGACGCTGTCGGTCATCATCATTACCAAGAACGAAGCGGCCAACATCCTGGCATGCCTGGAGTCGGTGGCCTTCGCCGACGAGTTCATCGTGGTCGATTCGGGCAGCACCGACAACACCGTCGAGCTGGCGCGCGATTTCGGCGCGCGCGTCGAGGTCACGCCGGACTGGCCGGGATTCGGACCGCAGAAGAACCGTGCCCTGGACCTGGCCACGGGCGACTGGGTGCTGTCCATCGATGCCGACGAGCGCGTCACGCCCGAGCTGGCGAGCGAGATCCAGGCCGCCATGGCCGGCGCCACGGCCGATTGCTACGAAATCGCCCGGCTGTCGGATTTCTGCGGCCGCTTCATCCGTCACAGCGGCTGGTGGCCCGATTACGTGCTGCGCCTGTTCCGGCGCGGCAGCGCGCGGTTCACCGATGCGGCCGTGCACGAGCGCGTCGTGCCGGCGCAGGGCCAGCCCGCGCGCCTGCGCGGGCACTTCCTGCACTACCCGTACAACAATTTCGACGCCCTCATCGCCAAGGTCAATCGCTATTCCTCGGATGCGGCCGCGATGATGCATGCGCGCGGCAAGCGCGCCACGGTGTTCTCGGCGCTGGGCCATGGCTTCTGGACCTTCGTGCGCATCTACCTGATCCGCCGCGGCTTCCTGGATGGGCGCCACGGGCTGGTCCTGGCCGTGACGGCCGCCGCCGGCAGCTTCTTCCGCTATGCCAAGCTGATGTTCCTGTCCGAGCCGCGCAAGTGAAGATCCTGTACACCAATTTCCATGGCCGCAACGGCGGCGGCCATGTCACCTATGTCATCAACCTGGCGCGCGCGCTGGCGCCCGGGCACGCCCTGACCGTGGCGGTGCCCGGCACCAGCCGGCTGTACCGCTATGCGCGCGAGATTCCCGGCGTCGAGGTGGTGGACATGCAGTACACCACGCGGCTGTCGTCCTGGTTCCATGACCGGGCGGCGCTGCGCCGGCTGATCGCCGAGGGCGGCTACGACATCATCCATTGCAACGGCTCGGCCGACCACAAGCAGGTCATGCTGGCCACGCTGGGGCTGCGCCGCCGTCCGCGCATCGTCTTCACCAAGCACAACGATCATCCGCTGGGCAGCCTGGGCAATCGCCTGCGCGCCACGCTGGCCACCGATCACAGCATCGCGGTCAGCGCCTATGTGCACGGCCTGCTGGCCGATTCGCCGTACAGCCGCCATCCCATCACCACCGTGCGCCACGGCATCGACACCGATTACTACGCGCCGCCCGACGCCGCGACCGCCGCGCAATGGCGCGAGCGCTATTTCGGCCCGGACTGGCGGGGCCGGCTGCTGCTGGGCAGCGCGGGGGGCACCGATTACGACAAGGGCTGGCTCGACCTGGTGGCTGCCGCGGGCAGCCTGCCCGCGCCGCTACGCGAGCGCGTCCGCATCCTGGTGGCGGGCGATCCGCCCAACCAGGCCAAGCTGGATCGCGTGCGCGAACACGGCATGCAGGACCAGATGGTGTTTCCCGGGCTGCTCGACGACGTGCGCGAGGCGCTGGGCGCCTGCGATGCGGGCTATGTGCTGTCGTACCGCGAGGCCCTGTCGTTCGCCTGCCGCGAAATGATGGCGCTGGGCAGGCCGGTGCTGGCCAGCAACGCCGGCGGGCTGCCCGAGAACATTACCGCGGGCCGGGATGGCTGGGTCGTGCCGGTGCGCGACGTGCCGGCCATCGCGGCGGTGTTGCGCGAGATGCTGGAGCAGCCGGAGCGGCTGGCCGAGATGGGCCGCCAGGCGCGCGCCACGGCCGAGCGCGAGTTCGGCCTGCGCGATTTCGCGCAGGCCACGCTGGCCGTCTATCAGCGCACGTTGAGCGCCTGATCGCGCGGTCCCACCCGCGGGGGCGTGGCCGGGCGGCGGCCGTCCGGGTGCGGCGCCAGGTCGGCGTATGCATAAACGTCGCGCTTGGCGTCGATCACCCGTACCGGCCGGCCCGCGCAAGCCGGGGCGGCGGGACGGTGCTTGCAATCGTCCACGCCGGTCGCCACGCCCAGCCAGTCCAGGATCAACCCATAGTTGTCCTCGGTGGAATAGGGCGCGTCGTATTCGCGCCGTGCCGGGGCCGGCGCGGCGGGACTGTTCCAGATGAACATAGGAATATCGAATGCCACGCGCGAGGGCCGCACGCCGCCGTGATAGAACGTGCCCAGCACGCTCTCGTGGCGCTCCAGGCCGTGGTCGGGGTAGAACAGCAAGGAGGCGCGCCGCTCGCGCAGCCGGTCCATCACCGCGCCCAGCAGCGCGTCCACATAGCGGATCGAATTGTCGTAGCAGTCCTCGTAGGGCGCGCCGCCCTGGTACACCGTGGCCGTTTCCGGGTAGCGCGTGCAGTAGTTGTCGTGATTGCCATTGATATGCAGGAAGACCACTTTCCTGCCCGGCTCGGCCAGCGCCGCGTCCAGCAGCGGCAACAGGGCCTCGTCGTACGGCGCGTCGGCCCAGGTCTTGAAATGGGCCATGTTGGCCATGGCCGTGACGGACGTGTCGTAGCGGCCCAGCCTGGCCTGGTTGCTCAGCCAGTAAGTGCGGAACCCTGCGTCGCCGGCCAGCGCCACCACGTTGTCGCCGAATAGCCGCGGGTCGTAGCTGTCCACCGTGGCCGCGCTCAGGGTCAGCGGCACCGCCATGATGGTCAGCGGCGCGGGCGCGGCGGCCTGGGTGTACAGCGTCATGCGGTCGCGTTCGGCCGCCGCCCGCGGCGTGGTGTCGCGCGCGTAGCCGTACAGCCCCCAGTTGGCGCGCCGCGCCGATTCGCCCACCACGACGACATAGGTGTCGATGCCGGTGTCGCGCCGGGTCAGCGCGTGGGTGACGCGGTGCCTGCCCGCCGTGTCGAGCAGCGACTGGTCGTAGCTGGCCTGGATGAAATAGCGCATGTTGAACATCGGCGAACGCGAAACCGTGCGTTCGATCGATGGGTAGTACTCGTCCGCCGCGCCGCGCATCGCCAGCTCATAGCGCAGCCACGAGCCGAAAAAGACCAGCGCGGTGGCGGCCGCGCCCAAGGCCAGCCAGCGCGTGGGCAATTCGTGCGCGGCGCGCCGCACCACCCACAGCAGCAGCGCCAGCACCGCCAGGGTCAGCGCGGCCGAGCGCCAGTGCTGGGTGAGCAGCTGGACGGTCTCGTCGTAGTTCGTCGTCAGGATGCTGTAGGCAAAACCGAAGTTGAAGCGCTGGCCATAGGCTTGGTAGCAGAACTGCGCCAGCCCCAGGTTCGCCGCCAGGACCGTGCACAACAGCACGGCCGCCGGCCGCGTCCAGGCGCGCCGCCACAACAGGGCGCAGGCCAGCATCAGGGTGACGCCCAGCAGATAGACGCGCGGCGAGAACGAGTCGCCATGCAGGCGGGCTTGGATCCAGATCGGGGCGATGCCGGCAACGAGAAGCGGCACCCAGGCTTGCAGAAAGCGGGTCATGGCAATACGGAGGCAGGAAGGAGGGCATGGACGCGGCGCGCGGGGGGCGCGGTCCGGCACGGCGGCGGCGGGCGCCCTAGCTGTGAACTGTCAATAGGTTGTATTCGTCCAGGTTGAGTCTGGAGATGGGTACAGCGCGCCCGATGCCTTGGTGGGGTCGATGCCAGTTGTAGTGGTGTAGCCAGGATTTCATGGCATCGGCTCGGTGTTGGGAGTTCTGGTAGGTGTGAGCGTAAGCCCACTCACGCAAGGCCGACTGGATGAAGCGTTCGGCCTTGCCATTGGTCTGTGGGCGGTAAGGTCGGGTAAAGCGGTGCTTGATGCCCAGCTCATGGCACAGCGCGGCGAAGGCGCGGCTGCGAAAGGCCGAGCCATTGTCGGTGAGCAAGCGCTGGATGGTCACGCCCAGGCGCTGGTAGTAGGCCACTGCGTCCTTGAGGAACTGGACGGCGCTGGGGAAGCGCTCGTCGGGGTGGATGTCGGTGAAGGCCACGCGGGCGTGGTCATCGATGGCCACGAAGACGAAGTCCCAGCCGGCCCCCTCAACGGTATCGCGTCGGTTGCCCGTGACCCGGTGGCCAGGGCGCTGGATACGTCCCAGCTTCTTGATGTCGATGTGCAGCAGATCGCCGGGGGCCTGATGCTCGTAGCGCACCACCGGCTCGGCCGGCTCCAGGTCGGCCAGGTGCGACAGACCGGCGCGGGCCAGGACGCGGCTGACGGTGCTGGCTGACACGCCCAGCGCCTGGGTGATGCGCGCTTGGGTCAGCCGCTTGCGGCGCAGCTCCACGATAGCCAGCGCCTTGGCCGGCGCAATCGCTCGGGGCGAGACCGTCGGGCGCGAGGACGCATCGGCCAAGCCCGCCTGGCCCTGAGCCAGGAAGCGGCCCAGCCATTTGCGCACAGTCGGCGCGGTGACCCCATAGGCGCGGGCCGCTTCAGGCACACAAACTTGATGGGCGATCAATTGCTGGACCATTTCGAGTCGACGTAGGAAGGTCAATCGGGCATGCTTATGGGTGTTCATCCGGCCGGGCTCCTTGAGTGAACTGGGGGGGTGGCGATTTCCAGTTTCTCAAATCCGGTTCGGATGAACCATGCATACAACCTATTGAATCTTCACACCTAGGCGGGCGCGCTCCATTCCTCGGGCAGGCCCTGGGTCAGGGTCGAGACGAACGCGGCGGTGCGCGCATCGCGCGACTGCGCGAAGACTTCGCGCGGCGTACCCGCCTCGACCACCGCGCCGCCCTCCAGGAACACCACCTGCTGGGCGATGCTGGCGGCCAGCCGCAGGTCGTGGGTGGCCATCAGCATGGTCATGCCTTCGCCGGCCAGCCGGCGCAGCACGTCCACCACTTCGATGGCCAGCGACGGGTCCAGCGCCGAGGTCGGCTCGTCGCACAGCAAGACGCGCGGCGACGGCGCCAGCGCGCGGGCGATGGCCACGCGCTGCTGCTGGCCGCCCGACAGCGTGACCGGCCAGGCGTCGGCCTTGGCGGTCATGCCGACTTTCTCCAGCAGCTCCATGGCGCGCGCACGGGCGCGCGGCTTGTCCCAGCGCTGCACCGTGACCAGGCCTTCCATGACGTTGTCGATCACGCTCTGGTGGGGAAACAGCTGGAAGTTCTGGAACACCATCCCGGTCTGGCGGCGGATGCGCTGCACGGCGTCGCGCGCCGGGCGCCGACCGTCGAACGCCAGTGTTTCCGGCCCCAGCCGCAGCACACCGGCCTCGGGAATCTCCAGCAGGTTCACGCAGCGCAGCAGCGTGCTCTTGCCGCTGCCCGAAGGGCCGATCAGGGCCGTGACGCTGCCCTCGGGAATGACGACGTCCACGCCGTGCAATACCCGGTTGCCGCCGAAGCTCTTGTCTATGCCTTGCAGCCCTATCATCGATGTTGCTCCGCGAAGACGGCGTGCTGGCCGAAGCGTTTTTCCAGGCGCACCTGCAGCGAGGACAGGGCCGAACTGAACACCAGGTAGATCAGCGCCGCCTCGGTATAGAGAATGAGCGGCTCGTAGGTCACCGCCGCGATGCGCTGGGCGGCCTGGAAGATTTCGGGCACGGTCAGCACCGCCGCCAGCGAGGTGTCCTTGACCAGCGCGATGAACGAATTGGCCAGCGGCGGCACCGCCACCCGCGCGGCCTGCGGCAGCACGGTGCGGCGCATGGCCTGGCCGCGCGTCATGCTCAGCGAATAGGCCGCTTCCCATTGGCCCCTGGGGATGGATTCGATGGCGCCGCGAATCACTTCCGAGTTGTAGGCGCCGACGTTCAGCGTGAAGCCGATCAGGGCGGCCGGCAGCGGGTCGAGCACGATGCCGACGCTGGGCAGGCCATAGAAGATCACGAACAACTGCACCAGCAGCGGCGTGCCGCGGATCAGCCAGACGTAGAAGCGCATCAGCGCCACGATGGGCCAGGGGCCGAACAGCCGCAGCAGCGCCACCACGAAGGCCAGCGCCAGGCCCGCGGCGAACGACAGCAGCGTCAGCGGCACGGTGAACATCAACCCCGCGTGCAGCAGGGGCCAGAACGAATCGAGCATGAGCTGTAGCCAGGCCGGCACGATGGGGGCTCCTGTGCGTTGCGGGCGGGGAGGGGCGGCGCCGCCGGGCGGGGCCGGCGGCGGGCTTTACTGGGCGGCCGACAGGTCGGCGCCGAAGTACTGCTCGGAGATCTTCCGGTAGGTGCCGTCGGCCTTCAGCTCGGCCAGCGCCTTGTTGATGGCGGCCTGCAGCTCGGGGTTGTTCTTGCGGATCAGCACGCCCGATTCGCTGAACTCCTTGCTCTTGTCGTAGGCTGCCACCTTGACCTTGGCGTTGGGCTTTTGCTTCTTGAAGTCGAGAAACGACAGGTTGTCGTTGACCGTGGCCTCGACGCGGCCCGACATGAGCAGGTCGATGGCTTCGTTGAACCCCTGCACCGGCACCACTTCGGCGCCATAGCTCTGCGCCAGCTTGCCGAAGTTGCTGGTCAGGGTATTGGCCGACTTGCGGCCCTTCAGGTCGGCGAACGACTTGATGGCCTGGTTGTCCTCGCGCACGATCAGCGCGGCCTGCGACGAGATGTAGGGGTCCGAGAAATCGTACTTGGCCTTGCGCGCATCGGTGATGCCGACCTGGTTGATGACGGCGTCGTAGCGCTTGACGTCCAGGCCGGCGATCAGCCCGTCCCACTTGCCTTCGACGAACTCGGCTTTCACGCCCAGCTTCTGGGCGATGGCGCGGCCGATCTCCACGTCGAAGCCGGTCAGCTTGTTGCTGGCGTCGTGATAGCTGAACGGGGCGTAGGTCCCCTCGGTGCCGATCTTGATGACGCCGGCCGCCTTGATGGCGGCCAGGTCGTCGGCCTGGACGGCCGTGCCGATCATGGCCAGCGGCACCAGGCCGGCAAGCAGCAGTTTGCGCAAGGAGAAGTTCATGGCGCGTGCTCCACAGGAAGAGGTGGACGGGGCGCAGCGCCCCGCGGAACTGAGCACTCTAGCAACGCGCCTATTTTTCCACAAAGAATAAGAAATCGTGAAAACATAAGAAAAAGCAATATACCCGGGAGCCTGTCCCCGAACGGGGACTGGCTCCCGCTGACTTCTACTTGCCAGCGCCCCAGGTGCCCGTCCCCGCTGGGACAGGCGCCCTCCCTGCGGGGACAGATACCGTCTTGGCAGTCAACCGTTCATGGCGTAATTGGGCTGGTAGGGGATGCGGTTTTTGAGGACCCCGAAGCACAGATGCACCTGTTTTCTCATGGCCGCGCCCAGCGCGGCCTTTTTGCTTTTTCCTGCTTTGAGCAGGCGCTGGTAAAGGGCGCGGATGTGGGGGTTGTGGCGGGTCCCAACCAGGGCCGCCATGTATAACGTGGCGCGCACCTGGGAGGGGCCGGCTTTGGACAGGCGTGCGCAGCTGTTCAGACTGCTGCCGGATTGGCGCTGCACAGGGACCACCCCGAGATAGGCGGCCAGGCTCTGGGCGGAGTCGATATGCCGATTGTGCATGACGGCCAGGATGGCGTTGCCGGCCTGAGGCCCGATGGCGGGGATGGAGTTCAGCAGCTCGCAGTCTTGCTTGAGGTCGGGGTGGTTGTCGATGTGCTGATCGATCGCCCGCTCGATTTGTTTGATCTGTTCGCGCAAGAACGCGATGGCCTTGTCGATGGAACCATCGACCAAGGGCGCCGAGGGGCTGAACTGGCTCTTCTCTTTGCGATTGAGCTCACGCAACAGATCCTTGCTCAGCGCCTCGCGTCGCGTCAACAAGGCGCGCAGTTGACGCGCATGCAAGGGCGCCGGGTGCCACAGCGCCGGGCTCAGCGTCTGTCCATAGCGAGCCAGCACGTAGCTGTCGAGCGCATCATTTTTGGAGCGCAGCGCCAAGGCCTTGGCAAAGTCCCGGGCCTGGGCGGGATTGACCAAAGAGACCCGGACCTGGGGCAGCGCCGTGGCCGCTTGCTCGTGATACAGACCCGTAGGCTCCAGGATGGCGTGCAACTGCGCCGGCTGTGCGCCGTGTTTGGCGCACCACGCCAGCAGGGCTTGTACGCCCGCGGCGGTGTTGACCACCACCTTGGTCT
The DNA here is from genome assembly GCF_000306945.1 of Bordetella pertussis 18323. Lineage (NCBI taxonomy): Bacteria > Pseudomonadati > Pseudomonadota > Betaproteobacteria > Burkholderiales > Alcaligenaceae > Bordetella > Bordetella pertussis. The sequence goes on along the minus strand of NC_018518.1, from coordinate 2,440,567 downwards.
TATGCTTGTCAGCCTCAGCCGTCAGCAACGTGCAATCCAGCTTGGCCTTTGATACATCAATACCTATGAAAACATGGACTTGGCCTCCTGCAGATAACAAACTGCTGTCAGCCACTGCGCCCACTTGCCTTGTACATACAGGGTCCTCGCCCTACGATACCGTCCAGTGTCTCGCCGGCCCAGCAGTGCGCTGCCGAGCCGCTATCTGTCCCACAAAGTCCTCGCTTTGGGCACCAACTCGCGGTCATCGGCGCGCGGTGGTGATAGCTAATCACCACCGGAGGAAAGATACAAGGCACCCCCGCGCGCCGGCCGCCGCCATCCCGGAATAACGCCGCTTTCCCCCCGCTTCTTGGCTTATCGCCGCGCGGGCCGTCCGCCTAGAATCTCGGCGGGCAGTCCACAACCCGCATCCGGGCTGCAAACGAAGCGTCGAGCATGGCCGAAGAAAGCGATCTTGAAAAGTCCGAAGCCGCCTCTCCCAGGCGCCTGGAAAAGGCGCGCGAGGAGGGGCAGATTGCGCGTTCGCGCGAGCTGGGCACGTTCATGATGCTGGCCGCCGGCGTGGCGGGCGTATGGCTGAGCGGTTCGATGCTGTACCAGGGCCTGACCGGCGTGCTGCGGCGTGGCCTGGGGTTCGAGCCGCGGGTGGCGCAGGACCCGGGCGTGATGGTCGAGCAGGCGGTGCATGGCGCCGGGCGGGCGCTGCTGACGGTGCTGCCCATGTTCGGCATGCTGGCCGTGGTGGCGGTGCTGTCGGCGGTGCTGCTGGGCGGCTTTGTCTTCTCGACCAAGCCGCTGGAGCCGAATTTCTCGAAATTGAGCCTTTGGTCGGGCATCAAGCGCATGTTTTCGGCCCAGACCGTGGTCGAACTGGTCAAGGCGCTGGCCAAGGCCGCGCTGGTGGGCGGGGTGGCGGTCTGGGTGATCTGGCACTACCACGACGACATGCTGGGCCTGATGCACGTGGCGCCCAGCGCCGCGCTGACCAGCGCCATGTCGCTGGTGGCGCTGTGCAGCGCCCTGATCGTGGGCTCGCTGCTGTTCGTGGTGCTGCTGGATGTGCCCTGGCAGATCTGGAACCATCTGAAGAAGCTGCGCATGACCAAGGAAGATGTGCGGCAGGAACACAAGGAAGGCGAGGGCGACCCCCATGTGAAGGGCCGCATCCGCCAGCAGCAGCGCGCCATGGCGCGCCGGCGCATGATGTCGGAGGTGCCCGGCGCCGACGTGGTGGTGACCAACCCGACCCATTACGCGGTGGCGCTGAAATATGCGGACGGCGCGGCCGGCGCGCCGCGCGTGGTCGCCAAGGGCACCGGGCTGATCGCCGCCCGCATCCGCGAGCTCGCCGCCGAGCATCGCATCCCGACGCTCGAGGCGCCGCCGCTGGCGCGCGCCCTGCATCAACACGTCGAACTGGGACAGGAAATCCCGACGGCGCTTTATACCGCGGTGGCCGAGGTGCTGGCGTGGGTGTTCCAGCTGCGCAGCTGGCGTCCCGGACTGGGACGCGAGCCGCAGGCGCCGACGGCGCTGGTCGTACCGGCCGAACTGGACCCGCACAGCCCGACCGCCGCCCAAGGAGCCTGACGAATGAGCGCGCTGCTCTCCATGCTGAAAACCAACGGGGCCGCCAACGCCAAGCTGCTGGCCGGCCCCATCCTCATCGTGCTCGTGCTGGGCATGATGGTGCTGCCGCTGCCCACCTTCCTGCTGGACCTGCTGTTCACCTTCAACATCGCCCTGTCGGTGATGATCCTGCTGGTGGCGATGTTCACGCGCAAGCCGCTGGATTTCGCCGCGTTTCCCTCGGTGCTGCTGTTCGCCACGCTGTTGCGCCTGTCCCTGAACGTGGCGTCCACGCGGGTGGTGCTGCTCAACGGCCACCAGGGCCCGGACGCGGCCGGCAAGGTGATCGAGGCGTTCGGCCACTTCCTGGTGGGCGGCAATTTCGCGGTCGGGATCATCCTGTTCGTGATCCTGACCATCATCAACTTCATCGTCATCACCAAGGGCGCCGGGCGGATCGCCGAAGTCGGCGCGCGCTTCACCCTGGATGCCATGCCGGGCAAGCAGATGGCCATCGACGCCGACCTGAACGCCGGGCTGATCGGCGAGGACGAGGCGCGCAAGCGCCGCGCCGAGGTGGCGCAGGAGTCGGATTTCTTCGGTTCGATGGGCGGCGCCAGCAAGTTCGTGCGCGGCGACGCCATCGCCGGCCTGCTGATCATGGTCATCAACGTGATCGGCGGCCTGATCGTGGGCGTGGCCCAGCACGACCTGTCGGTAGGCGAGTCGGCCCGCGTGTACACGCTGCTGACGATCGGCGACGGCCTGGTGGCGCAGATCCCGGCGCTGGTGATCTCCACCGCCGCCGGCGTGGTGGTCTCGCGCGTGGCGACCGACCAGGACGTGGGCCAGCAGATCCTCTCGCAGCTGTTCTCCAATCCCAACGTGATGTTCCTGACGGCCGCCATCGTCGGCATCATGGGCCTGATCCCCAATATGCCGCACCTGGCGTTCCTGACGCTGGCCGCGCTGCTGGCCGGTTGCGGCTGGATGGTCTACAAGCGCAACCTGGCCGCCGCCAGCCAGGCGCAGCAACCCGCCGAGACCGCCGCCGCCCAGGCGCAGGCGGCGGCCTCCGAGGCGACCTGGGAAGACGTGTCGATGGTGGACCAGCTCGGGCTGGAAGTGGGCTACCGCCTGATCCCGCTGGTCGACCATGCCCAGAACGGCGAGCTGCTGCACCGCATCCGCAGCCTGCGCAAGAAATTCGCCCAGGACGTGGGGTTCCTGCCGCCGGTGGTGCACATCCGCGACAACCTGGAACTCAAGCCGAACGACTACCGCATCCTGCTTTCGGGCGTGGAAATCGGTCGCGGCGTGGCCATGCCTGGCCAATAGCTGGCCATCGACCCGGGCGGCGTGGCCATGCAGGTCAAGGGCACGCCCACCACCGACCCGGCCTTCGGCCTGCCGGCGCTGTGGATCGACAGCGGCCAGCGCGACCAGGCCCAGGTGGCCGGCTACACGGTGGTCGACGCAAGCACCGTGGTGGCTACCCACCTGAACCACCTGATGCACCGCCACGGCGACAACCTGCTGGGCCGCCAGGAAGTGCAGGCGCTGATCGAACGCATCGGACGCGAATCGCCCAAGCTGGTCGAGGACCTGGTGCCCAAGACGCTGTCGCTCACCACCTTGCAGAAAGTGCTGCAGGGCCTGCTGGCCGAGGAAGTGCCGATCCGCGACATGCGCACCATCGTCGATACCCTGTCCGAGCACGCGCCGCGCTTGGCGGCCCTGGCCGCCAACGCGGGCGGGCAGCCCGATGTGCACGAACTGGTCGCGCTGACGCGCCGTTCGCTGGGACGCGCCATCACCCAGCAATGGTTCCCGGGCGAAGGCGAGCTGCGCGTGATCGGGCTGGACGTGCGCCTGGAGCGCGTGCTGACGCAGGCCATGGCCACCAGCGGCGGCCTCGAGCCCGGGCTGGCCGAGACGTTGCTGCGCGAGACCGAAGCCGCGCTGGCGCGCCAGGAGGCGCAGGGCAACGCGCCGGTGCTGCTGACCTCGCCGCCGTTGCGCGCGCCGCTGTCGCGCTTTCTCAGGCACCATCTGCCGCAGCTGGGCGTGCTTTCCAATGCCGAGATCCCCGATGAGCGCGTGGTACGCGTGACGGCGCTCATTGGAGGCAATGGCGAATGAAGCTGAGTCGTTTCGTCGCGGCCAGCAGCCGCGAAGTCATGCGCCTGGTGCGCGAGGCGCTGGGCCCGGACGCGCTGATCGTGTCCAACCGCAGCGTGGCCGAGGGCATCGAAGTGGTGGCCACGCTGGACGAGACGCCCGCCGCGGCGCCGGCGGCGCCGTTGCCCGATGCGCCGGCCGCGCCGCCCGCCGATATGCCCGCTGCGGACGCGGCCGCGCCGCTGTCCATGGCGCGCCTGCCCGATGCGCCGATGCCCGCGGCCATGCCGGCCGGCCGCGTCGCGCCGGGGCTGGAGGCGGGCGTGCAGGCCGCCATCGACGCGCTGCGCGGTTCGCTGGAAAGCCGCATGGACGGGCTGCTGTGGAGCACGCGCGAGGGGCCGGGCCGCGAGCCGGTGGGCGCCGGGCTGTTCCGCGCCTTGCTCGAAGCGGGTTTCAGCATGCCGCTGGCGCGCATCCTGCTCGAACGCCTGCCGCAGGCGCTCGACGCCACGCAGGCGCTGGCCTGGGCGCGCAACGAACTGGTGACGCATCTGCCGGTGCTGCGCCGCGAGGACGACCTGCTGGCCGGCGGCGGCGTGTTCGCGCTGGTCGGCCCCACCGGGGTGGGCAAGACCACCACGCTGGCCAAGCTGGCGGCGCGCTGCGTGGCGCGCGAAGGGCGCGAGCAGGTGGCCATGCTGACCACCGACAACTTCCGGATCGGCGCGCTGGAACAATTGCAGATCTATGGACGCCTGATGGGCATTCCGGCCCATTCGGTGCGCGACGCCGATGAGTTGCGCGACGCGCTGGGCAGCTTGGGCAACCGCAGGATCATCCTGATCGACACCACGGGCATCAGCCAGCGCGACCGCCAGGTGGCGGGGCAGGCGGCCATGCTGTGCAACGCCGGCAAGCCGGTGCGCCGCCTGCTGGTGCTCAACGCGGCCAGCCAGGGCGACACGCTGGACGAAGTGGCGCACGCCTATCGCAACGGCGTGGGCGAGGATGTGGTCGGCTGCATCATCACCAAGCTGGACGAGGCCTCGCGGCTGGCGCCGGCGCTGGATACGGCGATCCGCCACCGGCTGCCCATCCACTATGTCTCCTACGGGCAGAAAGTGCCCGAGCACATGGCCCTGGCGCGCGCCGACGAACTGATCGACCGCACCCTTGCCACGCTGCAGCGGGTCAAGCCGCTGTATGCGCCCAGCGAGGCCGACCTGGCCGCCTTGTGCAGCGCCTCCCGCGAGCAGGCGCGCGACGAGCCGGCGCAGCGCCGCCAGATGCTGGCCGCCACGCTGCTGGGCCAGGGCGGCGACGCCGCGCGCGACCTCGACGGCGCGCTGGACTGGCTGCGCGACGATCCGGCCTGCGCGCAGGCGCGCAGCGACTGGCGCGCGGCCATGGCCGGCCCGGCCACGGCCCGGGCGCTGGGCGACGCGGGGCTGGCCCTGGCGCGCCAGGCCTATCCGGCCGCCAGCAGCCGTTATCTGCTGGCCATGCACGGCAAGGCGGCGCTGCGCGCCGCCGGCCTGCCGCAAGCCACCTTGCTGTCGGCCTTGCTGATGAGCGACCGCGGCGCGGCGCTGACCGCGCCCGCCCAGCAATTGATGCTGCAGCATGGCCTGCTGGCGGCGTACGCGCCGGGCGAACCGGCCGGCGCCAATCCGATGCAGGCCCTGCTGGCGCGCACCGACTACCTGTCGGGCGCGCTGGCCCAATTGCCGCACGTGCATGTGTTCGACGCCGGCTCGGCCCCGCCGTGGCAGGCGCTGGCCGGGCAGGACGCCGGGTGGCTGGCGCGCTGCGCCGGCGCCACGCGGGTGCAGCAGGACCTGTGTCCCACTTTGCTCAGGGCCGTGGCCCGCGGGCTGGGATACCTGCCGGTGGGCAATGTGACGGTCCCGGGCAAGGGCGGCGCGCCCCTGGCGCTGTGGGCCGGCAGCGCGGACGTCTCGCTGGCGGCGCGTGGCCAGGCGCCGCTTGCGGTGCGCATGGTCAGCGCGCGTCTGCTCGATCCGTCCAGCGGGCGCCAGGTGGCGCAGTGGTTCGGCCTGACCAACCTGGCCGCCATGCAGGCCGATGCGGGCACGCTGGCGCGCTGGCTGGTGCAGTACGAACAGGCGCGCGGCGCATTCCGCTACATGGCGCATGCCTGGGCGGCGCTGCCGCCGGATGCGGGCGATGCCGCGGCGCTGGCCGCGCGCGCTGGCGGCGGGACAGCTGGGCGCGGCGTGCTGGCAGCTGGAACACCAGGCGCAGGCCGCCGCGATGCGCCAGGCCTTGCCCGGCCTGCTGGGGCCGGGCGCGCGCAAGACGCCCGCGCGGCTGGCGCCCGCGGCCTTGATGAAGTTGTTTGCCTTGCTGGAGATGGCCGGCTGAAGGCCGGCCGGGCCGGATCAGGTGGCGACGATGGCGCGGCCCGATGCCGCGCTGGAGTAGCCGCGCTTGCCGCGGCCCTGGGCGTCGTAGGTGGCGGCCGCGCCGGTGCCGGCGGCCTGGCGCAGGGCGTCGAGCGACTCCTGCGTATGGCGCAGGTTCACCGCGATCAGGGTGCCGTTGCGCTGGTTGTGCTCGCGCGCCTGGGCGGCGTTGGCCTGCAGGGCCTGCCACAGCGGACCCAGTTCAGGGTGGGCGGCGGCGGCCGCGTCGGTGCCGGCCGGACCGCTGGCCAGGCCGGCGCCGCTCAGCAGGGCGTCGCGCTCGGCACCCAGCTGCGCCAGGTCGTCGGCCAGGGTTTCCTTGCGCTGCACCGCGGCCTGCAGCGACTCGTGCGCGCGGCGGTCCATCAGGGCCTCGGTTTCCGCCTCCAGGGCGTGGAGAAACTCCACCACCAGGGCGTTTTCGCGTTCGAGGCAGGACTTCAGGGCGGCAGAATTCATGGCGGGCGGCAGCCGGTTTACTTGAGCAAATCCCGGGCGCTGGCGATCAGGCTGTCGGCGATGCGGGTGGGGTCGATCCGCAACTGGCCGGACGCGATGGCCGCCCGGATGGCCGCCACGCGCTCGACGTCGATGTCGCTGCCGCCTTCCTGAGCCAGCAATTGGCGCGAAGCCGGGCTGAGCGCCACTTGCGCGCTGCCCGAACCGGCCTGGGCGCCGCTGCCATAGGCTTGGGCCACGGCGTGCTCGGCGCGTGCGCCGACCGCGTTGGGGCCCACCGGATGGCTGGTCGAGGATTGGATCTTCAAAATATTCTCCGCTGCGCGGGACCGGCCCGATGGGGGCGATCCGCCTGGTTATGCCTGTGTAACGACACCATGGGCGCAAACTTTAGGGCACGGGGATGGTAGGGACCCGGTCATGTGTAACAGATTTTACAGCTGGATTTCAACCAGTCCGGCCGCCTGCACGATGCCGCTGACCACCTGGCCGGAGGCGGTGCGTACCTGGACCGTCGCGCCGGGCGGGGCGTTGTCCAGCGCCTGGCCTTCGCTGCTGACCACGAAGCCGTTGCCGCGCGCGGTGATGCGCACGCTCTGGCCGCGCGATACCGATTCGGCGCTGCGCAGCCCGGCGCCCTTGATGGGCTGGCCCGCGGCGATGCGGTGAGCGGGACGCATGCCCAGGATGGCGGCCGCGTCGGTGATGACGCCCGGGGGCAGGGCCACCAGGTCGCCGTCGCGGGTGGTCAGGTCGGCCGCCTCGATGGTCTTGCCCGGCGCGATCTGGCGCGCCGCCACGTAGTACTGGCCCGGCACGCTGACGGTGGCCTGGGCATAGACCGTCCAGGTGCGCGGCGCGACGCAGCGCAGGCCGACCGTCATGCGGGCGCGTACCCGCATCCCCGAGGGCATGAAGGGCGTCAGGGCCTCGCAGGCGTCCAGCCGGTCGGAGCGTAGCGGGTCCAGAGTGATGGATGGCTCGCCGGGCAGGGCGGCCAATTGCTGGCGCAGATAGCTTTCGGCCGCCGCAGCCAGCTCGGCGGGATCCTGGGCGGGGGGCTCGGCTGCGGCGCGCGGCATGGCGCCCGCCAGGATGGCCAGCGCCGCCAGGCGCGCAATGGAACGGGAACGGGGCGATTTCATGATAGGCAAATTGTAGAAGGGCGCCGTGCCGCGCAATAGCCGAATTGGCTCGGAAATGGCGGGTTGTTTGGCTTTTTGTGGCGGCCGCCCGCAACCTAAGATGCCGTCATGCCAAAAAGCGAGCCAGGCCGTCGGGCCGGTTTTCTTGGGCCAATCAGTTCGCACACTATCGGGACGCGCCAGATGCTAGACCGGCTAAACGAGGATTTCCGCTTTTTCCAGCAATCGATCGCGCTGCGCGCGCAACGGCAGGAAGTGCTGTCCTCCAATATCGCCAACGCCGATACGCCCAACTACAAGGCGCGCGACTTCGATTTCAAGGCCGCCATGCAGGGCGCGCTGGAGCAGCGCATGCGCCTGCCCGACACGAACCTCGCGCTGATCTCGGCGCGCCACATTCCCGGCCAGGCGACCACGCCGTCGCCGGCCGAACTGATGTACCGCCTGCCTTACCAGCCCAGCCTGGACGGCAATACCGTCGACATGGACAGCGAGCGCGTGCGCTTCGCCGACAACACGCTGCATTACCAGAGCAGCCTGCAGGTGTTGTCCGGCCGCATCCGCTCGCTGATGTCGGCGATCCAGGAATAACGGAGTCCAGCCATGTCCCTGTTGAGCATTTTCGAGATCGCCGGTTCGGCGCTGAGCGCGCAGTCTCAGCGCATGAACGTGTCGGCCAGCAACATGGCCAACGCCGACAGCGTGGCCGGCCCCGACGGCCAGCCGTACCGGGCGCGCCAGGTGGTGTTCCAGGTCAATCCGCCGGCCGGCCAGGCCTTCGGCCAGGAGATCGGCGGCGTGCGCGTGGTCGGCGTGGTCGAAGACCAGTCGCCCTTCAAGAAGATCTACGACCCCAAGCATCCGATGGCCGACGCGCAGGGCTACGTGAACATGCCCAACGTCGATCCGGTGGCCGAGACGGTCAACATGATCGCCGCCTCGCGCTCGTACCAGGCCAACGTCGAAGTGCTCAACACCGCCAAGCAGCTGATGCTCAAGACGCTGACGATCGGCCAGTCCTGATCGGCGCGCGGACATCGCCTGCGGCACGCATACCGGAGCATTCATCCATGACCACAGTCAACGAAACCACTTCCCAGGCCGGCCTGGCCCTGGCGCAGGCCGGCTCCAACAGCGCCGCCCAGGGCATCCAGGATCAATTCCTGACGCTGCTGGTGACGCAGCTGCGCAACCAGGACCCGCTCAACCCGATGGAGAACGCCGAACTGACTTCTCAGCTGGCGCAGATCTCCACGGTGGAAGGCATCAACAACCTCAAGAACACCATGCTCGCCATCAGCGGGCAGATCGACGTGTCGCAGTCGATGGACGCGGTGTCGATGATAGGCAAGGGCGTGCTGATGCCGGGCGACAAGGTGTCGCTGGGCACCGACCCCAACGACCCCGCCCAGCGCGGCGCCACGCCGTTCGGCATCGATCTGCAGGGCGACGCGACCAAGGTGACGGTCAAGGTGCTGGATCCCTCGGGCGCCGTGGTGCGCACCATGGAGCTGGGCGACCTCAAGACCGGCGTGCACACGCTGCAATGGGACGGCAACAACGACGGCGGCCAGCCGCTGGCCGACGGCAAGTATTCGATCACGGTGAGCGCCAGCGACGCCGACGCGAATCCGGTCAAGACCGAGGCGCTGACCTACGGCCAGGTCAAGAGCGTGGCGTATTCCACCAACGGCCTGCGCCTGGATCTGGGCCTGGCCGGCCAGATCAGCATGCTGGATGTGCGCAAGGTCATCGGGGCTTCCGGGTCGGCATGACCCCAAACCGGGCCGGCCGCGCGCTGGCGACTCACCTCAACTTCTGAGAGCTACGGGACAAAGACATGGGATTCGGACAAGGATTGAGCGGCCTGAACGCCGCCTCGCAGAACCTGGATGTAATCGGCAATAACATCGCCAACTCGGGCACGGTCGGCTTCAAGTCGGGCGCGGCCTCGTTCGCCGACGTGTACGCCAGCTCGCGCGTCGGCCTGGGCGTGAAAGTCAGCGCCATCAACCAGCGCTTCACGGTGGGCAATATTTCGACCACCGGCGGCGAATACGACATGGCGATCGACGGCGGCAAGGGCTTTTTCCGCCTGACCGACCAGAGCGGCGGGGTGTTCTACTCGCGCAACGGCGAGTTCATGGTCGACAAGAACTTCTACATCGTCAACGCCCAGGGCTTTCGCCTGACCGGCTATCCGGCCGGCGGCGTGGGCGCCCAGCCGGTGGACCTGCAACTGCCGCAAGGCAACATCGCGCCGCAAGCGACCAGCACCGCGGGCCTGCAGACCAACCTGAACGCCAACGCCAACGCCAAGGTCATCGACCCCAACGACACGCCGCCTGAAGACGGCCTGGTTGAACTGGACGGCACGACCTACCGCTTCACCAACGCGGGCGGCACCTTCGCCTGGGTCGCGCCCGCGCCGCTCGACGGCACCTACAACGGCGGCGACATCGTGATCGCCGGCGGCGCGGTGACCGGCGACCTGACCAGCCAGCCGGGCTACCAGCCCTACAAGCCGCTGGTGGCCGGCATTCCGTTCGACCCGACCAACCCGCTGTCGTACACCGACCAGGTGCCGACCACGGTCTACGACTCGCTGGGCAACTCGCACCAGATGATCCAGTACTTCGCCAAGCGCCCCGCGGTGGGCACCGAGAGCGTGTACGAGGTCTATTACGTGCTGGACGGCCAGGCCATGCAGGTCAACGGCGGCGCCTCGCAGACGCTGAATTTCGACACCGCCGGCAATCTGCTCAACCAGCCGCCCACCGCGCAGGTGACGTTCGCCAACCCGGGCGGCAACGCCGCGCCGGCCGACCCGCTGGAGATCACCGTCAGCTACAACGGCGTCACCCAGTACGGCAGCGATTTCGCGCCCAAGGTGGTGCAGAACGGTTATTCCAGCGGCGAATTCATGGGCCTGTCGGTGGGCAAGGACGGCAGCCTGGTGGCCAAGTACACCAACGGCGAGACGCAGACCATCGGCACCCTGGTGCTGGCCAACTTCAACAACGTGCAGGGCCTGCAGCCGGTGGGCAACAACGCCTGGGTGGAGACGTCCGAGTCGGGCCAGGCCACGCTGGGCCAGCCGGGCACCAACGGCCTGGCGACCATCGCCGGGCAGGCGCTGGAGGCCTCCAACGTGGACATGAGCCGCGAGCTGGTCAACATGATCGTGGCCCAACGCACCTACCAGGCCAACGCGCAGACCATCAAGACGCAGGACGAAGTCATGCAAGTCCTGATGAACATGCGCTGAGCGCCGGCGCCCACCTGAATCGATAACGGAAGGCCAGGATGGACCGGATCATCTACACCGCCATGAACGGCGCGGCCCGCATTGCCGAGCACCAGACGGTGCTGGGCAACAACATGGCCAACGTCAACACGCCGGGGTTCCGCGAGCAGATCGCGCTGTACCGCTCGGTGCCCATGGCCGACGGCACTTCGTTGCCCACCCGGGTCTCGACCGTGGCGTCCACGCCCGGCAACAACTTCGAGATGGGCAACATGATGACGACGGGGCGCGAGCTGGACGTGGCGCTGGCCGGGCCGGGCTGGTTCGCGCTGCAGACGCCGCAGGGCGAGGCCTATACCCGCGCCGGCGCCTTGCAGGTGGGCGTCAACGGCCTGCTGCAGACCGCGACCGGCCAGCCGGTCCTGTCCGACCAGAACGCGGTCATCGAAGTGCCGGACCAGGCCAGCCTGACGATCGCGTCGGACGGCACGGTCACCGCCATCGGCGCGGGCGATCCGCCCAACAACATTCTCAACCTGGGCCGGCTGAAGATGGTCAACCCGCCGCCGCAGCAGCTGGTGCATGGCGACGACGGGGTGTTCCGCATGCCGCCGCAGCCCGGCGGCCAGCCCGCCGCGCCGCTGCCGGCCGATCCGTCGCAGCGCCTATTGAGCGGCGTGCTGGAGGGCAGCAACGCCAGCCCCATGGGCGCCATGGTGGGCATGATCCAGAACGCGCGGCGGTTCGAGATGCAGATGCAGGTGATACGCGAGGCGGACAAGAACGCCGAGCGCGCCAACGGGATTCTGGCCGCGGCCAGCTGATTATCAACGCGCGCGCCGAAGCGCCGCGCCAGGAGTTTTCATCATGATGCGTTCGTTGTGGGTTGCCAAGACGGGCCTGGAAGGCCAGCAGACGTCGATGGACGTCATTTCCAACAACCTGGCCAACGTCCAGACCAATGGCTTCAAGCGGGGCCGCGCGGTGTTCCAGGACCTGATGTACCAGACGCTGCGCCAGCCCGGCGCGCAGGTCGGCGACGCCAACCAGCTGCCCTCCGGGCTGCAGCTGGGCATGGGCGTGCAGGTCGCCGCCACCCAGCGGGTGTTCTCGCAGGGCAACATGAACAACACCGGCGGCGAGATGGACATCGCGATCCAGGGGCGCGGCTTCCTGCAGGTAGAGCTGCCCGACGGCACGCAGGCCTACACCCGCGACGGCTCGCTGCAGGTCGACCAGAACGGCCAGCTGACCACTGCCGGCGGCTATGTGATCCAGCCGCCCATCAACGTGCCCGACAACGCGCTGTCGCTGACCATCGGCAAGGACGGCACGGTGTCGGTCACCCAGCCCGGCGCGGCCGGCACCAACGTGCAGATCGGCCAGCTGCAGGTCGCCACCTTCATCAACCCCACCGGCCTGCAGAGCGTGGGCGAGAACCTGTACCTGGAAACCGACTCGTCGGGACCGGCCAACCTGCTGCAGCCGGGCATCGATGGCGCAGGCCAGATCCTGCAGCAGTACGTGGAAACCTCCAACGTCAACGTGGCCGAAGAGCTGGTCAACATGATCACCACCCAGCGCGCCTACGAAATGAACAGCAAGGCGGTCAAGACCTCCGACGAAATGCTGGCCCGCCTGACCCAACTGTGATGCTGAAGACCGTATTGCGCCTGCCGGTCTGCGCCGCGCTGCTGGCGCTGGCCGCGGGCTGCGCGATGATTCCGCCCGAACCGGTGGTGACCTGTCCGCTGACCGCGCCGCCTCCGTCGCCGCCGCAACCCTCGGCGCGGCCCAACGGCTCGATCTACCAGCCTTCGGCCTACGGCAACTATCCGCTGTTCGAGGACCGCCGGCCGCGCAACGTGGGCGACATCGTCACCATCGTGCTGGAGGAAAAGACCAACGCCGCCAAGGGCGTGGCCACCAATACCAGCCGCGACGGCTCGGCCACGCTGGGCGTGGCGGCCGCGCCGCGCTTCATGGACGGCATCATCAACGACAAGCTGGATACCGATATCTCGGGCGGCAATACCGCCAACGGCACCGGCAAGAGCAGCGCCAACAACACCTTCACCGGCACCATTACGACCACCGTGATCGGGGTGCTGCCCAACGGCAATCTGCAGATCGCCGGCGAGAAGCAGATCGCCATCAACCGCGGCAGCGAGTACGTGCGCTTCTCGGGCGTGGTCGACCCGCGATCGATCACCGGCAGCAATACGGTGTCGTCGACCCGGGTGGCCGACGCGCGCATCGAATACCGCAGCAAGGGCGTCATGGACGAAGTCCAGACCATGGGCTGGCTGCAACGCTTTTTCCTGATCGCTTCGCCGTTCTGATCATGACATTTCCGACCTCGCTATCCGTTTTGCTGATTCCGCTGGCGCGCGCCGTCCTGGCCCTGGAGCTGCTGGGCGCGGGCGCCGCGCATGCCGAGCGCCTCAAGGACCTGGCCTCGATCCAGGGCGTGCGCGGCAACCAGCTGATCGGGTACGGCCTGGTCGTGGGGCTGGACGGCAGCGGCGACCAGGTGCGGCAGACGCCGTTCACGCAGCAAAGCCTGACCAACATGCTGTCGCAGCTGGGCATCACGGTGCCGCAGGGCAGCAACATGCAGTTGAAGAACGTGGCCGCCGTCATGGTGACCGCGACCCTGCCGTCGTTCGCGCGGCCCGGCCAGACCGTGGACGTGGTGGTTTCGTCGATGGGCAACGCCAAGAGCCTGCGCGGCGGCACGCTGCTGATGACGCCGCTCAAGGGCGCCGACAACCAGGTCTATGTCATCGCCCAGGGCAACCTCCTGGTGGGCGGGGCCGGGGCCTCGGCCGGCGGCTCCAGCGTGCAGATCAACCAGCTCAACGGCGGGTGCATCAGCAATGGCGCCATCGTCGAGCGCGCCGTGCCGACCATGTACGCGCAGGACGGCATGGTGTACCTCGAGATGAACAACACCGATTTCGGCACCACACAGAACGCCGCCACGGCCATCAACCGCCAGTTCGGCGCCGGCACCGCCATGGCGCTGGACGGCCGCGTGATCCAGGTGCGCGGCCCGCTGGATCCGTCCATGATGCCGGCGTTCATGTCGCAGGTGGAGAACCTGCAGGTCGCGCGCGCGCCGGCCACGGCCAAGGTCATCATCAACGCGCGCACCGGCTCGGTGGTGATGAACCGCACGGTCATGATCGAGGAGGCCGCGGTGGCGCACGGCAACCTGTCGGTGATCATCAATCGCCAGAACCAGGTGTTCCAGCCCGACACGCCGTTTACCGAGGGCCAGACCGTGGTCGTGCCCAACACGCAGATCGAGGTGCGCCAGGACGGCGGCGCGCTGCAGCGCGTGACCACCAGCGCCAACCTGGCCGACGTGGTCAAGGCGCTCAACGCGCTGGGCGCCACGCCGCAGGACCTGCTGGCCATCCTGCAGGCCATGAAAACCGCCGGCGCCCTGCGCGCCGACCTGGAAATCATCTAGGGCCCGTCGACCCAGCCATGTCATTCGTCAGCTATACCTCCCGCCCGGGCGTCCAGGAATCGGTCTTCGACCTGGGCCGCCTGGCCGACCTCAAGCGCGACGCGGTCAAGGCGCCGGACGGCCAGCGCCAGCAAACGGAAGTGGCCCGGCAGTTCGAGGCGCTGTTCCTGCAGATGATGCTCAAGCGCATGCGCGAGGCGACGCCCAAGGAGGGCCTGTTCGATTCGCAGCAGACCGAGATGCTGCAGGGCATGGCCGACGAGCAGCTGGCCCTGCAGCTGGCCTCGCCGGGCATCGGCCTGGCGCAGGCGCTGCTGGGGCAGATGCAGCAGGGCCAGCCGCCGGTCCCGGCCGCCGCGGCAGCCGGCGGCGACGCCGCGGCGGCCCGCGCGCTGGCCGGCACCGCCGCGCCCGCGCCGCTGGTGCGCGACCTGCGCGGCAACTATGTACAGCCGGACCCCGCGCCCAGGCGCGAGGTCAACGCGCTGCTGGACGTGTTGCGCAGCAACCGGGCGCGCGACCGCGCCATGGCGGCGGCCGAGGGCGCGCCCTCGCACGTGGTCGATTTCGTGTCGCGCATGTCGCGCGCGGCCAATGTCGCGGCGCAGCAAAGCGGCGTGCCGGCGCGCCTGATCCTGGGCCAGGCGGCGCTGGAATCGGGTTGGGGCCGGCGCGAGCTGCGCCACGAGGACGGCAGCACCAGTTACAACCTGTTCGGCATCAAGGCGGGCGCCAGCTGGAAGGGCAAGGTCGTCAATGTGATGACGACCGAGTACGTCGACGGCGTCGCGCAGAAGCTGGTGCAGTCGTTCAGGGCCTATTCGTCCTACGAAGAGTCGTTCAGCGACTATGCCCGCCTGATCGGCAACAGCCCGCGCTACGAGGCGGCGGTTACCCAGGCCGGCAACGAGATCGAGGCGGCGCGGCGCATCCAGGAGGCCGGCTACGCCACCGATCCGCGCTATGCCGAAAAGCTGATCAGCATCATGGGCCAGCTGCGCACCAGCGTGGCGCGCGCCGATTTTTCCGGCGGCCTCTAAATATTGGCGGCGGGCTGCCGTTAACCAGGCATCTGAACCGCGTGCGGTGAATTACGGGGCATTGCTAGCATGAATCTGTACAACTTGGCGCTGACCGGCCTGAACGCTTCGCAAGCCGGCCTGGAGACGACCAGCCACAACATCAACAATGCCACGACGGTCGGCTACAGCCGCCAGCGTGTCATCACCTCGACCGCCGGCGCCGGCGAGACCGGGCAGGGCTTTTTCGGCCGCGGCGTGCAGGTGGATACCGTGACGCGCCAGTACGACAGCTTCCTGTACCGCCAGCTGGTCGGCGCGCAAGGCAGCAGCGCCCAGCTGAGCACCCACCTCGCGCAGGTGTCGCAGGTGAACAATCTGTTCGGCGATCGCACCGTCGGCATCACGCCGGCGCTCGCGGGCCTGTTCACCAGCACCAACGCGGCGGCCACCAAGCCGGCCGATCCGGCCGTGCGCGCCGACATGATCGGCAAGGCCAACAGCCTGGTCACCCAGATCAATACCGCCTACCAGGAGCTGGAAAACCAGCGCAACGGCCTCAACACGCAGATCTCGACCACGGTCGAGCAGGCCAACAGCTACCTGGAGCGCATCAACGACCTGAACAAGAAGATCGTGATCGCGCGCGGCAAGGACGGGCACGCGCCCAACGACCTGCTGGACCAGCGCGACCAGGCCGTCTCGGAACTGAACCAGCTGACCGGCATCCGCTTCTACGAGCAGGGCGACGCCTTCAACATCACGCTGCAAAGCGGCCAGACCCTGCTGTCGGGCACGACGGTCTATCCGTTGCAGGCGGTGCCCTCGGCCAGCGACCCCAAGCGCCTGGCGGTGGCCTATACGCTGCCGTCCGGGCCGGGCACCACCATCCAGGTGGAAATGAACGACAGCGAGGTCACCGGCGGCCAGCTGGGCGGCCTGCTGAGTTTCCGCAGCCAGTCGCTGGACGCGGTGCAGGACCAGCTGGGCCAGCTGGCCATCGGGCTGGCCATGGCGTTCAACGCGCAACACCGCCAGGGCTATGACCTGGACGGCCAGCCGGGCGGCGACATGTTCGGCCTGCAGGCGCCGGCGGCGATCCGCAATTCCGGCAATACCAGCACGGGCGAGTGGCAGTCGGCCTATACCGACGCCGACGCCATCCGCGCCAGCGCCTATCGCATCCAGTACGACGGCGCCAACTACACGGTGACGCGCCTGTCCGATGGCAGCAGCTTCGACGTGACGCCCAGCGGCACGCCGCCCACGCTGTCGTTCGACGGCCTGACCCTGACCGGCAGCGGCACGCCGGCCGCCGGCGACGCCTGGACGCTGCAGCCGGCCCGCGACGCGGCGCGCGACCTCAAGCAGTTGATCAGCGATCCCAGCAAGCTGGCGCTGGCCGATTCGGCGCTGGGCACGACCAACGGCAACAACGGCCTGAAGCTGGCCGAGCTGCAGACGGCCAAGGTGCTGGGCAACGGCAGCATGAGCCTGAACGAGATGTTCTCGCAGCTGGTCAACAACGTGGGCGTGCAGACGCAGCAGGTCAGCACGGCCAACACGGCGCAGGCCAACCTGGTCAAGCAGCAGGCCACCGCCCACCTGTCGGTGTCGGGCGTGAACCTGAACGAAGAGTACGTCAACCTGACGATCTTCCAGGAGCAGTACCAGGCCAGCGCCAAGATCCTGGATGTGGCCAGCACGGTGTTCGACACCTTGCTGGGCCTGCGCTGAGCGCGACGCTAAACAAGAGATTGGAGTTCGACGATGCGTTTGAGCACCGCACTGATTTACCAGAATGGCCTGAACGGCGTGCTGAACCAGGAAGCCGCCATGGCGCGTCTGCAGGAGCAGCTCTCCAGCGGCCGCCGGGTGTTGACGCCGGCCGACGATCCGCTGGCCGCCGCGCTGGCGATCAACGTCTCGCAGACGTCCAGCATGAACAGCAACTACGACGCCAACCGCAAGCAGGCCGAGCAGGCGCTGGGCGCCCAGACCAATACGCTGCAGTCGGTCGTCAAGAACATGCAGGAAATGCTCAAGCGGGTGGTCGAGGCCGGCAACGGCACCATGAGCGATGCCGACCGCCAGGCGCTGGTCATCGCGCTCAAGGGCGCGCGCGAGGAACTGGTGGGGCTGGCCAACGCCACGGATGGCAACGGACAGTACCTGTTCTCCGGCTACAAGGGCTTTACCCAGCCCTACAGCTTCGACGCCGCGACCGGCAAGGTGACCTATAACGGCGACCTGGGCCAGCGCGGCATCCAGGTCGACCAGAGCCGCCTGATGAGCGGCGGCGACGTCGGCAGCGACATTTTCAACAGCGTCACCAGCGGCACGCTGGCCTATATCGCCGATGCCGGCGCGGGCAATACCGGCACCGGACAATACAGCGCGGTGTCGTTCGACGGTCCGCGCGCCGGCAACTACGTGGGCCGCGATTTCCGTATCGAGTTCACGCGCGATGCGGTGACCGACGAGCTGCAGTACTCGGTGCTCAGCGACCCGCCGGTGGTGCCGCCCGAACAGCCGCTGCCGGCCAACATGCCTTACTCGGAAGGCTCCGTAATCGACATGAACGGCGTGTCGATCAAGCTGAGCGGCCAGCCCGAGGCGGGCGATGTGTTCACCGTGGAGACGCCCAAGTCCTGGAAGATGGGCGTGCAGGGCGACGCGGCCAACACCGGATCGGCCACGCTGACGCCGGTGTCCCTGCCGGACGGGCTGACCGGCAAGAACCTGAGCGTGGCGTTCCTGGACGACGGCGCCGGCGGTCTGCTCTACAGCGTGACCAGCACGCCGCCGGACCCCAGCCTGCCTGCCAACGTGCCGGTCAAGCCGGGCGATGTCATCGACATCGGCGGCCTGAAGGTCAAGGTGGACGGCCAGCCGGCCGCCGGCGACACATACGCCGTGACCACGCCGAAGTCGGCCAACGTGGACGTGTTCGACACGCTCAACGACCTGATCGGCGCGCTCGATACGCCCATCAGCGGCGATCCGCAGGCCGCCGCGGCACTGGCCAATACGCTGGCCACGGCCAACAAGAAGCTGAACCTGTCGCTGGACAACGTGCTGACGGTGCAGGCTTCGGTGGGCGCGCGCCTCAATGAACTGGAAGCGCTGGGCAATACCGGCGCGCAGAAGGTATTGTCGTACGTCAAGCAGCTGTCGGACCTGGAGGACGTGAACATCTACCAGGCGACCAGCGACTTGCTGTTGCGGCAGGTTGCATTGCAGGCGGCCTCGCTGGCCCTGCAGCGCATACAGGGAAACAGCCTGTTCTCGATGGGTCGATAGATCCACGGCAGGTCTCGTAGTCGGGAAATGGCGCGCGCTCCCCTCGAGGAGCGCGTGTTCGATGGAAAGCGGATAAACATGTGGTCGAATTTGAAGGTACGCACCTGCATCACCCTGGTGCTGGGCCTGTTTCTGGTGGCAATGCTGGTGTCCAACGGAATGGCCTGGCTGGGCATGAGCTCGAGCAACGACAAGCTGGAGCGCGTCAATAACGCGTATTCGAACCAGGCCGTGCCGGCCTACGACGCCTACGTCATGCTGTTGCGGGCGCGGCTGAACATAGTCTCGTCGATGATGGACCTGCAGGAAGGGCGGTTGAAGGAGTCGGCCGATACGCTGGCGCATGCGCAGCGCCAGGCCGGCGAAGCGCGCGAGCGCTTCGAGGTTTTCCTGGCGGTGGCCAAGGCTTCGTCGGGCGCCGACCGGGTCGGCGCGGTGGAGACGGCGTTCCATGCCTACCTGGAGGTGGCGGCGCGCCAGATGGAGGCCATGCAGAACCAGAGGTTGGGCGAGTTCGTGCAGCTCAACCCGTCCGCGCAGCGCCTGAACACCGCTTTCGATACGGCGGCGTCGGCGTACCTGGACCGGATCGACACGGACACCGACGCGCTGGTGGACGATGCGCGCGCCGAACACCTGCGCGCCAATACGGTAACCCTGGTGTTGATTGTCCTGGCGCTGGCGCTGTGCGCCGGCTGCGGGGTGTTCATCGGCCGCGCCGTGCTGCGCCCGCTCAAGGAAGCCGGCCAGCACTTCGACAGGATCGCCGCGGGCGACCTGACCGCGCGGGTGGACGTGCGCAACAGCAACGAGATCGGCCAGCTGTTCGCCGGCCTCAAGCGCATGGAGGAAAGCCTGACGCGTACCGTCGCGGCGGTGCGCCGCGGGGTGGACGAGATCAACGTGGGTTCGCGCGAGATTTCGGCCGGCAACACGGACCTGTCCAGCCGCACCGAAGAGCAGGCGGCCTCGCTGGAAGAGACCGCGGCCTCGATGGAGCAGCTGGCCTCGACGGTCAAGCAGAACGCCGACAACGCGCGCCAGGCCAACCAGCTGGCGGGAGTCGCCTCGGACGTGGCCGAGCGTGGCGGTTCGGCGGTGTCCGAGGTGGTGACGACGATGCAGGACATCTCGGCCAGCTCGCGCAAGATCTCCGAGATCGTGTCGGTGATCGACGGGATCGCGTTCCAGACCAATATCCTGGCGCTGAACGCGGCGGTGGAAGCGGCGCGCGCGGGCGAGCAGGGCAAGGGTTTCGCGGTGGTGGCGGGCGAGGTGCGCTCGCTGGCGCAGCGCAGCGCCCAGGCGGCCAAGGAGATCAAGGTGCTGATCGAGGATTCGGTCGGCAAGGTCGGCACGGGTTCGCAGCAGGTCGAGCGCGCCGGCGCGACGATGCAGGAGATCGTGGCCTCGGTCAAGCGGGTGACGGACATCATGGGCGAGATCTCGGCGGCCTCGGAAGAGCAGTCCAGCGGGATCGAGCAGGTCAACCGCGCGGTGTCGCAGATGGACGAGGCGACGCAGCAGAACGCGGCGCTGGTGGAAGAGGCCGCGGCGGCGGCCGGCTCGCTGCAGGAGCAGGCGCAGCGCCTGGCCGAGGCGGTCTCGGTGTTCAGGATCAACGCCGGCGAGGTGATCGACGTATCGGCGCGCCAGCTGGCGCAGCAGCGCCAGGCGCCGCGCGTGGCGGCCGCGCCGGCCAGCGCCGCGGCGCCCGAGGCGCCGCCCGAACCGGCGCCGCGGCTGGCGCGTCCGGCTGCGCGCGCGGACGTGGCGGCCGAGGCGGCCAGCGTGCGCCGGCCCGCCCGCCGGCCGGCCGCGACCGAGCCGGCGGCCCGGACGACGGCCGCGCCGTCGCGCCGCCGTCCGCCGGCCGATGATGATTGGGAGTCGTTCTGAGCCCCATGGGGCGAAATGGCGGCCGGATAGTTCTGTTTGGCGGTTTTTGCAGTGGCAGCACAGAGCCGGAGCGCCAGGCGGCGCTTCGCATGATGACCTACGTAAGAGACGATACAGGCAATGTTCGCGAATCTGAAAGTGCGTACCGGGCTGTTGTTGGCGCTAGTGGCGCTGGCATTGGCGGCATTGGTTTCCATCGCGTTGGGGTGGGAAAGCGTCCGGGAGGGCTCGCGCTCCCTGCATGCGCTCGATAGCGTGAGCGTGCAGCAGGGCAGCCTGCTCAAGGACGCCTATGCGCAGATGTTGCGGGCCACGATTCGCGCGGACATCGCGGCGGTGCAGCGGCGCGGCGACGCCGCCGGCACGCTGGAGAACGAGCGCACCGTCAAGCAATTGATGGGCGAAGCCAAGGCCAGGATCGAAGCGTTTCGCAAAGTTCCCAAGCTGTCCGAGCTGGGCCGTTCCATGGAAACCGGCCTGACCAGCAGCTTCGGCAGCTTCGCCGCCTCCCTGGATGAAATGATGGCGGCGCTGGAGCGCAACGACGACGCGGCCTACCTGCAGCTGAAGAATGTGAAGGCAGGGCAGGCCAGCGCCGCCTTCGCCGCCCGGCTGGGCGAATTCTCGACCAACCTGGACAAGCTGAGCAGCGAGACGCTGGCCGCGCACGAGACGCGCGAAACCATCATGCTTTATGTGTACGCGGCCTTGCTGCTGTTGATCGTGGGCGTGATCGCGGGCAGCTATCTGTACATGACGCGCGCGGTGGTGCGTCCGCTGCAACGCGCCAGCCAGCAATTCGAGCGCATGGCCGCCGGCGACTTGAGCGCGCGCATCGAAGGCAACTCCCGCAATGAGATCGGAGCCTTGCTGACGGCGCTGCGCCATATGCAGGAGAGCCTGACGCGTACCGTCGCGGCGGTGCGCCGCGGGGTGGACGAGATCAACGTGGGTTCGCGCGAGATTTCGGCCGGCAACACGGACCTGTCCAGCCGCACCGAAGAGCAGGCGGCCTCGCTGGAAGAGACCGCGGCCTCGATGGAGCAGCTGGCCTCGACGGTCAAGCAGAACGCCGACAACGCGCGCCAGGCCAATCAGCTGGCGGCCAGCGCCTCGGACGTGGCCGAGAGCGGCGGTTCGGCGGTGTCCGAAGTCGTCAGCACGATGGACGGGATTTCGGCCAGTTCGCGCAAGATCTCCGAGATCGTGTCGGTGATCGACGGGATCGCGTTCCAGACCAACATCCTGGTGCTGAACGCGGCGGTGGAAGCGGCGCGCGCGGGCGAGCAGGGCAAGGGTTTCGCGGTGGTGGCGGGCGAGGTGCGCTCGCTGGCGCAGCGCAGCGCCCAGGCAGCCAAGGAGATCAAGGTGTTGATCGAGGACTCGGTCGACAAGGTGGGCACGGGCTCGCAGCAGGTCGAGCGCGCCGGGGCGACGATGCAGGAGATCGTGGCCTCGGTCAAGCGGGTGACGGACATCATGGGCGAGATCTCGGCGGCCTCGGAAGAGCAGTCCAGCGGGATCGAGCAGGTCAACCGCGCGGTGTCGCAGATGGACGAGGTGACGCAGCAGAACGCGGCGCTGGTGGAAGAGGCGGCCGCGGCGGCCGGTTCGCTGCAGGAGCAGGCGCAGCGCCTGGCCGAGGCGGTCTCGGTGTTCAAGATCAATACCGGCGAAGTGATCGAAGTGCCGGCGCACCAATTGTCCGGCTACGCGGCGCCCCTGGTCGCGCAGTCCTGACCCGCGCCCTGGCGCCGCGGCCGGGTGGCCGCGGTCCGGGCCATCCGTCCGCCAGGACGGGAAAGCGGCGATCCGCCGCGGCCAGCGCCGCGCCGGATCGTCTTTTTACAGGCAGCGGCCGCGCGGGCGGCCCGCATGTCCGAGATGTGTAGTTCAGCAGTTCCACAGGAGACTGGCAGTGCGCGTTAACCTCCCGATATATGACGTAGAGACCAAGCTGCGCGAGGACCAATACCTGATCTCGCGCACCGACACCAAGGGGCGGATCGTCTACGCGAACCCCGCCTTCGTCGAGGTCAGCGGCTTCGAGCGCGACGAACTGATCGGCAAGGCGCACAACCTGGTACGGCATCCCGACATGCCGCCCCAGGCGTACGAGGACCTGTGGCGCACCCTGCAGGCCGGGCAGTCCTGGCTGGGGGTGGTGAAGAACCGCCGCAAGGACGGCGGTTTCTACTGGGTGCTGGCCAACGCCACGCCCATCTATGAGGATGGCGAGGTGGTCGCCTATTCGTCGGTGCGCGTCAAGGCCAGCGACGAGCAGATCGAGGCCGCCGAAGCCGCCTATGCGCAGTTGCGCGCCGGCACGCTGCGTGGCCGGCGCCTGTGGCGCGGCCAGGTGGTGCCCACCGGCTGGCGGCGGGTGCTGGCCGCCGCCGCGTTTCCGTTGCGCGGCGGGCTGAGCGCGCGCATGCTGCGCCAGTCGCTGCTGGCGGCGCTGGGCGTGCTCGCGATGCAGTGGCGGTTGCGCGGCGCGGTGCTGCGCACCATGGAAGGCGCGGCCGACATGGCGCGTCAGGTGGCCGTCGGCAACCTCACGACGCAGATCGGCAGCGACGCCAACGACGAGGTCGGCAAGCTGGCGTTCTCGCTGGACGTGATGCGCAAGAACCTGGTCGGCATCGCGCGCGGAAACCAGGAGCTGTCGGCCCGCACCGACGACCAGAGCGCCTCGCTGCAGAACACGGCGGCCAGCATGGAAGAGCTGACCTCCACCGTGCGCCAGAACGCCGACAACGCGCGCCAGGCCAATGACCTGGCCGCGCGCAGCATGGACGTGGCGCGCCGCGGCGGCGACGCCGTCGGGCGGGTGGTCGACACCATGCACGGCATCTCGGACAGCTCGCGCAAGATCGCCGACATCGTCAATATCATCGAGGGCATCGCCTTCCAGACCAACATCCTGGCGCTGAACGCGGCCGTGGAAGCGGCGCGCGCCGGCGAGTCCGGCAAGGGCTTCGCCGTGGTCGCCGGCGAAGTGCGCAGCCTGGCCCAGAAGAGCGCCCAGGCCGCGCGCGAGATCAAGGACCTGATCGAGGACTCGGTCAGCCGCGTCACCGAAGGTTCCCTGCAGGCCGAGCAGGCCGGCGCCACCATGCAGGAGATCGTCGACGCGGTGCGCGGCGTCACCGACATCATCGGCGAAATCTCGGTGGCCTCGCAGCAGCAGGCCAGCGGCATCGAACAGGTCGACGAGGCCGTCTCGCAGATGGATGGCATGACCGTGCAGAACTCCGGCCTGGTGCAGCAACTGGGCAACACCGTGGCGCAACTCGGCCAGCAGTCGGCCGCGCTGCGCGAAACGATACGCGTGTTCCGGATGGCGCGCGAGCAGGGCTGAGGGTGCCGTCGGGTGCCGTCGGGTGCCGCTGGGAGCCTTGTATCTTTCCTCCGGTGGTGATTAGCTATCACCACCGCGCGCCGATGACCGCGAGTTGGTGCCCAAAGCGAGGACTTTGTGGGACAGATAGCGGCTCGGCAGCGCACTGCTGGGCCGGCGAGACACTGGACGGTATCGTAGGGCGAGGACCCTGTATGTACAAGGCAAGTGGGCGCAGTGGCTGACAGCAGTTTGTTATCTGCAGGAGGCCAAGTCCATGTTTTCATAGGTATTGATGTATCAAAGGCCAAGCTGGATTGCACGTTGCTGACGGCTGAGGCTGACAAGCATAAGACCAAGGTGGTGGTCAACACCGCCGCGGGCGTACAAGCCCTGCTGGCGTGGTGCGCCAAACACGGCGCACAGCCGGCGCAGTTGCACGCCATCCTGGAGCCTACGGGTCTGTATCACGAGCAAGCGGCCACGGCGCTGCCCCAGGTCCGGGTCTCTTTGGTCAATCCCGCCCAGGCCCGGGACTTTGCCAAGGCCTTGGCGCTGCGCTCCAAAAATGATGCGCTCGACAGCTACGTGCTGGCTCGCTATGGACAGACGCTGAGCCCGGCGCTGTGGCACCCGGCGCCCTTGCATGCGCGTCAACTGCGCGCCTTGTTGACGCGACGCGAGGCGCTGAGCAAGGATCTGTTGCGTGAGCTCAATCGCAAAGAGAAGAGCCAGTTCAGCCCCTCGGCGCCCTTGGTCGATGGTTCCATCGACAAGGCCATCGCGTTCTTGCGCGAACAGATCAAACAAATCGAGCGGGCGATCGATCAGCACATCGACAACCACCCCGACCTCAAGCAAGACTGCGAGCTGCTGAACTCCATCCCCGCCATCGGGCCTCAGGCCGGCAACGCCATCCTGGCCGTCATGCACAATCGGCATATCGACTCCGCCCAGAGCCTGGCCGCCTATCTCGGGGTGGTCCCTGTGCAGCGCCAATCCGGCAGCAGTCTGAACAGCTGCGCACGCCTGTCCAAAGCCGGCCCCTCCCAGGTGCGCGCCACGTTATACATGGCGGCCCTGGTTGGGACCCGCCACAACCCCCACATCCGCGCCCTTTACCAGCGCCTGCTCAAAGCAGGAAAAAGCAAAAAGGCCGCGCTGGGCGCGGCCATGAGAAAACTGGTGCATCTGTGCTTCGGGGTCCTCAAAAACCGCATCCCCTACCAGCCCAATTACGCCATGAACGGTTGACTGCCAAGACGGTATCTGTCCCCGCAGGGGACTGGCACCTGCATGACGGCGCCGTCAGCGGATGTCGCCGTCCACGTAGTACCAGCGTTGCTCTTCTTTGACGAAGCGGCTCAGCTCATGGAGGCGCGTGGCGCGGCCGGCCTGGCGCAGGCGGGCGACGAATTCGACGGTGGCGTGGGTGTCGTCCTGTTGCTGGCTGGCCTTGATTTGCAGGCCCAGCCATTTGACGTCGGCGGCGTTGGGTTCGAGCTCGGACGGGCGGGTGTCCGGATGCCAGGTCTGCAGTAGATAGTCCAGCTGATCGAGCACGAATGCGCTGTAGCGGGAGCGCATCAGCGATTCGGCATCGGGAGCTTGCAGGAACAGGGCGCCGGCGTGCCAGCGGCCGCAGCAGTCGGGGTAGGCGCGCGGTTTGCCGCAGGGGCAACCGGCCGGGGATGAAGGGTTCTTTTTTACGGCGTCATTGTGGCAGGCGGCAGGCGCGGTTCGGGGCGCGATGCGTGGCGCAGGCGCGGCGGGCGGGGCTTTCCCGCCTGGCCGCGCGCATGCGGGTTCGCCGCGGTCAGGCCTGCAGGTCCTGGTATTCGGGGTGGCGTTTCAGGTAGACCGCCGCGTAGGAGCACTGCGGGACGACTTTCCAGCCGCGTTGGCGGGCGGTGTCCAGGGCGGCGCGCGTCAGCTCGGCGGCGATGCCGCGGCCGCCGACCGGGGCGGGAACGCCGGTGTGCACGATGGTCATGATGTGGTCGCGCAGGACGTAGTCCAGCTCGCAGCGCTGGCCGTCGACGGTGGTTTCAAAGCGGGACTGGGTTTCGCGATGCGCGATGTCGCTCATGGATGGGGGCTTCCTTGTTGGCGAAGAATGGCCAGGATGGCTGTCAGTTGTGCGTCGCGCGTGGCGCTCAGCTCGGCGATGGAGCGCTGGCCTGCTTCCGCGGCGACGCCCTGGATCAGTTTACGCTGCAATGCGGGTGTGAGTTCCGGCTGGCCCAGGTCGTCCCACCAGGTCTGGACGGGGCCCCGCAGGTGGTCGAGGAAGTGGGCGAGCCCGCCTTCGCCGCCGCCCAGGTGGAATGTCATGTGCGGGCCGTACAGGGCCCAGCGCAGGCCGGGGCCCTGGGTGACGGCGGCGTCGATGTCGGCGACGAGGTGGATGGCTTCGCGCCACAGGGCCGCCTGCAGGCGGTTGGCGACGTGTCCGGGGATTTCCTTGTCGATGCGGATGGGGTATTTGCCCAGGCTGCGGTAGAAGGCCATGGCGCGTTCGATCGCGGCCGGGGCGGTCTGCCTGCCGGCGACGACTTCGACCAGCGGGATCAGGTGCGGCGGATTGAAGGGATGCCCGATGACGCAGCGCTCGGGGTGCCGGCAGCCGGCCTGCAGGGCGCTCATGGGCAGCCCGGAGCTGCTGGAGGCGATGATGGTGTGCGGCGGCAGGGCGGCGTCCATGCGGGTGAACAGGTCGGCCTTGAAGTCCGGGCGCTCCGGCGCATTCTCTTGCACGAAGTCGGCGTCCCGCAAGGCCTCCTGCAGATCGGCGTCGAACCGTACGGCGTCGGGATCGGCGCCGTCCTGGATGGCGCCGGCGGCGGCCAGGGCCGGCCAGATGTCGGCGATGCGCCCGCGCAGCGATTCGGCCGCGCCGGGCGCGGGGTCGGTGACGGTGACGCGCAGGCCGCGGGCGGCGAACAGGGCGGCCCAGCTTGCGCCGATGGTGCCGGCGCCGACGACGGCGACGCGGGCAATGGGCGGGGAAACGACGTGTTCGGGCGGGTTCATGTCGGGCTCCGGGCGTAGGCGTGCGCCGCGCACGGGCGCACGCGCCTATCTTGGGCGCGTCGGCGACGCGGCGCAAGCGGGCGCTGGACGGCGGCGGCACGCCGGCGCTATGGTGGAGCGCAGCGACCGCCGCGTCCGCAGCGGTCGGGGCGCGTCATGCACGCATCGAGGAGGAGTTCCTGTGAGTCAGCTCTGGCGCATGTCGGCAAGCGATTTGGCGCAGGCGATCCGCGCCCGCGAGGTGTCGGCGCGCGCCGCGGCCGAGGCGGCCTTGCGGCGGCTGGATGAGGTCAATCCGCGCCTGAATGCCGTGGTGGACTGGCGTCCCGACGAGGTGCTGGCCCAAGCCGATGAGATCGATGCGGCGCTTGCGCGCGGCGATGATCCCGGGCCCCTGGCGGGAGTGCCGGTGACGGTCAAGATCAATATCGACCAGGCGGGCTTTGCGACCAGCAACGGCGTCGCGTTGCAGAAAGACGTGATTGCCCAGGCCAACAGTCCGGTGGTGGACAACCTGCGGCGCGCCGGTGCGGTCATCCTGGGGCGCGCCAATGCGCCAGCGTTCTCGCTGCGCTGGTTCACGTCCAATCTGCTGCATGGCCGCACGCTCAATCCGCGCAATGCGGCCCTGACGCCGGGCGGCTCTTCGGGCGGCGCGGCCAGCGCGGTGGCCGCGGGCATAGGCCAGTTGGCGCACGGCACGGATATCGCCGGCTCGATCCGCTATCCCGCCTATGCCTGCGGGGTCCATGGGCTGCGGCCTTCGCTGGGGCGCGTGGCCGCGTACAACGCGGCTTTGCCGGAGCGCTCGCTGGGCGGGCAGATTACCGCGGTGTCCGGGCCGCTGGCGCGCACGGTGGCCGATCTGCGCCTGGGGCTGGCCGCGATGGCGGCCAGGGACGCGCGCGACCCGTGGTGGATGCCGGTGCCCCTGGAGGGGCCGCCGGCGCCGCGCCGGGCCGCGCTGTGCGTATCGCCGGACGGGCTGGAGACCCAGCCGGCGGTGTGCGCGGCGCTCTACGAGGCGGCGGCGCGCCTGCGCGACGCGGGCTGGCAGGTCGAGGAGACCGGCGCCATTCCGCCGCTGCAGGAGGCGGCCGATCTGCAGATCCGCATGTGGCTGGCCGACGGCTACGAGGCGCTGCTGCGCGCCGCGCAGCAGGAGGGCGACCCCGGCGCGCTGGTGGCGCTGTGCGGCCAGCAGGAGGCGGCGCGGGCGCTCGATCTGCCCGGGTACACGGCGACCCTGACGCGCCGGGCGACGCTGACGCGCCTGTGGCAGCTGTTCTTCGAAGACTATCCCGTGCTGTTGCTGCCGGTGTCGGCCGAGCCGCCGTTTGCCGACGACCTGGATTTGCAGGGCGCCGATGCATACCGGCGCGTCTGGCGCGCCCAGCTGACCCAGGTCGGCCTGCCGTTCATGGGATTGCCGGGGCTGGCCCTGGCGATGCCGGGCGTGGGCGCGGCGCCGCTGGGCGTGCAGGTGGTGGCGGCGCGTTTCCGGGAAGACCTGTGCCTGGCGGCGGGCGCCGATATCGAGGCGCGCGGCGCGCCGGTGACGCTGGCCGGACCTTGAGGCCGCGGCCCGGCGGCGTGGCCTACATGCCCAGCAGCAGCATGGCCCACAGGGAGATCATGGCCAGCAGGCCGAGCCAGCAGGCGCCCCAGAAGCCGATGATGGGCCATTTGACGTCCAGCGGCACACGCTTCGGATCGACATGCGCCAGCTGCTTGTTGGCATGGCCGATCAGCCACCACTTGGTGCGCGGAAAGGCCAGGCGCAGGAAGTAGTCCAGCATGATCGAAGCCTGGATCGCGAACGGATATTGCTTGAACGGCCGATGCTGCAGCAGCGGGTGGCGCAGCTCCTCGTTGGCGCGGCGCGCCTTGAACAGGAACAGCACCAGGCCGCTGATCGTGCAGGTGATGAAGCACAGGACGAACAGGCTGAACAGGAAGGTGACGGTTTGAGAATACATGCCGGCCTGCATCATGCGCGCACCTGGCCTTCGCCGTTGAGCACCCATTTGAGGGTGGTCAGGCCTTCCAGACCGACCGGGCCGCGCGCATGCAGGCGGTTGGTCGAGATGCCGATTTCCGCGCCCAGGCCGTATTCGAAGCCGTCGGCAAAGCAGGTGGGCAGGTTGACGTACACCGAGCTGGAGTCCACTTCGCGCTGGAAGCGCTGCGCCGCCGACAGGTTTTCGGTGACGATGGCGTCGGTATGGCCGGAACCCCAGCGCGAGATGTGGTCCATGGCTTCGTCGATCGTGTCGACCACGCGCACCGCCAGGATGGGACCGAGGTACTCGGTGGCCCAGTCGGCGTCGTCGGCCGGTTTGCCCTCGGGCAGCCATTGGAGCGCGCGCGCGCAGCCGCGCAATTCGACGCCGTGCTCGCGCAGCGCCTGGCCCAGCGCGGGCAGCAGGCGCTGCGCCACGTCGGCGTGCACCAGCAGGGTTTCCATGGCGCCGCACACGCCGTAGCGATAGGTCTTGGCGTTGAAGGCGATGTCGTGCGCCTTGGCGAGATCGGCGGCCGCGTCCACGTACACGTGGCAATTGCCGTCCAGGTGCTTGATCAGCGGCACGCGCGCCTCCTGCGCCAGCCGGCTGATCAGGCCCTTGCCGCCGCGCGGCACGATCACATCGACGTGTTCGGTCATGGTGACCAGCTTGCCGACGGCAGCGCGGTCGGTGGTGTCGATCACTTGCACGGCGGCCGTGGGCAGGCCGGCGGCCTGCAGGCCCGCCTGCACGATGCGCCCGAGCGCCACGTTGGAGTGCAGCGCTTCGCTGCCGCCGCGCAGGATGGTGGCGTTGCCGGATTTGAGGCACAGCGCGGCGGCGTCGATGGTGACGTTGGGGCGCGATTCGTAGATGATGCCGATCACGCCCAGGGGCACGCGCATCTGCGCCACGCGCATGCCGTTGGGCCGCACGCTGGTGGCGGTAATGCTGCCGCCCGGATCGGGCAGGGCGGCGATCTGGCGCAGGCCCTCGGCCATCAGCTCGATCGAGCGGTCCGAGAGGGTCAGGCGGTCGAGCAGGGCGGCTTCGAGTCCGTTGGCGCGCGCGGCGGCCACGTCCTTGGCGTTGGCGGCCTGCAGTTCGGCGCGCTGGGCCAGGATGGCCTCGGCCATGGCCAGCAAGGCCTGGTTCTTGGCGGCGCCGGTGGCGCGCATCATGGCGCGCGAGGCGGTGCGGGCCTGTTCGCCCACGGACTGCATATAGGTTTCGATAGAGGACATGGCTGCGTTCTGGTCTTGTAATGTCTGGCCGGCGGCTGGCCGGCATGCATGGCTGAAGTTTAGCCCGACCGATGCGCGGGGCGGGCCGGTCGGCGGGACGGAGGTGGCGGCCAGGCCGCCTTCACGGTCGGGCGCCGGCCGCGGCCACGCGCAGCGCGAGCCGGGTCATTTCTTCCCAGGGATCGGCCAGCCGGCCCGGTACGCTCAGGCCTTTGATCAGGCGATCGACTTCATGGGCGTGCTGCACGGCTGCCGGCCATGCGCCGGGTGCGACCCGGCCCAGCGCTTGCAGCGCAAGCCGTTCGTGGGCGCCGAAAATGCGCAGACGGCGCATCAGTGCGCCGGCGTCCTGGCCTTGCTGGCGCGCCTGCGCTACGCGCGCCAGCAGGCGGATTTCCTCGCCGACCGCCCACAGCACCAGCGGCAGGGCTTCGCCCTCGGCGCGCAAGCCGTCGAGCATGCGCACCGTGCGCGCCGTGTCGCCGGCCAGCATGGCGTCGCGCAGCCCGAAGACGTCGTAGCGCGCCACGTTGAGCACGGCGCGCTCGACGTCCTCGGCGGCCAGCTGGCCTTCCGGATAAAGCAGCCCCAGCTTCTGGATTTCCTGGTGGGCCGCCAGCAGGTTGCCCTCGACCTTGTCGGCCATCCATTGCAGCGTGGCGGTGTCGGCGCGCTGGTTCTGGCGCCCCAGGCGCATGCCAATCCATGCCGGCAGGCGGCCGCGCTCGACGTTGGCGATGTCGGCCATGACGCCGCCGCGCGCCAGCGCCTGGGCCCATTTGCTTTCGCGCGTGGCCTTGTCCAGGCGGGGCAGGGCCACGACCACGAGCGTGTCGGCGTCGGCCTGGTCGCGCGCCTGGTCGGCCAGCCGGGCCAGCATCTCGCCGCCGCTCTTGCCGGGCTTGCCGGTCGGGATTTTCAGTTCCAGCAGGCGCCGGTCGCCGAACAGCGAGACGCTTTGCGTGGCGGCCGCCACCGCGCTCCAGTCGCTGCGCGCGTCCATGACCATGGAGGTGCGGTCGGTGTAGCCGGCCGCGCGCGCCGCCGCGCGGATGGCGTCGGCGGCCTCGGTGACCAGCAGCGGCTCGTCGCCCGATACCGTGTACAGCGGCGCCAGCCGGCCCCCCGCGCGTGCGAGGTGGCTGGCCAGGGCGTCGCTGTCCAGGGGCGCAGCCATCGTCAGGGCGTGTCCATGCCGGGGTAGGCGTTGGGGGTGTTCCAAGGCGACGGCTGGCTGGCGGGCGTGGCCTGGTTGGGGTCGTAGACCGGCGCGTCGGGATCCAGCGTGCCGGCCGCCGCCCTGGCGGCGGCTTCGTGCACGTCGGGGGCCGTCAGGCGACGCAGCAGGCGGTTGACCAGCTCTTTTTCCATCGACTGGTACAGCGCGTCGATCTGGCCCTGCTTGGCCTGCACGACCTGGTCGTCATACGGCATTTCGCGATAGATCGACATCGTGGTGTCGGGCACCAGGGCATTGCCCTTGGCGTCGATCAGGCGGAAC
The DNA here is from genome assembly GCF_000306945.1 of Bordetella pertussis 18323. Taxonomy (NCBI): domain Bacteria; kingdom Pseudomonadati; phylum Pseudomonadota; class Betaproteobacteria; order Burkholderiales; family Alcaligenaceae; genus Bordetella; species Bordetella pertussis. The sequence continues at coordinate 2,408,771 of NC_018518.1, read as the reverse complement.
GTGTAGTCGATGCCCAGTTCGTATTCCTCGACCCGGCCCTGCGCATTGAGCGAAACCTCGCGCAGCGTACGGTCGGTGTTGACCTGCTGCAGGATGGCCTGCGCGTCCTTGCTGGTCGGCACCTGGCGGGTATTCGGCGAGGCGGCGCGCAGCGCGCGCCGCACGTCCGCGCCGAAGCGCGTGTTGTCGGGAATGCCGACATACAGCGTATCGAACGGCAGGGGCGTGACGCCGCGCATGGTGAAGCCGCAGCCGGCCAGCAGCATGAGCATCGCCAGCGCGATGCCGCGCGGCCAGGTCAGGCGGGGAAAATGCAGGAAGTGCCCGGCGAAGTTCATGCTTGTGGACCTCTGTCAGCCTACGACGTTGACCAGCTTGCCCGGCACGACGATGACGCGCTTGGGCGGACGGCCTTCGAGAAAGCGCGCCACTTCTTCCTGGGCGGCGGCGATGCGCTCGATGTCTTCCTTGGGCGCCTTGGCGGCAACCCGGATCGAGCCGCGCAGCTTGCCGTTGACCTGCAGCATCAGCTCGATCTCGTCGGCCACCAGGGCGGCCTCGTCGACGTGCGGCCAGGGCGCGTTCAGCAGGTCGCCCAGGTGCTCGGCGTAGCCGAGATCCTGCCACAGGTGCCAGGTGATGTGCGGCACCACGGGGTACAGCACGCGCAGCAGCAGGCCGAGGGTCTCGGCGCGCGCGGCATCGGCGGCGGGGCCTTCGGGCAGGGGCGCGTCGTCGATGGCGTTGAGCATTTTCATGCAGGCCGACACGACCGTGTTGTACTGGATGCGCTGGTAGTCGTAGTCGGCCTGCTTGAGCAGCCCGTAGACCTCGCGGCGCAATTCCTTGACGGGGGCCGGGGCCTGCGCCCAGTCGGCGCCGGTGGCCAGGCCGCGGCCGACCGCCTCGCGCTGCGCGTAGCCCAGCGCCCACAGGCGGCGCAGGAAGCGGTTGGCGCCCTCTACCCCGGAGTCGGACCATTCGAGCGTCTGCTCGGGCGGGCTGGCGAACATGACGAACAGCCGCGCCGTGTCGGCGCCCAGGGTGTCGATCAGCGACTGCGGGTCGATGCCGTTGTTCTTGGACTTGGACATCGTGCCCACGCCGCCGTAATTCACTTCGGAGCCGTCGCGCTGGAGCTTGGCGCCGACGATGGCGCCCTTGGCGTCGTAGACGTTGTCGACTTCCTCGGGCCAGAAGTATTCGATGCCGCCCTGCGGCGTCTTGCGCGAGTAAATGTGGTTCAGCACCATGCCCTGGCACAGCAGCTTGGTGAAGGGCTCGTCGAAGTTGAGCAGGCCCAGGTCGCGCATGACCTTGGTCCAGAAGCGGGCGTACAGCAGGTGCAGCACCGCGTGCTCGATGCCGCCGATGTACTGGTCCATCGGCATCCAGTAATCGTTGCGGGCGTCGACCATGGCCTGGTCGTTGTCCGGCGACGTGTAGCGCATGAAGTACCAGGACGAGTCCACGAAGGTGTCCATGGTGTCGGTTTCGCGGCGCGCGGGCTTGCCGCAGCGCGGGCACGAGCACGACAGGAAGGCTTCGTTCTTGGCCAGCGGGTTGCCCGAGCCGTCCGGGATGAGGTCGTCGGGCAGCACCACGGGCAGGTCCTGCTCGGGCACGGGCACCGGGCCGCAATCGGCGCAGTGGATGATGGGGATGGGCGTGCCCCAGTAGCGCTGGCGCGAAATGCCCCAGTCGCGCAGGCGCCAGGTGGTCTGTTTCTCGCCCACGCCCTGGGCCGCCAGGTCGGCGGCGATGGCGTCCACGGCGGCCTGGTAGGCCAGGCCGTCATATTTGCCGGAGTTGACGGTGCGGCCGGCCTGCTTGTCGCCGTACCATTCCTGCCAGGCGTCGGTGGAGTAGGTCTTGCCTTCCAGCGCGACGACCTGGCGGATCGGCAGGCCGTACTTGCGCGCGAAGGCGAAATCGCGCTCGTCGTGCGCCGGCACGCCCATCACGGCGCCGTCGCCGTAGGTCATCAGCACGTAGTTGCCGACCCAGACGTCGATTTCCGCGCCGGTCAGCGGGTGGGTGACGGTCAGGCCCGTGGGCATGCCTTCCTTTTCGCGCGTGGCCATCTCGGCCTCGGTGGTGCCGCCCAGCTTGCATTGCTCGACGAAGGCGGCCAGCGCCGGATTGGACTGCGCGGCATGGGTGGCCAGCGGGTGCTCGGGCGCTACCGCGCAGAACGTCACGCCCATGATGGTGTCGGCGCGGGTGGTGAACACATACAGCTTGCCGTCCTGGATCAGCTTGCCGTCGGCGCCGGCGATGCGGTGAGGGAAGGCGAAGCGCAGGCCCTCGGACTTGCCGATCCAGTTCTCCTGCATCAGGCGCACGCGCTCGGGCCAGCCCGGCAGGTTGGTGCTCACCTGGTCCAGCAGTTCTTCGGCGTAATCGGTGATGCGCAGGTAGTAGCCGGGGATCTCGCGCTTTTCGACCGGGGCGCCCGAGCGCCAGCCGCGCCCGTCGATGACCTGTTCGTTGGCCAGCACCGTCTGGTCGACCGGATCCCAGTTGACGACCTGGGTCTTGCGGTAGGCGATGCCTTTTTCCAGCATCTTCAGGAACAGCCACTGGTTCCACTTGTAATACTTCGGGTCGCAGGCGCACATTTCGCGCGACCAGTCGATGGCCAAGCCCATCGCCTTCATCTGCTTCTTCATGTAGGCGATGTTGTCGTAGGTCCACTTGGCCGGCGGTACCTTGGACTTGATGGCGGCGTTCTCGGCGGGCATGCCGAAGGCGTCCCAGCCCATCGGCATCAGCACGTTGTAGCCGCGCATGCGCAGCTGGCGCGCCATCATGTCGTTGATGGTGTAGTTGCGCACGTGTCCCATGTGCAGCTTGCCGCTGGGGTAGGGCAGCATGGAGCAGGCGTAGAACTTGGGTTTTTCCGACCCGTCGGGGTTCTTGGCGTGCTCGTGCACCAGATAGGCATCGCGGGCCTGCCAGGTTTGCTGGGCGGCTGCTTCGACGGAGTTGGGTTGGTAGCGTTCCTGCATGGACTCGTGCGAAAAAATAGGTAACGGACCGCGCCCGGCAGGGCGCGGGCGGTCAAAACCATCGATTATAGGAGGTGCTAGGCGATCGCAGGGGCCGGCGTGGTTTCCGGGATGCGCGCCGACCTCGCCAGGCACCCGTACAGCAGGGCGGCCAGCGAGGTCAGCGCGCCGCCCAGGAAATACGAGGTCATGTAGCCGGCGGTCAGGCGGCTGCGCGCCTCGGGCCGCAGGCGATAGATGGCGCTCTGGTTGGTGACATGGACCGCCTGGATCGCCAGGTCCAGGGCCAGTACGCCGGCCAGCAGGGGCGCGACGTGGTGGGCGCCCCAGGCCAGCAGCGGCCAGGAGGCCAGCAGCAGCAGGCCCTGGCGCGTCGAGCGGTTGCCCTGGCCACGGTCGTTCAGGCGGCCGAACCGGTTGGCGCCATAGGCGCCGATGGCGCCGGCCAGGCCGAACAGCCCGATGGTGGTATTGGAATAGCCGTAGTTCGGGCCGGACAGCAGGAAGGTCAGCGGCGTCCACAGCATGCTGAACGCGGCGAACAGCAGCGCGCCGAGCACCGAGCGGGCGCGCAGCAAGGGCTCTTGCGCGTAAAGCTGGACGATCGAGGCCAGCAGGCGCGGATAGCTCAGCCTCGTCGGGTTGACCGAGCGCGGCAGCACGCGCCACAGCGCCATCGACATCAGCAGCATCAGGATGGCGGCCACCCAGTAGACGGTGCGCCAGCTGCCGAGATCGGCCAGCGCGCCGGCGATGGTGCGCGCCAGCAGGATGCCCAGCAGCAGGCCGCTCATGACGGCCCCGACCACTTTGCCGCGTTCGTGCGGTTCGGCCAGGGTGGCGGCAAACGGCACCAGGACCTGCGCCACGACGGACAGCAGGCCGGTCACGGCGGTGCCCAGCATGAGCCAGCCGATGCCGGGCGAGAAGGCCGACAGCAGCAGGCCCACGGCCGACAGGGCGGTCATCAGCGCGATCAGGGTGCGCCGCTCGTAGAGGTCGCCCAGCGGCACCAGCAGGATCAGGCCCACGGCATAGCTGAGCTGGGCCACGGTGACGATGGCGCCGGCCGTGGCGGTGGTGAGGGCGAATTCGGCGCCGATGGTATGCAGCAGCGGCTGGGCGTAATAGTTGCTGGCCACGGCCAGGCCGGTGGCCACGGACATCAGCAGGACGATGGGCGCGGTCAGGCGCGCGCGCGCAGGGCTCATTGCGGGATGCCTCCCGGCGTCGTGCGGTCGTGTTCGGCCAGCAGGCGCTTGAGTAGGCCCGCCAGCTGGCGGCGCTCGGTGGCCGACAGGGGCGTCAGCAGGGCGTCGATCGCCTCCAGGTAGTCGGCCAGGATCTGCCGGATGGTGCGCAGGCCCGCGGGCGTGAGCGAGACAATGACGCCGCGCCGGTCGTCCGGGTTGGGGCTGCGCGCGATCAGGCCGCCCTGTTCGAGTTGATCGAGCCGGTGCGTCATGGCGCCGGAGGAAAGCAGCAGGGCGGCGGTCAGTTGCTGCGGCGACAGCGCATGCGGGGCGCCTGCGCGATACAGCGTGGCCAGCAGGTCGAACTGTCCCTGGTGCAGGCCGGCGGCGCGAAACAGCGGCTCGATGCGCCGCAGCGCGGCGGTATTGAACCGGAAAATACGCGCCAGCACGGCCATGGACGAGACGTCCAGGTCGGGGCGTTCGTGCGCCCATTGGGACAGCACCAGGTCGACGTGGTCTTTCATTATTGTCTTGACGTAAAGTATCTTTATATCAAGATAAAAGCGGCCCGGTCAAATCGCCGCCGCATAAACGAAGAGCCCGCCGGTGCGGCGGGCTCTGCGGTTTGACCTGAGACGTCAGGCGCTTACTGCGCGGCGTCCTTCAGCTTCTTCAGGGGACGAACCTTGACCTTCACCGAGGCGGGCTTGGCCGGGAACCAGCGCTCTTCGCCGGTGAACGGGTCCTTGCCGAAGCGCTTGGCCTTGGCGGGAACCTTCTGCACGGCGACCTTGAACAGGCCGGGCAGGGTGAATTCGCCAGCGCCCTTCTTGTCGACCGAGGCGAGCACCGAGCTTTCCAGGCCAGCCAGCACGGCCTTGACCGACTTGGCTTCCACGCCGGTGTTCTCGACCAGGTAGGCGATCAGTTGCGACTTGTTCAGCGCTTCCTTGATGGGGCGCACTGCGGCGGCCGTTTTCTTCACGGCGGGTTTGGCGGGAGCCTTCTTGGCGGGAGCCTTGGCAGGAGTCTTGGCGGCGGTCTTCGTGACTTTCTTGGCAGGCGCTTTTGCTTTGGTAGCCATGGTCAAAATCCGTAGTAGTGAGGATATGGAGGCAGCGTGTTCGCCGGATATTCGATGAACAACACCTCGCGCCCGATGATAGCGGAAACTCGCGCCGCTGCATGCGTTCAGCGCCGCGCAGAGGTACAGGTTGTTGTTTTCAGCGCAACGAATGCTTGCCGACGCTGGTTTTCCCTAGCTGTGAAGATTCAATAGGTTGTATGCATGGTTCATCCGAACCGGATTTGAGAAACTGGAAATCGCCGATCCCCCAGTTCACTCAAGGAGCCCGGCCGGATGAACACCCATAAGCATGCCCGATTGACCTTCCTACGTCGACTCGAAATGGTCCAGCAATTGATCGCCCATCAAGTTTGTGTGCCTGAAGCGGCCCGCGCCTATGGGGTCACCGCGCCGACTGTGCGCAAATGGCTGGGCCGCTTCCTGGCTCAGGGCCAGGCGGGCTTGGCCGATGCGTCCTCGCGCCCGACGGTCTCGCCCCGAGCGATTGCGCCGGCCAAGGCGCTGGCTATCGTGGAGCTGCGCCGCAAGCGGCTGACCCAAGCGCGCATCGCCCAGGCGCTGGGCGTGTCAGCCAGCACCGTCAGCCGCGTCCTGGCCCGCGCCGGTCTGTCGCACCTGGCCGACCTGGAGCCGGCCGAGCCGGTGGTGCGCTACGAGCATCAGGCCCCCGGCGATCTGCTGCACATCGACATCAAGAAGCTGGGACGTATCCAGCGCCCTGGCCACCGGGTCACGGGCAACCGACGCGATACCGTTGAGGGGGCCGGCTGGGACTTCGTCTTCGTGGCCATCGATGACCACGCCCGCGTGGCCTTCACCGACATCCACCCCGACGAGCGCTTCCCCAGCGCCGTCCAGTTCCTCAAGGACGCAGTGGCCTACTACCAGCGCCTGGGCGTGACCATCCAGCGCTTGCTCACCGACAATGGCTCGGCCTTTCGCAGCCGCGCCTTCGCCGCGCTGTGCCATGAGCTGGGCATCAAGCACCGCTTTACCCGACCTTACCGCCCACAGACCAATGGCAAGGCCGAACGCTTCATCCAGTCGGCCTTGCGTGAGTGGGCTTACGCTCACACCTACCAGAACTCCCAACACCGAGCCGATGCCATGAAATCCTGGCTACACCACTACAACTGGCATCGACCCCACCAAGGCATCGGGCGCGCTGTACCCATCTCCAGACTCAACCTGGACGAATACAACCTATTGACAGTTCACAGGTAGCCGGCTTCGCCGAAGGTCGGCACGTCGGGCAGGGCGCTGACGCGCTTGGGCGCGGCCACGGCCAGGGCGCGCAGCTTGCCGGCCTGGATGTGCGGGATGGACGACGGCAGATTGTCGAACTGCGCGTTGACCTGCCCGGCGATGGTGTCGTTGAGCGCCGGCCCCGAACCGCGATAGGGCACGTGGACCATGTCGGTGCCGGTCAGCGACTTGAACAGCTCGCCGTCCAGGTGCGAGATGCTGCCGGTGCCCGACGAGGCATAGCTGTACTTGCCCGGGTTGGCCTTGACCAGGGCGATGAATTCCTTGAGCGTCTGGGCCGCGATCTTGGGGTTGACGGTCATGACGTTGGGCACGCTGCGCGCGGATGCGCAGGCGGGTTTGCTGGGGGCGCTGCTGGTGCTGCCGCAAGGGGTGGCCTTCGCCATGCTGGCCGGCCTGCCGCCCGAATACGGGCTTTATTCGGCCATCGTGCCCTGTATCGTCGCGGCGCTGTTCGGCTCCAGCCGGCATGTGCTGTCCGGCCCGACCAACGCCAACTCGCTGGCGCTGTTCGCCGTGCTGGCGCCCTTGGCGCTGCCGGGCAGCCCCGGTTATATCCAGATGGCGCTGGCGGTCACCATCCTGGTCGGGGTGATGCAGCTGGCGGTCGGCCTGCTGCGGCTGGGCTCGCTGGCCAATTTCATTTCACCCTCGGCGCTGTTCGGCTTCACCAGCGGGGCGGCGCTGCTGATCGCCGTGCATGCGCTCAAGGATGCGCTCGGGCTGGAAGGCGTGCAGGCGCACTCCGCCGGCGCGGTCCTGGCGGCAGTGGGCAGCCGGCTGGGCGAGGCGCACTGGGGCGCCAGCGTGGTCGCGCTGACGACCATCATCGTGACGCTGCTGGTGCGGCATTGGGATCGCCGCAAGCCGCACATGCTGGCCGGCCTGGCGGCCGGCACGTTGCTGGCGGCCGCGCTCAACGCCGGCGTGTTCACCGCGGCGGGCCAGCCGATTTCGGTGCTTGGCGGTCTGGCGCAGCCGTGGCCGCCGTTTCATGTGCCGGCCGTGCAATGGAGCGTGCTGCCTGATCTGGTGGGCGTGGCGGTGCCGCTGACCATCGTCGCGCTGGCGCAATCCATCTCGATCGCCAAGGCGGTCGCGATGCGCTCCGGCCAGTTGATAGACGCCAACCGCGAGTTCATCGGCCAGGGCTTGTCCAATGTCGTGGGCGGACTGTTCTCGTCGTACCTGTCATGCGGTTCGCTCAATCGTTCGGTGCCGAATTACGAGGCGGGCGCGCGCACGCCGATGGCGGCGGTGTTCGCGGCCTTGCTGCTGGTCTTGCTGGTGCTGGTCAGCAGCCCGGTTCTGGCGCTGATTCCGCACGCGGCCATCGCCGGCCTGCTGATCGTGGTGGCCTGGTCGCTGCTGGACCTGCCGCGCTGGCGCGTGCTGGTGCGCATCGCGCCGCGCGAGGCGCTGATCGCCGCGGCGACGCTGGCGGCCACCGTGACGATCCGCATGGAGATCGCCATCCTGCTGGGCACGCTGCTGTCGCTGACTGCCTACCTGTACCGCACGGCGCGGTCCGCCATGCGCCCGATGGGCTTCGATGCCGCCGATCCGCAGCGCCATTTCGCGGTGCTGGAAGGGCAGCCCGGCGAATTGCCGGAATGCCCCCAACTGAAACTGCTGCGCATGGAGGGGTCGGTGTATTTCGGCGCGGCCACGCATGTCACCGACCGCCTGCAGGCGCTGCGCGCCGGGGCGAGCGCCGGACAGCGCCACCTGCTGGTGATGAGCAAGAGCATGAACTTCATCGACCATGCCGGCGCGCAGGTCTGGGAGGAAGAATTGCGCAGGCGGCGGGCGGGCGGCGGCGATCTGTATTTCCACCGGCCGCGCCCCGAGGTGCTGCGCGACTGGCGCCGCTCGGGCTTCATCGACCGCCTCGGCGCCGACCACATCTTCCCCGACAAGGCGACCGCCATACATACCATCTACGAGCGGCTGGATCCGGAGATCTGCCGCGGCTGTACGGCGCGCATCTTTACGGAGTGCGGCCCGCCGGGCACGGCGCACCAGCCCGGCGCCGAGCGCGCCGAATGAGCCGGCCCGCCGGGCCGGGGCCTGCCGCGGCGGGCCTTGCCAAATAAAACGGCCCCGCCCTGGCGGGGCCGTTCACCATGGCGCGCGCACGCGCCATGCCAACGCAAGCCGAATTACTTCAGCTTGGTCTCTTTGTAGTCGACATGCTTGCGAGCGACGGGATCAAATTTCTTGATCAGCATCTTTTCGGGCATGTTGCGCTTGTTCTTGGTGGTCGTGTAGAAGTGGCCCGTGCCGGCAGTCGACTCGAGCTTGATCTTTTCGCGGATATCTTTGGCCATGTCGTGCTCCTGGGGTGTAGTGTTGGCGGCTAATGTCTAGGGGACTGGGGGCGGTAGCCCTGCTCAGACCGCTTCGCCGCGGGCACGCAGGTCGGCCAGGACGGCGTCGATGCCGTTCTTGTCGATCGTGCGGATGGCTTTTGCCGTCACGCGCAGGCGCACCCAGCGGTTTTCGCTTTCGACCCAGAACCGGCGCGATTGCAGGTTGGGCAGGAAGCGGCGCTTGGTTTTGTTGTTCGCGTGCGAAACATTGTTGCCCACCATCGGGCCTTTACCGGTCACTTGGCATACGCGTGCCATGGATGCACCTCTCAGGGTTGTTCTAGTCCGCGGCGCGTCGGGAATCGGTGACCGGGTATTTGCCGCAAGGTGCTGCGCCGTGGCCTGTGGCCGACTCGGCGCCCGGGGCGGGACCCCGGCCTTGCCACCCAGTATCTGGATGGGGTCCGCGAGATGGCCGATCGGTGCCTGCCGCGTCGCGGGGTTGAACCACCGAAACGCGTGCGGCAAGCCGTAAGCCACCTCAGGACCTGTGCTTATACCCCGTTGCCTATCCCGCGTGTGTTCACTGCGAGACGCAAATTATGCACACGGCCACAAAGCATAGTGGTTGTGCACGGGAAACTTCAAGTCAAGACGACAAGTCTACTACGAAAACCCAAGGAAAATCAAGCAGGTCTGCGCGCCATGCGGCCGAACTGCCACGACAGGCAGGCCGAGCCGGCCAGCACCGCGGCCAGCGGCAGCACGCTTTCGGCCGGCCAGATGCTGATGATCAGCCCGGCCAGCGCGCCACAGGACAGCTGCAGCGTACCCAGCAGGGCCGATGCCGCGCCCAGGCGCCGGCCCTGTTCCGCCAGCGCCAGGGCGGCCGAGTTGGGGTTGACGAAGCCCTGGCTGAACATATAGCCCATCAGGCAGGCCATCAGCAGCGGCAGACTCATCAGCCCGAGCAGGGCCAGGGCCAGGGCCAGGGCGCTCAGGCTGGCCACCGCCAGCGCGACCTGGGCGCGCTGCTGCAGGGTGGCCGGCGCGGACTTGCGCAACAGCCGGGCGCTGATCTGCGAGCCGACGATCAGCGCGGCCGCGTTGGCGCCGAACAGCAGGCCGTAATACTGGGGCGCTATGCCGTACAGCTCGATGAAAATGCGCGGCGAGCCGACGATGTAGGCGAACATGCCCGCCTGGCCCATGCCGCCCGCCAGGCTGTGGCCCATGAAGCCGCGGTGCGCCAGCAGGGCGCGGTAATTGCTCAGGATGGTGCCTGCCCGCAGCGGCAACACGCGCTCGGGAGCCAGCGTCTCCTTCATCGTCAGCGCCACGGCCAGCAGCAGCGCCAGGCCGCCGGCGGCCATCAGCCAGAATAGGCTGCGCCAGCCGACGAAAGCGAGCAATTGTGCGCCGGCCAGCGGCGCCAGGATCGGCGCCAGGCCCATGAGCAGCATCAGCAGCGACATGGCGCGCGCGGCTTCCTGGGTCTCGTAGTGGTCGCGGATCACCGCGCGCGGGATGACGACGCCGGCCGCGCCGCCCAGGGCCTGGGCCACCCGACACGCCGTCAGGGTCTGGATGTCGCCGGCCAGCGCACAGCCCAGCGAGGCCAGCACGTACAGGATGAGCCCGCCCATCATGGGCAGCTTGCGGCCGTAGCGGTCGGCCAGCGGGCCATAGATGATCTGCGCCCCGGCCATGCCGATCAGGTATGCCGCCAGGGTCCGCTCGACTTCGCCGCGTTCGACGCCCAGGCCGGCGGCGATCGACGGAAAGGCCGGCAGGTACATGTCGATGGAAAAAGGGCCGATGGCGGTGAGCGCACCCATGAGGATGAGCCAGCCCGGCATGCTGCGGGAAATGGTTTGCGGGGGCATGGGAGGGGCGGTGCGCGGCGACGGCGTACAGGGCCGTGCGAGCGTTATTGCATGGTCTGAGGCAAGCCGGCCACTGTATCACGGCCAGGCTTGCGTTTGAATTGCAACTGTTTTCCGATAAAGTCTGCGTGTCCGTTCATATTCAGGGGAGAGGAAGTCGTGAATCCTTTGCTGTCTGTGGTGGAACGCAAGCTCCAGGAGTTGCCGATACCGGTGCAATTGACCCTGCCCGATGGCACGGTCTTGGGCAGTCCCGAGGCGCGCGTGCGCTTCGTGGCGCGGGACAAGACCGCGCTGGCCCACCTGGCCGAGGGCGCCGTCGGCGTGCTGGGCCAGGACTACGTCGAGGGCCGCATCGATATCCAGGGCAGCATGCGTGATGTGATGGCGGCCGCCGCGGCGCTGCTGCCCAGTTCGCCGGTCGACGCGGCGCGCGGCGGCTGGCTGACCGAGCTGGTGCGCAAGGTCACCTCGGTGTGGCGCCACTCGATCGAGCGCGATGCGCGCCAGATCGAGTTCCACTACGACCTCTCGGACGATTTCTATGCCCTGTGGCTGGATCCGCGCCGGGTCTATTCCTGCGCCTATTACCGCACGCCCGACATGACGCTGGCGCAGGCCCAGGAAGCCAAGCTGGACCATATCTGCCGCAAGCTGCGGCTGCAGCCGGGCGAGCGTTTCCTGGACGTCGGCGCGGGTTGGGGCGGGTTGCTGCTGTGGGCGGCCGAGAACTACGACGTCGATGCCACCGGCATCACGCTATCGCGCAATCAGCATGCCTATGTCAACCGCCTGATCGAGGAAAAAGGCCTGTTCGGGCGGGTGCGCATGGAGCTGCTCGACTACCGCAAGCTGGACGAAGGCACGCCGTACGACAAGATCGCCTCGGTGGGCATGTTCGAGCACGTCGGGCGCGCCCAGCTGCCGGGCTATTTCGCCAAGCTGCGCCGGCTGGTCAAGCCGGGCGGACTGGTCATGAACCATGGCATTACCGCGGGCGGCGTCTACAACGCCGAGCTCGGCAACGGCATGGGCGAATTCATCGAGAAGTACATCTTCCCGGGCGGCGAGCTCACGCATATCAGCAGCGTGCTGGAGGCGGTGACGGCGGGCGGCCTGGAAGCCGTCGACGACGAGAACCTGCGCCCGCACTACGCGCGCACGCTGTGGGCCTGGAGCGGAAGCATGCCTGCCCGAGGCCGCGCGCATCCTGCAGGGAGAGCAGGGCGAGCGTTCGCTGCGCGCCTACCGGCTGTACCTGGCCGGCTGCGCGATGGGATTCGAGCACGGCTGGATTTCCCTGCACCAGGTGCTGGTCACGACCCCGGCCACGGGCCGCACCGACGAGCTCGACATGGCCCAGGACCTGGCCTATCCGTGGCGGCGCGATTACATCTACGCCGGCAACGCCCGCTAGGTGTGAAGATTCAATAGGTTGTATGCATGGTTCATCCGAACCGGATTTGAGAAACTGGAAATCGCCGATCCCCCAGTTCACTCAAGGAGCCCGGCCGGATGAACACCCATAAGCATGCCCGATTGACCTTCCTACGTCGACTCGAAATGGTCCAGCAATTGATCGCCCATCAAGTTTGTGTGCCTGAAGCGGCCCGCGCCTATGGGGTCACCGCGCCGACTGTGCGCAAATGGCTGGGCCGCTTCCTGGCTCAGGGCCAGGCGGGCTTGGCCGATGCGTCCTCGCGCCCGACGGTCTCGCCCCGAGCGATTGCGCCGGCCAAGGCGCTGGCTATCGTGGAGCTGCGCCGCAAGCGGCTGACCCAAGCGCGCATCGCCCAGGCGCTGGGCGTGTCAGCCAGCACCGTCAGCCGCGTCCTGGCCCGCGCCGGTCTGTCGCACCTGGCCGACCTGGAGCCGGCCGAGCCGGTGGTGCGCTACGAGCATCAGGCCCCCGGCGATCTGCTGCACATCGACATCAAGAAGCTGGGACGTATCCAGCGCCCTGGCCACCGGGTCACGGGCAACCGACGCGATACCGTTGAGGGGGCCGGCTGGGACTTCGTCTTCGTGGCCATCGATGACCACGCCCGCGTGGCCTTCACCGACATCCACCCCGACGAGCGCTTCCCCAGCGCCGTCCAGTTCCTCAAGGACGCAGTGGCCTACTACCAGCGCCTGGGCGTGACCATCCAGCGCTTGCTCACCGACAATGGCTCGGCCTTTCGCAGCCGCGCCTTCGCCGCGCTGTGCCATGAGCTGGGCATCAAGCACCGCTTTACCCGACCTTACCGCCCACAGACCAATGGCAAGGCCGAACGCTTCATCCAGTCGGCCTTGCGTGAGTGGGCTTACGCTCACACCTACCAGAACTCCCAACACCGAGCCGATGCCATGAAATCCTGGCTACACCACTACAACTGGCATCGACCCCACCAAGGCATCGGGCGCGCTGTACCCATCTCCAGACTCAACCTGGACGAATACAACCTATTGACAGTTCACAGCTAGTCGAGGCGCGCAGCGTGGTCCTGGTCGAGCACAAGATGAAGCTGGTCATGGGCATCAGCGACCGGATCGTGGTGCTGCACCACGGCGAGCTGCTGGCCGAGGATTCTCCGGACGACATCCGCAACAACGACCAGGTCAGGCGCGTCTACCTGGGCCAGGGCAAGCACTGAGGAACATCATGCTGAAAATCCAAGACCTGCACGCCTGGTACGGCAGCAGCCACATCCTGCAGGGCGTCAGCCTCGACGTGGAGCGCGGAGAGCTGGTCTGCCTGGTCGGCCGCAATGGCGCGGGCAAGACCACCACGGTCAAGAGCGTGGCCGGGCTCATCCCCAAGGCGCGCGGAACGATACGGTTCGATGGCCGGGACATTCTCGGCCTGCCGGCGCACGCCCGCTACGCCATGGGCCTGGCCTACGTGCCGGAAGAGCGGCGCATCGTGCCCGGCCTGACGGTGCGCGAGAACATCCAGCTGGGCTTGCTGCGCTCGCCCTTGCACCGCCGCGAAAAGGAGGTCATCGACGAAATCGCCGAGACCTTCCCGCGCCTGAAGGAACGCCTGGACCAGCAGGCCGTGACCATGTCCGGCGGCGAGCAGCAGATTCTGGCCATCGCCCGCGCCGCAGCCTCGAAGCCCAAGTTCATCATGCTGGACGAACCCTCGGAAGGCATCATGCCGGTGCTGGTCGACGAAATGTTCCGCTACTTCGAAACCCTGAAGGCCGCGGGCGTGACGATGCTGCTGATCGAACAGAACGTGGAGCTCGCGCTGGCGATCGCCGACCGGGCCTACATCCTGGACCAGGGCGAGGTCGTCTACAGCGGCGGCGCGCAGGCCATGCTGGCCGACGAAGTCATGCAGGGGCGCTACTGCTCCGTGTGACAGGACCGGCCCGCCGCCCGGAGGGCAGGGCGGGTTGGTAGAATCTTCCGGTATTGCCGGACCGAGGGCGATGCAAGCCCAGACTAGGAGGCGGATCTGAACACCGCAAGCAAGCAAGTGCGACGGCTGCAGCCGCAGGAACGGGAGCAACAGATCGTGGAGAAGGCCATCGAGCACTTCACGAAGAACGGCTTCGAGGGCAGCACCCGTGAGCTGGCCAAGCAGATCGGCGTGACCCAGCCCTTGCTGTACCGGTATTTTTCCAGCAAGGAAGCCCTGATCGAGCGGGTGTACGCCGAGGTGTTCCAGTGGCGGCGCGACTGGGAGGCGCAGATCAAGGACCGCAAGGTGCCGCTGCGCGACAGGCTGCACGCGTTCTACATGGACTATTCGTCGGTCATCCTGCGCGAGGAATGGATACGCATCTTCATCTTCGCCGGCCTGACGCGCGACGGCATCAACAACCGCTACCTCACGCGCCTGCGCACCCACGTCTTCCTGCCGGTGCTGGCCGAGCTGCGCGCGGAGTTCGGCCTGGACGAGCCGCGCGACCGCGCCGAGGTCGAAGCCGAGATCGAGATGATCTGGAGCCTGCACGCGGCCATTTTCTACCTGGGCGTGCGCAAATGGATCTACGGCCTGAAGGTGCCGACCGACCTGGACCGGGTCGTGCGGCAGAAGGTCGACATGTTCCTGCACGGCGCGCCGCCGGCCATGCGCGCCCTGCGGGCCGGGCGGCCGGCCTGAGCCCGCTGCCTGCTCAGGCCCGGCGCGCAGCGGCGGCCGGTTTCCGGGGTTTTGCCTCCGACGGCGCCACGTAGCCCAGGCTGTGGCTCAGCCGCGCCGCATGCTCGATCAGCGCCTGGGTGTATTCGGCTTCCCGCCTGGCGTTGAAGCGTCCCTGGGGAATGGTCAGGCACAAAGATCCGAGCACGTTGCCGTCGACGCCGAAAAACGGCGCGCCCAGGCCGATGGAGCCGGCGATGCGTTGCCCCTTGGTCACGGCATAGCCGCGCTTGCGGATCTGGGCCAGGTCCTTGTGCACCGTTTTATCGGCCACGCCGGCTCCGGTGACCGACGGGCCGGCCTCGGCGAGGATGCGGTCGATATCGTCCTGGGGCAGAAAGGCAAGAATGCTGCGCGCCGTGGCGCCCCATGCCATCTGCAGCGGCGTGTTCTCCTTGACGTCGTAGCGCAGGAGTTCCGTTCCGTGGTGGACGCTGACGATGGTGTAGCGGCGCTGCTGGGCCAGGTACAGGCACAGCAGGGTGGTTTCGTTGAACCGTTCCACCAAGGATTGCAGCAGGGGCGCGGCGAGGTCCTTGATCTGCGACGAATCCACCACCAGCGAGGCGATGCGCACGAATTCGACATCGCAGTAATACATCTTCGTGACGGGATCCCTGGCCACCAATCCTTCGTCCTTGAGCAGCGCCAGCAGGCGATGGATGGTGGAAGGCGCCAGCGCCAGTTCCGCCGCCAGGTCGCTCAGGGTGACCCGGTTGCTGCGTTCGGCCAGGATGCGCAGCAATGCGACCACGCGCGCGACGGTGCCCAACGTATTGTCTGTCTTTGCCATAGTTCCCATGTCGGTAACGACGAGCGCGGCCGCCGGCCTGCCAGGCCGGCCGGCGCGCCGCCGTCCTGGCCGCGCAGGAAAGGCCTGCGCCGGCCCTGATGGCCGACATTGTAGCGGGGCGCCATGGCGCGGACAGCCACGGGATGGCGTCGGCCGGGAACTACATGACGATTTTCCTGGCCTGCATGGCCTGGATCTCCTGTTCGCTCCAGCCGAGCCATTGCGCCAGGATCGCCGGCGCGTCCTCGCCCAGGCGCGGCGGGTAGCGGGCCGGCGGCTCGGCTTCGCCCAGGAACTTGATCGGGTTGCCGACCACTTCGATCTCCGGTCCGCCTGGCCGCCGCAGGGGCATGACCATGCCGCGTCCGCTGGCGCGCGCTTCGCTCAGCGCCTCGGGTACGGTCTTGATCAAGGCCACCGGCACGCCGTTGGCCGCCAGCGGTTCGATCCATTCGGCGGCGGGACGGGCGAGGAAGGCCGCCTCGAGCAAATCCCACAATGGCTCGCGGTTCTGCAGGCGCATCTCCGCGTCGCAGAACCGGGCATCCTGGGCCAGCTCGCGCAACCCCAATGCCTCGCACAGGCCCTTCCACATGCGCTCGGTGTTGGCGGTGACCACCAGTTCGCGGCCGTCGCCGGCGAGGAACGATCGATAGGTGGGGATGGAGTCGTGCCGGGCCGCCTGGCGTTGCGGCGTCACGCCGGCCACCAGCGCGTAGGTGCTTTGGTACGAGAGCATGGCCAGTTGGCAATCGAGCATGGAAATGTCGATGTGGCGTCCCCGTCCGCCGCGCGCGGCGTCGGCCAGCGCGGCATTGACGGCGATGGCGGCGTACATGCCGGCCGCCAGGTCGCCGGCGGGAATGCCCAGGCGGACGGCGGGACGGCCGGCCTCGCCCGTCAGGCTCATGACGCCCGACATGGCCTGCACGATCATGTCGTAGGCGGGACGGTCGCGCAGCGGGCCGACCTGGCCGAAACCGCTGATCGACGCCCAGACCAGGCTCGGGTGCTGCGCCATCAGGGCGGCAATATCCAGGCCGATCCGCGCCGCCACCCCTGGCCGGTAGTTCTCGACCACCACGTGGCTGCGGGCGATCAGCGACTTGACCAGGGCCAGCCCCTCGGGCTGCTTCATGTCGACGGCCAGGCTCTTCTTGTCCCGGTTGATCCCGAGGTAGTAGGCGCTGTCGCCGTCCACGAAGTGCGGCGGAATGTGCCGGCTGGAGTCGCCGTCCGGCGCCTCCACCTTGATGACCTCGGCGCCGAGGTCGGCGAGGATCTGCGTGCAGAAGGGGCCTGACAGAAAGGTCGTCAGGTCCAGCACGCGCTAGCTGTGAACTGTCAATAGGTTGTATTCGTCCAGGTTGAGTCTGGAGATGGGTACAGCGCGCCCGATGCCTTGGTGGGGTCGATGCCAGTTGTAGTGGTGTAGCCAGGATTTCATGGCATCGGCTCGGTGTTGGGAGTTCTGGTAGGTGTGAGCGTAAGCCCACTCACGCAAGGCCGACTGGATGAAGCGTTCGGCCTTGCCATTGGTCTGTGGGCGGTAAGGTCGGGTAAAGCGGTGCTTGATGCCCAGCTCATGGCACAGCGCGGCGAAGGCGCGGCTGCGAAAGGCCGAGCCATTGTCGGTGAGCAAGCGCTGGATGGTCACGCCCAGGCGCTGGTAGTAGGCCACTGCGTCCTTGAGGAACTGGACGGCGCTGGGGAAGCGCTCGTCGGGGTGGATGTCGGTGAAGGCCACGCGGGCGTGGTCATCGATAGCCACGAAGACGAAGTCCCAGCCGGCCCCCTCAACGGTATCGCGTCGGTTGCCCGTGACCCGGTGGCCAGGGCGCTGGATACGTCCCAGCTTCTTGATGTCGATGTGCAGCAGATCGCCGGGGGCCTGATGCTCGTAGCGCACCACCGGCTCGGCCGGCTCCAGGTCGGCCAGGTGCGACAGACCGGCGCGGGCCAGGACGCGGCTGACGGTGCTGGCTGACACGCCCAGCGCCTGGGCGATGCGCGCTTGGGTCAGCCGCTTGCGGCGCAGCTCCACGATAGCCAGCGCCTTGGCCGGCGCAATCGCTCGGGGCGAGACCGTCGGGCGCGAGGACGCATCGGCCAAGCCCGCCTGGCCCTGAGCCAGGAAGCGGCCCAGCCATTTGCGCACAGTCGGCGCGGTGACCCCATAGGCGCGGGCCGCTTCAGGCACACAAACTTGATGGGCGATCAATTGCTGGACCATTTCGAGTCGACGTAGGAAGGTCAATCGGGCATGCTTATGGGTGTTCATCCGGCCGGGCTCCTTGAGTGAACTGGGGGATCGGCGATTTCCAGTTTCTCAAATCCGGTTCGGATGAACCATGCATACAACCTATTGAATCTTCACACCTAGCCGGACCTCGGGATCTTCGGCGACCAGCGGCAGCGTCCCGCAGCCGAACTGGGTCAGTTTGTCCACGCCGATGACCAGCACGATGTCGCGTATGCCGGCCTGGATATCCTTGTAGGCGAGGTGCAGCGCCGAGGCGCCGCCGGAACACGCGTTATCGACATTGAAGACGGGGACCGCGCCTATTCCCATTTCCTTGACGATGCGCTGGCCGGTCAGCATGCCGCCGAAGGCATGGCCGCAGACCACGGCTTCGACATCTCGCGGCGCGATGCCGGCCGAGCGCAGCGCGTTGAGCACGGCGGGGACGGCGAGGCCCGAGTAGCTGGACTGGCGGTGCCTGCCCATGGGGATCATGGCCGCGCCGGCGATGTAGACTTTGCTCATTGATATCTCCTGGTCCGGGTCAGGCGGGCGTGACGAACCAGCGCTCGCCATCGGCGCGCAGCCGGACGGATTGGCCGCAATGCAGGGGCTGGGCGGGGTCGGCCAGTACGTGCGCGAGCACGCGCACCCCGTTCGGAAAATCCACATAGCCGAGCGTGTAGGGCACGGGCCGCGCGGACGAAACGTGGACGGTGGTGTACGAATACAGTGTTGCGTCGGGGCCGAACAGGAACGGCTCCATGTCGCGCGCGCCGGTCTGCAGGCATACATCCCGTTCGGGAAACGCCATGCTGCCCGAGGACTGGCTACGGCTGCCGCGCAGGTACACCACGGCGTCCTTGACCTCGAACGGCGGTAGCGGGGCTTCTTTCAAGTCCTCGATGGGGAGGGCGTCGTCGGCATACTGCTGGCCGCCGGTTGCCGGTGATGTTTCCTGCATTTTCCTTGCTCCTGTCGCTGTGTCTGGGGCGGCGGGGCGCTCGCCGTCCGGATGGTGTCGCCGTGCGGGCCGATGGCGCTCAGCTCGGATTGATGCCGGCATCCTTGACCAGCGTGATCCAGCGCGCGGTATCTTCCGCGATGACCTGCTCGAATTCCTTGCCGCCGCG
Organism: Bordetella pertussis 18323; assembly: GCF_000306945.1. NCBI lineage: Bacteria > Pseudomonadati > Pseudomonadota > Betaproteobacteria > Burkholderiales > Alcaligenaceae > Bordetella > Bordetella pertussis. The sequence continues at coordinate 2,389,710 of NC_018518.1, read as the reverse complement.
GGTGTCGACCTGCATGCCCATGGACTGGTAGGCGGTGCGCACTTCGTCCGTGCGCGTGGCCTTCTCGATGGCGGCGTGCAGTTTCCGGCGGACGGGCTCGGGTACGCCGGCTGGCGCGGAGATGCCGTACCAGATGGTCATCTCGAACGGCACGCCAAGTTCGCGCAGCGTCGGCACGCCGGGCCACGCCGGGTCGCGCTCGCGGGACGTCACCGCCACGCCGCGCACGTTGCCGCCGCGGACCTGGGCCGATGCCGAGCCCGACGTATCGATGGCGAACTGCACGTTTCCGGCGATCAGGTCCACCATCATGGGCCCGGTCCCCTTGTAGGGCACATGGATCGCGCTGAGTCCCGCCGCGCTCAGGAACGAGGCCGTCGCCATGTACAGCGCCGCGCCCACCCCGGAAGAGCCGTAGTACAGCTTGCCGTCGTTGGCGCGCAGATAGTCCAGGAACGCCTTGCCGTCCTTGACGGGCAGGTCCTTGTTGATCTCCAGGACGCAGGGCACCTGGCCGAGCAGGGAGATCGCCGACATGTCCTTGCTGAAGTCGTAGGACATGTTCTTGTACAGGGCCGGGGCCGAGGTCAGGGTGACGTTCGAGAGCAGCAGGGTGTAGCCGTCGGCGGCCGCGCGCGCGACATAGGCCGCGCCTATCGTGCCGCCGGCCCCGCCTTTGTTCTCGACGATGACCGATTGCCCCAGTTCGGCCGCCAGGGCCTTGGCGACGACGCGCGCCAGCATGTCGGTGGATCCGCCCGCGGCGAAGGGAGCGACCAGGGTGATGGGCTTGGCGGGAAAGGCGTCCGCGGCGTGCGCCGGCGATAGCGCGGCCAGCGGGGCCAACGTGAGCGAGCACGCCGCCGCGAGGGTTTTCAGTGCGCGGCGGCGCGGGGCGGCAACATCTTCGGGGTGGTGGTCCGGCATGGAAAGTCTCCTGTCTTTTCTCGGCCCGGGGCCGGGCGCTGGCGCGCGATAGTTGGTGTAAATTCCGTTGAACGGAAATTACTTCCGTTAAACAAAATTCTAAGCACGCGACAAAAGACAGGGATAGCTAGGGTTTTCCCGTGGCTAGGGCCCGAGGCGCGCCAGGGCTCCGCCGTCCACGGGCAATTGCACGCCGGTAATGAAACCCGCCTGGTCGGACGCCAGGAACACCGCGGCGTGGGCGACGTCCCAGCTCGTGCCCATGCGCCCGCGCAACGGCACCATCGCATTGCGTTCGGCGACGATCTGTTCGCGCGGCTTGCCGGTCAACCTGACGCGAGCCTCGATAGCCATCGGCGTATCGATCAACCCTGGCAGGATGGCGTTGGCGCGCACCCCGTGCTCGGCGTAGGTCATCGCGATGTGCTGCGTCAGGCCGAGCACGCCCATCTTCGTGGCCTTGTAGGCAACGTTGGGATACAGCGCGTAGGCCGCCGTCGATGCGACGTTGAGCACGCAGCCGCTGCGCTGCGCGCGCATGGCTGGCAGCACGTGCTTGCATGTCAGCATCATGCCTTTCAAGTTGAGATTGGCGAGCAAGTCGAACGCTTCGACGGAGATATCCTCGACCGGCGCATCGCCGCCCGCGCCCGCGATGCCGACATTGTTGTGAAGAATGTCGATGCGGCCGTGCGTTTCCATGACTTGCCGCACCATGGCCACGATGGCGGCTTCGCTGGTGATGTCGGCTTGTACTGCCATGGCCTGGCCGCCTTCGGCCAGGATCAGTCCGGCCGTCTCGCCGGCGCTGGCCATATCGCGGTCGACCGCCACGACGCTTGCGCCTGCGCGCGCGAATGCAATCGCGGTGGCGCGGCCGTTGCCCATGGTGCTGCCGGGCGTCTGCCCGGCTCCGACGACGATGGCGATCTTGTTTTCAAGAACATTGGACGGCATGGTTTTCCTTTTTCCGATGGAGCCCGCGGGCCCGCGCTGCAAATACAGGGGTGCCCTATATTTCCGTTTAACAAAAATGAATTCGTTACAGCGGAAATTAGTGTATTCGATCGGACGAGGAAGCACGGCCGCGCACGAGCGCGGCGCGGCGTGCGGCCGTCGACATGCGCGAGTCCGGCGCGCCGCCGGTCGCGCGGGCGCGCGCGTCGCCTGGGCCTAAGGCAGGCTGTCGAAATCGCGTAGCGGCTCCAGGCCGCCGATCAATCGCTCGACCAGCCCGTTCGCGGTGCTCTCGCGCCAGATCAGGCTGAGCTCCAGATAGTGCGGCGTGCCGGTCAGCGGCAGGAAGACCGCGCTGCCCTTGTAGATGCGCTGCAGGGAGCGCGGCACGATGGTGACGCCCAGCCCCATGGCCACCATCTGCAGCATGGTCGACTGGTGGCGGGCGGTATGGTGGATCTTGGGGCTGAAGCCGGCGTTCATGCACAGCGACACCATTTTGTCGAACAACCCCGAGGCCAGCGTGCGCGGAAAGAACACGAATTCCTCGCTGGCCAGCTCCGCCACCGGCACGGCCTCGCGGCTTGCCAAGGGGTGCTGGCTGGGCACGGCGGCGTAGAACGGTTCGCGCAGGATCTGGCGTGTCCGCAGATCGGCCGTATCGATGGGGGTTTGGACCAGTCCGATGTCCAGTTCATCGCGCAGGACGGCGAGGGTCTGTTCGCGTGAACTCATTTCCGTCAGTTCGACCTTGCTGCCAGGCATGGATCGCTTCACCTGGGTCAGGATGTACGGAACCAGATGCGCCAGCGCCGAGCTGACCGTGCCCATGCGCACGGTGCCCAGCATGCCGGCGGCCGTGAGCGAGACGCCGCGCGGCAGGCGGTGAAAGAGCGGGGCGTTGAGTTCCTCTTCCAGCGCCTTGATCTGTTGCGACAGCGGCGGCTGCGAAATGTGCAGGCGCTCGGCGGCGCGGCTGAAACTGCGTTCTTCGGCCACCGCCACGAAATACCGCATCTGCTTCAGATCCATGGTCCTGTTCTTCGATTCGATGTTGGTAGTCGATTTTCATATGGGAAGGATATAAATTCAATATTTGTTGATATGGCACTGCGTTGACTACGCTTCTCCCCGTCACAACAAGAACCCGCAATCGGCGGGACAACGGGAGACAGGAAATGAACCGACGTGATGCGCTGGGCGCGCTCGCCGCGCTGGCAAGCACAACCTGGCTGGGCCGCGCCGCGGCCGCCAAGCCGTACCCGCAGCGTCCCGTGACGCTGATCGTGCCGTATTCGCCGGGCGGGGCCACCGACAACGTTGCCCGGGTCATCGCCGAACACCTGCAGGCCCGGCTGGGCCAGCCGGTGATCATCGACAACCGCGCCGGCGCCAACGGCCGGATCGGCACGCTGGCGGTGGCGCGCGCCGCCCCGGACGGCTATGTCCTGCTGCTGGGCGGCATAGGCCCGATCACGATCGCGCCGCATCTCGAGAAGGTTCCCTACGATCCGTTCAAGGACTTCGCGCCGGTCAGCCTGCTGGTCAAGAACGACGTCGTGCTGCTGGTCAACCCGGCGGTGCCGGCGCGCAAGCCGGAGGAACTGATCGCGCTCCTGAAAGCCGAGCCGGGCAAGTTCAACTATGCGTCCTCGGGCACGGGCGGCCCGTTCCACCTGTCCGGCGAGCTGTTCAAGAGCATGGCCGGCGTGGAAATGACGCACGTGCCGTACAAGGGCGACGGACCCGCCCTGGTGGAGCTGATGGCCGGCAATGTGCAGGTCATGTTCACGACGATTTCCGCGTCGGCGGCGCATATCCAGGCGGGCAAGGCCATTGCCCTGGCCAGCGCGGACGAGGTGCGCTCCAGCCAGATGCCCGACCTGCCCACGCTGGCGGAGTCGGCGCTGCCCGGCTTTGCGTCGGAGACGTGGCAGGCGCTGTTCGCGCCGGGCGGCACGCCGGGGCCGACCATCGACGCCGTGCAGGCCGGACTGGCCGGCGCCATGCGCGATGCGCGCTTGCGCCAGGCCCTGCAGGCGCAGGGCAACAGCGTCGTGGCCAGTGACGTGCCGGCATGCGCGCAGTTCGTGCGCGACGAATACGAGAAATGGGGCAACGTCGTGCGCAAGGCCGGCTTGGCCGCGTGACGCAAGAAGGAGCGAAGATGAGTGGCCAGCACCTGGATCTTTCGCTGATGGACGTGCAGGTATCGGCGCTGTCCACCCTGGCCGCCAACTTCCTGGCGTGCGGTCAGGCGCCGCAACGCAACGGCAACGAACATCCGACCGTCGTGCCGGGCGACGCGGTCCAGTGCCTGGACGGCCCGCTCATGCTGATGGTGGGCAACGATCGGCAGTTCCAGCGCCTGTGCCGCCATCTGGGCCGCGAGTCGCTGGCGCGCGACCCTCGCTATGCGACCAACGAGCTGCGCGTCCAGGGCAAGAATGCATTGATGGCGCAATTGCGCGAGGCCTTCCGCGGCCAGACACGCCAGTACTGGCTGGAGCGCCTGCTGGCCGAAGGCATCCCGTGCGGACCGATCCAGACCGTGGCGGAGGTGCTGGCCGATCCGCACGTGCGCCACCGGGCGCTCGTGGCCGCGGCGCCGGACCCGGTGTTCGGCGAAATCCGCGCGATGGGCAGCGCGTTGCGCATGTCGCGCACGCCGGCCCGCCACGGGCGGGCGCCAACCGTGCTGGGCGAGCACACCGAAGCGGTGCTGTCGTCGCTGGCCTCGTCCCGTCTTCAATCCAACCCGCAAGCCAAATGAACACATCCCCGACCGTAAGATTCGAAACGCGCGAACAGATCGCGATCATCACGCTGAACCGGCCCGACAAACGCAACGCCATCAACCTGGAGATGCGGCAGGCGCTGATTGCCGCCTGGGAGCGGTTCGAGAACGATGCGGCGCTGCGGGTCGCGATCCTCACCGGCGCGGGCGAACGCAGCTTCAGCGCCGGACGCGACCTGTCCGAGAACACGGACCTCAGCCAGAAGACGTTCCTGCCCATACTCGGCGACAACGTCCAGGCAAGCAAGCCTGTCATCGCGGCGGTCAATGGCGCCGCACTGGGCGGCGGCTGGTTCTTCACGCAAATGTGCGACCTGGTGGTGGCCGCGGACCATGCCGTGTTCGGCATGCCGGAATCCAAGGTCGGCCGGGCGCCGGCCTGGGCGGTCTAGTTGCAGGGGGTGATCCCGCAGAAGCTGGTGCTGGAGCTGCTGCTGACCGGCAATCCCATCGGCGCGCAGCGGGCCGCCGAGATCGGCTTCGTCAATCATGTGGTGCCCGCCGCGCAGCTGATGGACAAGGCCATGGAGCTGGCGCGCGCCATCGTGGCCACGGCGCCGCTGAGCGCGGCGGCCTGCAAGGAGATGGTCTATGCCGCGGCCGAGATGGGGCGGGGCGCGGCCCTGCGGACGGCTTTCCATATCCTGGAGCCGCTATACCGCTCGGAAGACGCGCGGGAAGGCGCGCTGGCGTTTCGCGAGAAGCGCGCGCCGCGCTGGAGCGGACGATGAAGATTGCTCAACGAGGAGAAAGAACGGAATGACCCGGTTTCTAGAAGTGGAGCGGCGTGGCCGCGTTTGTATCGTCAGGATGAATCGGCCCGAGGCGCGCAATGCGCTGACCGATGCCGAGCAGTTCCAGGAGTTCGAGGACCTGGTGCGCGAGCTCAACGCGGACCTGGATGTGCGGGCGGCCATCCTGACCGGCAACGGCCCGTCGTTTTGCGCGGGCGGCAATGTCAAGAAGATGCTGGCGGACTACGGCCCGGACAGCGGACCGGCGGCGCGCATTCCCACGAAGTACAGCACGGGCATCCAGCGCATTCCCATGGCCCTGGCGCAGCTTGACGTGCCGCTGATCGCGGCGGTCAACGGCGCGGCCATCGGCGCGGCCATCGGCGCGGGCTGCGACCTGGCCTGCATGTGCGATATCCGCATCGCCGCCGACGATGCGCGATTCGCCGAGAGTTTCGTCAAGCTGGGCATCATCCCCGGCGATGGCGGGTCGTGGTTCCTGCCGCGCATCATCGGGCTGGCGCGCACCTACGAGATGGCGTTTACCGGCGATACGCTGGACGCGGCCACCGCGTTGCAATGGAACCTGGTGTCCAGCGTCGTGCCGGCGGCGCAGCTCATGGACGCCACCTGCCAGCTGGCCGAGCGGATCGCCGTCAATCCGCCGCAGCAGGTGCGCTTCGCCAAGCGGCTGATCCGCGAAGGCCTGCACCAGCGGCTGGAGGCCATGCTGGAGTTCTCCAGGCTGTATCAAACCCTGTCGCACCGCACCGCGGACCACCAGGAGGGCATTGCGGCCTTGCTGGAAAAGCGCCCGCCTGTCTTTCACGGACGCTGAAGCCGTCCCGTTCTTGCACGAGAGGAGACCATGAGAAAAAAACACTTTGTTCTGTCGTTCCTGCTGGGCGCGGCGTCGCTGGCCGCGAGCGGCGCGGCCCTGGCGCAACAGGCGTTTCCCACGCACCCGATCCGGCTCATCGTGCCGTTCGCGCCCGGCAGCGGCACGGACAACACGGCGCGCCATCTGGCGCGCGAGATGGAAGCCGAGTTCGGTTCGCCGGTGGTGGTCGAGAACCACCCTGGCGCCAACAGTTTCATCGCCGCCAAGATGGTGGCCGCCGCGGCGCCCGACGGCTATACGCTGCTGATCTCCGGATCGTCGGCCATGACGGTCAACGCGGCCATCTTCAAGGCGCTGCCGTATGACCCCCTGAAGGATTTCGCGCCGGTGGCGCGCCTGGCGAAAGGCGCGATGGGCCTGGCCGTGAACGCGCAGTCTCCCTATCGTTCGGTGGACGACCTGGTCCAGGCCATGCGGCAACAGCCGGGCACGCTGAACTATGGCTCGGGCAGCGCGGCCTACCAGATCACGACCGAGCTGTTCCTGTCGATGGCCCAGGCCAAGGCCAGCCATATTCCCTACAACGGCGCGGCCCAGGCATTGACCGACCTGGCCGGCCGGCAGGTCGACTTCGCGTTCGCCGACTATGCGGCGCTGGTGCCGTTCCTGCGCTCGGGCAAGCTGCGCCTGCTGGCCGTCAGCAGCGCCGAGCGGCTGGAAAGCGAGCCCGCGACGCCGACGGTGGCGCAGGCCGGCTATCCGGGGTTCGACATGGTGAACTGGACCTCCGCGTTCGCGTCGGCGGGCACGCCCGCGCCTATCGTCGACACGCTGAGCAAGGCCATCGTCGCCATCTACGAACGCGAGCAGACGCGGGCGTTCCTGGCCGGCACCAACTGGGAGAGTTTCCCGGTAGGGCCCGCCGAGCTGCGGCGCTACCAGGTCGACGAGATCGCCAAATGGAGCCGCGCGGCCGAGATCGCCGGCATCGAGAAACAGTAGGAGCCTGGATATGTCGGTAGCGATCGCGATGCGGGGCGACATAGAAGTCGTGACCCTGGACAGCCCGCCGGTGAATGCATTGGGGCGGACGTTGCGGCACGGCCTGGCGCAATGCCTGGAGCAGGTGTACGCCAGGCCGGACGTGCGGGCGCTGCTGCTGGTCAGCGCCCGTCCGGGCATTTTCTCGGCTGGCGCGGATATCAAGGAGTTCGACCAGGCAGGGTCGGACCAGGATGCCGGGCTGGCCGAACTGATAGACCGCATCGAGAACGCGCCGGTGCCCGTGGTGGCGCTGCTCGATGGCGCGGCGCTGGGCGGCGCGCTGGAGCTTGCGCTGGGGTGCCACTATCGGCTGGCGTCGCCGCGCGCCTCGCTGGGGTTGCCGGAGATCAAGCTGGGGTTGCTGCCTGGCGCCGGCGGCACGCAGCGCTTGCCGCGCCTGGTCGGCGCGCGCCATGCCGTCGAGATGGTGCTGGGCGGCGAACCCGTGGGCGGCGAAACCGCGCTGCGGTGCAAACTGGCCGATGCGCTGTTGTCTGCCGACGATACGCTGGAGCAGGCGCTGGCGTGGATGCGCAACGCGCCGGGCGGGCTGGCGCGGCGCCGCGTTGCCAGTTTGCCTGCGTTGGCGCCGGCATCGATCGCCGAGGCGGCGCGCGCGGCCGCCATCCGGCCGGTGGGCAGCGCGGCGGCGCGCGAGGCGGCGCTGGCATGCCTTGCCGCGGCACAGGGGCCGTTCGACGCCGGGCGGGCGCTGGAGCGCGAGTCGTTCGCGCGCCTGCGCGACAGGGCCGAGGCGCGGGCCTTGCGCTATGCCTTTTTTGCCGAGCGGCCGCGCCCGCCGGCCGGCGATGTGTCGGCCCGGCGCATCGAGCAGGTCGCGGTCGTGGGGGCTGGCACGATGGGCACCGGCATTGTCATCTGCCTGGCCGACGCCGGCCTGCCGGTGATCTGGCACGACGTGGACGCCGACCGGCTGGCGCAGGGGCGCGCGCAGGTATGCCAGCATTTCGAGCGCCTGGCCGCGCGCAAGCGGCTCACGTCCAGGCAGGCCGAGCAGCGTGTCGCCGCCGTCGCGACAACCGGCGAGATGGCCGGCATCGCGCAGGCCGATCTCGCCATCGAGGCGGTGTTCGAGGACATGGCGGTGAAATGCGCGGTTTTCCGCGAGCTGGACCGGGTCCTCAAGCCCGGCGCCATCCTGGGCACCAACACGTCGACGCTGGATGTCGACCGGATCGCGCACAGCACGCGGCGCCCGCAGGACGTGGTGGGGCTGCATTTCTTCAGCCCCGCGCCGGTGATGCCCTTGCTCGAGATCGTGCGCGGCGCGGCCACCCACGCCGATGTGGTGGCCGCCGCGCAAGGGCTGGCGCGGCGCTTGCGCAAGACCGCCGTGGTGGCCGGCGTGTGCGACGGCTTCATCGGCAACCGCATGTGGCATCAGTATCTGCGGCAGGCGGCCTTGATGGTGCACGAGGGCGCCATGCCCATGGAGGTCGACGCGGCGCTGCGCGACTGGGGCTTCGCCATGGGCCCGTTCCAGGTCGCCGACCTGGCGGGCCTGGACGTGGGCGACAGCATCCGCCTGCGGCAGCGCAGCGAGATGCCGCACAGGCCCTGGCCCGACTGGCTGGACCGGGTCAGCGCGGCGGGCCGCCTCGGCCTGAAAGGAGGCAGCGGGATCCATGGCTATCCGGACGGCGGCCGGCAGCCCCGGCGCGATGCCGAGGTGGAGGCCATGATTGCGGCCGCTTCGCGCGAGGCCGGAGTATCCCGCCGGGCCATTGCGGCCGACGAGATCGTCGAGCGTTGCCTGCACGCGCTCGTCGTCGAGGCCGCGCGCCTGCTGGAGGAGGGCATCGCGGCCAGCGCGACGGACGTGGACGCGGTGTTCCTGGCCGGCTATGGCTTTCCGCGCTGGCGCGGCGGCCCTTGCCACAGCGCCGACGCCATGGGCCTGCCGGCGGTGGTGGCCGGCTTGCGGCGGCGCGCCGCCACGGCGGAACCGGAATTCTGGCAACCGCCCGGCCTGCTGGCCCGCCTGGCGGCGCAGGGCGGCCGGCTGCAGGATCACGGCCAGGAGGGCGCATGAGCGACGACATCGTCATCGTATCGACCGCGCGCACGCCCATCGGCAAGGCCTATCGGGGCGCCTTCAACAATACCCATGGCGCCACCCTGGGCGGGCACGCCGTCGAGCACGCGGTGCGGCGCGCCGGGATCGAGCCGGCCGAGGTCGATGACCTCATCATGGGGTGCGGCCGCCCGGAAGGAACGGCGGGCGAGAACATCGCGCGCCAGGCCGCCTTGCGCGCCGGCCTGCCGGTCGAGGTGCCCGGCGTCACGGTGAACCGGCTTTGCTCGTCCGGGCTGCAGGCCATCGCCATGGGCGCCCAGTCCATCCTGTGCGGCAGCGCCGATATCGTGGTGGCGGGCGGGCTGGATTCGATTTCCTGCGTGCAGAACGAACACATGAATCACCACATGGAACAGGACCCCTGGCTGGCGCGGCACCAGCCGGAGATTTTCCTGCCCATGATCGATACCGCCGAAGTGATCGCCCGGCGCTACGGCATTTCGCGCCAGCGCCAGGACGAGTACGCGGCGCGCAGCCAGCAGCGCGCCGCGCAGGCGCGCGCGGCCGGCCGCATGTGCGACGAAATCGCGCCCATGCGTGTGAGCCACCTGGCGGCCGACCCGCACGGCGCGCCGCCCGTTGAAACCGAAATGCTGGTGGCCGAGGACGAAGGCGTGCGCCCCGGGACGACTTCCGAAAAACTGGCCGAGCTCAAGAGCGTGCGCGAGGGCGGCTGCATTACGGCGGGCAATGCCAGCCAGCTTTCGGACGGCGCCTCGGCCTGCGTGCTGATGCGCGCGGCTGCCGCGCGGGCGCGTGGCCTGCGGCCCCTGGGCTGCTTCCGCGGCTTTGCGGTGGCGGGCTGCCGTCCCGATGAAATGGGCATCGGCCCGGTGCAGGCCGTGCCCCGCCTGCTGGCGCGCGCCGGCCTGGCGATCGGCGACATCGGCCTGTGGGAGTTGAACGAGGCGTTCGCCGTGCAGGTAATCTATTGCCGTGACCGCCTGGGCCTGCCCGATGAACGCCTGAACGTGAACGGCGGCGCCATCGCGCTGGGCCATCCCTATGGCATGTCCGGCGCGCGGCTGGTGGGGCATGCGCTGCTGGAAGGGCGCGCCCGGGGCGTGCGTTATGTGGTGGTGACCATGTGCGTGGGCGGCGGCATGGGCGCCGCGGGACTATTCGAGGTGCTATGAACGGATTCGAGTTTCGGACACATGCCCGCACGCTGGCGGGCGAGGGGGCCTCGCAACGGTTGGGCGAGGCGGTCGCGGCGCAATGGGGGCCGTGCCGCATCCTGGTCGTCACGGACGAGCAGCTGGTGCGGCTGGGCCTGGTCGCGGCCCTGGCGCAAAGCCTGCGCGACGCCGGCCACACGGTCCAGGTCTACGACGGCGTGCTGGCCGATCCGCCCGAAGCGGTGGTGAGCCAGGCGATCGCGCGGGGCCGGGAAACGGACGTGCAATGCGTGATCGGCTTCGGCGGCGGCTCGTCGATGGATATCGCGAAACTGGTGGCGGCGTTCGCCGGCTCCGCGGCCGACTTTCGCGACAGCTACGGCATCGACCGCGTCGCCACGGCGCGCCTGCCGCTGGTGCAGGTGCCGACCACGGCCGGCACCGGCTCGGAAGCCACGCCCATCGCCATCGTGACCCGCGAGGACGCCTCCAAGGCGGGCATTGTCTCCCCCGTCCTGTACTGCGACATCGCCGTACTGGATGCCGCGTTGACCCGGGGCCTGCCGCCGGCCGTGACCGCCGCCACCGGCATCGACGCCATCGTGCACGCCGTCGAGGCCTATACCAGCCGGCTGCGCAAGAACCCGATCTCCGATGGCCTGGCGCGCGAGGCGTTGCGCCTGCTGTGCCGTTCCATCGGCCCCGCATGCCGCGACGGCGCCGACATGGCGGCCCGCCATGACATGTTGCTGGGCGCGATGCTGGCGGGGCAGGCGTTCGCCAATGCGCCGGTGGCGGCCGTGCATGCGCTGGCCTATCCGCTGGGCGGCGTTTTCCACGTGCCGCACGGCCTGTCCAATGCATTGATGTTCGGCGCGGTGCTGCGTTTCAACCTGCCGCAGGCCGGCGCCGCCTATGCCCAGCTTGCGCAGATCGCCTGTCCGCAGGTCGACGGCCCGCAGCAGGCGCGCGCCGAAGGATTCGTGCAGGAAATGGCCAGCCTGGGGCCGCGTCTGGGGCTGCCGCGGCGCCTGGCCGAAGTCGGGGTGGCCGAACGCGATCTGCCCATGCTCGCGCAACAGGCCATGCAGCAACAGCGTTTGCTGGTCAACAACCCCAGGGAGCTCGGCTACGACGACGCCTTGCGCCTTTACCGGGAGGCGCTGTGAACGATAGCGCGGGCCAGGCCCCGCGTCCGCAACGGTGGCAGCGGGCCGGCTTCGGCCATTTCGAGGCCATGCCGGTACGCTGGATGGATTGCGACATGTATGGGCATGTCAACAACGTCGTGTATTACGCCTACTTCGATACGGCGGTGAATCGCTACCTGGCGTCGGCCGGTCAGCTCGACCCGCAGGCGGGCGCCGTGATCGGCCTGGTCGTGGAAACGCACTGCAATTTCCACGCGCCGGCCGAGTTCCCGGAAACATTGCAGATCGGCCTGCGCGTGGCCCACGTGGGGCGCAGCAGCGTGCGCTACGAGCTGGGCGTGTTCCGCCCCGGCGACGAACTGTGCACGGCCCAGGGCCACTTCGTGCATGTCTACGTCGACCGCGCCAGCCGCCGCCCCGTGGCGCTGCCAGCCGGCCTGCGGGCCTGCCTGGGCCGGCTGGCGGCGGCCGGGCGCGCTTGAGGCGCGCGCCGCTGGCCGCCTGCCTGCCGTCTACGTGCCGGCGCCGGCCGTCACCGCTTCGGCAACCAGCTGGGCGGTCGCGGCCGACAGCGTCCATCCGAGGTGGCCATGGCCGGTGTTGTAGAACACGCCCGGCCGCTTGCCGGGCCCGACGCGCGGCAGCATGCTGGGCAGCATGGGCCGCAGGCCCGCCCAGGGCACGACGCGGCTGGTCGAGACCTGCGGAAAATACCGGCGCACCCATGCGACCAGCGGTTCGACGCGGTCGGCGCGGATATCGCGATTGAAGCCGTTGAATTCGGCGGTGCCGGCCACCCGGAACCGGCCGGCGCCGAGCCGGCTGGTCACGATCTTGGCGCGGTCGTCCAGCAGGCTGGTCCAGGGCGCGCCGGCCTGGCTGGCCTCGTCGTCCAGGCTCACCGTGATCGAATATCCCTTGACCGGATAGATGTTGACGCGGTCGCCCACCATGCTGGCGAAGCGGCGGCTGCCCACGCCCGCGCAGATCACCACCTTGTCGTAGCGTTCGACGTCTTCGGCGGTCGTGATGGCGATGGCGCCGCCGCGATGGTCGATGCCGCTGACTGGCGTTTCGTAGCGGAACAGCGCGCCGTGCCGCGCGGCGGCCCGGGCCAGGCCAGTGGTGAACTTGTGGATGTCGCCGGTGGAGTCCGACTCGGTAAAGAAGCCGCCGTAGAAGTCGCCCTGCAGGGCCGGTTCGATGGCGCGCATTTCCTCGGGCGATACGGGCCGCCGCTCCAGCCCGCCGGCGCGCAGCAGGGCGTTGACCCGCAAGGCGCTGTCGTACTCCCGCCTGCTGGCATAGAAGTGCAGGATGCCGCGCCGCTCATGATCGAAATCGATCCGTTCGCGGGCCGCGATGTCGAACAGATGCTGGCGCGCGGCGATGGCCAGCCGCACGGTTTCTATGGTGTTGGCTTCGTAGCGGGGGATCTGGCGCAGGAACTCTCCCAGCCACGAGTACTTGTGCCAGCTGGGCCGGGGATTGAGCAGCAGCGGGGCGTCGCGCCGCAGCATCCAGCGCAGGCCCTTGAAGAGCGTGGAGCGGCTGTTCCAGACCTCGGCGTTGCTGGCCGAGAGCTGCCCGCCGTTGGCGAACGAGGTTTCCATCGCGCTATAGCGGTGGCGGTCGAACACCGTGACCTGGTGATCGCGCAAGGCGAGCGCATAGGCGGTGGTGACGCCGGTGATGCCGGCGCCGATGACGGCGATTCGAGACATGGTCGTGGTCCCAGAGGAGGTTGGCGTCTGCCGGCCATCGGAATGGCCCGGCCGCAACCCCATCTGTCCATTTACCTGAGAGCTTCACCCGTGCGCCGCTGCAAACGCGCCAGGGATCCCCTTCGGTGGGCGCCGTACCGCGCGCCACTCTCCAGATGTTCCAGCAGGTCGGTCCTTTTGCCTGAGAGTTTCCGGGGTGGTTGCTCCGTCGGCGCCGTCCGCTGGACGGTCTCTCCCGAACTGCACGTTGGTGGAACCGGCACAAGTTACAGCGATTGCGCCGGCAGGACAAGACGCGGGCGCGCATCCAAGGGGAAACCCTGGCCACGCGCGGGCGGCGCCCTCAGACCGGTTCGGCGTCCACGTCGTACGTGAAGAGCCACTCGTATCTTTCGCGTACCCGGGCCTCGCTCCATTGCTGTTCGACATAGGCGGCCGCGCCGGCCGCGTGCGCCAGCTCCGGGTTGTGGAAGCGCTTGGCGTTCTCGGCCGAGCCGCGCACCACGCGCGCCGTGCGCTCGACGCGCAGATCCTGGTAGCGGACCAGCGCCTGCCGCGCATCGGCGCGCATGCCGTCGAGGCAGCGCGCCAGCACGTAGCCGTCCTCGATGGCCATGGCCGCGCCCGAGGCCAGCATCGGCAGGGTCGGGTGGCAGGCGTCGCCCAGCAGGGTGATGCGCCCGCTGGTCCAGCGCGCCAGGGGCTCGCGCAGCATCATCGCCCACTTGAAGGGCGTATCCAGCGCATGGATCAGCGTCTGCACGTCCTCGTGCCAGCCGGCGAAATCCCGCGCGCATTCCGCGATCGTGCCCTGCTGTGTCCAGGACTCGACCTGCCAGTCGTCGCGCTCCAGGATGCCGACGAAGTTCACCAGTTCGCCGCGGCGCAGCGGGTAGTGGATGACATGGGCGCCGGGGCCGACCCAGTTGACGGCATACGGCTCGCGCAAATGCGGCGGCAGCTTGTGCGCCGGGATGACGCCGCGCCAGGCCAGCGCGCCGGAGAAGCGCGCCTGGTCCTGGCCATGCAGGGCGGCGCGCACGCGCGAGTGCACGCCATCGGCGCCCACCAGGATATCGGCCTGGCGCGTGCTGCCGTCGGCCAGCGTGACGCTGGCCGCGGCATCGTCCTTCGCGACGCTCTCGACCCGGGCGCCCAGTTCGATGGCCTGCGGATCGCGCGCCAGCACGGCTTCGGCCAGCACGCGGTGCAGGTCGGCGCGGTAGATGGTCAGGTACGGGTAGCCATAGCGCTCGACGGACTGCGCGCCCAGGTCGAACAGCGGCCAGGTCTGGCCGGTGTTCCACAGGCGGATGCGCTTGCCGGACGCCGGGCTGGCCACCTGTTCCAGGGCCGCGCCCAGGCCCAGCTGGTACAGCACGCGGTTGGCGTTGGCGCTGAGCTGGATGCCCGCGCCCAGTTCGCGCAGCTGCGCGGCCTGTTCCAGCACGCGGACCTGGAAACCGCGCGCCTGCAGGGCCAGCGCGGCGGTCAGGCCGCCCAGGCCGGCGCCGGCGATCAGGATCCGGGGGGAGGAGGTGTCGGGCATCGTGGGTTGTCCTTCTGTGTCGCGTATGCGTAGGCGCGGTTACTGGGGCTTGACGCCCGCGCTGCGGACCACGCCGGTCCATTTGTCGAGGTCGGCGCGGATCGCCTGGGCGAACTCCTGCGGGGTGTCGCCGACCGGCTCCAGGCCCAGCGCGCTGAGCTGCTTGATGACCTCGGGATCCTTGGCGGCGGCGGCCAGCGCGTCGGTCAGGGCCTGCACCGCCGGCGCGGGGGTGCCGGCCGGCGCCAGCAGGCCGAACCAGGAGTAGGCCTCGAAGGGCTTGCCGATCGTCTCCGCGACGGTGGGCACCTCGGGCAGGCCGCTGTAGCGCTGGCTGCCGGTGACGGCGTAGGCGCGCAGCTTGCCGGCGCGGATCTGCGGCGTCAGCAGCGTGACCGTATCGAAGAACAGATCGACCTGGCCGCCCATGACGTCGGTCAGGGCCGGCGCGCCGCCGCGGTAGGGCACGTGCAGCATGCGGGCGCCGGCCTCGCTCTTGAACATCTCGGCGGTCAGGTGGCCGATGGAGCCGGTGCCGGCCGAGGCCACGCTCAGGTCATGGTTCTTGGCGTAGTCGCGCAGCTGGCCGATGTCCTTGGGGCCCAGGTCGGGGCGGCTGACCAGGATCAGCGGGCCGCGCACGGCCATGCCGATGGGCGTGAAGGACTTGATCGGGTCGTACTGCAGGTTGGTGTAGAGGGCCGGCGCGACCACGATGCTGCTGGTGCCGCCCCACAGCAGGGTGTAGCCGTCGGGCTTGGCGCGGGTGACCACGGTGGTGCCGACGCTGCCGCCGGCGCCGGCGCGGTTCTCGACGATGACGGGCTGGCCCAGCTTGTCGGCCATGACGGCGCCGAACAGGCGCGCGCTGGTGTCGGTCGGGCCGCCGGGCGGGAAGGGCACGACCAGGGGCACGGGCTTGGCGGGGAACGTCTCGGCGGCCGCCGGCGCGGCCGGGCCCAGGGCCAGGCTGGCGGTGGCGGCCAGCGCCAGCACGGCGCGCAGCGTCATGGTCAAAGCGGGCGAACTCGTCATGTCTCGTCTCCTGTGTCTCTTGTGGCAATGAGGCCTCGCATGGGCCGATGGGCTTATTTCACCGCATCGGATTAAATAAGTAAAAGAACAATATTGGATAAATTGACAAGCATTGCTTGTTAATATGAATGCCTGTTTCCCCCCCGGCCGGCCGACCATGAACTTCTCCTTTCGCCAGATGCGCGCCTTTCTCGCGGTGGCGCGCCATGCCAGTTTCACCAAGGCGGCCGAACAGCTGCACATCTCGCAGGCCGGGCTGAGCGCCATGGTGCGCGACCTGGAAACGCAGCTGGGCAGCCGGCTGTTCGAGCGCACCACGCGCGCGGTCCGCCTGACGCCGGCGGGCCAGAGCCTGCTGCCGGTGGCGCAGCGCGCGGTGCAGGACCTGGGCGCGGCGGTGGCGCAACTGGGGGCCCTGGGCGCCGGCGGACGTGACCGCCTGCGCATCGGCGTGACGCCGTTGATCGCCTGCAGCGTGATCCCGGATGTGCTCAAGCGTTTCCAGGCGCTGGCGCCGCAGGTGCGCGTGGAAGTGATGGACCTGGATCGCAGCCTGATCGCCGCCCGGGTGGAAAGCGGCGACCTGGACGCCGGCTTCGGCGCCTTCTTCACGCGCGCGGCCGGCATACGGCGGCAAACCGTTTTCCCGGCCCGGCTGGCGCTGGCCGTGCCGCGCGTGGAGGGCGAGCGGCGCCGGTCGGTGCGCTGGCCCCAGATCGACCGCGACGGGCTGATCGCCTTGCCCGACGAGAATCCGATCCAGCGCCTGGTCAACCGGCACCTGGGCGTGCAGGGCGATGCGCCGGCGCGCGTGGTCACGCACCTGGAAACGGTATTGGCCATGGTCGAGGCGGGGCTGGGCTAGGTGTGAACTGTCAATAGGTTGTATTTGTCCAGGTTGAGTCTGGAGATGGGTACAGCGCGCCCGATGCCTTGGTGGGGTCGATGCCAGTTGTAGTGGTGTAGCCAGGATTTCATGGCATCGGCTCGGTGTTGGGAGTTCTGGTAGGTGTGAGCGTAAGCCCACTCACGCAAGGCCGACTGGATGAAGCGTTCGGCCTTGCCATTGGTCTGTGGGCGGTAAGGTCGGGTAAAGCGGTGCTTGATGCCCAGCTCATGGCACAGCGCGGCGAAGGCGCGGCTGCGAAAGGCCGAGCCATTGTCGGTGAGCAAGCGCTGGATGGTCACGCCCAGGCGCTGGTAGTAGGCCACTGCGTCCTTGAGGAACTGGACGGCGCTGGGGAAGCGCTCGTCGGGGTGGATGTCGGTGAAGGCCACGCGGGCGTGGTCATCGATGGCCACGAAGACGAAGTCCCAGCCGGCCCCCTCAACGGTATCGCGTCGGTTGCCCGTGACCCGGTGGCCAGGGCGCTGGATACGTCCCAGCTTCTTGATGTCGATGTGCAGCAGATCGCCGGGGGCCTGATGCTCGTAGCGCACCACCGGCTCGGCCGGCTCCAGGTCGGCCAGGTGCGACAGACCGGCGCGGGCCAGGACGCGGCTGACGGTGCTGGCTGACACGCCCAGCGCCTGGGCGATGCGCGCTTGGGTCAGCCGCTTGCGGCGCAGCTCCACGATAGCCAGCGCCTTGGCCGGCGCAATCGCTCGGGGCGAGACCGTCGGGCGCGAGGACGCATCGGCCAAGCCCGCCTGGCCCTGAGCCAGGAAGCGGCCCAGCCATTTGCGCACAGTCGGCGCGGTGACCCCATAGGCGCGGGCCGCTTCAGGCACACAAACTTGATGGGCGATCAATTGCTGGACCATTTCGAGTCGACGTAGGAAGGTCAATCGGGCATGCTTATGGGTGTTCATCCGGCCGGGCTCCTTGAGTGAACTGGGGGGGTGGCGATTTCCAGTTTCTCAAATCCGGTTCGGATGAACCATGCATACAACCTATTGAATCTTCACAGCTAGGCCGTGGTGCCGTCGTTCGCCGCGGTGGCGCGCCGGCGCTGGCGCGTCAGCCTGGTGCCGGTGGCGCCGCGCGTGGCGGTCGATTACTACTGCATCATGCGGGCCGGGCAGGGGGATGGCGAGCGCATCGACGCCTTCGCGCAATGCTTCGGCTCGGTGGCGGCCGAACACATGGGCGCCACGGCCGCGCGCTAGATGCGGGCTTGCGCCGTGCGCCGCGACAGCGTCTCGGCGGCTTCCTTGCGCTCGCTGTAGCGATCGACCAGGTACGGCGACGCGTCGCGCGTGAGCAAGGTGAACTTCATCAGCTCCTCGGCCACGTCGACCACCCGGTCATAGTAAGGCGAAGGCTGCATGCGTCCCGCCTCGTCGAACTCCTGGTAGGCCTTGGCCACCGACGATTGGTTCGGGATGGTCAGCATGCGCATCCAGCGGCCCAGCACCCGCATCTGGTTCACGGCGTTGAATGACTGGGATCCCCCCGATACCTGCATGACCGCCAGCGTCTTGCCCTGGGTCGGGCGCATCGCGCCCATCGACAGCGGGATCCAGTCGATCTGCGTCTTCATCAGGCCGCTCATGGCGCCGTGCCGCTCCGGCGAACTCCAGATCATGCCTTCGGCCCACCGGACCAGCTCATGCAGCTCACGGACCTTGGGATGGTCCTCGCTGGCGTCGTCGACCAGCGGCAGCCCGGACGGGTTGAACAGCCGGGTCTCGCCGCCCAGCGCCCGGCGCAGCCGCGCGGCTTCCTCCGCGACCAGGCGGCTATAGGAGCGCTCGCGCAACGACCCATACAGCAGCAGGAAGCGCGGGGCATGCGTGGCGCGCCCGGGCGGGAACAGCTCGGCCGCGCTCGGCTGCTTGAACCGTGACGGATCGATATTGGGCAGATCGGCGAGAACCTCAGACACGGTTGCCGTCCGCATCGATGACGGGCTGCCCGTCCTCCTTGTCGAAGGCGCCGCGCTGGGGCCGGGACAGGAGATCCAGAACGGTTTCCGACGGCCGGCACAGACGCGTTCCCAGTGGGGTTGTCACGATGGGGCGATTGATCAGGATCGGGTACTGGAGCATGAAATCGATCAGCTGCTCGTCTGTCCATTTCGGATCCGACAAACCGAGCTCGTCGTAAGGCGTGCCCTTTTGCCTGAGCAGGTCGCGCACCGGCATCCCCATGGCGACGATCAACGACCGCAGCGTTGCGGCGTCGGGCGGCGTCTTCAGATATTCGATGATGGCCGGCTACTCGCCGCTGTTGCGAATCAGCCCGAGCACATTGCGCGATGTCGCGCAGGCCGGGTTGTGATAGATCGTGATGGAAGTCATGACACACCTCTGTTGATGCAAGACTAGGGCTTGATTGGGTCGGGCCGCGCGCGCAGCACGAGCAGCGCGGCGCAGGCTGCCAGGCCTATGCCCCCGGATAGCCACAAAGCGTTGGCGCGCCAGGCGTCCAGCGCCAGGCCGAAGAGAAATGGCGCCAGCGCCTGCGCGACCCGCGCCGGCATCATCAGCCAGCCTTGGCGCGCGCCATAGCCCCGGGGGCCGAACAGCGCCAGCGGCAACGTGCCTTTGGCGATGGTCAGGATGCCGTTGCCCGCCCCATGCAGGATGGCGAACAGCGGGGCCAGCGCCGGGCCGGCGGCCAACAGCACGGCAACGCCGGCCGGATGCGCCAGGGCCGCCAGGCGCGCCGACAGCAAAGGATGAACATGCCGCAGCAAGCCGAACTCGAGCAGGCGGCCGGCCACTTGCGCGGGACCGATGAGCGCGCCCACGGCCACGGCGGCCGCGAGCGTGGCGCCCGTGGCTTGCAGCATGCGCGGCAAGTGGGTGGCCATCGCGGTGCTGATGAACCACGTCGCCGCGAACACGAAGGCGAGCAGGGCGGTGGCCAGCCCCTGCGGTCCCGGCCGCGCAGCAGGGAGGGTCCCCTCCTGCGCGGCCGGGGCATCCGGGCTTGGCGTCTCGGCGGCAACGGCTTTGGGAAGCCAGGCGTTCAACGGCAGGCCGATCATCAAATGCAAGGCCGCCCAGCCCAGGCATGCGCCGCGCCAGCCGAACAGCGTCTCCATCCAGGCGGAAAGCGGCCAGCCAACGGTGCTGGCGAAACCGGCGATCAGCGTGATTCCGGTGATGGCCCCGCGGGCGTGATGGCCATAAAGGCGTACCAGGCTGGAGAAGGCGGCCTCGTAGAGGCCGGCGCCCATCGCCACGCCCATGACGAGCCAGGCGGCAACCATCGTCCACAGGCCCTGGGCGGCGCCGAGCATGCCCAGCCCGAGGGCAAACAACAGACTGGTGCCGGCCAGGACCATACGGCCGCCGTGGCGGTCGATCGCCAGTCCCGTCCATGGCCCGATCAACGCCGATGCGACCAGGGCGGCGGAGAACGCCGCATAGACCGTCGGCGTGGACACGCCCAGGTCGCGAGCCATCGGATCCGCCAGCATCGCCGGCAGATAGTACGAGGAGGCCCAGGCCAGCGTCTGGGCGGTTCCCAGGATCCCGACGACGCGAACCGGTGCGCCTGGCATGGATCAGGCCCGCCTGGCGCCGGCGTCGCAACCGGCTGTGTTCTTTCGGGAATCGGACACCTCGCAGGTCGCGCCCTGGCAGCAGTGTTTGGTGAGATAGCCGAGCAATGCATTCATCCGGAAGAAATCGGCGCGGTAGATCAGATTGCGGCCCTGTTGCTCGACGCTGACCAGGCCGGCGTGCGCCAGCTCCTTGAGGTGAAAGGACAGCGCATTGCGGGCGATGCCGAGCCCGTCGGCCATGACGCTGGGCGTGAGCCCCGCCGGGCCCGCGACGACAAGGGCGCGAAACACGCTCAGGCGTTGCGCATGGGCCAGGGCGCCGAGGGAGGAAACGGCTTGTTCTGCATTCATGCCAAAATAATACAATGATTCTTGAATCATTGAATAGTCATGATGGGCTGCGCCGAATTGCCGGCCCGGGCGGGGCAGGTGGGCGGGCGAACGGCCTGGAGGCCGCGCCGTGGATCGGGAATCCTTGTCGCAGCATAAGAAATCCTTGCTTGTCGCTCGCGGGGTTCGCCGGTGTAATTCGTCGGGGCAGGCATTGCCGAATCCGGCCCCAACGCAGACGCGCACAGGGCAGCTCAATCGAGGAAGAAATGCACGACGAACAGGCACTTGATCTTGTCATCCGCGGCGGATTGCTCATGGACGGGCATGGCGGCGCGCCCCGGGTCGCCGACATCGGGGTGCGCGGCGCCCTGATCGCCGAGATCGGCGACATCGCGCCGGGCGCGGCCGCCGAGATCGACGCGCGCGGCAAGATCGTCACGCCAGGCTTCGTCGACATCCATACGCACTACGACGGGCAGATCATCTGGAATTCCCGCCTGGCTCCATCCAGCTGGCACGGCGTGACCACGGTGGTGATGGGCAACTGCGGGGTCGGGTTCGCGCCGGTGCGCGCGGCCGATCGCGGCAATCTGATCGAGCTGATGGAAGGCGTGGAAGACATCCCCGGCATCGCGCTGCACGAAGGGCTGGACTGGGCCTGGGAGACGTTTCCCGACTTCCTGCGCGCGACCGAACGGATCGAGCACGACATCGATTTCTGCGCGCAACTGCCGCACGCGGCGCTGCGCGTGTACGTCATGGGCGAGCGCGCGCTGCGGCTCGAGATGGCCACGCCCGAGGACATCGCGCGGATGCGCAGCCTGGCGGCCGAGGCCATGCGCCATGGCGCGATCGGCTTCTCGACTTCGCGCTCGATCAATCACCGCTCGGTCACCGGCGACCCGATGCCGTCGCTGCGCGCGGCCGAGGAAGAGCTGACCGGCATCGCCATGGGGCTGGCCGATGCCGGCGGCGGCGTGCTGGAGATCATCATCGACTTCGACGATCCGGACATGCTGGAGGCCGAGTTCGGCATGATGCGCCGCCTGGTGGAGAAATCCGGCCGGCCGCTGTCGTTCTCGCTGATGCAGAAGCACGGCAACAAGGACGGGTGGCGTCGGCTGCTGGCCCTGACGACGCAGGCGGCGGCCGACGGCCTGCCCATCCGCGCGCAGGTCGCGCCGCGCGGGGTAGGCGTGCTGCTGGGGCTGCAGGGCAGCCGCAATGTCTTCTCTGACTGCGCCAGCTACAAGGCCATCGCCCAGCTTGCGCTGGATGAGCGGGTGCGCCGCATGCGGGACCCGGCCTTGCGCGCGCAGCTGCTGCGCGAGAGCCAGGATACGCCGCTGGGCAAGCGCCTGAACGAGTTCGACAACATCTTTCCGCTGGGCAACCCGCCGTGCTACGACCCGGGCCCGGAACGCTCGATCGCGGCGCTGGCCCGGCGCGCCGGCGCCGATCCGGCCGAGCTGGCCTACGACTGCCTGCTCGAGGAAGACGGCAAGGCGCTGCTGTTCTCGCCATTCGCGAACTATGCCGACCAGAACCTGGACGCCTGCGCGCAAATGCTTGCCGACCCGAACACGGTCATCGGCCTGGGCGACGGCGGCGCGCACGTGGCGCTGATCTCCGACGCCAGCTTCCCGACCTTCCTGCTCAAGCATTGGGGGGCGGGGGAGCAGGGCGGCCGGGCCCGCGGCCGCCTGATCGCGCCGTCACAGCGCGGCCGGCGACGGCCCACGAACAATAAACAAGGAGGAGAAGACCATGATGAAAGGCATCTGTGCAGCGTTTGCGTTCGCCGCGCTTGCGGCTTCCTGGCAGGGCCCGGCCCAGGCCGCGTTTCCCGACCAGCCCATCAAGCTGGTGGTGCCCTTCGCGCCGGGCGCCACGATCGGCCCGCTCGCGCAGCTGGTGTCCGAGCAACTGTCCAGCGACCTGGGTACGCCGGTGTACACCGAGTTCAAGACCGGCGCCGGCGGCAACATCGGCGCCGATATCGTGGCCAAGTCGCCGGGCGACGGCTATACGCTGCTGCTGGGCACGATCAGCATCCTGACCATCAACCCGTCGCTGTACCCGGACTTGCCCTTCGATCCGGTCAAGGACTTCAAGCCGGTGTCGATGCTGGTCACCACGCAGAACATCCTGGTCGTCAACCCCGAGAGCAAGATCCAATCGGTGGCGGATCTGGCCGACTATGCCAGGCAACATCCTGGCCAGGCCACCTTCGGCTCGTCCGGCACCGGCAGCACCATGCACCTGGCGGGCGAACTGTTCAGCACCACGGCGCAGGTCAAGATGACGCACGTCCCGTACCGCGGCGGCGGACCGGCCAGGTCGGACCTGCTGGGCGGGCGGCTGACGCTGATGTTCAGCGACCTGAGCGCGGTCCCCATGGTGCAGGCCGGCAAGCTGCGCGCGCTGGCCGTGACCGGGTCGCAGCGCGACGGCCGCATCCCCGATATCCCGACCATGCAGGAAAGCGGCATGAAAGGCTTCGATGTCGAACCCTGGTATGGCCTGGTGGCGCCCGCGGGCACGCCCGACGCGGTCATCGCCAGGCTCAACGCCAGCGTGCGCAAGGTGTTCGACAAGCAGAAGGTGCGCGATGCGCTGCAGAACATCGGCCTGCGGCCGGCCAGCGACCTGTCGGTGGCGTACATGGCCGGCAAGATCGACAGCGACCTGGGCAAGTGGGCGCCCATCGTCAAATCGGTCGACATGAAAACCAACTGATGAGCGGCCCGGCATGAAGACGCAAGCAACAGCCGGCGATGGCGCGGCGGTGGTGGCCATCGCGGGCGGAATGGGCGCGCTGGGCAGGGCGCTGGCGCAGCGGTTCAAGCAGCGCGGCGACCAGGTCGTCGTGCTGGACCAGGCCACCGACGCCGCCGGCCTGCCGCAGGCGGGCGCCGACCTGGCCTTGCTCGACGTCGATCTCAACGACGTCGCCAGCACGCGCCATGCCTTCGACACGATCGCGCGCCGGTTCGGCCGGCTCGACGCCCTGGTCAGCGTGGCCGGCGGTTTCCATCACGAAACGCTGGCCGAGGGCAAGGTCAAGGCCTGGGACCACATGTACGCGCTCAATCTGCGCACCGCCGTGGTGGCCTGCCAGGCCGCGCTGCCGCTGATGCTGGCGCGCGGCGCCGGGCATGTCGTGTGCATCGGCTCGGACGCCATCGGGCGCGCGCACGCCGGGCTCGGGGCGTATGCCGCGTCCAAGGCGGGCGTGGCCGAACTGGTCAGGACCCTGGCCGCCGAAACCCGCGACCAGGGCATCGCGGCCAACGCGGTGCTGCCCGGCACCCTGGATACCCCGGGCAATCGGCGCGCCATGCCCGATGCCGATTTTTCCCGCTGGGTGTCGCTCGACGCGGCGGCGGCGCTGATCCTGTTCCTGGCCTCGCCGCTGGCCGCCCAGATCAACGGCGCCTGCATTCCGATCGTGAACCGCTGCTAGAGCGCTATGCGGCGGCGCTGCAGTGGGCCGCCAGCAGCCTGGAGAATACGTGGATGGACGAGGAGGCCGGATTGGACGCGTCGCTCGTGCAATAGAAATCGACCGCCGGCGCGCCCTGCGGCAGCGCAATCTGGCCGACCGTGTCGCGATCGTAGAAATCCGCCAGGAAAGTGGGCACGAAACCCATCCCCATGCCGGCGCTGATCAAGGACGCCACCGTGGCCACGTGGCAGACCTCCTGGCGGCGCAGGGCATGCGCGCCGACCTCCAGCAGGTACCGGTCGACGACCTGCTGGACCGCGTTGGAGTCCGGCAGCGCCCACAGTACGATATCGTGCTGGCGCGCCCAGTCTTCCACCCCCGCGATCTCCAGGCCCGGCGGGATCAGCCTGCCGGGACCGGCCAGCCGCAGCGCCATGCCGAAGATGTACTCGCTCTTGAGCCGCGAGGCGCGGCGCATATAGGTGCCGTAGGTCGCGTCGAGCCTGCCGGTCTCCACCATGTCGTGCAGCACTTCCAGTTCGGCGTCCACGACCTCGCACGAACGGCCCGTGCATTGCTGGAACTCGCGCATCACGGCCGGCAGCACCGTGCTGGCGATCAAGGGCGACACCCCGACGCAGATCCCGCCTTGCTGGCGGCGGTTCAGCGCGGACAGCTCCAGCATGCCCTTGTTGAGGCTTTCGACGGCCTGGCGGGCATAGGGCAGGAACTGCGTGCCGGCCTGGGTGAGGGCGGTCGCGCGGTTCGAACGCTCGAACAGCCGGATTCCGACCTGCGTCTCCAGTTCGTTGATCATGGAGCTCAGGCCCGCCTGGGTGACGTGCAGGGTTTCGGCCGCGCGCGTGAAGCTGCGGACCTCGGCGACCAGCAGGAAGGCTTGGAGCTGGCGGGTGGATACTCTCATGTCGGTTGGGCCCATGCTTGTCGGCCCCGTCTTTTATCATGGCGTCGATGCCGCCGGCCAGCCAAGCCTGGGAAGGACGCGGTGTCGGTCGGATTCAACATTCCAACAGGAGCAGTCCGCCTTGTCTCTCTATTACCGGATCAGTTTCGTCCTGAGCGTGCTGGCGCTCGCGGCCTGGGCGATCGCCGTCACGCTCTACAAGGCCCCGCGTCACGGCGACGGCTACGGGCCGGACCCGCTCGGGGTCTTGCTTTTCCTGGCGCTGTGGCCGGTGGGCCTGCTGCTGGCGCATTCCGGTCTGCTGGCGTGCCTGGTGCGCGGCCAGCGGCCCGCGTCGATCCTGCAAGGCCGGTACGGGGTCGCCATCCATCTCGCGCTGGGCGCGGGTTTCCTGGCTTACGCGCTGTACAGGGTCTAGCTGTGAAGATTCAATAGGTTGTATGCATGGTTCATCCGAACCGGATTTGAGAAACTGGAAATCGCCGATCCCCCAGTTCACTCAAGGAGCCCGGCCGGATGAACACCCATAAGCATGCCCGATTGACCTTCCTACGTCGACTCGAAATGGTCCAGCAATTGATCGCCCATCAAGTTTGTGTGCCTGAAGCGGCCCGCGCCTATGGGGTCACCGCGCCGACTGTGCGCAAATGGCTGGGCCGCTTCCTGGCTCAGGGCCAGGCGGGCTTGGCCGATGCGTCCTCGCGCCCGACGGTCTCGCCCCGAGCGATTGCGCCGGCCAAGGCGCTGGCTATCGTGGAGCTGCGCCGCAAGCGGCTGACCCAAGCGCGCATCGCCCAGGCGCTGGGCGTGTCAGCCAGCACCGTCAGCCGCGTCCTGGCCCGCGCCGGTCTGTCGCACCTGGCCGACCTGGAGCCGGCCGAGCCGGTGGTGCGCTACGAGCATCAGGCCCCCGGCGATCTGCTGCACATCGACATCAAGAAGCTGGGACGTATCCAGCGCCCTGGCCACCGGGTCACGGGCAACCGACGCGATACCGTTGAGGGGGCCGGCTGGGACTTCGTCTTCGTGGCCATCGATGACCACGCCCGCGTGGCCTTCACCGACATCCACCCCGACGAGCGCTTCCCCAGCGCCGTCCAGTTCCTCAAGGACGCAGTGGCCTACTACCAGCGCCTGGGCGTGACCATCCAGCGCTTGCTCACCGACAATGGCTCGGCCTTTCGCAGCCGCGCCTTCGCCGCGCTGTGCCATGAGCTGGGCATCAAGCACCGCTTTACCCGACCTTACCGCCCACAGACCAATGGCAAGGCCGAACGCTTCATCCAGTCGGCCTTGCGTGAGTGGGCTTACGCTCACACCTACCAGAACTCCCAACACCGAGCCGATGCCATGAAATCCTGGCTACACCACTACAACTGGCATCGACCCCACCAAGGCATCGGGCGCGCTGTACCCATCTCCAGACTCAACCTGGACGAATACAACCTATTGACAGTTCACAGGTAGCCGGCTTCGCCGAAGGTCGGCACGTCGGGCAGGGCGCTGACGCGCTTGGGCGCGGCCACGGCCAGGGCGCGCAGCTTGCCGGCCTGGATGTGCGGGATGGACGACGGCAGATTGTCGAACTGCGCGTTGACCTGCCCGGCGATGGTGTCGTTGAGCGCCGGCCCCGAACCGCGATAGGGCACGTGGACCATGTCGGTGCCGGTCAGCGACTTGAACAGCTCGCCGTCCAGGTGCGAGATGCTGCCGGTGCCCGACGAGGCATAGCTGTACTTGCCCGAGTTGGCCTTGACCAGGGCGATGAATTCCTTGAGCGTCTGGGCCGCGATCTTGGGG
Source organism: Bordetella pertussis 18323 (assembly GCF_000306945.1). Taxonomy (NCBI): domain Bacteria; kingdom Pseudomonadati; phylum Pseudomonadota; class Betaproteobacteria; order Burkholderiales; family Alcaligenaceae; genus Bordetella; species Bordetella pertussis. Next base: position 2,362,772 of record NC_018518.1, on the reverse strand, counting down.
TTGACGGTCATGACGTTGGGCACGCTGACCAGGTTGGTGATGGGCGTGAAGTCCTTCAGCGGGTCGTACGGGGTCTGGGGGTTGGTGGCCGGGTTGGTCGCCATCGTGCTGACCGTGGCCACGCCCAGCGTATAGCCGTCCGGGGTGGCCTTGGCCAGCGCGTCGGCGCCGATCGCGCCGCCGCCGCCGCCGCGGTTTTCCACCACGACCGGCTGCCCCAGCTCGCGTCCCAGCCCCTCGGCCACGATGCGGGCCACGATGTCCGTGGTGCCGCCGGCGGCAAACGGCACGATCAGGCGCACCGCATGGTTGGGGTAGGGCTGGGCCTGGGCGGCGGCGCCTGTGACACAGGCGCCGGCCACCAGCGCGCCGAGCAGGATCTTAATGGAAGCGGGTTTGCTCAAGGTTGTCTCCTGGTTGTTCCAGAGGGGCTGCATGGGCGGCCGTTCGTGACGGCCGCGTCTTGGGGTGCGCCATTGCACCGAAAATGCAGTCAGGCGGAAATGCGGGTCAACCCCAACATGCGATAACCTGCTTTCAGCTGGTAGACAGCTACGGGAAAACTGTCGCAAACAGCCCGCTTTTGCATAGATCCGTGCGTAACTTACAAGAATCTGATATTTTTCGGGTGAGATTCTTGGCCGGTCTTGCCAGAACGCTACCTGATATTTCGATTGACAGCGCTTGTTCCCCGGGCGATCTTGCCTTCGAGAAGCGCGGTAGTGAGTTGTTGCGACGTGCTGGGCCAGGGTTCCGCCGATAGCCCCCGGCCACGCTCGCCTTTCGCCGCCGCGAGAGAGAGGGCCGGACCCTTCCCGGAGCGCCATGTCGCTATTACTAGTACTCGCCCTGCCGTTTCTCGGCAGTCTGTGTGCCGCTTTGCTGCCGGCCAATGCCCGCAATGCGGAAGCCTGGCTGGCTGGCCTGATCGCCCTGGCCTGCACCTTGCTGGTGGCCAGCCTCTATCCCCAGATCGCCGCCGGCGGCGTGATCCGCGCCGACCTGCCGTGGGCGCCGGCGCTGGGGCTGCAGTTCACCCTGCGCATGGACGGCTATGCCTGGCTGTTCGCGCTGATCGTCTCGGGCATGGGCGCGCTGGTCGTGCTGTATGCGCGCTACTACATGTCGCCGGAAGACCCGGTGCCGCGCTTTTTCTCGTTCTTCCAGGCGTTCATGGCCGCCATGCTGGGCGTGGTGATGTCCGGCAACCTGATCCAGCTGGTCATGTTCTGGGAAATGACCAGCCTGGCCTCGTTCATGCTGATCGCCTATTGGCACCACCGGCTCGACGCCCGGCGCGGCGCGCGCATGGCCCTGACGGTCACCGGCGCCGGCGGCCTGAGCCTGCTGGCCGGCGTGCTGATGCTCGGCCACATCGTCGGCAGCTACGACATGGACCAGGTGCTGGCCGCGGGCGATATCGTGCGCGCCGACCCCTGGTATCCGGCGGTGCTGGTCCTGATCGCGCTGGGCGCGCTGACCAAGAGCGCCCAGTTCCCGTTCCAGTTCTGGCTGCCCAACGCCATGGCCGCGCCCACGCCGGTGTCGGCCTATCTGCATTCGGCCACCATGGTCAAGGCGGGCGTTTTCCTGCTGGCGCGCTTCTGGCCCGTGCTGGCGGGTACCGACGAATGGTTCTGGATCATCGGCGGCGCCGGCCTGTGCTCGCTGGTGCTGGGCGCCTACGCGGCGATTTTCCAGCAGGACATGAAAGGGGTGCTGGCCTATTCGACCATCAGCCACCTGGGGCTGATCACGCTCATGCTGGGCTTGAACAGCTCGCTCGGCCTGGTGGCGGCGATCTTCCACATGGTCAACCACGCCACCTTCAAGGCCTCGCTCTTCATGGCCGCGGGCATCGTCGACCATGAAACCGGTACGCGCGACGTCGGGCGCCTGAGCGGCCTGTACGGGGCCATGCCCATCACGGCCACGCTGGCCATGGTGGCGGCCGCCTCGATGGCCGGGGTGCCGCTGCTCAATGGCTTCATCTCCAAGGAGATGTTCTTCGCCGAGACCACCTTCGTCAGCGGCGACGTGCTGGTGCGGTGGGGCCTGCCGCTGATGGCGACGCTGGCCGGCGCGTTCAGCGTGACCTATTCGCTGCGCTTTATCCTGCAGGTGTTCTTCGGCCCGCCGGCCGAAGACCTGCCGCGCGCGCCGCACGAGCCGCCGCGCTGGATGCTGCTGCCCAGCGCCTTGCTGGTCATGGTGTGCCTGGTGGTGGGCGTGCTGCCCGGCGTGACGCTGGGGCCGATCCTGCACCTGGCCGCCAGCAGCATCCTGGGCGAGCACATGCCGCAGTACAGCCTGTCGGTGTGGCATGGCTTCAACCTGCCGCTGGCCATGAGCTTCGTCGCGCTGACTGCCGGCGTGCTGCTGTACCTGGCGCTGCGGGCGCGCCAGCGCGCCCATCCGGGGCTGGTGCCGTTCATCTATCGCTTCGACGGCCGGCGTACCTTCGAGTACCTGCTCGATGCCTCCAGCGTGGCGGCCGCCTGGCTGCTGCGCTACCTGGCGTCCTCGCGCATGCAGGTGCAGATGCTGGTCATCGTGCTGGGCACCCTGTGGGTGGCCTGGCTGCCGCTGCGCGCGGGCGGCTGGCTGGCGGGCCAGGCGCGCCTGACGCCGGCCGACCCCGCGTTCGCGATCCTGTGGGTGGTCGGGGCGGCCTGCGCGCTGGGCGCGGCCTACCAGGCCAAATACCACCGGCTCGCATCGCTGACGCTGTCCGGCGGCGCGGGGCTGATCACCTGCCTGACCTTCGTCTGGTTCTCGGCGCCCGACCTGGCGCTGACCCAGCTGGCCGTAGAGGTGGTGACGGTGGTGCTGCTGCTGCTGGGCCTGCGCTGGCTGCCGCGGCGCATCCAGACCGGCGGCGACGAAGACCGTCCCGACCTGCGCGCGCGGGTGCGCCGCCTGCGCGACCTGGGGCTGGCGGGCGTGGCCGGCGCCTGCATGGCCGCGCTGGCCTACGCGGTGCTGACGCGTCCGGTGGGCGACACGATCTCCAGCTTCTTTACCGAGCGCGCGCTGCCCGATGGGGGCGGGACCAACGTGGTCAACGTGATCCTGGTCGATTTCCGCGGCTTCGATACCCTGGGCGAAATCACCGTGCTCGGCATCGTGGCATTGACGGTCTACGCGCTGCTGCGCCGCTTCCGTCCGGCGCCCGAAAGCGTCGAGCTGCCGCATCAGCAACGCGAGCAGGACGGCATGCCGACGGTCGACGAGACCGGCGAGCGGCCGGCGCCGGACACCAAGTCGCCGTTGCCGGCCGGGCCGATGATGATTCCGGCCGTGCTGGTGCGGCTGCTGCTGCCGGTGGCGGTGCTGGTGTCGGTCTACCTGCTGCTGCGCGGCCACAACCTGCCCGGCGGCGGCTTTGTCGGCGGCCTGGTCATGGCCACCGCGATCATCCTGCAGTACATGGTCGGCGGCGTGTACTGGGTCGAGTCGCGCAGCCGCCTCAATCCGCAGCACTGGGTCGGCCTGGGCCTGCTGGCCGCCGGCGGCGCCGCGGTCTCGGCCTGGCTGGCGCTGCGGCCGTTCCTGTCGGCGCTGGCCTGGGACGTGGCGCTGCCCGTCGTCGGCCATGTGCATCTATCCAGCGTGCTGCTGTTCGACCTCGGCGTCTACATGCTGGTGGTCGGCGCCACGGTGCTGGTGCTGGTGGCGCTGGCCCACCAATCGTTGCGCGCGCAGCGCCAGGCGGCCGTCGAGGCCCAGGCGGTCGCGCAAACCGGGAGTCCTGCCTGATGGAAGTCGTTTATGCCCTGGCCATAGGCGTGTTGGCCGGTTCGGGAGTGTGGCTGCTGCTGCGGCCACGCACCTTCCAGGTCATCATGGGCCTGTCGCTGCTGTCGTACGCGGTGAACCTGTTCATTTTCGGCATGGGGCGCCTGACGGTGGGCAGGCCGCCCGTGGTCAGCGCCTCGGCGCCGGTCGACGCCGCGGCTTATGCCGACCCCTTGCCGCAAGCCCTGGTGCTGACCGCGATCGTGATCGGTTTTGCCACCACGGCGCTTTTTCTCGTGGTGCTGTTGGCCTCGCGCGGGCTGACCGGCACCGACCACGTCGACGGCCGGGAGCCTGAATCTTGATCGACTGGCTGCAGCACCTGCCTATCTACCCCATTACGGTGCCCCTTATCGCGGGCGCGCTCATGCTGTTGCTGCCCGATACGCAGCGCAAGACCCGCGCGGGTATCGGTTTGCTGTCCTCGCTGCTGCAGCTGGCCAGCGCCATCGCCTTGCTGAGCCTGGCCGCCGGCGCCGGCGGCATCTGGCCCGACGGCATCGGCGTGTACCTGCCGGGCGATTGGCCGGCGCCGTTCGGCATCGTGCTGGTGGTCGACCGCCTGGCCGCCGTCATGCTGGCGCTGACCGCCGTGCTGGGCCTGGCCGCGCTGATCTACTCGCTGGCCCGCTGGGACCGCGCCGGGGTGCATTTCCATTCGCTGTACCAGTTCCTGCTGATGGGGCTGAACGGCGCCTTCCTGACCGGAGACCTGTTCAACCTGTTCGTGTTCTTCGAGGTGCTGCTGGCGGCGTCCTATGGGTTGATGCTGCACGGCTCGGGCATCGCGCGCGTTACGGCCGGCCTGCAATACATCGCGGTCAACCTGGTGGCCTCGTTCCTGCTGCTGATCAGCATCGCGCTGATCTACGGCGTGACCGGCACGCTCAACCTGGCCGACCTGGCCTTGCGCGCCGGCACGCTGACGGGCGGCGAGCGCAGCCTGTTCGAGGCCGGCGCGGCCATCCTGGGGGTGGCCTTCCTGGTCAAGGCCGGCGCCTGGCCGCTCAACTTCTGGCTGGTCAAGGGTTACGGCTCGGCGGCCGCGCCGGTGGCGGCGCTGTTTTCCATCATGACCAAGGTCGGCATCTACGCCTTGCTGCGCATCGGCTCGCTGCTGCTGCCCACCGGCGCGCCGGCGGCTTTCAGCCTGGACTGGATGTTCGCGGCGGGGCTGGCCACGCTGGTGTTCGGGGGACTGGGCCTGCTGGCCAACCAGCAGCTCGAAAAGCTGACCGGCTATTGCGTCATCGTCTCGGCCGGCACGCTGCTGACGGCCTTGGGCATGCCCGGCGTGACCTTGACCGGGCCGGCGCTGTTCTACCTGATCAGCTCGGTGCTGGCCACCGGGGCGCTGTTCATGCTGGTCGAACTGATCGAGCGCACCCGCAGCTTCGGGGCCAACGTGCTGGCCGTCACCATGGACCTGTTCGACCTGGACGATCCGTCCACGCCCAACCGGTCCGACGACGTCGTGGGCGTGGCGATTCCGGCCGCAATGGCCTTTCTCGGCCTGGCCTTCGTGTCCTGCGCCTTGCTGGTGACGGGGCTGCCGCCGCTGTCGGGCTTCGTGGCCAAGTTCTCGCTGCTGTCGGCGGCGGTGACGGCGGCCAATACGCCGTCCGTGGCGCTCGATGCCTGGGTGCTGGTGGCGCTGGTGCTGTTGTCGGGCCTGGCTGGGCTGATCGCGCTGGGCCGCGTCGGCATCCGGATATTCTGGAGCTCCGACGACCGGGTCACGCCCCGCCTGCGGCTGATGGAGGCCGGGCCGGTCGCGGTACTGCTGCTGCTGTGCGTGGTGCTGGCCGCGGGCGCCGGGCCGGTATCGGCCTACCTGGACGCCGCCGCCCAGTCGCTGGACCGGCCCGCTAGCTACGTGAACGCAGTGCTCGCCAAGCAGCCGGCGCGCGCGCTGTCGGAGGGCCTGTGATGCGGCGCTACTACCTTGCCTTGCTGCCGCTGGCCATGCTGGCGCTGTGGCTAATGCTCAACCAATCCGCCTCGATCGGCCAGCTGGCGCTGGGCGCGGCGCTGGCGCTGTGGCTGGGCTGGGCGTCCAGCCGGTTGCGGCCGCTGCGCGGCAAGCCGCGCAGCCTGTGGCTGCTGCCCGGGCTGGCCGCGCGCGTGTTCGCCGACATCGTCCGCTCCAACGTCGCGGTGGCGCGGCTGGTGTGGCAGCGGCGCCCGGATTTCTCGCCCGGCTTCATCGCCATTCCGCTCGACCTGCACGACCCGCACGGCCTGGCCATCCTGGCCTGCATCGTGACCTACACGCCGGGTACGGTGTGGGTCGACATCATCGACGGCAAGCTGGTCCTGCACGTGCTGGACCTGCAGAATGAAGAGGCGTGGATCGCGCTGGTCAAGCAGCGCTACGAACGCACCCTGATAGAGGTATTCGAATGATGAACATCGTCCTGTACTGGTCGGCGTCGTTCGCCTTGCTGTGCTTTGCGCTGGCGATGGCCTGCGCGGCGATCCGGCTGCTGCGCGGGCCGACCGCGCAAGACCGCGTGCTGGCGCTGGACTCCCTGTACGTCAGCGGCATGCTGACCATGCTGGTGTTCGGCATCCGCGCCGGCACGCCGGTGTATTTCGATATCGCGCTGCTGATCGCGCTGTTCGGCTTCGTCGGCTCGACCGCCATGGCGAAGTTCCTGCTGCGCGGCGAGGTGATCGAGCCATGAGCGACGTCGACATTCCGCTGTGGGCCGGCATCCCGGCCGCCATCCTGCTGGTGCTGGGCGGGCTGCTGACCCTGACCGGCGCGCTGGGCATGCTGCGCTTCGGCCATTTCTACGCCCGCATCCATGCGCCCACGCTGGGCAACACCATGGGGGCATGCAGCGTGCTCACCGCCTCGATCCTGGTGTTCTCCAGCCTGTCCATGCGGCCGGTGGTGCACGAATTCGTGATCGGCATGCTGCTGGTGCTGACTTCCCCTGTCACCGGCATGCTGCTGATGCGCGCGGCCGTGTACCGCGCGCGGCGCGCCGACGACAGCGCCTGAGGGCAGGGCGGCGCCGATTTACGTGTGCCAGGGTCTTGTAACATTTTCGTAGCCTAGGTGTGAAGATTCAATAGGTTGTATGCATGGTTCATCCGAACCGGATTTGAGAAACTGGAAATCGCCACCCCCCCAGTTCACTCAAGGAGCCCGGCCGGATGAACACCCATAAGCATGCCCGATTGACCTTCCTACGTCGACTCGAAATGGTCCAGCAATTGATCGCCCATCAAGTTTGTGTGCCTGAAGCGGCCCGCGCCTATGGGGTCACCGCGCCGACTGTGCGCAAATGGCTGGGCCGCTTCCTGGCTCAGGGCCAGGCGGGCTTGGCCGATGCGTCCTCGCGCCCGACGGTCTCGCCCCGAGCGATTGCGCCGGCCAAGGCGCTGGCTATCGTGGAGCTGCGCCGCAAGCGGCTGACCCAAGCGCGCATCGCCCAGGCGCTGGGCGTGTCAGCCAGCACCGTCAGCCGCGTCCTGGCCCGCGCCGGTCTGTCGCACCTGGCCGACCTGGAGCCGGCCGAGCCGGTGGTGCGCTACGAGCATCAGGCCCCCGGCGATCTGCTGCACATCGACATCAAGAAGCTGGGACGTATCCAGCGCCCTGGCCACCGGGTCACGGGCAACCGACGCGATACCGTTGAGGGGGCCGGCTGGGACTTCGTCTTCGTGGCCATCGATGACCACGCCCGCGTGGCCTTCACCGACATCCACCCCGACGAGCGCTTCCCCAGCGCCGTCCAGTTCCTCAAGGACGCAGTGGCCTACTACCAGCGCCTGGGCGTGACCATCCAGCGCTTGCTCACCGACAATGGCTCGGCCTTTCGCAGCCGCGCCTTCGCCGCGCTGTGCCATGAGCTGGGCATCAAGCACCGCTTTACCCGACCTTACCGCCCACAGACCAATGGCAAGGCCGAACGCTTCATCCAGTCGGCCTTGCGTGAGTGGGCTTACGCTCACACCTACCAGAACTCCCAACACCGAGCCGATGCCATGAAATCCTGGCTACACCACTACAACTGGCATCGACCCCACCAAGGCATCGGGCGCGCTGTACCCATCTCCAGACTCAACCTGGACGAATACAACCTATTGACAGTTCACACCTAGGCGACCGGGTAATCCCTTATGGTAGAAAGGTCAGCGGCAGGCCATGACGGCCGCCGCCTACTTCAAGGAGCGAAACATGTCGAAGATTCGTATCCAACGATGGTGCGGGGCCCTGGCGCTGGGCGCGGGCAGTCTGATGGCCTTCGGCGCGCATGCGGCCGGCACGGGCTCCGGCCAGAGCCAGTACCAGATGGACGTGCAGCGCTGCAATAGCGGCGACACCAGCCAGGACCGCGCCACCTGCCTGCGCGAGGCCGGCGCCGCGCGCCAGGAAAGCCAGCGCAACCGGCTGGACGACAAGCAGGAGGGGCGCTACCAGGACAACGCCATGATGCGCTGCAAGAACCTGCCCGCCTCGCAGCAACAGGATTGCATCACGCAGATGACCTCCGGCAACACCACCACGCGCGGCAGCGTCGGCGGCGGGGGCGTGCTGCGTGAAACCGTCATCCAGGTGCCGGCCGGCACGCCGGGCTCCACGCCGGGCAGGCTGATGCCCGGCAGCCAGATGCCCAGCGGCCAGATGCCCAGCGGCCAGATGCCTGGCGCTGCTCCGGGCGGGCTGCAGCCGCCGCCCGCCGGCACGGTGGCGCCGCCGCCGGTCATGCGCTGAACGGACACGCCCGGATGCGCGAGCGGGCCCGGCTAGTTGTGAACTGTCAATAGGTTGTATTCGTCCAGGTTGAGTCTGGAGATGGGTACAGCGCGCCCGATGCCTTGGTGGGGTCGATGCCAGTTGTAGTGGTGTAGCCAGGATTTCATGGCATCGGCTCGGTGTTGGGAGTTCTGGTAGGTGTGAGCGTAAGCCCACTCACGCAAGGCCGACTGGATGAAGCGTTCGGCCTTGCCATTGGTCTGTGGGCGGTAAGGTCGGGTAAAGCGGTGCTTGATGCCCAGCTCATGGCACAGCGCGGCGAAGGCGCGGCTGCGAAAGGCCGAGCCATTGTCGGTGAGCAAGCGCTGGATGGTCACGCCCAGGCGCTGGTAGTAGGCCACTGCGTCCTTGAGGAACTGGACGGCGCTGGGGAAGCGCTCGTCGGGGTGGATGTCGGTGAAGGCCACGCGGGCGTGGTCATCGATGGCCACGAAGACGAAGTCCCAGCCGGCCCCCTCAACGGTATCGCGTCGGTTGCCCGTGACCCGGTGGCCAGGGCGCTGGATACGTCCCAGCTTCTTGATGTCGATGTGCAGCAGATCGCCGGGGGCCTGATGCTCGTAGCGCACCACCGGCTCGGCCGGCTCCAGGTCGGCCAGGTGCGACAGACCGGCGCGGGCCAGGACGCGGCTGACGGTGCTGGCTGACACGCCCAGCGCCTGGGCGATGCGCGCTTGGGTCAGCCGCTTGCGGCGCAGCTCCACGATAGCCAGCGCCTTGGCCGGCGCAATCGCTCGGGGCGAGACCGTCGGGCGCGAGGACGCATCGGCCAAGCCCGCCTGGCCCTGAGCCAGGAAGCGGCCCAGCCATTTGCGCACAGTCGGCGCGGTGACCCCATAGGCGCGGGCCGCTTCAGGCACACAAACTTGATGGGCGATCAATTGCTGGACCATTTCGAGTCGACGTAGGAAGGTCAATCGGGCATGCTTATGGGTGTTCATCCGGCCGGGCTCCTTGAGTGAACTGGGGGGTTGGCGATTTCCAGTTTCTCAAATCCGGTTCGGATGAACCATGCATACAACCTATTGAATCTTCACAGCTAGTGCCGGGCCCGCTCGCATTCAGGCAAAATGTCGGCTGTCCGACCCTTTAAGTCCTTTATCCATGTCCGACGTCATCGCCCTGGTTTTCGATTTCGACGACACGCTGGCCTCCGACAGCACCACCGGCTTTCTCGAGAGCATCGGCGTCGATACGGCGTCGTTCTGGAAAGACCAGGTCGATCCGCTGCTCTCGCAGCAGGACTGGGATCCGGTGCCGGCCTACCTGTACCAGATGATCCAGCTGTCCAGGCAGGGCAGCCACGGCCTGATCACCCGCGAGCGCCTGCGCGAATGGGGCGTCCGGCTGGCGTTGCACGACGGCGTGCAGACGCTGTTCGGCCGCTTGCGCGCCGCGGTGCGCGCCGAGCACCCGAAGGTCCAGCTGGAGTTCTACCTGATTTCCAGCGGCATCGGCGACGTGGTGCGCGCCACGCCGATCGCCCACGAATTCACGGAAATCTGGGCCTCCGAGTTCGTCTACGGCGAAGACGGCGGCATCAGCTTCCCGCGCCGCATCGTCAGCTTCACCGACAAGACGCGCTACCTGTTCCATATCCAGAAGGGCCTGATCGGCCGCGAATACCGCAACAAGCCGTTCGAGGTCAACCGCAAGGTGCCCGAAGACCGCCTGCGCGTGCCATTCGACCAGATGGTGTTCGTGGGCGACGGCTACACCGACATCCCGTGCTTTTCGCTGATCCGCAGCGCCGGCGGCTTTGCCTTCGGCGTCTGGGATCCCAAGCACCGCGACAAGCGCAGCCGGGCCTGGGGCTTCATCGAGGAAGGGCGCGTGTCCAACCTCAACCAGGCCCGCTACGACGAGCAGGCCGAGCTGTACCAGTGGCTGGAAGAGGCCGTCACCAGCCTGGCCGGGCGCATCGCGCTGAAGTCGCGGGTCTATCGTGGCTGATGCGTTCGTGAGCGAGACCGATCCCTGCGTCGACGACCACGCGCGCCTGATGGCGCTGGCGCTGGAGCAGGCGCAAGAGGCCGCGCGTCTGGGCGAAGTGCCGGTCGGCGCCGTGGTGGTCGATGCCCAGGGCGAGGTGCTGGGCACGGGCTACAACCGCACCATCATCGACCGCGACCCTACCGCGCATGCCGAGATCGTGGCGCTGCGCGCCGCGGCGCGCCGGCTGGACAATTACCGCTTGCCCGGCGTGTCGCTGTACGTCACGCTGGAGCCCTGCGTGATGTGCATCGGCGCCATGCTGCACGCGCGCCTGGCGCGGGTCGTCTACGGCGCCCGCGATCCCAAGACGGGCGCCTGCGGCAGCGTGCTCGACGTGGGGGCCGTCGGCCAACTGAACCATCACACGACCATCACCGGCGGCGTGCTCGCCGAGCCCTGCGGCGAATTGCTGCGTGGTTTTTTCCGCGCCCGCCGCGCCAAGGAATCCCCAGTATGACCAAGAAGAAAAATCCGCCGGCCTCCCACGGGCACGATCACCACGAGCATCACGGCCACGAACCTGGCCATGTCTGCGACGCGGGCTGCGCCCACGCGCCGGCGCAGGCCAGCGGCATTTACCTGGTATCGCCGTCGTCGGCGGTGCGCGATGCGGCCGAGCTGGAACTGGCCTGCCAGCGGCTGGCCGCCGAGGGGTTCCAGACCAAGGTCGACCGCGCCGCGCTGGCGGTGCACCAGCGCTTCGCCGGCACCGACAAGCAGCGCGCGGCCGGCCTGCAGCGGGCGATCAAGCAAAAGCATCCCATCGTGATGGCCACCCGCGGCGGCTACGGCCTGATCCGCCTGCTGCCCATGATCGACTGGCGCGCCATGGCCGACAGCGGCAAGCGTTTCGTCGGCATGAGCGATTTCACCGCCTTCAACCTGGCCTTGCTGGCTCAGACCGGCGCGGTCAGCTACAGCGGCGCGACCGCCGTGCGCGACTTCGGGCTGGCGAAAACCGATGAACTGACCGTGGCGCTGTTTGGCGAGATCATGCGCGGCGAGCTGGAGATCCTCAGCTTCGAGACGCGCGACGCCGATGCCTTCGACGGCCGCGGCGTGCTGTGGGGCGGCAACCTGGCCACGCTGGTGTCGCTGCTGGGCACGCCGTACATGCCCAAGGTGCGCGGCGGCATCCTGTTCCTCGAAGACGTGGCCGAGCATCCGTACCGGGTCGAGCGCATGCTGGCCCAGCTATGGCAGGCCGGCGTGCTGGAGCGGCAGAAGGCGATCGTGCTGGGCAGCTTCTCCGACTACCGGCTGGCCGCCCACGACAATGGCTACGACATGCACGCGGTGGTGGGCTGGCTGCGCAAGACGGTGAAGGTGCCGGTCGTGACCGGCCTGCCGTACGGCCATACCGATACCAAGGCCACGCTGCCCATCGGCAAGAAGGTGGGCCTGGCCACCGAACGCGGCATGGCCCACCTCGTCATCGACGAGCACACCCACTGAACGCAGGCCCCGCTACGTGTCCTGCCGGGGCACCCAGGCGGGCTGGCGTTTTTCCAGGAAAGAGGCCAGGCCCTCGCGGCCGTCGGCGCTGGCGCGCTGTTCGGCGATGCGGGCGGCGGTTTCTTCCAGCAGGGCGGCGTCGATCGGCGCGCCCGCCACGTCACGGATCAGCCGCTTGGCCTGCGCCACCGCATGGGGCGAGGTCAGCATGAAGCTGCCCAGCAATTCGTTGATCTGGCCGTCGAGCCGGTCCGCCTCGCACAGTTCGTGCACCAGCCCGATGCGCCAGGCCTCGGTCGCCTCGAAGACCTCGGCGCTCAGGAACCAGCGGCTGGCGGTGCGTGCGCCCATGGCGCGCAGCACATAGGGCGAGATCATCGAGGCAATCAGCCCCAGGCGCGTTTCGGTCAGGGCGAAGCGCGCCTCGTGCGAGGCCACGGCAATGTCGCAGGCCGCGGCCAGGCCCATGCCGCCCGCCATGCACGGGCCATGGATGCGCGCGATGGTGGGCTTGGGGCAGGTGTAGATCGTGTGCAGCATGGTCGCCAACGTCTGCGCGTCGGCGCGGTTCTCGGCGTCGCCGGCCTGCGCGCTGCGGCGCATCCAGTTGAGGTCCGCGCCGGCGCAGAACGCCTTGCCGCGCCCGGCCAGGACGATGGCGCGCACCTCGTTGTCGGCGCCCAGCGCCATGAAGGTCTCGGTCAGCTCGGCGATCATCCGAGGGTCCAGCGCATTGCGCACATCGGGCCGGTTCAACCAGACCACTGCGGTCTGCGGCCCGTAGGCAACTTCCAACGTTTGCAGCATACGACGACGACTCCATGAAACGGGGACCGGCCACGCGGGGCAGGGATTCTAGCGGTACAGGACCGTGGGCAGCCACAGGCCGATGCCAGGGAACATGTACAGCAGGAAGATGGCCAGCAACTGAATGCCCATGAACGGCATCATACCCAGGAAAATCTGGTTCAGCGTCACGTGCGGCGGCGCCACGCCCTTCAGGTAGAAGGCCGACATGGCCACCGGCGGCGACAGGAACGCCGTCTGCAGGTTCAGCGCCACCAGCAGGCCGAAGAACAGCGGGTCGATGCCGAAGGCCTTGAGCAGCGGCACGAAGATCGGCATGAAGATCACGATGATCTCCGTCCACTCCAGCGGCCAGCCCAGCAGGAAGATGATGATCTGCGCCAGCAGCATGAACTGGATCGGCGTCAGCCCCAGCGATAGCACCCATTGTTCCACGATGCCCTGGCCGCCCAGCAGCGCGAAGGCCGCCGAGAAAATCGACGAGCCGACGAACAGCCAGCACACCATGGCGCTGGTCTTGGCCGTCAGGTACACCGATTCCCTGAGCACCGGCATGGTCAGGCGCCGGTAGGCCAGCGCGAGCAGGGCGCCGCCCAGCGCGCCCATGGCGGCCGCCTCGCTGGGCGTGGCCAGGCCGAACACGATCGAGCCCAGCACCGCCACGATCATCAGGGCCAGCGGGAAGAACGAGCTCATCAGCAGCCGGAACACTTCCAGGCGGCTCCAGTTCAGCAGCGCATAGAAGACCGCCAGCAGCGCCACGCAGACCGCGAAGAAGATCCAGAATCCGTAAGGCGCCGGCAAGCGTTCGGCGGCGGCGTCCTCGGCGGCTTCGGCCGCCTCGACCTGCGCGGCCGCTGTCTCGGGCGCCGCGGCCGCGCCGGGCGGCTCGGCGAGCCCGCCGTCCTCGCTGGGCGGTTCGGCCAGTCCGCTGTCGAAGCTGTCGCCGCTGCCCAGCCGCAATTCATCCGGGATCTCGTAGACGACCGGCGGCTCGGTCAAGGTGTCGTAGGTGGCCCCGGTGATCAGCACGAAGGCCGCCAGCGGCGCGACCACCAGCATCAGGTTGCGCGCCAGGAAGCTGCCGGTCACTTGCGGATCGCGGCGCTTGAACAGCCCGGCCAGCAGCCCGGGCACGGCATGGCGATGGCCTTGCTGGCGCAGCACTTCGGCGCCAGGCTGCAAGGGGATATGGCGTTCCTCCTTGGACAGCGGCGGCGCCATGTCCGGGCGCAGCTTGGCCACGACCATGACGTACAGCACGTACAGGCCCGCCAGCATGATGCCCGGAAAGAACGCGCCGGCGTACAGTTGCACCACCGACACGCCGGTGGTCGCGCCGTAGACGATCAGCATGACCGAAGGCGGGATCAGGATGCCCAGGCAGCCGCCGGCCGTGATCGAGCCCGCGGTCAGGCGCACGCTGTAGCCGGCCTTGAGCATGGCCGGCATGGCCAGCAGGCCCATCAGCGTGACCACCGCGCCGACGATGCCGGTGGCGGTGGCGAAGATGGCGCAGGTGATCAGGGTGGCCACGCCCAGCGCGCCGGGCAGGCGCGCCAGCGCCAGATGCATGGAGCGGAACAGCCGTTCGATCAGGTTGGCTCGCTCCACCAGATAGCCCATGAACACGAACAGCGGCACCGAGATCAGCGAGTCGTTGGTCATGGTGGCGTACGTGCGCTGCACCATCAGGTCCAGCGTCTGGCGGACCGCGCGCGCGCCGTCCTCGTGCTGCATGAAATAGGCCAGGAAGGTGAACAGCACGCCCATGCCCATGAGCGTGAAGGCGGTCGGAAAGCCCAGCATGATGGCGACGACGATCAGGGCCAGCATCAGCAGCCCGATGTGCCCCGTGGCCAGATGGTCCCACGGGGTCAGGAAAGCGATCATCAACAACACCAGCCCGATGCACGACAAACCGAACCACAGTGCTTTGTGGATTTTCATCGGGTCTGCTCTCCCTTTTCAACGTATTGGTCCAGCTCGGCGATGTCTTCGTCCTTGACGTGCACCATTTCCTTGAGCTTGTCGACGTCGACCTCTTCCACGTCTTCGGCGCGCGACGGCCATTGGCCCTTGCGCAGGCACAGCAGGCAGCGCGCGATCTCGGCCAGGCCCTGCAGCAGCAGGAACGCGCCGGCGATCGGGATGAAAGCCTTGAACGGATAGATGGGCGGCCCGTTGGCCATCAGCGACGAGTGTTCGCGGATGGCGATCGACTCGCCGGCGTAGTACCAGCCGGCCCACACCATGGCGACGACGCCGGGAATGAAAAACAGGATGTACAGCAGCAGGTCCAGTCCGGCCTGCACGCGCGGCGGCAGGAAACCGTAGAGGATGTCACCGCGTACGTGGCCGTTCTTGGCCAGCGTATAGGCGCCCGCCATCATGAACAGGATGCCGTAGTACATCAGTTGCAGGTCGAAGGCCCAGGCGCTGGGCGTGTTGAGGATGTAGCGCGCCGAGACTTCCCAGCATATGTGCAGGGTAAGGACGACAATGAGCCAGGCAAAGGCCTGGCCCACGAAAGTGGACAGCCTGTCTACCAAACGTATCAATCGCAGCATGAGCGCGGGCCCCGTTCATGGGATGGGAGGAGTAACGCGCTGCGCGAGCGCGTCGCGACGCGGCACGGCTTGCGCCGGCGCTGCCCGCCGTCCCACGGCGCGCAGCGCCGGCGCAAGCCGGTCCGGTCAAGCGGGTTGCTTGCGGGCGAAGTAGTGATTGAACGCCATGCGGAAATTGACGTTGGTATCGTTGCTCCAACGGCCGGCGCGTTCGGCGAACTGGCGTTGCGAATCCAGCACTTTCTTGAACAACGGATTCTCGGCCGAGCGCTTGGCGATCATCTCGTCCCAGATCTTGAGCTGCTGCTGCAGTATGGCGTCGGGCGTCTTGTAGAACTTGACGTTGTGGTCCTTCTGCAGCTTGATGTAGTCCTTGGAGTAGCGGTCCGCGGCCTTCCACGACATGTCGGCGCTGGCCGCCTGCGCGGCGTACGCCAGGATGTGCTTGAGGTGCTTGGGCAGGGCGTCGTACTTGTTCTTGTTGAACAGGATCTCGAACTGCTCGGCGCTCTGGTGGAAGCTCTGCAGCATGCAGATCTTGGAGACGTCCTGGAAGCCCAGCGCCAGGTCGGACGAGGCGTTGTTGAATTCGGCGCCGTCGAGCAGGCCGCGGTCCAGGGCGGGCACGATTTCACCGCCGGGCAGGGCGTTGACCGCCGCGCCCATGGCGCTGTACATGTCGATGGCCAGGCCCACGGTGCGGAATTTCGCGCCCTTGACGTCGTCGGCCTTGGTGATGGGTTTCTTGAACCAGCCGAACGGCTGGGTCGGCATGGGGCCGTACATCAGCGAGGTCACGTTCACGCCCATGGCCTTCTGGATTTCAGTCAAGAGCTCCTTGCCGCCGCCATATTCGTGCCAGGCCAGCAGCATGTTGGCGTCCATGCCGAACGAGGGGCCCGAACCCCACAGCGCCACCGCCGTGTTCTTGCCATACCAGTACGCCACCACGCCGTGGCCGCCGTCCAGCGTGCCGGCCGATACCGCGTCGAGCAGGTCGAAAGCCTTGACGACCGCGCCGGCCGGCAGCACCTCGATCTTGAGCTGGCCTTCGGCCATATCGTTGACCTTGCGGGCGTAATCCTGGGCGAACTCGTGGAAAATATCGTTGGCGGGCCAGGTGCTCTGGAACCGCATGCTCACCGGGGAGCCCTGGGCGCGCGTGACGGCGGGAAATCCCAGCACGGCGGTCCCCGCGACCGCTCCGGCACCGGAAATGAATTTGCGACGGGACTGCGTAACGTGTTGCATGGCGTGTTGTCTCCTGAGTGGACTACAAGGACCAGCTTTTTGTTACTGCGGTAAGTCTTGCGCGAGGGATCGCGCCGCTGCGCGAGCCGATTGGTATTGAATACTGAAGGGCACTGGCAGCGCCGGACGGGGTATGCAAACATTTGCATACAAAACCGTGTTTCTTTCAGTAGCCTTTCATTATCAATCGGCCCTGGGGGATTAAACCTTGCATGGCGCTGGCTGACAATCTGCCTAACGTCGGGAATAACCCTAGCACCTGTACAGATATCTCCGCAGCGGCGCCTGCGGCGTGTCGGCGAGGCGAGCGGCGCAACTTGGTACACTGCCGGATTTATCTCCATTGCGCCCTTGCGGCGCGTCAGGCTCGCACATACACCGTGATTTCCACTGCCAATCTCACTATCCAGTTCGGCCCCAAGCCGCTTTTCGAAAACGTCAGCGTCAAGTTCGGGGAAGGCAACCGGTATGGTCTGATCGGGGCCAACGGTTCCGGCAAGTCGACCTTCATGAAAATCATCGGCGGCGACCTCGAGCCCTCGGCGGGCAACGTGTCGCTCGAACCCGGCGTGCGGCTGGGCAAGCTGCGCCAGGACCAGTTCGCCTTCGAGGAGGTGCGGGTGCTGGACGTGGTCATGATGGGCCACACCGAGATGTGGGCGGCCATGTCCGAGCGCGACGCGATCTACGCCAACCCCGAGGCCACCGAAGACGACTACATGCGCGCGGCCGACCTGGAAGCCAAGTTCGCCGAATACGACGGCTACACGGCCGAAGCGCGCGCCGGCGAACTCCTGCTAGGCCTGGAGATCGCCGTGGACCAGCACAACCTGCTCATGCGCGAAATCGCGCCCGGCTGGAAGCTGCGCGTGCTGCTGGCGCAGGCGCTGTTCTCCAACCCCGACGTGCTGCTGCTGGACGAGCCCACCAACAACCTGGACATCAATACGATCCGCTGGCTGGAGAACGTGCTCAACGGCTACCAGAGCACGATGATCATCATCAGCCACGACCGGCACTTCCTGAACCAGGTCTGCACCCACATGGCAGACGTGGACTATGGCGAGATCCGCGTCTACCCCGGCAACTACGATGACTACATGCTGGCCTCCACCCAGGCCCGCGAGCGCCTGACGGCCAACAACGCCAAGGCCAAGGAGCGCATCGTCGAACTGCAGGACTTCGTGCGCCGGTTCGCGGCCAACAAGTCCAAGTCGCGCCAGGCCACGTCGCGCCTGAAGCAGATCGACCGCATCAAGGCCGACCAGGTCGAGGTCAAGTCCTCGTCGCGCCAGAACCCGTACATCCGCTTCGAGCAGAACAAGGTCATGCACCGCCTGGCGGTCACGATCGAGAAGCTGTCCAAGTCGTACGACCAGCCGGTCATCCGCGATTTCTCCGCCATGGTCGACGCCGGCGAGAAAGTCGCCATCATCGGCGCCAACGGGGTGGGCAAGACCACGCTGCTGCGCATGCTGGCGACCGACCTGGCGCCGGATTCGGGCACCGTCAAGTGGTCCGAGAACGCCGACATCGGCTACATGGCCCAGGACGTGTCCGACCAGTTCCAGCAGGGCGACATCAACCTGTTCGACTGGATGGCCGAGCATCGCCAGCCGGGCGACGACGACCAGTCGATCCGGTCCGCGCTGGGCCGGCTGCTGTTCTCCGGCGACGATCTCCCCAAGGCGCCCAAGGTGCTGTCCGGCGGCGAGAAGAACCGCATGACCTTCGGCCGCCTGATGTTGGGCCGGCACAACGTCATGCTGCTCGACGAGCCCACCAACCACCTGGACATGGAATCCATCGAATCGCTGCAGTTCGCGCTGGAAAAGTACGAAGGCGCGCTGATTTTCGTGTCGCACGACCGCGAGTTCGTCTCGGGGCTGGCCACGCGCATCATCGAGATCCTGCCCGACGGCGAGCTGGTCGACTATCGCGGCGGCTACGAGGATTACCTGGCTTCGCGCGGCATCGAGGCGTAAGCGGGGCGCCCGCGCGCGGCCTGGCCGGCCGCCCGCGGCATGCTTATAACGACAGGTAGTTAAAACATTCTATAAATATAGTTTGTGTTCATATAACCGATTGTTAGATTAGGGCCTGTCCTTTCGTTTGGCGCCGCGGTGCCCGAGCAAGCCCATGAATCTGACTTTCGATCACGTCCACAAGAGCTTCGGCTCGCTCAACGTCGTGGAGGGCTTTTCCAGCGAATTCAAGACCGGCGAGCTGGTTGCGCTGGTCGGTCCCTCGGGCTGCGGCAAATCGACCCTGCTGCATCTGGCGGCCGGCCTGGAGCAGGCCTCGCAGGGCCGTGTGCTGGCCGACGGCAAGCCGGTGCAGGGGCCGCACCCCAGCCGCACCCTGGTGTTCCAGGAGCACGCCCTCTATCCGTGGCTGACGCTGCGCGACAACGTGGCGCTGGCGTTGGAATTCCAGAACGCGCCCAAGGCGCAGGCGCGCCAGCAGGCCGTGCACTGGCTCGAGCGCGTCGGCCTGGGCGGTTTCGACGCCTACTATCCCCATCAGGTTTCCGGCGGCATGCGTCAGCGCGCCGCCTTGGCGCGCGCCTTCATCGCCCAGCCGCAGACCCTGCTGATGGACGAGCCTTTCGGCGCGCTGGATGCCCTGACCCGGCTGAGCCTGCAGGACGTGCTGCGCCAGCTGATCGAGCAGGAGAAGCCGTCGGTGGTGCTGGTCACCCACGACGTCGACGAAGCCCTGTTCCTGGCCGACCGCATCGTCGTGTTCAGCCAGCGCCCGGCCCGCGTGCTGCGCGAATTCAACCTGGCCCACCGCGCCAAGAGCCACGACCTGTCCGACCTGGCCAGCGAGAAGCGGGAAATCCTGCGTCTGCTCGGCATCGAAGTCGACAGCCATGGCCACGGCCATGGCCCCAAGGTAGCGCTGGCCGCCTGAGGCAGGCCTCGTTCCGTCATACCGATACCGTGTCGCGGGCCCGCCGGCCCGCGGCCTATTTGCCGATCCCTGGAGACTCGCATCATGAAACTGAAGCAATGGCTGTCCCTGCCGCTGGCCGCGGCGCTGCTGGCCGCCGCCCCGGCGATGGCCGCCGAGAAATTCCGCGTGGGCTATCTGCGCGTGATGGACGATGCGCAGGCCATCGTCGCGCAAGAAGGCGGCTACTACAAGAAGGCCGGGCTGGACTCGGAGCTGATCGAATTCAAGTCGGGCACCGACCTGATCAAGGCCATCGTGGGCGGCCAGCTCGACATCGGCGTGCTGGGTTTCACCAACGCCGTGGCCTGGGCCTCGAAGGGAGCCGACCTGAAAGTGGTGGGCGGCGCGCAGCAGGGCTACCATTCGCTGCTGGTGCGCGACGATTCCGACATCAAGGATATCGCCGGCCTGAAGGGCAAGACCCTGGCCTCGCAGGCCGAAGGCAGCACTGCCGACGTGGTGCTCAAGGGCGTGGTGCTCAAGGAAGGCAAGCTGGGCGCCGACGACGTCAATGTCATGGGGGGGCAGCCCCGCCGTCGCGGTGCAGTCGCTGGTCGGCAAGCGCGTGGACGCCGCGTTCCTGTTCGAGCCGTACGACCGCATCGCCCAGCTGGTGGCGCCGGTCAAGCAGATCTACGAAGTGGGGCAGGCCTGGCCGTTCCCCTGCATGGTGGTGATCACTTCCGGCGATGTGCTGGCCAAGCGCAAGGATGACGTCTGGAAGGCGCTCGACGCGCAGAAGGAAGCCATCGACCTGCTGCAGAACAAGCCGGCCGACGCGTCGCGCCTGATCGCTTCCTACTTCATCGCCGAACCCACTCTCAAGACCCTGACCCGCGGCGAGCTGCCGCGCGAGACGGTGATCTCCGAGGCCATCAGCACGCAGGTGTTCACGCCCAAGCTGACCGACAAGGACACCAACCGCCTGCAGGAGATCGCCGATATCCTGCAGGCCCAGGGCTCGCTCAAGACGCGCGACGGCAAGCCGTACGACGTCTCGAGCATCGTCGACCTGTCCTGGCAAGAGGCGCGTAAGCTTTGAGCTCCTCCACCCGTGTAACCGGCGCACGCAAGCACCTCGCCGGGGTGCTTGGCGTGCTATTCATCCTGGCGCTGTGGCAGGCGGCGGCCTGGGTCCTGCCTGATTTCCTGATGCCGGGCGTGCCCACCGTGGCGCAGCGCCTGGTCGAGGACCTCGGCCAGGCTTCGTTCCACCAGAGCCTGCTGGGCACGCTGGGACGCCTGGGCGCGGGCTATGGCCTGGCGCTGGCCGCCGGTATCGGCTTCGGCCTGGTCGCCGCGGTGCTGTTCTTCTTCCGCGAAGTGCTGCGCAGCGCCATCGTCATCCTGCAGTCGATCCCGTCGATCGCCTGGGTGCCGCTGTTCCTCATCGTGATGGGCTTCGGCAACACGCCCATCATCGTGGTGGTGGCGCTGTCGGCGTTCTTTCCGGCCGCGCTCAGCGTCATGAACGCGACCGAGTCCGTGCAGCGCGTGCACGTCTCGGCCGCCCGCGTGATGGGGGCGACGCGCTGGGGGCTGATCAAGCGCGTCTACCTGCCGGCGGTCATGCCCGAGCTGATCACCGGCGCGCAACTGGCCTTCGGCAATGCCTGGCGCGCGCTCATCTCGGCCGAGATGCTGATCGGCTTCGGCAAGGGGCTGGGCCGTTCGCTGGCCTACTCGGGCGAGATCGCCGACATGACCGGCGTGATGACCAACATCCTGGTCATTGCCGTGCTGGCCGCGTTGATCGACCAGTTCGTGCTGGAAAACCTCAAGCATCGCCTGTTGCGCTACCAATACGTCTGAACCACGCGCGGGCCTGGCGCCCGCGCCTTCATCGCCATGACCGCGCCGTCTACCTCCCATCTTTCCCGCCTGTGCCTGGCCGCGCTGCTGGCCGTGGCGCTGCCCGCGCTGCCCGGCGCGGCCGCGCAGCCCGGCGCCGCGGCCGACCCGCTGGCGGCGGCGTGCGCGCGCGGGGTGCTGGTCGTCGGCGTACCGTTCCTGGCGGATGCGCCGCTGGCCGGCGCGAAGGTGCGTACGCCCGAACGCCTGGACGGCGTGGCGGCCGAACGGCTGGCCCGGCAACTGGGCCTGCCGCTGCAGTTGCGCCGCCTGGCGGCCGGCGACGCCGCCGCGCAGTTGGCGTCGGGCGCGGTCGACCTGGTGCTGGCCGATCGGCGCGATGGCGCGCCGCTGGCCGCGCAGGCGCCCGGCATGGCGGTGGTGGGAACTGGATATGCGACCGCGCCCAAGGCGGTCATCCGCGGCGATACCGCATTGCGGCGCTGGCAGGACGTGGCCGGGCGCAGCGTATGCATGGCCGATGCCGCGCAGGGCGCGCAGGCGCTGGCGCAACGCCATGGCGCGACCGTGCGCACCTATCGCGCGCCGTCCGATGCGTTGGTGGCGGTGCGCGAAGGCGCCTGCGACCTGGCGCTGATCGACGATGCGGTATGGGCGCCGCTGATGAAGTTTCCCGAGTGGAAGAAATTCTCGGCCACGTTGGCGCCGCAGGGGCCGCGCGCCGAACTGGTATGGCTGGCCGCGCCCGCCGACGCGGCCTGGCTGGCCGCGCAGATGCAGGCCTGGCACCGCGAGGGCGCCTGGACGGCCATGACGGCCAAATGGGCGCGCGACGTGGCCTTCGACGTGTACCTGGACCAGGAAGTGCCCGACTGCCACGGCTAGGTGTGAAGATTCAATAGGTTGTATGCATGGTTCATCCGAACCGGATTTGAGAAACTGGAAATCGCCAACCTCCCAGTTCACTCAAGGAGCCCGGCCGGATGAACACCCATAAGCATGCCCGATTGACCTTCCTACGTCGACTCGAAATGGTCCAGCAATTGATCGCCCATCAAGTTTGTGTGCCTGAAGCGGCCCGCGCCTATGGGGTCACCGCGCCGACTGTGCGCAAATGGCTGGGCCGCTTCCTGGCTCAGGGCCAGGCGGGCTTGGCCGATGCGTCCTCGCGCCCGACGGTCTCGCCCCGAGCGATTGCGCCGGCCAAGGCGCTGGCTATCGTGGAGCTGCGCCGCAAGCGGCTGACCCAAGCGCGCATCGCCCAGGCGCTGGGCGTGTCAGCCAGCACCGTCAGCCGCGTCCTGGCCCGCGCCGGTCTGTCGCACCTGGCCGACCTGGAGCCGGCCGAGCCGGTGGTGCGCTACGAGCATCAGGCCCCCGGCGATCTGCTGCACATCGACATCAAGAAGCTGGGACGTATCCAGCGCCCTGGCCACCGGGTCACGGGCAACCGACGCGATACCGTTGAGGGGGCCGGCTGGGACTTCGTCTTCGTGGCCATCGATGACCACGCCCGCGTGGCCTTCACCGACATCCACCCCGACGAGCGCTTCCCCAGCGCCGTCCAGTTCCTCAAGGACGCAGTGGCCTACTACCAGCGCCTGGGCGTGACCATCCAGCGCTTGCTCACCGACAATGGCTCGGCCTTTCGCAGCCGCGCCTTCGCCGCGCTGTGCCATGAGCTGGGCATCAAGCACCGCTTTACCCGACCTTACCGCCCACAGACCAATGGCAAGGCCGAACGCTTCATCCAGTCGGCCTTGCGTGAGTGGGCTTACGCTCACACCTACCAGAACTCCCAACACCGAGCCGATGCCATGAAATCCTGGCTACACCACTACAACTGGCATCGACCCCACCAAGGCATCGGGCGCGCTGTACCCATCTCCAGACTCAACCTGGACGAATACAACCTATTGACAGTTCACAGCTAGGGGGCATCCGGCGCGCCGCCACGTACAATGGCGCCGTATGATGCACACGCTTGCCGCCGCCTGCCGCCACCAGGAAGAAATCAAGAAAAGCCGCTTTGCCGCCTATGCCGCGCCGGTGGGCACGATCGCCGAGGCCATGGCGCATTTCGCCGCGCACAGCGACCCGGCGGCCACGCATAATTGCTGGGCCTACCGCATCGGCAACGAATACCGCTTCAATGACGACGGCGAACCGGGCGGCACGGCCGGACGGCCCATCCTGCAGGCCATAGACGGGCAGGGGCTGGACCGCGTGGCGGTGCTGGTGGTGCGCTGGTTCGGCGGCATCAAGCTGGGCGCGGGCGGGCTGGTGCGCGCCTATGGCGGCTGCGCCGCCAACTGCCTGCGCGCCGGCGAGCGCTTGCCGGTCATCGCCCTGGCGACGGTGCGCTGCCGCTGCGGCTTCGCCGAGCTGCCGCTGCTGCAGGCGCGGCTGGCGCAGGCGGGCGCCAGCGTGCGCAGCGAAACCTTCGACGCCGACGGCGCGCAACTGGAATTCGACGTATCGCGCGCCGCGCTCGAAGAGCTGGCGCGCACGTTCGCCAATATCACCCGCGGGCGCGGCGACTGGGACGTGCAGGCCTGAGCCAGGCCCGCGCGGCCTCAGGCCTGTTCGCCCTCGCCGTTTTCGCGCGCCTGCGCGATATCGCGGTGCACCTCGGCCATGTCGACTTCCTTGACCTTGGTCAGCAGTTCGCCGAGCTGGCCGGCCGACAGGGCGCCGGGTTGCGAGAACAGCAGGACCTTCTCGCGAAACACCATCAAGGTCGGGATCGAGCGGATGCCCAGCGCGCCGGCCAGCTCCTGTTCGACGTCGGTATTGACCTTGGCGAAGGTCACGTCGGGATGCTGCTCGGCGGCTTGCTCGAAGACGGGGGCGAAGCCGCGGCACGGGCCACACCAGGGGGCCCAGAAATCGATGATCAGGGTGCCATCCGGCGTGATGGCGTCCTGGAAGGTGTCCTTGGTCAGTTCAACGATGCTCATGCGTGTCGTCCTTGCCGCCCGCGTGGGGTGGCGTCTGGGGCCGGTGGGCCCGGTTGGCGCGGCCGGGGCCGCGCGGTGGATGTTCCGTCCGTGGTCGGTGGGCGAAACGCGTGGCGCGATTGCGCGCCGTGCCGGTCAGGCGTTCGCGGTGCGGGTCGATACGCCTGCGTCCTGCTTGAGCGAGGCGACGATCTCGTACGAACGCAACCGATCGGAAAAGTCGTAAAAATCGGAAACGATCATCACCTCGTCGGCCTGGGTCTGCGCGACCAGGCTCTCCAGTTCGCGCTTGACCGTATCGGGGCCGCCAACGATGGCCGCGCCCAGTCTCTGTTGGACCGCGGAGCGCTCCCACTCGTTCCATACGCCGTCCATGCTTTCCACGGGCGGCTGCAGCGGCAGGCGGTTGCCGCGGATCAGCGACAGGAATTTCAGTTGCTGGGTGGTGGACAGGAAATGCGCCTGCTCGTCGGTGTCGGCCGCAACCACCGGCACGCCTATCATGGCATGGGGGCGCGCCAGCGTCTGCGACGGCTTGAACAGTTGCCGGTACAGGCGCATGGCGGCCATGCCTTCGGGCGAGAAGTGCCCCGCGAACGAGAAGGGCAGGCCCAGCTCGGCGGCCAGCCGTGCGCTGAAATCGCTCGAGCCCAGCAGCCAGATGGGCACGTCGGTGCCGGCGCCGGGAATCGCGCGCACCGGCTGGCCCGGCCGCGCCGGCGCGAGCGCAGCTCGTGCAGCAGCTCGGGGAAGTCCAGGCCGCTGCGCGGCCCGCGCCGCAGCGCCTGCTGGGTGGCGCCGTCGCTGCCGGGCGCGCGGCCCAGGCCCAGGTCGATGCGGCCGGGAAACAGGCTCTCCAGGGTGCCGAACTGCTCGGCGATGATGAGCGGCGCGTGGTTGGGCAGCATCACGCCGCCCGAGCCCACCCGCAGCGTGGTGGTATGCGCGGCGACGTGGCCGATCAGTACCGCCGTGGCGCTGCTGGCCACGCCGGTGATGTTGTGGTGTTCGGCCAGCCAGAAGCGGCGATAGCCCCAGCCTTCGACGTGGCGCGCCAGGTCGACGGTGTTGCGAAACGCCTGCGCGGCCGTGCCGCCCTGCACGATGGGGGCAAGGTCGAGGACCGAGAACGGCACGCTGGCCAATACACTCATGCGGGTGCTCCGGTTGTGTCGCGGCGCGGCGCGCCCGACGGGTCAGGAATATATGGAGAGTGTATCGGCGATTTCAACCGCGCACCCGAACAACCTTGGGCGCCATCGGGTCGATAGCCTCGCTGTATCGCGGCGATTGACGACCTCGAAAGCAGGCAGGCCGCGCGAGGCGGCCTGCTTGCGGGGCGAGGCGCGCGGCCCGGCCTTATTCGGGGAAGAAGGCGTAGCGGACGATGAACAGGATCGCCACCAGCCAGGTGGCCGGGTGCACCTCGCGGATGCGGCCGGTGCAGGTCTTGAGCACCACGTAGCTGATGAAGCCGAAGGCCAGGCCGTTGGCGATGGAGTACGTGAACGGCATGACCAGGGCGGTCAGCGCGGCCGGCGTGGCCTCGGACACGTCGTTCCAGTCGATGTCGATCAGCTCGCGCATCATCAGCCCGGCGACATACAGCAGCGCGGGCGCGGTGGCGTAGGCGGGCACCGAGCCGGCCAGCGGCGCGATGAACAGCGCGGCCAGGAACAGCAGCGCCACGACCAGCGCCGTCAGGCCGGTGCGTCCGCCCGCCTGTACGCCCGAGGCGCTTTCCACATAGGCGGTGGTGCTGCTGGTGCCCAGCATCGAGCCGGCCACGATGGCGGTGCTGTCGGCAAACAGCGCGCGTCCCAGGCGGTTGGGGCGGTCTTCCGGCGCCAGGCCGGCGCGCTTGGCGATGCCCATCAGCGTGCCGGTGGCGTCGAACACCTCGACCAGCACGAACACCAGGATCACGTGCACGAAGCCCGTGTGCAGGGCGCCCAGGATGTCCAGTTGCATGAACGTCGGGGCCAGGCTGGGCGGCGAGGAGAAGATGCCGTTGAACTGGTTGTAGCCCAGCAGCATGGACAGCACGGTCACCGACAGGATGCCGATCAGGATCGCGCCGCGCACGCGCAGCGCATCCAGCGCCGCGATGATGAAAAAGCCCAGGATGGCGAACAGCGGGCCGGGCTCGCGCAGGTCGCCCAGCGTCACCTTGGTGGCGGGGTGCGCGACGACGATGTTGGCGTTGGACAGCGCGATGATGGCCAGGAACAGCCCGATACCCGCGGCGATGGCGCTGCGCAGCGAGTGCGGGATGCCGCGGATGAGCCAGGCGCGGATGCCCGAGATGGTCAGGAACAGGAAGATGACGCCCGAGATGAACACGGCGCCCAGCGCCTGCTCCCAGGTGTAGCCCATGGTCTTGACCACGGTGAACGCGAAGAACGCGTTCAGGCCCATGCCCGGCGCCATGCCGATCGGCCAGTTGGCCACCAGCGCCATGATCAGCGAACCCAGGGCGGCGGCCAGGCAGGTCGCCACGAACACGGCATTGCGATCCATGCCGGTGCTCGACAGGATGTCGGGGTTCAGGAAGATGATGTACGACATGGTGAGGAATGTCGTCAGCCCAGCCACGATCTCCGTGCGTACGGTCGTGGCGTGGTCACGCAGTTGGAATAGCTTCTCCAGCATGGAAGTCCCCGGGGGTTTGAGAGCGGTTGTTGTGTGCTTGCGCCGGCGCCGCCTGCCGCGCAGGCGATAATGTAAGCGCAAAACCCGTATTTTTGCACCCGGGCCCGCGGACCCTGGTTGTAAACTCTGCGCCCATGATCATTCTCGGCTTTGAAAGCTCGTGCGACGAAACCGGCGTGGCCGCCGTCTGCACCGAGCGCGGCCTGCTTGCGCACGCCCTGCATACCCAGATCGCCATGCACCAGGAATATGGTGGCGTGGTGCCCGAACTCGCCTCGCGCGACCATATCCGGCGCGTGGTGCCGCTGACCCGCCAGGTGCTGGCCGAGGCCGGCCTGACGCTGGCTGACGTGGGCGCGGTGGCCTACACCGCCGGGCCGGGCCTGGCCGGCGCCTTGCTGGTGGGCGCCAGCGTGGCCCAGGCGCTGGCCTGGTCGCGCGCGCTGCCGGCCATCGGCATCCATCACCTGGAAGGACATCTGCTGTCGCCGCTGCTGGCCGAGCCGCGTCCCGAGTTTCCGTTCGTGGCCTTGCTGGTCTCGGGCGGGCATACCCAGCTGATGCGGGTCGACGGCGTGGGCCGCTACGAACTGCTGGGCGAGACGCTGGACGACGCCGCCGGCGAGGCCTTCGACAAATCGGCCAAACTGATGGGCCTGGGCTATCCGGGCGGCCCCGCGCTGGCGCGCCTGGCCGAGCAGGGCGACGCCAGCCGCTACGACCTGCCGCGCCCCATGCTGCACAGCGGCGACCTGGATTTCAGCTTCAGCGGATTGAAGACCGCGGTCCTGACCCGTGTGAAAGCGGCCACGCGCGATGGCGGCGAACTGGGCGAACAGGACCGCGCCGACCTGGCGGCGGCAACGCAGGCCGCCATCGTCGAGGTGCTGGCGGCCAAGGCCATCCGCGCCTTGAAGCAGACGGGCCTGCGCCGCCTGGTGGTGGCCGGCGGGGTAGGCGCCAACGCGCTGCTGCGCGCGCATCTGGCGCGCGCGCTCAAGCCCTTGCGGGCCGAAGCCTATTTTCCGCCGCTGTCGCTGTGCACCGACAATGGCGCCATGATCGCGTTCGCGGCGGCCGAGCGGGTCAAGGCCGGACTGGCCGACCTGCGCGAGGGCGACCACGCCTTCACGGTGCGGCCGCGCTGGGATCTGGCGGACATCCAGGCCGGGTAGGTGTGAAGATTCAATAGGTTGTATGCATGGTTCATCCGAACCGGATTTGAGAAACTGGAAATCGCCACCCCCCCAGTTCACTCAAGGAGCCCGGCCGGATGAACACCCATAAGCATGCCCGATTGACCTTCCTACGTCGACTCGAAATGGTCCAGCAATTGATCGCCCATCAAGTTTGTGTGCCTGAAGCGGCCCGCGCCTATGGGGTCACCGCGCCGACTGTGCGCAAATGGCTGGGCCGCTTCCTGGCTCAGGGCCAGGCGGGCTTGGCCGATGCGTCCTCGCGCCCGACGGTCTCGCCCCGAGCGATTGCGCCGGCCAAGGCGCTGGCTATCGTGGAGCTGCGCCGCAAGCGGCTGACCCAAGCGCGCATCGCCCAGGCGCTGGGCGTGTCAGCCAGCACCGTCAGCCGCGTCCTGGCCCGCGCCGGTCTGTCGCACCTGGCCGACCTGGAGCCGGCCGAGCCGGTGGTGCGCTACGAGCATCAGGCCCCCGGCGATCTGCTGCACATCGACATCAAGAAGCTGGGACGTATCCAGCGCCCTGGCCACCGGGTCACGGGCAACCGACGCGATACCGTTGAGGGGGCCGGCTGGGACTTCGTCTTCGTGGCCATCGATGACCACGCCCGCGTGGCCTTCACCGACATCCACCCCGACGAGCGCTTCCCCAGCGCCGTCCAGTTCCTCAAGGACGCAGTGGCCTACTACCAGCGCCTGGGCGTGACCATCCAGCGCTTGCTCACCGACAATGGCTCGGCCTTTCGCAGCCGCGCCTTCGCCGCGCTGTGCCATGAGCTGGGCATCAAGCACCGCTTTACCCGACCTTACCGCCCACAGACCAATGGCAAGGCCGAACGCTTCATCCAGTCGGCCTTGCGTGAGTGGGCTTACGCTCACACCTACCAGAACTCCCAACACCGAGCCGATGCCATGAAATCCTGGCTACACCACTACAACTGGCATCGACCCCACCAAGGCATCGGGCGCGCTGTACCCATCTCCAGACTCAACCTGGACGAATACAACCTATTGACAGTTCACAGGTAGGCCGACGGGGTGCCTGTCCCCGCGGAGGTGTCGCCGCCCATGCGGGTTGGCAGTCGGCAGGAGCCTGTCCCCGCGGGGACAGATACCGTCTTGGCAGTCAACCGTTCATGGCGTAATTGGGCTGGTAGGGGATGCGGTTTTTGAGGACCCCGAAGCACAGATGCACCAGTTTTCTCATGGCCGCGCCCAGCGCGGCCTTTTTGCTTTTTCCTGTTTTGAGCAGGCGCTGGTAAAGGGCGCGGATGTGGGGGTTGTGGCGGGTCCCAACCAGGGCCGCCATGTATAACGTGGCGCGCACCTGGGAGGGGCCGGCTTTGGACAGGCGTGCGCAGCTGTTCAGACTGCTGCCGGATTGGCGCTGCACAGGGACCACCCCGAGATAGGCGGCCAGGCTCTGGGCGGAGTCGATATGCCGATTGTGCATGACGGCCAGGATGGCGTTGCCGGCCTGAGGCCCGATGGCGGGGATGGAGTTCAGCAGCTCGCAGTCTTGCTTGAGGTCGGGGTGGTTGTCGATGTGCTGATCGATCGCCCGCTCGATTTGTTTGATCTGTTCGCGCAAGAACGCGATGGCCTTGTCGATGGAACCATCGACCAAGGGCGCCGAGGGGCTGAACTGGCTCTTCTCTTTGCGATTGAGCTCACGCAACAGATCCTTGCTCAGCGCCTCGCGTCGCGTCAACAAGGCGCGCAGTTGACGCGCATGCAAGGGCGCCGGGTGCCACAGCGCCGGGCTCAGCGTCTGTCCATAGCGAGCCAGCACGTAGCTGTCGAGCGCATCATTTTTGGAGCGCAGCGCCAAGGCCTTGGCAAAGTCCCGGGCCTGGGCGGGATTGACCAAAGAGACCCGGACCTGGGGCAGCGCCGTGGCCGCTTGCTCGTGATACAGACCCGTAGGCTCCAGGATGGCGTGCAACTGCGCCGGCTGTGCGCCGTGTTTGGCGCACCACGCCAGCAGGGCTTGTACGCCCGCGGCGGTGTTGACCACCACCTTGGTCTTACGCTTGTCAGCCTCAGCCGTCAGCAACGTGCAATCCAGCTTGGCCTTTGATACATCAATACCTATGAAAACATGGACTTGGCCTCCTGCAGATAACAAACTGCTGTCAGCCACTGCGCCCACTTGCCTTGTACATACAGGGTCCTCGCCCTACGATACCGTCCAGTGTCTCGCCGGCCCAGCAGTGCGCTGCCGAGCCGCTATCTGTCCCACAAAGTCCTCGCTTTGGGCACCAACTCGCGGTCATCGGCGCGCGGTGGTGATAGCTAATCACCACCGGAGGAAAGATACAAGGCTCCTGAGTGGGTTACTTCTGCCCCCGCCGGGACAGGCTCCTGAGTGGGTTGCTTCTGTCCCCGCCGGGACAGGCTCCTGAGCGGGTTACTTCTTCTTCCCGATGCGGCTTTCGGTGCCCTTGAGCAGCCGCGCGATGTTGGCGCGGTGGCGGTAGAACAGCAGGGCGCTGATGACGGCGATGGCCAGGCCGACTTCCAGCCGCGCATGCCAGGCGGCGCCCGAGCCGAATACGTAGTAGACGGGCGCGAAAAATGCGGCGACCAGGGCCGCCAGGGACGAATAGCGCGAGAACACGGCCACGATCAGCCAGGTTGCGATGGTGGCCACGGCCAGCCATGGTTCGATGGCCATCAGTACGCCCAGCGCCGTGGCGACGCCCTTGCCGCCCTTGAAGCGCAGGAACAGGGGGTAGAGGTGGCCCAGGAACACCGCCAGCGCCACCAGCGCGTAGGCGCCCCAGGAGAGTTCGGGGACCAGCGCGCGGGCCAGCCACAGCGCGAACCAGCCCTTGGCCGCGTCGCCCAGCAGGGTCAGCGCGGCGGCAGTCTTGTTGCCGGTGCGCAGCACATTGGTGGCGCCCGGATTGCCGGAGCCGTAACTGCGCGGATCCTGCAGCCCCATCAGCTTGCTGACCACGACGGCAAAGGGGATGGAGCCGATCAGATAGGCCAGGACAATCAGTGCCGAACTGGACAGGAGCGAAGGGGCGGTCAGGACCATGGTGGCAGGCATTCCGTTACGGTTGCGTCGTTTGGCTGCGGATTCTACCTCGGGCGGCGATTCTGACGCGATGATGCCGCTTCATGACGGTACAATCGGTCGCGGTTTGTGGCGATCCCCACGATTCAGGAAGATTGATGCGTATTCTGGTTTCAAACGACGATGGTTACAACGCCCCCGGGCTGGAAGCGCTGGTCGAGGCGCTGTCCGGGCTGGGCGAACTGACCGTGGTCGCGCCGGAGACGAATCACAGCGGCGCCTCGAACTCCCTGACCCTGAACCGGCCGCTGACGGTGCGCACCGCTGCCAACGGCTTCATCTACGTCAACGGCACGCCGTCCGATTGCGTGCACGTCGCCCTGACCGGCCTGATGGATGCGCGTCCCGACCTGGTGGTGTCCGGCATCAACAACGGCGCCAACATGGGCGACGACACGCTTTATTCCGGCACGGTGGCCGCGGCCAGCGTGGGCTACCTGTTCGGCATCCCCTCGATCGCCTTCTCGCTGATCGAAAAAGGCTGGCAGCACATCGAATCGGCCGCGCGCGCCGCCCGCCAGGTGGTCGAGCGCCAGATCGCGCAGCCGCTGGCCGCGCCGGT
Organism: Bordetella pertussis 18323; assembly: GCF_000306945.1. Lineage (NCBI taxonomy): Bacteria > Pseudomonadati > Pseudomonadota > Betaproteobacteria > Burkholderiales > Alcaligenaceae > Bordetella > Bordetella pertussis. The sequence goes on along the minus strand of NC_018518.1, from coordinate 2,330,901 downwards.
CCTGCTCAACGTCAATATCCCCAATCGCCGCTACGAGGACATGAAAGGCTACGCCGTCACGCGGCTGGGCAAGCGCCATCCGTCCGAGCCGGTGGTGCGTACCACCACGCCTTATGGCGACACGGTGTACTGGATCGGCCCGGTCGGCCTGGCCGCCGACGCCACGCCGGGGACGGACTTCCACGCCACGGCGCAGGGGCAGGTCTCGGTGACGCCGCTGCGCCTGGACCTGACCCAGCACAGCCAGCTTGACGATGTGCGCAACTGGGCGGAGCCGCTATGCGTAAACGCGTAGACCCGCCGGCCGGCGGCCGCCTCGCGCCCGGCATCACGCCGGCCAACAGCAACACCCGCATTTCGGCGGGCGCCTTGCCGCGCGCGCCTGCGCAGCCCGCGCCGCTGGCCAGCGGCAACCTGGGCCTGAACTCCGACCGGCTGCGCCAGGCGATGGTGCAGCGGTTGCGCGCGCAGGGCATCGCCGACGAACGGGTGCTCAACGCCATGGCGGCGGTGCCGCGCCATCTGTTCGTCGACGAAGCGCTGGCCAGCCGTGCCTACGAAGACGCGGCGCTGCCCATCGGGCACTCGCAGACCATTTCGCAGCCGTGGGTGGTGGCCCGCATGATCGCCGCTGTCTGCGAGGACCGTGCTCCGGCGCGGGTGCTCGAGGTTGGCGCCGGCTGCGGCTACCAGGCGGCGGTACTGGCCCAGATCGTGCGCGAGGTGCATGCCATCGAGCGTATCCGCGGCCTGTACGAGCTGGCGCGCGGCCATCTGCGGGCGCTGCGCCTGGCCACCCGGGTGCGCCTGATCCATGGCGACGGCATGCTGGGCGTGCCCGGCGTGGCGCCGTTCGATGCTATTGTTGTGGCTGCGGCGGGCCTGGCCATTCCGCAGGCCTTGCTGGATCAGCTTGCGCCGGGCGGGCGGCTGATCGCGCCCGAAGGGTCCACCCACCAGCGGCTGGTGCTGATCGAACGCACCGGGGCCACCGCGTGGAGCCGAAAAGAACTCGAAGCTGTACGTTTTGTGCCCCTCAGGGCCGGAATACAATCTTGAGCAAACAGGAGAATCGTATGCTCAACGGGCAGTTGCAACTGACCGAATCCCAATCCGTGGCTGGCGCATCCGCCGCCGCCGCTTCCCGCCCCGTTCTCTGGGCGGGCGTGCTGGCCATCGCCTTGCTGGCCGGCTGCGCCTCGAAGGGCCCGCGCGCGCCTGTGGTCGACCTCACCGGACAGCCCGGCGCCTCCGGCCCGACCGACGGCAGCTATGTCGTCAAGCCTGGCGATACGCTCTACAAGATCGCGCGCGCCAACAATGTCGATATCGAAAACCTCAAGCGCTGGAACAACCTCACCGATCCCAACCAGATCAGTGTCGGCCAGGTGCTGCGCCTGTCGAGCTCGGGCGCCGGCGGCGCGCAGACCACGCCGGTGACCTCCTCCAAGCCGCAACCCAAGCCGCTGGACCAGGGAAGCGCCGAAACGCCGGCCGGCGGCATGGAAGCCGGCGCCGGCGGCGAAACCGGCGGGGCCACCACCCCGCCCGCGGCAACGGTGCCCGATCCCAAGCCCGCGCGCGCGGCCGATGCCGCCGTCATCAACTGGGGCTGGCCGGCCAATGGCGCCATCCTGCAGACCTTCAACAGCAACACCAAGGGCATCGACCTGGCCGGCTCGCTGGGCGATCCGGTGATCGCGGCGGCCGATGGCAAGGTGATGTACAGCGGCAATGGCGTGCGCGGCCTGGGCAACCTGATCATCATCAATCACCAGAACGGCTTCATCACGGCCTACGCGCACAACCGCGCGCTGCTGGTCAAGACCGGCCAGAACGTCAAGCGCGGGGCCAAGATCGCCGAGATCGGCGAGACCGACACCACGTCGCCGCGGCTGCATTTCGAGATCCGCCGCCAGGGCACGCCGGTCGACCCGATGCAGTATCTGCCGCCGCGATGACGCCCACGCTCGTTTTCGACCTGGAGACCATCCCCGACGTGGCCGGCCTGCGCCGGCTCAACGACTGGGGCGGCGAGGTGTCCGACCTGGAAGTGGTCGAGCGCGCCTTCGCCGCGCGCCGCGAAGCGGTGGGGCACGACTTCCTGCCCCTGCACCTGCACCAGGTCGCGGTGGTCGGATGCGTGTTTCGCGACGACCAGGGTTTCCGCGTCAAGACGCTGGGCCAGCCCGACGACCCCGAGGCGGCGCTGCTGTCGGGTTTTTTCAAGACCATCGAGCGCTACACGCCGCGGCTGGTCAGCTGGAACGGGTCCGGTTTCGACCTGCCGGTGCTGCACTACCGCAGCCTGATCCACGGCGTGCCGGCGCCGCGCTATTGGGATACGGGCGACGAAGACCGCGATTTCAAGTTCAACAACTACATCAGCCGCTACCACAACCGTCACATCGACCTGATGGACTTGCTGGCCAAGTACAACGGCCGCGCCAATGCGCCGCTGGACGAACTGGCCAAGCTGTGCGGCTTTCCCGGCAAGCTGGGCATGGACGGCAGCAAGGTCTGGGAAGCCTGGAACCAGGGCAAGGCCGACGAGGTGCGCGCGTACTGCGAGACCGACGTGGTCAATACCTGGCTGGTGTACTGCCGCTTCCGCTTCCTGCGCGGCGAGCTCGACCGCGTCGCCTACGACGCCGAGGTCGCCCTGGTGCGCGACACGCTGGCGGCCAGCGACGCGCCGCACTGGAAAGAATACCTGGCGGCCTGGGACGCGGCATAAGGCGCGTCGGCAATCGACTGAAACAGATGGGCCGGGTGCGAAACCCGGTTGAAACCGCGTCGCCCGCACAATGGCAGCGCGTTTCAACCTTTCAGGAGATCACCATGTCCCGACACGCTATCCGTTCCACTCTGGCAGGCCTGACCCTGGCGCTTTCGGCGGGCGTCGTGGCGGCTCCCGCCCTTGCGGCCACCCAGGAAGGCCCGGCGGCCGGCCATATGAAAGAGCAGGGCCGTCACCACCACAAGAAAATGATGCGCGACGGCGTCTGGCTGCCGGGCGTCGGCCCGCTGTCCAAGGCGCAGATCGAGTCGCTCAAGCTGGACGCCAAGCAGCAGGGGCTGGTCGACCAGGCTCGCCAGGCGCAACGCGATGTGCACAAGAGCCGCCGCGACGCGGGCGCCACGGGCCGCGACGCGCTGAAAGCGCAACTCGACAGCGGCAAGCTGGATCCGCGCGCGCTGTTGGCCGAATCGGACAAGCGGCACGAGCAGTTCCGCGCCCAGGCCACCCAGGTACGCGACAAATGGCTGGCGGTCTGGGATAGCCTGAACGAGGCCCAGCGCGGCCAGGTCACCGAGATCGCCAAGGCCAACCAGGCCCGCATGAGCGAACGCCACGCCCGCATGCAGGAACGCATGCAGAAGCGGCACGCCGAAGGCGGCCAGTCCGCCGCGCCGGCCGGCGCCGCCACGGCGAACTGATCCACGCCGATCCGCAGGAATGACGCCCCGGGGCTGCAACGCCCCGGGACGTTTGCGTTGGCGCGCGAGCCAGCCTGGCGCGCCATGCGCCGAAACAAGGCGGCGCCGGGTCGGGGTGCACCGCTGCGGTGCGCCGCGGCGCCGTGCGCGCACGCTATGCCGGCGCGGGCGGGCTGGCATGGAATGTGCTTTTCATGGGGTAAGCCGTCAGGGGAGGGGACTTGCCCCGCGGCTGGGAGGACGGCTGCATGCCGCGTCCTTATTCCAATCGATCAGGAACCGCACATCATGAAAAAGCCCTTGTTCGCCTTGCCCCTGGTACTGGCCGTCTGCGCCGCCGCCGGCGCGCGTGCCGAGCCGACCGACCTGGGGGCGGGATTTTCGCTGAGCGGCAACGCCGCCATGGTCAGCGACTACCTTTTCCGGGGTTACTCGCAGACCGATTTCCGGCCTGCCATCCAGCTGGGGTTCGACCTCACGCACACTTCCGGCCTCTACCTGGGCAACTGGAATTCGAACGTCTCCGACTTTGTCTTCACCGACGGCAATCTCGAAATGGACTTCTATGGCGGCTGGAAGGGCGAGGCGGGCGGCGGCGTCGGCCTGGACGTGGGCGTGCTGCACTACTACTACCCGGGGTCCAGTTCGCCCAAGGGCGGCAACTACAACAACACCGACCTGTACCTGGGCGTGAGCTATGCGAACTACTCGCTGAAGTACTCGTACACGCCCGGCGATTTCTTCAGCACGCCCGATACCAAGGGCACCTGGTACCTGGACGGCACGGCGACGTTCGACCTGGGCGATGGCTGGGGGCTGGTCGGCCACCTGGGCTACCAGAAGCTGAAGAAGGCGCAGGACATGGACGGCGACGCGCTGGGCCACTACGTGGACTACAAGCTGGGCGTGACCAAGGACCTGAGCGGCTGGGTGCTGGGCCTGGCCGCGGTGGGCGCGACCCGCGACAATTGGCTGCCCACCAAGAACGGGCATCCGTCGGGGAGGCTGGGAGCGGTGCTTTCGGTGGCGCGGACCTTCTGAGGCGCTGCCGGGGACGTCCCGTCCGGTGGGGGACGGGGCGTCCGCTCGGACAGCCGTTTCCGGCATGGCCCGAGCTCTTTTACAATGCCGGCCTGCCTGTGTATCTGGACTGTGCGAGATGGTCGACGTTTTGAATATTGAGTCCCTGGACCTCGAGGCCCGGGGGATAGCCCACCGTGACGGCAAAGTGCTGTTCGTGGAAGGCGCCTTGCCCGGCGAGCGGGTCACGGTGCAGACGGTGCGCCGCAAGCCGTCCTACGAGATTGCCAAGGTCGAGGAGGTCCTGCGCCCGTCCTCGCAGCGCGTGGCGCCGCGCTGCCCGCATTTCGGCGTTTGCGGCGGCTGTGCCATGCAGCACCTGGCGCCCGCGGCCCAGGTCGCGATCAAGCAGCGCGCGCTCGAAGACACTTTCTGGCACGTGGGCAAGCTCAAGCCGGCGCGCATCCTGCCGCCGCTCTATGGCCCGACCTGGGGCTACCGCTATCGCGCCCGCCTGTCGGTGCGCGTCGTGCCCAAGAAGGGCGGGGTGCTGGTGGGCTTTCATGAACGCAAGAGCAGCTACGTGGCCGACATGCGCGAATGCCATGTGCTGCCGCCGGCGGTCAGCCGCCTGCTGCTGCCCCTGCGCGCCATGATAGCGGCCATGTCGGCGCCGGACCGCATGCCCCAGATCGAGGTCGCATTGGGCGACGAGACGATCGTGCTGGTGTTGCGCCACCTGCTGCCGCTGACCGACGGCGATATCGCCGTGCTGCGCGCGTTTGCCGCCGAGCACGGGGTGCAGTGGTGGCTGCAGTCCAAGGGCCCGGATACCGTGCATCCGCTAGAGCGCGAGCATGCCGACGCGCTGGCCTATACCCTGCCCGAGTTCGGGCTGCGCATGCCTTACCGGCCGACGGATTTCACCCAGGTCAACCACGCCATCAACCGCGCTATGGTGTCGCGCGCCCTGAAGCTGCTGGATGTGCAGCCGCAGGACCGCGTGGCGGACCTGTTCTGCGGCCTGGGCAATTTCACGTTGCCGCTGGCCACCCAGGGGCGCGAGGCGGTGGGGGTGGAGGGCAGCAAGGCGCTGACCGACCGCGCGCACGAGGCGGCGGCGCGTCATGGGCTGGGCGAGCGCACCCGTTTCGCCACGCTCAACCTGTTCGAGGTCGATGTGCAATGGCTGCGCGGGCTGGGCTACTTCGACCGCATGCTGATCGACCCGCCGCGGGAAGGCGCGCAGGCTGTCGCGCAGGCGCTGTCGCTGCTGGCTCCGGGCGAGCGGCCGCGCCGCATCGTGTACGTCTCCTGTAGTCCAGGCACCCTGGCGCGCGACGCCGCCATCATGGTGCACGAAGGCGGCTATGCGCTGCGCAGCGCTGGCGTCATCAACATGTTCCCGCATACCGGCCATGTCGAATCGATCGCAGTGTTCGAGTCGCTCGACGAGGCGACGGTGCTGCAAGCGCAGGCCCAGGCGCGGCAGAAGGCGCGCGAGGAGGCCGAGCGCCTTGCCGAGGCGGCCGCTGCCTGAGGCGGCCCGCCGGGCGGCGGCGTTCAGCGCCGCCCGGTGTTGCTCAGTTCTTCGATGATCGGGCAGTCGGGTCGGGTGTCGCCATGGCAATGGTGCGCCAGGTGCTTCAGCGTGTCGGCCATCTGGCGCAATTCGTCCGCCTTGCGCTCCAGCGTGGCGACATGCTCGAGCGCAATGCGCTTGACGTCGGCGCTGGCGCGGCTGCGGTCGCGCCACAGCGCCAGCAGTTCGTTCATCTGTTCGACCGAGAAACCGAGATCGCGCGCGCGCCGCACGAAACGCAGCGTATGCAGTTCCGCATCGCCATAGACGCGATAGCCGGATTCGGTGCGCGCGGCAGGGCCGATCAGTCCGATGCTTTCGTAGTAGCGGATCATCTTGGCCGAAATGCCCGAGGCCTGGGCGGCGTCTCCGATATTCATGGGCAGTGTCCCTGGCCCGCCGACGGCTGGCCGGTTGCGCGCCTTCCGGCATGGAAGGCGTCGCTTCCATTCTACGCTTGACCTTCACATCATGGGAAGGTTTAAGCTCTCTCCAACGTTCGAAAACCGGACGCTGTCCGCCGGCACAAGGCCGGCCCTCATCCAGGAGAAAACCATGACTATCGCCTTTCACGTTCCCGACATGACCTGCGGCCACTGCGTCAAGAGCATCACGCAGGCGGTGCAGCAGGCCGTGCCCCAGGCGCTGGTCCAGATCGACCTGGCGGCGCGCCGCGTGACGGTGGAAGGCGCGGCAGCGGCCGAGCCGGTCGCCCAGGCGATCCGCGCCGCCGGCTATGCCGTGCAAGCAGCTTAATCAGCGTTTAGCGATCGATTGCTTGAGACTATCAATTAATTAGATTTATTAAATTTTATTAATTGATAGCTAACAATTATCATCTCTTCATGGTGGTTGTTCCACAGAATGTCGCAAAGCTAATCCAAGGAGATATGAATGCTGCAAAATCGCGAAGGTCAACGTGTACCGAGCGTGACGTTTCCCGTCCGTGAAAACAATGCCTGGAAGCAGGTGACGACCGACGACGTCTTCAAGAACAAGACCGTCGTGGTGTTCTCGCTGCCCGGCGCCTTCACGCCGACCTGCTCGTCCACGCACCTGCCGCGCTACAACGAGCTGGCTCCCACCTTCTTCGCCGCCGGCGTCGACAGCATTGTCTGCGTTTCCGTCAACGACACCTTCGTCATGAACGAGCGGGCGAAAGACCAGGAGTCCGCCAATGTGACGCTGTTGCCCGACGGCAACGGCGAGTTCACCGATGGCATGGGCATGCTGGTCGACAAGAAGGACCTGGGCTTCGGCAAGCGCAGCTGGCGCTATGCCATGCTGGTCAAGGATGGCGTGGTCGAGAAGATGTTCATCGAGCCCGAGAAGGAAGGCGATCCGTTCGAGGTCTCGGATGCCGACACGATGCTCGCCTACGTCGCGCCCCAGGCCAGGAAGCCCGACCAGGTCGTGGTGTTCTCAAAGCCGGGCTGCCCGTTCTGCGTCGACGCCAAGGCCCTGCTCAAGGGCAAGGGCTTCGACCCGATCGAGATCCCGCTGGACAACAAGGTGCGCGGCCGTGTGATCGGCGCCGTCTCGGGTGGCGATACCGCGCCCCAGGTGTTCATCAACGGCAAGCTGATCGGCGGTTTCGACGCCCTCAAGGCCTACCTGGCCTGATGCCTGGCCGGCGGCGCTGCCGCCGCCGGCTTTTCCCTTCCTTCGTGCCGACGCTGGCCGCTTCGCAGCGGCCAGCGCGTCTGCCTGTCCGCGCGCCGCCTGGGCGGCTCGCCCGCACTCATGAGGATAATCGATGAAAACCTTGCACACTGACGTGGCCATCATAGGCGCCGGCACGGCCGGCCTGGCGGCCCATCGCGCCGCGCGCGCCGCCGGCAAGCGCGCCTTGCTGATCGAAGGCGGCCAGTACGGCACGACTTGCGCGCGCGTGGGTTGCATGCCGTCCAAGCTGTTGATCGCGGCCGCCGAGGCGGCCCATGCGGCGGCGCACGGCGGGCCCTTCGGCGTGCATATCGATGGCGCGGTGCGGATCGACGGGGCGCAGGTCATGGCGCGCGTCAAGAGCGAGCGCGACCGCTTCGTCGGCTTCGTGCTCGAGGGCGTGGAGAACATCCCGGCCGAGGACAAGCTGCGCGGCATGGCGCGCTTTGTCGAAGACACGGTGCTGCGCGTGGATGGACACACCGAGGTGCGCGCCGGCAGCGTGGTCATCGCCAGCGGCTCGCGGCCCGCGGTGCCCCCGCCGTTCCTGGCGCTGGGCGACCGCCTGGTGGTCAACGACGACGTCTTTGCCTGGGACACGCTGCCGGCGCGCGTCGCGGTGTTCGGGCCCGGCGTGATCGGGCTGGAACTGGGCCAGGCGCTGGCGCGCCTGGGCGTGCAGGTGCGCGTTTTCGGCGTGAGCGGCAGCCTGGGCGGCATCACCGACCCGCGCGTGCGCCAGAGCGCCCGCAAGGCCTTCCAGCAGGAGTTCTACCTGGATCCGGACGCGCGCGTGCTGGAAACCAAGCGCGTCGGCGACGAGGTCGAAGTGCGCTACGTGGCGCTGGACAATACCGAGCGCACCGAGCGCTTCGACTACGCCCTGGTGGCGACCGGCCGGCGTCCCAATGTCGATGGCCTCGATCTGCACAACACCAGCCTGGCGCTCGATGCGCGCGGCGTGCCGCATTTCGACCGCCATACCATGCAGGCGGGCCAGGCGCCGGTGTTCATCGCCGGCGACGCCAACGCCGACGCGCCGCTGCTGCATGAAGCGGCCGACGAAGGGCGCATCGCCGGCGAGAACGCCGCGCGCTATCCGGACGTCGCGCCGGGCCTGCGCCGGGCGGCGCTGGGCGTGGTGTTCTCCGATCCGCAGATCGCGCTGGTGGGCACGCCGTTCGCGCGGCTGGAAAGCGGCACCTTCGTGGCCGGCGAAGTCGATTTCGGCGACCAGGGCCGTTCGCGCGTCATGCTGCGCAATCGCGGCATGCTGCGCGTCTATGCCGACATCGAGTCGGGGCGTTTCGTGGGCGCGGAAATGGTCGGCCCCAGCGCCGAGCACATCGGCCACCTGCTGGCCTGGGCGGCGCAACAGTCGCTGACGGTGGCGCAGATGCTGGAAATGCCGTTTTACCACCCCGTGGTGGAAGAGGGGCTGCGCACCGCCTTGCGCGATGCCGCGGCGCGCCTGGCGCAGGCCCGCCCGCAGCGCCTGGCGGCCTGAGCCTCAGGGGTTCTCGCGGTACTGCAGCGTGAAACCGGCCCGGTCGTCCTGGGCCAGTTCGCGCGCCAGCAGCGGCATGGCCGGCTTGAGCGCGTCGTGCAGCGTCCAGGGCGGGTTGACCAGGAACATGCCGCTGCCGTGCAGCCCGAAGCCGTCGGCGGCGGGTTTGCGCACGGTCAGCGTGGCGTGCAGCCAGCTCTTGACCGGCAGCCGCTCCAGCTGGCGCGCCATCTCCGATGCCTCGCGGCGCTGCACCAGCGGATACCAGACGACAAAGGTGCCGGTGGCGAAGCGCTTGACGCCTTCGCGCACGGCAGTCAGCGTGCGCCGATAATCCTGCTTGTCCTCGTAGGAAGGATCGATGAGCACCAAGCCGCGGCGCGTCGGCGGCGGCAGCAGCGCCTTGACGCCCTCGAAGCCGTCCGCGGCGAAGACCGTGGTCTGGCGCAGGGCGGTGCGCTCGTTGCGCCGTTCCAGGTTCCTGACCAGCACGTCCGACTCGCTCGGGTGCATCTCGAACAGGCGCAGGCGGTCGCGCTCGCGCAGCACGTCCAGGGTCAGCCAGGGCGAGCCCGGGTAATGGCGCAGGACGCCGTCCGTGTTGTAGTCGCGGATGCGGGCGACATAGTCGGCCAGCAGCGGAGGCAGGCCGGAGAGCTCCCACAGGCGCGCCACGCCGTCGGCATGCTCGGCGTTCTTGCTGGCCCAGTCGCTGCCGAGCGCGTACAGGCCGGCGCCGGCGTGCGTGTCCACCACCCAATAGGGCGCTTCCTTGCGATTCATGTAGTCCAGCACGTGGACCAGAATGGCGTGCTTGAGGACGTCGGCATGGTTGCCGGCGTGAAAGGCGTGTCGGTAACTGAACAAGGCGGCTCCGCGTCAGACGGCGGGCCGGATGGTGGCCAGCTCGTCGGTGAAAATGGCGTCCATGCCCCAATCCAGCAGCAGCCGGGCGCGGGCCGGGTCGTTGACGGTCCAGGCGGCGATGCGGTAGCCGGCCTGGTGCACGGCGTCGACCAGCTCGCGGCTGGCGTCGCGCTGATTGATGTTCAGCGCGATGCAATCGTATTTGCGCAGCCGTTCGAGCCAGTCGGCCGGCACGCGATCCACCAGCAGCGCGCGGGGCAGCTGCGGGGCGGCGCCGCGGGCCGCGTGCAGCGCGGGCTCGGCAAACGAGGACAGCAGCGGGGCGGGCAGGGCATCCTGCCACAGCGCGGCGGCCGCGCGCGCCACGGCCGCGCCGGTCTCGGCCTCGCGGCCCGGGCAGGGTTTGATCTCGACATTGCAGGCGATGCCGTTGGCCAGCGCATAGCGCGCCACTGCCGAAAAAGTGGGGACGGGTTCACCTGCGTACTGCGGCGCATACCAGCTGCCGGCGTCCAGCTGGGCCAGCTCGGCGTACGTCTTGGACGCCGCCGGGCCGTGGCCATTGCTGGTGCGGTCCACGTCGTCATCGTGCAGCAACACCTCGACATTGTCGCGGCTGAGCTTGACGTCGAATTCGAACATGGTGAACCCATGGGCCGCGCCGACGCGCATGGCGGCCAGGGTGTTTTCGGGCGCCAGGCGGCCGCCGCCGCGGTGCGCGATATAGGGAGAATAGGGCCAGGCGGGAAGGGGTGCGGTCATGATGCTCGGTTACGGGAAATGGAGCTGCGCACAGCCGCGCTCAAGCCTGCAAGCATACCCCGAACGCCGCCTTCTTCCGTGCACGGCGGGGGTGGTTCGCCGGCCTGTTGGTGGTAAACTCCGGCGGCTGATCCGGTACAGTTTCCGGCACGGAGTAAGGCGAATCGGGTTCGCCTTTTTTTATGCGTTTTCTTGCGGCTTGGCGCGGCGAAGGTTCGCGCAAGCGCGGCAACAGGGGTTCCATGTTTGAAATAATTCGCACCCATCGACGCTGGATGCAACTCATCCTGCTGCTATTGATCGTGCCGTCGTTCATGCTGGTTGGCGTCCAAGGTTACGACAGTTTCATCAATCGTGAACCCGAACTGGCCACCGTGGCCGGGCAGCCCGTCACCCGCTCCGAGTTCGACCAGGCCCACCGCAACCAGCTCGAGCAGCTGCGCCAGCGGCTGGGCTCGCAGTTCGACCCGGCCATGATCGATACCCCGGCGATGCGCGAGCAGTTGCTCAACCAGCTGATCGACCAGCGCCTGCTGGCCGTGGTCGCCGCCGACAATGGCTTCTCGGTGTCGGACGGCACGCTGCGCAACACGATCGCCGCCATCCCGCAGGTCCAGGACAACGGCCGCTTCTCGCCCGAGCGCTACCGCCAGGTGCTGGCCGCGCAAGGCATGTCCCCGACCTCGTTCGAAGCCGGGCTGCGGCGCGACCTCGCGGTGGCGCGCGTGCTCGACCCGATCAGCCAGTCGGCCAGCGTGCCGGCCGAAGTGGCCAGGTCGGTCGAAGCCGCCCTGACGCAGCGGCGCACGGTGCAGCTGCGCCAGTTCGCCGCCTCCGACTTCCGCGCCAAGGTCACCGTGTCCCCGCAGGACATCCAGGCCTGGTACGACGCCAACCAGGAGCAGTTGCGCGTGCCCGAGCAGGTCCAGGCCCAGTACCTGGTGCTCGACGAGGCGGCCGCCACCGAAGGCGTGCAGGTCAAGGACGAGGACATCGCCAGCTATTACGAGCAGAACAAGTCGCGTTTCGGCCAGCCCGAGCGGCGGCGCGTCAGCCACATCATGATTTCCATCCCGCCCGGCGCCTCGGAGGAGGCGCGCAAGGCCGCCGCGGCCAAGGCGCAGGAAATCGCTGCCCAGGCGGCCGCCGATCCGGCCGGGTTCGCCGAGCTGGCGCGCAAGAACTCGCAGGACACGGGTTCGGCCGGGCAGGGCGGCGATCTGGGCTGGGCGCCCCTGCCGGCGCCGCTGCAGCAGGCCGCGCAGGCCCTCGCCAAGGACCAGGTCTCGGGCGTGGTGGACACCCCCACCGCCTTCCACATCCTCAAGGTCACCGACTTCCAGCCGGGCTCGGTCAAGCCCCTGGCCGAGGTCAAGGACGAGGTCGTGGGCGAGATCCGCAAGCAATTGGCCTCGGCCCGCTTCGCCGACATGGCCACGGACATGACCAGGCTGGTCTATGACCAGCGCGACAGCCTGCAGCCCACCGCCGACAAGCTGGGCCTGAAGCTGCGTACCGCCGGCGGCATCACCCGCACCGGCCTGCTGCCGGCCGAGCAGGCCGGCGCCGGCTCCGCCGCCGGTGGCGACGATGCGCAACTGTTGGACAACCCGCGCGTGCGCCAGGTGCTGTTCTCGCCCGACGTGCTGCGCGAGAAACTCAATTCCGGCGTGATCGAGCTGACGCCCGATACGATGCTGGCCGTGCGCGTGGCGGCGGTCGAGCCCTCGCACATTCCGCCGCTCGAGCAGGTCCGCGCCAGCATCGAAGACCGCCTGTTCGGAGAGCGCGCCGCCCAGGCCGCGCGCCAGGCCGGCGAGGCCGCGCTCAAGAGCGTGCAGGCCGACGCTTCGGCAACGCCGGAGGGGTTCGCGCCGGCCATCGTGGTCTCGCGCCAGGACGCGCAGAACCTGCCGCGCCGCGTGCTCGACGCCGTCATGCGCCAGGCGCCGTCGCCGCTGCCCGCCTACACCGGGGTGGAGCTGGGCGCCGACTACGTCGTGGCGCGCATCGAGAAGGTTGAGGCGGGCCAGAGCACCGAGCAGGACCTCGACCTGCTCAAGACGCAGCTCTCGGGCGCCTGGGGCCAGGCCGAGGACGCGGCGGTGCTCAGGCAGCTGCGCGACCAGTACAAGGTGCAGATCCTGCCGGAGGCCGCCGAGGCCATCAAGGGCGACGCTCAGTCGGCCGCAGGCTGAGCCAGCATCGGCTCGAGCAAGGGCCAGACATTGTCAAGCAGCGCCGGCTGGGCGTTCTCGTTGGGATGGATGCCGTCGGCCTGGAACATGGCCCGGTTGGTGGCGATTCCTTCCATGAGGAACGGCACCAGCCGGGCTTTTTCCTGTTCGGCCACGGCTGGAAAGACCTGCGCGAAGCGCTGGGTGTAGTCGCGGCCGTAGTTCGGCGGGATCTGCATGCCGACCACCAGCACCGATGCGCCGGCCTGGCGCGACGCCTGCGCCATGGCGCGCAGATTGCGCTCGGTCATGTCCAGCGCCAGGCCGCGCAGGGCATCGTTGGACCCCAGTTCCAGCACGACGACGGCCGGCGCGTGCTGGCGCAGCAGCGCCGGCAGGCGCGCCAGCCCGCCGCTGGTCGTATCGCCGCTGATGCTGGCATTGACGACGCGGTAGTTGGGGGATTGTTGCGAAACCCGCTGGGCCAGCATCGGCACCCAGCCGGACCCGCGCCGCAGGCCGTATTCGGCCGACAGGCTGTCGCCGACCACCAGGACGGCGTGCGGTGCGGAACCTGTGGGCGCGGGCGCGGTCTGAGCCTGGGCCGGCAAGGTGGCGGCGAGCGCGATGGCGGCAAGGCAAGGTGCGAGCAAACGGAAAACAATGCGCATGGATAACGGCAACTCGATTGAAGTGAAAGGGCTGGGCAAGCGTGTGGCCGACGCCGGCGGTGAACTGTCGATCCTCGATGGCATCGATTTTACGGTCCGGGCCGGCAGCGCCGTGGCCATCACCGGCAGTTCCGGCTCGGGCAAGTCCACCTTGCTCGGACTGCTGGCGGGCCTGGATGTTCCCTCATCGGGCAGCGTGCACCTGGCCGGCCAGGATCTTTTCGCCCTCGACGAGGATGGCCGGGCGCGCCTGCGCGCCAGCCATGTGGGCTTCGTATTCCAGTCTTTCCAGCTGCTGCCCAACCTCACGGCGCTGGAAAACGTCATGCTGCCGCTGGAGCTGGCCGGCCAGCCGGCGCGCGAGGCGGCGCAGGCGATGCTGCGGCGGGTGGGCCTGGGCGAGCGGCTGCACCACTACCCGCGTACGTTGTCCGGGGGCGAGCAGCAGCGGGTGTCGCTGGCGCGCGCCTTCGTGGTTCAGCCCGACCTGCTGTTCGCCGACGAGCCCACCGGCAGCCTCGATGCGGCCACCGGCGAAACCGTCATCGACCTGATGTTCGATCTGCACCGCGAGCATGGCACGACGCTGGTGCTGGTCACCCACGACCCCGAACTGGCCGCGCGCTGCGGCCGGCAACTGGTGCTGGCCGCGGGCCGCCTGCAGGACTGAGCCTCAGGTGGCCGCGGGCGCCAGGCGGCGCCCGCGGCGCCATTCCAGCACGACGATGACGCTGCCGCTGGCGCAGATGATGGCGATGCCCAGCCAGGTGATCGCGTCGGGGAAATGCCCCCAGAAGAGCCAGCCTATGGTGGTTGCGCTGACGATCTGCAGGTACACGAAGGGGGCCAGCGTGGAAGCGGCCGCATTGCGGTAGGCGCCGATCTGCAGCAGGTGGCCCAGCGCCCCGGACACGCCGGTCGACAGCAGCAGCAGCCAGTTCCCCAGGCTCAGTTCGCGCAGCACCGGCATGGCCGGCGGCAGGATGAAGGGCAGGGCCGCGGTCAGGCACAGCCCGCCGACCGCGCCGCTCCAGATGAGCGAGGTATAGGGATCGTCGCCGGCCACCTTGCGGGTGGCGATGTACTGCGCGGCAAAGCAGCAGGCCGTCAGCAGGCCGAACATCACGCCCAGCGGATGCAGGCCGCCGTCGGGCCGGATGACGATCAGTACGCCCAGGAACGCCACGCCGGCCGCCACCCAGCGCGACAGGCGCGGCGGCTCTTTGAGCACCCAGGGCGCGATCGACAGCACGATCAGCGGCGCCAGGAAATTGATGGCGGTGGCCTCGGCCTGCGGCAGGTAGCTCAGGGTCGTGAAAAAAAGCAGGGTGGCGCAGAACATGGCCGCCCCGCGCACGATCTGTTCGCGCGGACGGGTGGCGCGCAGGATGCGCAGGCCGCGGGCGGGCAGCACCAGCGTCAGCACCAGCACCAGGTGCACCAGGTAGCGCACCCAGCACAGCACCAGCAGCGGCACGCCGGCGGCCATGACCCACTTGCCGCTCGCGTCCAGCCCCGACAGCGTCCACATGGACAGGATCAACAGCGCCACCCCGATCAGCGGGCGCGCGGTGAAGGGCGTCGGGGTGGTCGAGGCCGGCGGGCGCGCGGCCGGGCCGGACTGGCGCCGGTGCATGGTGGTCTCCTGTTTCGATCGCGGTTGCGCGGCGGCCGCCGCCGGTGGGCGGCCAATCCGGCACGGCGGTCATGATACGCTCATCCGGCTATAGGAACGGCACATGATAGACCTCAAACACATCGAGACCTTCTTCTGGGTGTCCACGCTGGGCAGTTTCCGCGCCGCGGCCGAGAAACTGAACACCACCCAGCCTGCGTCGCAGCGCATCGCCTCGCTGGAAGCCGACCTTGGTGTGCGCCTGTTCGAGCGCGACGCTCGCGGGGTCTCGCTGACCGGCAAGGGACAGGAGCTGCTTTCGCATGCCGAGCGCATGCTGCAGATGCGCCACGACCTGATGCAGGCCGCGCGCGAGCAGAATGTCATGAGCGGCACGGTGCGCATCGGCGTGGCCGAAACCATCGTCCAGACCTGGCTGCCGGCGCTGATCGAACATGTGCACGCCGCCTATCCGGCCCTGGTGCTGCAGATCGAGGTCGACACCACGCATGTGCTGCGCGGGCAATTGATGGCGCGCCAGATCGACGTCGCTTTCCTGATGGGCCCCATCCTGGAGGCGCGCATGGAAAACATTCCCTTGTGCGCCTATCCGCTGGCCTGGGTGGCCAGCCCCTTGCTGGAGCTCGGCCCCGAGCCGCTGACGCTCGAGCGCATCGGCACCTTGCCCGTCATTACCTATCCGTCCAGCAGCGAACCGTACCGCCAGGTGCGCGACATGCTCACGCGCGCCGGCGTGGCGGCGCCGCGCATGTACGGCAGCGCATCGCTGGCCATGGTGGTACGCATGACCAAGGACGGCATCGGCACCAGCGTGATCGCGCCGGTGTTCCTCGACGAGGAACTGGCCCGCGGCGAGCTGCGCCTGCTCAACGTGCAGGCCGACCCGCTGCCCGACCTGAGTTTCACCGCCAGCTGGGTGCAGGGACCGGACAGCCACGCCGCGCGCGCCATCGCGCTGCTGGCGCAGCGCACCGCGGCCGAGCACGGCGGCGCCATCGGCGCCGGCTAGCTGTGAAGATTCAATAGGTTGTATGCATGGTTCATCCGAACCGGATTTGAGAAACTGGAAATCGCCACCCCCCCAGTTCACTCAAGGAGCCCGGCCGGATGAACACCCATAAGCATGCCCGATTGACCTTCCTACGTCGACTCGAAATGGTCCAGCAATTGATCGCCCATCAAGTTTGTGTGCCTGAAGCGGCCCGCGCCTATGGGGTCACCGCGCCGACTGTGCGCAAATGGCTGGGCCGCTTCCTGGCTCAGGGCCAGGCGGGCTTGGCCGATGCGTCCTCGCGCCCGACGGTCTCGCCCCGAGCGATTGCGCCGGCCAAGGCGCTGGCTATCGTGGAGCTGCGCCGCAAGCGGCTGACCCAAGCGCGCATCGCCCAGGCGCTGGGCGTGTCAGCCAGCACCGTCAGCCGCGTCCTGGCCCGCGCCGGTCTGTCGCACCTGGCCGACCTGGAGCCGGCCGAGCCGGTGGTGCGCTACGAGCATCAGGCCCCCGGCGATCTGCTGCACATCGACATCAAGAAGCTGGGACGTATCCAGCGCCCTGGCCACCGGGTCACGGGCAACCGACGCGATACCGTTGAGGGGGCCGGCTGGGACTTCGTCTTCGTGGCCATCGATGACCACGCCCGCGTGGCCTTCACCGACATCCACCCCGACGAGCGCTTCCCCAGCGCCGTCCAGTTCCTCAAGGACGCAGTGGCCTACTACCAGCGCCTGGGCGTGACCATCCAGCGCTTGCTCACCGACAATGGCTCGGCCTTTCGCAGCCGCGCCTTCGCCGCGCTGTGCCATGAGCTGGGCATCAAGCACCGCTTTACCCGACCTTACCGCCCACAGACCAATGGCAAGGCCGAACGCTTCATCCAGTCGGCCTTGCGTGAGTGGGCTTACGCTCACACCTACCAGAACTCCCAACACCGAGCCGATGCCATGAAATCCTGGCTACACCACTACAACTGGCAGCGACCCCACCAAGGCATCGGGCGCGCTGTACCCATCTCCAGACTCAACCTGGACGAATACAACCTATTGACAGTTCACAGCTAGGCCGCGGCGGACGCGGCAGGAGCCGGTTCCGTCCCGATGCACGGGTGCCTGTCCCCGCCGGGACAGGCACCAAAAAAAAGCCTTCGGGCGAACCCGAAGGCGGTACACGTACGGCGCGCCGGACCACCCGGCGGCCCCGCGTCATGACTTATTTCGCGGCCTTGGCCGGATCGACCTTGATGTTGTTCATGACCTGCTTGACTCCTTCGACGTCACGCGCCACGGTCGCTGCTTGATCCGCCTCGGTGGCGGTGCCGACCGTGCCGGTCAGCGTCACCACGCCATTGTTCGTTTCGACCGCGATGTCCAGCGCGCTCAGGGACTTGTCGGCGACGAAGGCGGCCTTGACCTTGGTGGTGACCGTGGCATCGGAGGCGTACTCGCCCACCGATTGCTTGGGCTTGTCTTCGCCCGCGGCGTGGGCCAGCGAACCGATGGCGGCGGTGGCGCCGATGAGAGTGGCAACGAACAGTTTGCGAACTTGCATGGTTATTCTCCTTTATCGATGAAGCCCAGGATCAGGAGCGGGTACTGGCGCAGCCCGTCATTTCCTGAAGACGCCGCCCAGGATGGACAGCAGCGCCAGCACCAGGAACACGAAGAACAGGATCTTGGCGATGCCGGCCGCGCCGGCGGCGATGCCGCCGAAGCCCAGTACGGCTGCAATGATGGCAATGACGAAAAACACGACCGCGTAGTGCAGCATGATGTTTCTCCTTGGTTCACGAAGCAGTCAGTCAGGGATTGCGGTCGAAGAACTCGCGCACCTCCCGTTGGGCCTGTTCCTTGGTCTTGCCGTAACGCTCCTGGATCAGGCCAGCCAGCCGTTCGGCATTGCCTTCGGTGCGAGTGAGCTCGTCGTCGGTCAGCTCGCCCCAGGCCGCCTTGGCCTTGCCCGTCAATTGCTTCCACTTGCCTGCAACAATATCGTTGTTCATGGTTGTCCTCTTCTAGGTCGTTGCGGCGCGGGATCCGTGCCTGCCGAATGCCTTGCCGCGAGTGAGTGTGGACACTGATCAGCGTACGGTTCTACCGTAAGAGGGGGCGGTGGCGGTGTCAAACCGGCGTGTGGGGAAATGTAAATGGCCCGGCGTGGCTGGCGATACGTTTTGCGCAGGGAGAAAAAAGGCCGGCTTGCGCCGGCCCAAGTTACATTTGAGCAAAGAATTGAGCCGCTTTGACGGGCTCAGGTAACCACGCTTGTCATGGCTGCCCGGTGACGCGGCTGGCGATGTGGGCCAGGGCTTCTTCCACCTGGTCCACCAGGATCAGGCACAGGTCGCCAGGGGCCAGCCGCTCCAGCGCGGCGTCGATGGCGACGAACTCGCCCTGGATTTCGTCGATGTGGCGCGTGCGCGGCGCCTGTTGCAGGCCCTGGCGCAGCAAGGCCACCACTTCGCCGTCGGCGCGGCCGCGCTGGCATTGGTCCTGGTACAGGATCACGTCGTCGAAGGCGCCGCCCAGGATCTCTGTCTGCTGGCGCAAGTCTTCGTCGCGCCGATCGCCCGCGCCGCTGATGACCACGCTGCGGCGGCGCGCCGGCATGGTGTCGATGGCCCGCACCAGCGCCTGGATGGCGTCGGGGTTGTGGCCATAATCGGCGATCAGGGTCGCGCCGCGGAAATCGAAGACGTTGAAGCGTCCCGGGGCCGTCTGCGCGTCGTTGACGAAGATGGCCAGCGCGTGCCGGATGGTGTCCCAGTCGATGCCCAGCGCCCAGGCCGCCGCCAGCGCCGCCATGGTGTTCTCCACCTGGAAGGCGATCGCGCCGCCGCGCGTCAGCGGAATGTCCGCCAGCGCGAAGGCGACTTCGGCGCCGCCTTGCGCGGCGACGAGACTGTCGCCGTCGCGATAGACCACGCGATGGCCCTGGGCGCGATGGGTGGCCATGACGGGATGGTTGCGGTCTTCGGCGAAATATGTGATCGAGCCGGGGCAGGCGCTGGCCATCTCGGCCACCATGGGATCGGCGGCGTTGAGCACGGCCATGCCGTCAGGCTGCACGTATTGGACGATCACGCGCTTGACGACCGCCAGGTCCTCGACGGTGCTGATATAGCCCAGCCCGAAGTGGTCGCCCATGCCGATGTTGGTGACGATGGCGACGTTGCAGCGATCGAAGGCCAGGCCCTCGCGCAGCACGCCGCCGCGCGCGGTCTCCAGCACCGCGGCATCCACGTCGGGATGCAGCAGCAGGCGGCGGGCGCTGCGCGGGCCGCTGCAGTCGCCGGTGTCGATGCGCTGCTTGCCCACATAGACGCCGTCCGAGTTGGTCATGCCGACGCGGTGGCCCGCGCAGTCCAGGATATGCGCCGTCAGGCGCACCGTGGTGGTCTTGCCATTGGTGCCGGCCACCGCCACGACCGGAATGCGGCCGTCGTCGCGCTCGGCGAACATGTGGGAGATGATGGCTTCGCCCACCGCGCGGCCCTTGCCGAACGAGGGGTTCAGGTGCATGCGCAGGCCGGGCGCCGCGTTGACCTCGACCACGCCGCCGTGCTGGTCCTCCAGCGGCAGGTGCACGGTCTCGGCGACGACGTCGACGCCGCAGATATCCAGGCCTATCATGCGCGCGGCCGTGACGGCGCGCGCGGCGAGTTCGGGATGGACTTCGTCGGTGACGTCGGTGGCCGCGCCGCCGGTGCTGAGATTGGCGTTGTTGCGCAGCACGACCAGGGCGCCCGCGGCCGCGACGGAGTCGGCCTCGTAGCCCTGCTTGCGCAGGGTGGCGATGGCGATGTCGTCGAAGCGGATCTTGGTCAGCGACGTGGCATGGCCATCGCCGCGCAGCGGGTCCGCATTGACCTGGGCCACCAGCTCGGCGATGGTGTGCGTGCCGTCGCCGGTGACCTGCGGCGGATCGCGGCGCGCCGCCGCCACCAGGGTGTCGCCCACCACCAGCAGACGGAAGTCATGGCCGGGAATGTAGCGTTCGACGATGGCCTCCGAGCTGATTTCCGCGGCGGCCTCGAAGGCGCTTTCGATACGGTCGCGCGTCTCGATATTGACTGCCACGCCGCGGCCCTGGCTGCCGTCGCGGGGCTTGACCACGACGGAGCCGCCGAGCGCCTGCGCGGCCTGCCAGGCCGCCGCGGCGCTGTCGACCGAGCTGCCCATCGGCACCGGGACGCCCGCGGCGTCCAGCAGCATCTTGGTCAGGTCCTTGTCCTGGGCGATCGACTCCGAGATCGCGCTGGTCATGTCGGTTTCGGCGGCCTGGATGCGGCGCTGTTTGCTGCCCCAGCCGAATTGCACCATGCTGCCCTGGGTCAGCCGGTGGTAGGGGATACTGCGTGCCACGGCGGCGTTGACGATGGAGCCGGTGCTCGGGCCCAGGCGGGTGTCCTCGTCGAGGTCGCGCAGGCGTTGCAGGGCCTGGGGCAGGTCGAAAGGCGTGTCGTCCTGGGCCGAGCGGATGAGGGCTTCGGCCAGTTCGAACGCCAGCCGCCCGACGTCTTCCTCGCTGTACTCGACCACGACCTGGAACACGCCGGGTTCGATGGTGGGGGACGTGCGTCCGAAGGTGACCGGGCAGCCCGCATGCGCCTGCAGGCCGAGCGCGGTCGCCTGCAGCACGTGGGCCATCGAGATGGCGTCGCGCTGGCCTTCCGGCTGCAGCACGCCCAATTGCGGGAACCGGGCGCGCAGGCGCGCCTCGAAGTCCGGCATGCCGTTGATCGCGCATTCGGCATCGGAGCAGGCGGCGATGGCCTCGATGGCGGTGTTGCGGCTCCAGAGATTGGGGCCGCGCAGGGCGCGGATTCGGGAAACTTCCATGGCAGGGATTCCTGTCGTCGAAGAAGCGCCGCCGTTCGGGCGGCGCGGCAAGAGGGGCGAAGTCGCGGGTTCAGCCTTGTTGTATCCAGCGCCGCACCAGGTCTATGGTGGGGCCGGAGAATGCCTCATCGGATTGCAGCAGCGCGAAGTCGCCCTCGCGCAGGTCGTCGAGCACGCGGGCGATGGCGCGCGCGTGGTCGGCCTCGTCGGCAATGGCGGTGGCGCGCGCCGATTGCTCCAACCCCTGCCGCAGCAGGCTGCGCGCCTGCCCGGAGGGACGCTTGCTGGCAACCGTGGCGTCGTCGTAGAGCACGACCTGGTCGAACGTCGTGCCCAGCAGGCGGCCCTGTTCGACCAGGGCATCGTCGTTGCGGTCGGCGCCGGCCGAGTACACGGCGGCGCGCCGCCTGGCGGGGAACTGCTCGATGGCGGCCAGCAGCGCGCGCAGCGCCGAAGGGTTGTGCACGTCGTCGACCACCACGCAGGCGCCGTTGCGCTCGAACAGCGTGAACTGCCACGGCGCGTCGGCCTGGTCGATGTCGAAGGTTTCGATGCCGGCGCGTATCAGCTCGACCGGAATGTCCAGCGCCCAGGCGGCCGCGACCGCGGCCAGCACGTTCTCGATCTGGAACGCGACGCGGCCGCCGTGCGTCAGCGGAACCGCGGCGATGTCGGCCAAGGCTTCTTCGTCGCGGCCACGCGCCAGCACGATGCGTCCGGCGCGCAGGTAGACGGCGCGCTTGCCTTCGGCCAGATGGGCGGCCAGCGTCGGCAGGGCGGGGTCCAGGCCGAAGTACAGCACCTCGCCGTCGCACAGCTCGGCCATGCGGACCACGCGCGGGTCGCGTGCATTGAGCACGGCAGCGCCGCCGGGCAGCACGACGTCGATCTGGGTGCGGAACACGTCGACCAGGCGGTCGGTTTCGTTGATATCGAAATCGCCCAGGTGATCGCCGTCGTCGATGTTGGTGACCACGCCGACCAGGCAGCGGTCATAGGCCAGCCCCTGGCCCAGGATGACGCCGCTGTCGTTCTCGATCACCGCCGCATCGACCGAGCGGTTCATCAGCACGCGCCGCCCCGCGGCCCAATTGGCGCAATCGCCTTTCTGCACCAGGCGCGCCACCAGGCGCGCGACCACGGTCTTGCCGTTGGTGCCGGTCACGCCCACGATGGGGATGCGGCCGTCGTCGTCGGCCGGGAACAGGTGGTCGACGATGGCGCGGCCCACCGGGCGCGGCGGGCAGTCGGCCGGTTTCAGGTGCATGAGCAGCCCCGGCCCGGCGTTGACTTCGACGATGGCGCCGCGCGTTTGGTCCAGCGGACGCGAGATGTCGTCGGTGACGAGGTCGACGCCGGCGACGTCCAGGCCGACCACGCGGGCGGCCAGCGCCACCGTGGCCGCCACGCTGGGATGCACGCGGTCGGTGACGTCGAACGCCACGCTGCCGCTGCGCTGGATCAGCACATTGCGGCCCGCGGCGGGCACGCTGGTGGCCGTCATGCCCTGGCGGGCGATCTCCAGGCGCGCGGCCGAGTCCAGCCGCACCGGATTGAGCGGATGGTTTTCGGTGCGGCCGCGCCGCGGGTCGGTATTGATCTGGCTGCCGATCAGGTCTTCGATGGTGGATACGCCGTCGCCGGTGACCCAGGCGGGTTCGCCCGCCGCCGCCGCCACCATGCGGTCTCCCACCACCAGCAGGCGGTGTTCGTTGCCGGTGATGAAGCGCTCGACGATGACGCCGCTGCCTTCATCCACCGCCACGGCATAGGCCGATTCGATTTCGTCGCGCGTCAGCAGGTTGGTGAAGACGCCGCGTCCATGGTTGCCGTCGTAGGGCTTGACGACCACCGGCAGGCCGATGTCCTGCGCGGCCTCCCAGGCGTCGGCCGCGCTTTGCACCAGCCGTCCTTCGGGGACCGGCACGCCGCAGGTCGACAGCAGTTCCTTGGTCAGGTCCTTGTCGCGCGATATGCCTTCGGCGATGGCGCTGGTGCGGTCTGTTTCGGCGGTCCAGATGCGGCGTTGCCGCGATCCGTAGCCGAACTGCACCAGGTTGCCCTCGAACAGCCGGATATAGGGAATGTCGCGGTCGTCGGCCGCGTCCACGATGCAGGCGGTGCTGGGCCCCAGGCACAGCGAGTCGACCAGGGCGCGCAGCCGCGCGACGGCCGCCGGCACGTTGAACGGGCGATCCTCGATGGCCGCCATCACGAGGTCGCGTCCCTCCTGCAGGGCGGCGCGCGTGACCTGTTCGTGCCAGGCGCGCACCACCACCTTGTAGACGCCGCGCCGCGAGGTCTCGCGCGCCTTGCCAAACCCGCCCGGCAGGCCGGCCAGGTTCTGCAGTTCGAGCGTGACGTGCTCGAGGATGTGGCCCGGCCAGGTCCCTTCGCGCAGGCGCTGCAGGAAGCCGCCGCGCACGCCGGGGCTGCAGCGGTGCTCGATCAGCGTGGGCAGCCAGCCGGACAGGCGCTCGTAGAAGCCGGGTATCGTGTTGGAGGGGAAATCCTCCAATTCGCCGATGTCCACCCACGCTTCCAGCACCGGACGGTACGTCCAGATGTTGGGGCCGCGCAAAGTCACGACATCGAGAAATTCAATGTCTTTCTTTTTCATGGTTATGGAGGAGTGATTGCGCATTGGCAGGCCGAAGTCACCCCGTGCAAAGTCGAGGGGCGAAGGGCCGGTTGGGAAGTGCCAACACGTGGATGGGCGGAAGAATTCCTAAGTATGGAAATTGTGAAAATCGGCTGCTACTATACGCCGCCTTTTTGCCCATATAAACTCGCGCTGTTGTAAGGAACGGACAGGCTTCAGGTCCGAGGCCGGAAGCCGGAGAATCGCCTTTTTGGGCCGGGCTGTGGCTCGAAACGCGTTCTAATGAAAAAACCACAAAATCTAGCTGGCGCGGGCCGGCGCGAGGTGCCGGCCGAGTGGAGGGATGCGATTCATTCGCATCTTGACGCAGGCGAAACCGTGCTGGCCTGGCTGGAAACCGATCTTGACGCGCGGCTGCGCTTCGAGACGGGCATGGTGTTGGCAACCGACCGGCGCATCCTGGCCTGCGCGCCGGGCCGCCGCGAGTGGTCCAGCTGACCGTATTCCCCTGATCTGCGCCTGGCCCTGCACGACCACGCCGGGCGCCGCCAGCCTGGAGCTCGATGCCGGCGCGCGGCGCCTGGCAAGCTGGCGGTTCACCCTGGGCCGCAATCCGGCGGCCCTGCGCCTGCTGGAACAGTTCGAGAGTCTCCAGGCCCTGCGCCTGGCCGGCGCGGCCCCGACGGCTGGCGAATCTCCCCGGCCATGCCCGACCTGCCAGGCGCCGATCCCCGCCGACCGGGAAGACTGCCCGGAGTGCAGCCAGGAGCCCGCCGCCCCGCCGGCGACCTGGGCGCTGTTGCGGCTGTGGCGGTTCGCGCGGCCCTATCGCGGCGCGCTGCTGGCCGGATTCCTGCTGACGCTGCTGGGTACCGCCGCCACGCTGGTCCCGCCCTACCTGACCATGCCGCTGATGGACGACGTACTGATTCCGTTCCAGAACGGTGCGTCTATCGACTACGCCAAGGTCAGGCTGTACCTGGCAGGCCTGCTGGCCTCGGCCGTGCTGGCCTGGGGACTGGGCTGGGCGCGTACCTATATCCTGGCCTGGGTCAGCGAACGCATCGGGGCGGATCTGCGCACCACCACCTACGAACATTTGCAGCAGCTTTCGCTGGAGTACTTCGGCGGCAAGCGGACCGGCGACCTGATGGCGCGCATCGGCAGCGAAACCGACCGCATCTGCGTATTCCTGTCGCTGCATCTGCTGGACTTCGCCACCGACGTGCTGATGATCGCCATGACCGCCGCGATCCTGGTGTCGATCAACCCGTGGCTGGCGTTGGCCACCCTGGTGCCGCTGCCGTTCATCATGTGGATGATCCACGTGGTGCGCGACCGGCTGCGCCACGGTTTCGAGAAGGTCGATCGGATCTGGTCGGAGATCACCAATGTGCTGGCAGACACCATACCGGGCATCCGCGTGGTCAAGGCGTTTGCCCAGGAGCGGCGCGAAGTGCAGCGCTTTCGCGAAGCCAACAACCGCAACCTGGAGGTCAACGACCGCGTCAATACCGTGTGGTCGCTGTTCTCGCCGACGGTGACGCTGCTGACGGAGATCGGCCTGCTCATCGTGTGGATCTTCGGCATCTGGCAGGTGTCGCAGAAGCACATCACGGTTGGCGTGCTGGCGGCGTTCCTGGCGTATATCGGCCGCTTTTACACGCGCCTGGATTCGATGAGCCGCATCGTGTCGGTGACGCAGAAGGCGGCCGCCGGCGCCAAGCGCATTTTCGACATTCTCGACCACGTCTCCAGCGTGCCCGAGCCGCACAAGCCGGTGCACCTGCCGCGCGTGAACGGCCACATCGAGCTGCGCGACGTGGGGTTCCGCTACGGCAACCGTTCGGTGATACGCGGGCTGGACCTGTCGATCGCGCCGGGCGAAATGATAGGCCTGGTCGGGCATAGCGGCTCGGGCAAGAGCACCCTGATCAACCTGATCTGCCGCTTCTACGACGTATCGGAAGGCGCGGTGCTGGTCGACGGCGTGGACATCCGCTCGCTGCGCATCGCCGATTACCGGCGCAACATCGGACTGGTGCTGCAGGAGCCTTTCCTCTTCTTCGGCACCATCGCCGACAACATCTCGTACGGCAAGCCGGACGCCACGCGCGCGGAGATCATCGCCGCCGCGCGCGCCGCGCATGCCCATGAGTTCATCCTGCGCCTGCCGCATGGCTATGACTCGCTGGTGGGCGAACGCGGCCAGGCGCTGTCCGGCGGCGAGCGCCAACGCATCTCGATTGCCCGGGCGCTGCTGATCGACCCGCGCATTCTCATCATGGACGAGGCGACCTCGTCGGTGGACACCACGACCGAGAAGGAAATCCAGAAGGCGCTCGACAACCTCGTGCGCGGGCGCACCACCATCGCCATCGCGCATCGCCTCAGCACGCTGCGGCGGGCCGACCGGCTGGTCGTGCTGGACCGCGGGCAGATCGTCGAGGAGGGCGCGCACGAGGCCTTGATGGCGCGCGAAGGCGCCTACTATCGGCTGTACCAGGCGCAACAGACGCGCCAGGCCGAAGGTGGCGACGACGACAGCGACGCCATCGCCGCCATCGCATGAGAGCGCAGCCCGCCATGAACGACTCCGCATTCCAGCTGCATCGCAACCAGGCCGGCCGGCTGGTTTTCACCGGCGCCGACGGCCGGGCGCATGAAGGCGTGGTGCCGGTGCGCGCGTTTCCGATCAGCGCTCCGGCCAGCGGCCTGTCTTTGGTCAGCGCCGACGGGCATGAACTGGCCTGGCTGGACGACGTGGCGCAGTTGCCGCCCGCGCAGCGGCCACTGGTCGAAGCAGAGCTGGCCAGCCGCGAATTCATGCCCGAGATCCGGCGCATTGTCTCGGTGTCCACATTCGCCACGCCATCGTCCTGGCAGGTCGAGACCGACCGCGGCAACGCCACCTTCGTATTGCGCGGTGAAGAAGACATCCGCCGGCTGGCCGGCCATACCTTGCTGATCACCGACATGCACGGAATTTTCTTCCTGATCCGCGATGCGCTGGCGCTGGACCGCCATAGCCGCAAGCTGCTGGATCGGTTCCTGTAGCGCAGGGGGCCGGGTGCCCGAGTGCCCGGGTGCCTGTCCCAGCGGGGACAGGCACCAGGATTCCTGCGGGGACAGGCACCGGAGGGTTGGGTCAGGTTTTTCGAAACGGGCTGTGGGTGGCCAGTTCGTCGCGATATTCGTCGATGGCGTGGGTTTCGTGGCCGAGGAAATCGTCGATGGCCGCGGCAAAGCGCGTGTCGGCGATCCAGTGGGCCGACCAGGTCGGCGTGGGCAGCAGGCCGCGCGCCATCTTGTGTTCGCCCTGCGCGCCGCCTTCGAAGCTGGCCTGGCCGTGCGCGATGCAGTATTCGATGGACTGCAGGTAGCAGGTTTCGAAATGCAGGCCGGGGATGTAGCGCCGGGCGCCCCAGTAGCGGCCGTACAGCACGCCGTCGGCCTGCAGGTTCAGCGCCGCCGCCACCGGCTGGCCGTCCTGTTCGGCCAGGATCAGCACCAGCGCGTCCGGCATCTCGGCATGCAGCTGCCGGAAGAACTCCAGGTTCAGATAGGGCGGGTTGCCATGCGCCAGGTAGGTGTGGCGATAGCACTGGTAGAAGAAATCCAGCGCCGCGGCATCGATGTCGGCGCCGCGCAGCCAGCGAAACGAAACGCGTTCGGCGGCGACCTTCTTGCGGTCCTGGCGGATTTTCTTGCGCTTGTCGTGGCTGAACGCGGCCAGGAAGTCGTCGAATCCGGCATAGCCCGCGTTGCGCCAGTGGAATTGCACGCCGGCGCGGATCAGGTAGCCGGCCTCGCGCAGGGCGAGCAGGTCGTCATCGCTCGGGAACAGGACATGCAGCGACGATACCTCGAACTGCCGGGCCAGCTGGATCAGGCCACGCGCCAGCAGCAGCCGGTCGGCATGCGTGTGCGCCAGCAGGCGCGCCCCGCCGACCGGCGTGAACGGCACGGCCGACAGCAGCTTGGGATAGTAGGGCAGGCCGTTGCGCGCGTAGGCGTCGGCCCAGGCATAGTCGAACACATACTCGCCGCGCGAGTGGCTTTTGGCATAGAGCGGCACCGCGCCGGCCAGCAGGCCCGCGCGGCGCAGGGCCAGGAAGCAGGGCGTCCAGCCGGTGCCTGGGCTGGCGCATCCGGTATCGTGCAGCGCCCGCAGGAAGGCATGGCGCACGAACGGCTGCGGGCCGGCCAGCGCATCCCATTGGGCCGCATCGAAGTGCTCCAGGCCGGCTTGCACCGAGAGTTCGACAGAGGAGGGCATGGCCAATGATAAAGTCGCCATGTGGCCATGCCGCGGCGCCACAGGCCCGGCATGCCTTTCGCAACGAGAAGACAATGGAAGCAGCAAGCATAGCAGTGCCTGGTGCCGGAGCCGGCGCCAGTCTGCGCGCCCAGGCGCTGGACGCCCTGATGACGCCTGCCTGGGCCGACAAGCTGGCGGCCGTGGCGGCCATCGACGCTGGCGCGCCGGTGGGCGCGCAACAGGACCTCGCCGAGCCGGCCGGCCTGCCGGGGCGGCCGCCCGCCCCGCAGCTGGTGCCGCCGTCCCAGGTGCGGCAGCGCTCGGTGCAATCGCCCGAAGGGCGCGCCGCCTTGCTGCACGCCCTGGCGCATATCGAGTTCAACGCCATCAACCTGGCGCTGGATGCCGTGTGGCGGTACGGCGGCCTGCCGGACGCCTACTATCTCGACTGGCTGAAGGTGGCGCGCGAGGAGGCCTACCACTTCGACCTGCTCAACCGTCATCTGTCCGGGTTGGGCCATGCCTATGGCGACTTTCCGGCCCACAATGGCCTGTGGGAGATGGCCGAGAAAACGCGCGCCGACCTGCTGGCCCGCCTGGCGCTGGTGCCGCGCACGCTGGAGGCGCGCGGCCTGGATGCCTCGCCGCTGATCCGCGACAAGCTGGCGGCGGCCGGCGACGCCGATGGCGCCGCCATTCTGGAGATCATCCTGCGCGACGAGATCGGCCATGTGGCCATCGGTAACCACTGGTACAAGGCGTTGTGCGCGCAGCGCGGCCTCGATCCGGTGGCGCAGTACGCGCAGCTCGCCTCCCGGTACGGGGCGCCGCGCCTGCGTGGCCCGTTCAACCTCGAGGCCCGCCGCGCCGCCGGTTTCGACGAGGACGAACTGCGGGCCTTGTTGCAGGCGTAACGGCGCGGGCATGTCTGCGGGCGGCCGCCCGAATTAGAATGGTGCACATGAACAAAGCCTACCTACGCCTGTTGTGCGCCACGGCCTTCGCCGCGGCGGCCATTCCCGCGCTGGCCGCGCCCGCCGCCGCCACCCCCGCCGACCTCGATGCGTATCGCGCCTGCCTGAAGCAGTTGCGCGGCGACGCCATCAAGAGCGGCGTGCAGGCAGCCACCTACGACGCGCAGACCGCGTCGCTGGCGCCGGACATGGACGTGCTGGGCTTCCTGGACGTGCAGCCCGAATTCAAGACGCCCATCTGGGACTACATGGCGGGCCTGGTCGACGAGGAACGCATCGAGGACGGCCGCCAGGCCCTGGCCCGGCATGCCGACGTGCTGGCGCGGGCGCAGGCCGAATATGGCGTCGATCCCGCGACCGTGGTGGCCGTCTGGGGAGTCGAAAGCAATTTCGGCAAGAACCTGGGCGGACGCCCCTTGCTGACGTCGCTTTCGACGCTGTCGTGCTTCGGGCGCCGGCAAAGCTATTTCCGAGGCGAATTCTTCGCCACCCTCAAGATCATCCAGGACGAGCACATGCAGCCCGAGCGCCTGGCCGGCTCATGGGCCGGCGCCTTCGGCCAGACGCAGTTCATGCCGTCGACCTACCTGCGCCTGGCGGTCGACTTCGATGGCGACGGGCGGCGCGACCTGGTCGACAGCGTGCCCGACGCCCTGGGCTCCACCGCGAACTTCCTGCGCCGCGCCGGCTGGCAAACCGGGCAGCCCTGGGGCTTCGAGGTCAAGCTGCCGGCCGGCATGGACCTGGCCGGCACCGGACGCCGCAACAAGCAGCCGATGAGCGCCTGGCAGGCGCGCGGCATCAAGCGCGTGGACGGCGGCGCGCTGCCGGCGGGCGATACGCCCGCGGCGCTGCTGGCGCCGGCCGGGGCGCAAGGCCCGGTGTTCCTGGTGTTGCGCAATTTCGATGCGCTGTATTCGTACAACGCGGCCGAGAGCTACGCGCTGGCCATTGCCCATTTGTCGGACCGCCTGCGCGGCGACTTGCCGTTCGCGCGCGCCTGGCCCACCGACGATCCCGGCCTGTCGCGCGCCGAACGCCGCGAATTGCAAGAGCTGCTGCTGGCCCGCGGATTCGATATCGGCAAGCCGGATGGCGTGATCGGCGTGCGTACGCGCCAGGCGCTGCAGACCGTGCAGGGCCAGCTGGGCCTGCCGGCCGACGGGCGCGCCGGCCAGAAGACGCTCAAGGCCCTGCGCACGCCGTAGCGCCGGCCGGGTTCGGCGCGCCGCCGAGGGCGGCGCGGAAATGGTTGCAATTTCTGCGCCGCGCGGGCACGGCCGCGTAGGACGGATGCGCTAGACTGGCTTCCCCTTCTTTCTCTTGGGAGCCTGTCATGGGTCTTCTCGATTCTCTGACGTCGATCGCCGGCGGCGCCCTGGGTGGCGGCGACGAGCGCTCGGCCAACGGCGGCATGGCAGCGTTGCTGCCCGTCCTGGTCGCGCAATTGAACAATTACCCCGGCGGCCTGACGGCCTTGATCCAGCGCTTCCAGGAAGGCGGCCTGGGCGAGGTGATCGCCTCGTGGGTGAGCGCCGGGCCCAACCAGCCCGTGACGCCGGCGCAGCTGGACTCGGTGCTGGAGCCGGGCATGGTCGACCAGATGGCGCAGCAGTCCGGCCAGGACCGCGGCGACGTGCTGGCCAACCTGAGCCGCTTGCTGCCGGGCCTGGTGGATACCGCCACGCCGGGCGGCCAGGCCGAGTCGGGCCAATCCTTCGATGCCGGCAGCCTGCTGGCTTCGCTGTCGGGGCTGCTCGACGGCAAGCGCGGCTAACGCGCCGTCTAGCTGTGAAGATTCAATAGGTTGTATGCATGGTTCATCCGAACCGGATTTGAGAAACTGGAAATCGCCGACCCCCCAGTTCACTCAAGGAGCCCGGCCGGATGAACACCCATAAGCATGCCCGATTGACCTTCCTACGTCGACTCGAAATGGTCCAGCAATTGATCGCCCATCAAGTTTGTGTGCCTGAAGCGGCCCGCGCCTATGGGGTCACCGCGCCGACTGTGCGCAAATGGCTGGGCCGCTTCCTGGCTCAGGGCCAGGCGGGCTTGGCCGATGCGTCCTCGCGCCCGACGGTCTCGCCCCGAGCGATTGCGCCGGCCAAGGCGCTGGCTATCGTGGAGCTGCGCCGCAAGCGGCTGACCCAAGCGCGCATCGCCCAGGCGCTGGGCGTGTCAGCCAGCACCGTCAGCCGCGTCCTGGCCCGCGCCGGTCTGTCGCACCTGGCCGACCTGGAGCCGGCCGAGCCGGTGGTGCGCTACGAGCATCAGGCCCCCGGCGATCTGCTGCACATCGACATCAAGAAGCTGGGACGTATCCAGCGCCCTGGCCACCGGGTCACGGGCAACCGACGCGATACCGTTGAGGGGGCCGGCTGGGACTTCGTCTTCGTGGCCATCGATGACCACGCCCGCGTGGCCTTCACCGACATCCACCCCGACGAGCGCTTCCCCAGCGCCGTCCAGTTCCTCAAGGACGCAGTGGCCTACTACCAGCGCCTGGGCGTGACCATCCAGCGCTTGCTCACCGACAATGGCTCGGCCTTTCGCAGCCGCGCCTTCGCCGCGCTGTGCCATGAGCTGGGCATCAAGCACCGCTTTACCCGACCTTACCGCCCACAGACCAATGGCAAGGCCGAACGCTTCATCCAGTCGGCCTTGCGTGAGTGGGCTTACGCTCACACCTACCAGAACTCCCAACACCGAGCCGATGCCATGAAATCCTGGCTACACCACTACAACTGGCATCGACCCCACCAAGGCATCGGGCGCGCTGTACCCATCTCCAGACTCAACCTGGACGAATACAACCTATTGACAGTTCACATCTAGCTCAGCCGCGCGCGGCCGGCGCGCCGGCCTGCGCCGGGCGCGGCCAGGCGCTCAGCGTACAGAGGTCGAGCAAGGTGAAATAGCCATGCGGACGCCAGCCCTGGGTGTCGATGTGATAGACATTGCCCAGCACCACGGGCTCGCTGACCGGCGTATGGCCCGCCACCACGGCGCGGATGCCGTCCACGCCGCGCGCGTCGCCGCTGGCCAGCCGCTCGCGCGACCACTGGCAGACCGAGCGCGCCCGCTTGGGCCGCGCCTGCAGGAAATACTCGAGCCGGCTCCAGTCCCGCACCGGGCAATCGGCGTGCAGCAAGCCCACCGGGCCGGCCTGCGTCGCCACCTCGATCACCACCGGCAAGGCCGCGAACGCGCCGGCCCAGGCGCGCTGGCGCTCGGGCGCGGCATCGAGAAACCAGCCGCCGCCATAGCTGCGCCAATTGTCCTGGTCGACCAGGCCGGTGCGCACATGGCGGATGGCATAGTCCTCGTGGTTGCCCTGCACGGCGTAGAACCACGGATGCGCCAGCCATTGCACCGCGGCCTCGCTGTCCGGCCCCCGGTCTATCAGGTCTCCCACCGAGAACAGGCGGTCGCGCCGCGGATCGAAGCCGCATTCGTCCAGCGCCTGCTCGAGGCGGGAGAAATGGCCATGGATATCGCCCACGGCGAAGTCGCGTCCGGCGGGGTTGCGCGGCAGGCGCAGGAAAGCGGGGTACTGCAGGTTCGGGGCCATCGCAAGCCAGGGCCGGATCCCTGGAAAAAAGCGGTACGGTCACTGTAACCCGGATGGCGGCGGGCCGGCCGGCGCGGGCGCGCATGCCCAGCTTACAAAAAACTGATGAGAATAAATATTATTCGTGATACTTTTCCGCTTTTAGACCTACTTCCACTATTCCATGAGTACAGCGTCGACCATCAAGACTTGGTACCTGGTCCATAAATGGACCAGCCTGGTCTGTACGCTTTTCCTGCTGATCATCTGCATCACCGGCCTGCCCCTGGTCTTCCACCACGAGATCGAGCACCTGCTCGACGAGGGCAAGCCCGTGGCGCAGGTGGCCGAGGGCACGCCCGACGCCAGCCTCGACACCATCGTCGCCCGCGCCCATGCGCTCTACCCCGACGAATACATCGACTACGTTTTCCTGGATGACGAGGAACCCCAGGTCTATGTCGGCTTCACGCCCAAGCTGGGCCAGGCGGTCGAGGCCGGCCACGCGGTGCGCGTGGACGCCCGCACCGGCGACATCCTGCACGACGGCCCCAAGTATTCGGCCGACCGCTTCAGCTTCATGGGCATCATGCTGGCGCTGCACGTGGACCTCTACGCCGGGCTGGCCGGCGAACTGTTTCTCGGCCTGATGGGCCTGCTGTTCGTCATCGCCATCGTCTCGGGCGTGGTGCTGTACGGTCCGTTCATGAAGAAGCTGGATTTCGGCACGGTGCGCGCCTCGCGTTCCAACCGCCTGAAGTGGCTGGACCTGCACAACCTGCTGGGCATCGTCACCCTGGTCTGGGCCTTCGTCGTCGGCCTGACCGGCGTCATCAACGAGTTGTCCACGCCGCTGTTCCGCCTCTGGCAGCAGACCGAACTGCAGGCCATGACGGCTCCTTACCAAGGCAAGCCCGTCCCGCGGCCGGCCGAGCTGTCGGCGCCGCAGCGCGCCGCCGACACGGCCTTGGCGGCCGTGCCCGACCGCGCCCTGACCGGCATCTCGTATCCCGGCAATGCCTTCGGCAGCCCGCAGCACTACATCGTCTGGCTCAAGGGCAATACGCCGCTGACCTCCAAGCTGAACACGCCGGTGCTGGTCGACGGCAAGACCGGCGAGCTGGCCGCCGTCGCCAGAATGCCGTGGTACCTCACCGTCCTGGAACTGTCGCGCCCGCTGCATTTCGGCGATTACGGCGGCATGCCGCTGAAAATCATCTGGGCCCTGCTCGACCTGATCACCATCGTGGTGCTGGGCAGCGGCCTCTACCTGTGGCTGGCGCGCCGCAAGGCCACCGACGCACGCGTGGCCGAGCTGGTGCGCCGCCACCAGCAGGCAGCCGAACCGCAAAGGACGCCCGCATGACGCCGCGCCAGCATTTCTATTTCGTCTGGGGCATGCCCATCGTGCTGGGCGCGCTCAGCGTGTTCGGGCTGCTCGCCGCCCTGCTGGGCACCGGCGTGTGGCACTGGGCCTCGTGGCTGGCGCTGGCCTGGCTGCTGGTGGTGATCGCGCGCTTCTGGATCGTCCCGCGCGAACGCCGTCCCGCGCCCGGCCCGCGCCGCGGCGGCTAAGCGAATCCGGCCACCGGATGCGGCGCATAGGCCGCTTCCAGGCGCGCGGCCTCCTCGTCGGTCAGGCGCAGGGCCAGCGCCGCCACCGCGTCCTCCAGGTGGCGCGGCTTGCTCGCCCCCACGATGGGCGCGGTCACCGCCGGCTGACGCAGCAGCCAGGCCATGGCCACCTGCGCGCGCGAGACGCCGCGCTGCGCCGCCACCTCGCCCACCGCGTCGATGACGCCGCGATCGGCCTGCTCGGTGGCGCTGTACAGCCGCTTGAGCACATCGTCGGTGTCGGCGCGCGCGCTGCCCTCGGCCCAGTCGCGCGTCAGGCGCCCGCGCGCCAGCGGACTCCACGGCAGCACGCCCACGCCCTCGGCGCGGCACAGCTTGAGCATCTCGCGCTCTTCCTCGCGGTACAGCAGGTTGTAGTGGTTCTGCATGGTGGAAAAACGCGTCCAGCCATGCCGGTCGGCCAGGTACAGCGCCTTGGCGAACTGCCAGGCATGCATCGAGGAAGCGCCGATGTAGCGCGCCTTGCCGGCCTTGACCACATCATGCAGCGCCTGCAGCGTCTCCTCAATGGGCGTGTCGTAGTCCCAGCGGTGAATCTGGTACAGGTCCACGTAGTCGGTACCGAGCCGCCGCAGGCTGGCGTCGATCTCGCGCATGATGGCCTTGCGCGACAACCCGCCGCTGTTGGGTTCCTTGCGCAAGGGGAAGAACACCTTGGTCGCCACCACCACCTCGTCGCGCGGCACGTACTCGCGCAAGGCGCGTCCCAGGAATTCCTCGCTGGTGCCGTCCGAGTAGCTGTTGGCGGTATCGAAGAAATTGATGCCGGCATCCAGCGCCTGCCGAAAGAACGGCCGGCTCTGCGTCTCGTCCAGCGTCCAGGCGTGGTTGCCGCGCGCCGGCTCGCCGTAGGTCATGCATCCCAGGCACAGGCGCGACACCTTCAGTCCGGTGCTGCCCAGTCGTACGTATTCCATGGTCTCCAAGCTCCTTGGCCGCCCCCTGGGGCGGCGCCGCGGGTATCAGCCGGTGAAGGTGGCGGGGTCGGGTCCGAGCCGCGGGCCTTCCGGCAAGGCGTCGATATCGGCCATCTCGTCGGCCGACAATTCGAAGTCGAATACGTCGATGTTGGCCTGGATGCGCGCCGGCGTCACCGACTTGGGAATCACGATCAGGCCATTCTGCAGATGCCAGCGCAGCGTCACCTGCGCCGCCGACTTGCCGTGGCGCGCGGCGATCCCGGCCAGCGTCGCGTCGTGCATGACGGCGCCCTGGCCCAGCGGGCTCCAGGATTCGGTGGCGATGCCCTGTTCGGCATGGAAGGCGCGCAGCTCGCGCTGGGCGAACCCCGGATGCAGTTCGACCTGGTTGACCGCCGGCACCACGCCGGTCTCGTCGACCAGGCGCCGCAGATTGGCGATCGTGAAATTGGACACGCCGATCGAGCGGGCGCGCCCGTCCTCCTTCATCGCCACCATGGCGCGCCAG
Source organism: Bordetella pertussis 18323 (assembly GCF_000306945.1). NCBI lineage: Bacteria > Pseudomonadati > Pseudomonadota > Betaproteobacteria > Burkholderiales > Alcaligenaceae > Bordetella > Bordetella pertussis. The sequence continues at coordinate 2,295,285 of NC_018518.1, read as the reverse complement.
GCATCGACGAACTTGTCGCTGCCGGCCACCGGCCAGTGGATCAGGAACAGGTCGACATAGGCCAGGCCCAGCTTGCGCAGGCTCTCGTCCATGGCGCGCTGCGCCTCGTCGTAGCCATGCCGGTCGTTCCACAGCTTGGTGGTGACGAACAAATCCTTGCGGGCTACCCCCGCAGCGCGCAGCCCCTCGCCCACGCCAGCCTCGTTGCCATAGATGGCAGCCGTGTCGATCGAGCGGTAGCTGTGAACTGTCAATAGGTTGTATTCGTCCAGGTTGAGTCTGGAGATGGGTACAGCGCGCCCGATGCCTTGGTGGGGTCGATGCCAGTTGTAGTGGTGTAGCCAGGATTTCATGGCATCGGCTCGGTGTTGGGAGTTCTGGTAGGTGTGAGCGTAAGCCCACTCACGCAAGGCCGACTGGATGAAGCGTTCGGCCTTGCCATTGGTCTGTGGGCGGTAAGGTCGGGTAAAGCGGTGCTTGATGCCCAGCTCATGGCACAGCGCGGCGAAGGCGCGGCTGCGAAAGGCCGAGCCATTGTCGGTGAGCAAGCGCTGGATGGTCACGCCCAGGCGCTGGTAGTAGGCCACTGCGTCCTTGAGGAACTGGACGGCGCTGGGGAAGCGCTCGTCGGGGTGGATGTCGGTGAAGGCCACGCGGGCGTGGTCATCGATGGCCACGAAGACGAAGTCCCAGCCGGCCCCCTCAACGGTATCGCGTCGGTTGCCCGTGACCCGGTGGCCAGGGCGCTGGATACGTCCCAGCTTCTTGATGTCGATGTGCAGCAGATCGCCGGGGGCCTGATGCTCGTAGCGCACCACCGGCTCGGCCGGCTCCAGGTCGGCCAGGTGCGACAGACCGGCGCGGGCCAGGACGCGGCTGACGGTGCTGGCTGACACGCCCAGCGCCTGGGCGATGCGCGCTTGGGTCAGCCGCTTGCGGCGCAGCTCCACGATAGCCAGCGCCTTGGCCGGCGCAATCGCTCGGGGCGAGACCGTCGGGCGCGAGGACGCATCGGCCAAGCCCGCCTGGCCCTGAGCCAGGAAGCGGCCCAGCCATTTGCGCACAGTCGGCGCGGTGACCCCATAGGCGCGGGCCGCTTCAGGCACACAAACTTGATGGGCGATCAATTGCTGGACCATTTCGAGTCGACGTAGGAAGGTCAATCGGGCATGCTTATGGGTGTTCATCCGGCCGGGCTCCTTGAGTGAACTGGGGGGGTGGCGATTTCCAGTTTCTCAAATCCGGTTCGGATGAACCATGCATACAACCTATTGAATCTTCACAGCTAGAGCGGCGTGGCGCCGACCCTGCCCGGCAGGGTGACGGGCTGGGCCGAGGCGCCGCCGTGCGCGGGCGCGGCAGGCGGTGCGGAGGCGGCCGCGGGCGGCGCGCCCAGCGGCAGGCTGGCCGGCGTGGCCTGCCCGTCGGGCAGGTCGGCGCGGGGCACCGGAATCGGTGGAATGGGAGGTTGCCCGCCCGACGAGGAGCCGGCGGGCGGCTGCCCGGGCTGCTGCACGCGCGCGGGCGCGCCGTCGCTGGGGCGCATGTTGTTCAGGAAGTCGGTCAGCTCGTCGCCGCTGGACAGATCCAGCGCGGCCACGGCCTGCCCGGGCGGGAATTCGCTGAAGTAGTACTCGCCGTTGTCGACGATCAGGCCCTGGGGCCGCGGCGCGCGCGGCGCCTGGGGCGTGCCCTTGAGCGTGGGCTGTTCGTAGTCGAGCCAGGTGGACAGCGCCAGCCCGCTGCCGAATTCGTTGGTGCCCAGCGAGCGGGGCTGGTCGAACCCCATCCAGACCGTGGTGGTCTGCTGCGCGGTGTAGCCGGAGAACCAGACATCGACCGCGTCGTTGGTGGTGCCGGTCTTGCCCGCGATGTCGTTGCGCTTGAGCGTGCGGTAGACGCGCGCGGCCGTGCCCTTGGTGGTGGTGTCGTGCATGATGTCGTCGATCACCCAGGCCGTGCGCGGGTCGATGGCGCGCGCGGTTTCGTCGCCGGCCTTGACCGGCGTGGTCTGCATCAGGACCTTGCCGGAACGGTCGGTGACGCGGTCGATCAGGTAGGGGGTGACGCGATAGCCGCCGTTGGCGAACACGCTGTAGGCGTTGGCGACCTGCAGCGGGGTGGCGCCGCCGGCGCCCAGCGCCAGCGGCAGCATGGCGGGCCAGCGCGCCTGCTCGAAGCCGAAGCGGGTGAGGTAGTCGCGCGCGTACTCGGGGCCGATGGCCTGCAGGATGCGGATCGACACCATGTTCTTGGACCGATACAGCCCTTCGCGCAAGGTGAGCATGGGCTCGTAGCGGTTGCCGTCGTTCTTGGGCTGCCAGGCGCGCGAGCCGGTCTGCTCGGCGGTCAGCATGAAGGGCTGGTCGTTGACCTGGGTGGCCGGGGTCATGCCGCGCTCGAGCGCGGCGGCATAGACGAACGGCTTGATGGTGGAGCCGGGCTGGCGCCACGCCTGGGTGACGCGGTTGAACGAGCCGCGGTGGAAGTCGAAGCCGCCTATCATGGCGCTGATCGCGCCGTCGGCCGGCGACATCGATACCAGGGCCGCCTGCAGCGCGGGCATGTTGATGATTTCCCAGGTGTCGCCGTTCTTGTGCAGGTACACCACCGAGCCGCGCCGGATGCGCAGCGCATCCTTGGCGTTGGGGGCCAGCGCGCGGGCCACGATGGCCAGCGCTTTCTTGTCGTCGACGGTGACGATGTCGGTGGCGGTGCGGGCCACGGTCACCGAGGTGGGGCTGGTCGACAGCACCACGCCGGCCAGCAGGTCGTCGCTGTCGGGCGCCTGGTCCTGCACGCTGTCGAGGATTTCGTCGAAGGCCTGGGCGTCTTGTTCGATGCCGTCGGGCAGGTCGATCTGCGCCTGCGGGCCGGGATAGGGCGCGCGCCGGGTGTAGTCGAGCACGCCCGCGCGCACCGCGCGATAGGCGGCCTGCTGGGCCTTGGAATCGATAGTGGTGTAGACGTCGATGCCGTGCGTATAGGCGCCGTCCTGGTAGATGCTGTACATCAGCTGGCGCACCAGCTCGGCGGGATACTCGCCGTGGATGGCGAAGCCATGCGCCGGGCCGCCCTCGCTGCCGCGCAGGACGATGGTCTGCGCGCGCGCCTCTTGCACCTGCTCGGGCGTCAGGTAGCCCAGCGTCTGCATGCGGCCCAGCACATATTGCTGGCGCGCGGTGGCGCGCGGCAGGCTGGCCAGCGGGTTGGCGCGCGAGGGCGCCTTGGGAATGCCGGCCAGCATGGCGGCCTCGGCCGGGGTGACCTCCGACAGCGGCTTGCCGAAATAGGTGCGCGACGCGGCGGCAAAGCCGTATGAGCGGTGGCCCAGGTAGATCTGGTTCATGTAGAGCTCGAGGATCTGGTCCTTGGTGAGCTCGGCTTCTATCTTGTAGGTGAGCAGCAGTTCATAGAACTTGCGCGAGTACGTCTTTTCGGAGGACAGGTAGAAGTTGCGCGCCACCTGCATGGTGATGGTGCTGCCGCCCTGGCTCTTGGACAGCTTGACCATGTTGGTCAGCACGGCGCGCGCCACGCCCATCCAGTCCACCCCGCCATGCTGGTAGAAGCGGTCATCCTCGGCGGCCAGCACGGCCTGCTTCATGACCTGCGGGATTTCGTCGGCGCGCAACACGTTGCGGTGTTCTTCGCCGAACTCGCCGATCAGCACGCCATCGGCGGTATAGACGCGCAAGGGCACGCGCGGCCGGTAGTCGGTCATGGCGTGCAGCTCGGGCAGGCTGGGCCAGGCCAGCGCCAGGGCCAGCCCCAGCGCCAGCGCGCCCGCGGCGCCCAGGCCGGCCACGGCCACGCCCGCTTTGATCAACAGGGATTTGCGAAACAGCCGCGGCCCGCCGGGCGGGGGCGGCTTGGTGGATTGCGAAGACGTATTCATCGGTGCCGATTCTAGGGCAGAACACCATAGACCGGCATCTGGGGGAATTGGTTTCCGTAACCAAACGTGCACGGCGCTGCGCCGGCGTAATGCGGGACGGATCGGACCGATCCCCCGCCGGGGCGGGGGCCGGACTCAGGGCTTGAGGTGCTCGGTGAAGAATTTTTCCATGGCGGCGTAGAACTCGAACTTGTTCTCGTCGTTGTGGAAGCCATGGCCTTCGTTGTCCTTGACCATGTACTCGACCTCGACGCCGCGCTGGCGCAGCGCCTGGACGACCTGGTCGCTCTCGGCCTTGTTGACGCGCGGGTCCTTGGCGCCCTGGGCGATGAACAGCGGCGTCTTGATGCGGTCGACGTGCAGCGCGGGCGAGGTGGCTTCCAGGCGCGCCTTGTCGCGCACCGGGTCGCCCACCATGTCCTGCATCTTGGCCAGCAGCGGCTTCCAGTAGGGCGGTATGGTGTTCATGAAGGTGAACAGGTTGGATACCCCCACGTAGTCGACCGCCGCCGCGTACAGGTCGGGCGTGAAGGCGACGCCGGCCAGCGTGGCGTAGCCGCCATAGCTGCCGCCGTAGATGCCGATGCGCCGCGGGTCGGCGATGCCCTGGTCGATCAGCCATTGCACCCCGTCGGTGATGTCGTCCTGCATCTTCAGGCCCCATTGGCCGAAGCCGGCTTCCCAGAACTTGCGGCCGTAGCCGGTCGAGCCGCGGAAGTTCATCTGCAGTACGCAGAAGCCGCGGTTGGCCAGGAACTGCACTTCCGGGTTGTAGCCCCAGCCGTCGCGCGCCCAGGGCCCGCCGTGCGGGTTGACGATGCAGGCCAGGTTCCTGGGCGCGCGTCCGGCCGGCAGGGTGAGATAGCCGTGGATGGTCAGGCCGTCGCGGCTCTGGTAGCTGACGGGCCGCACCGGCGCCATGTCGGCCTCGGGAATGGCGGGATTGATGTCGGCCAGCTTGTGCAGGCTGTCGCGCCGCGCGTCGTACAGATAGCGCGACCCCGGCGTGCGGTCGTTGTAGGCGGCCACGATGAAGGTGTCCTCGTCGCGGTTCCAGCCCTGCAGCGCGAAGTCGTAGCCGGGCAGGGCGCGCGCCAGCCGGGCGTACAGGGCTTCGGTCTCGGCGTCGAAAAACCGGTGGCGCGGCTTGTCGGTCTGGTAGGAGGCGACGGTCAGCACCTTGCGCTTGCGCGAATAGCCGGCCGCGTCGAGGTCCACCTCGTCCGGTTCGAATACGGGTTGCTCCACGTCGGGCGTGGCCGGGTCGATGACCACCAGGGCCAGCTTGTCGCGGCCGCGGTTGCTCAGGGCGTACAGCTTCCTGTCGTCGAAGGTGAAGAAGGCCGGGCTGACGCTCACGCGGTAGTCGGTGGTGATGAGCGGGCGAAACGGCGCGGCCTCGTCGTCGCGGTAGAGCAGGGTGGTGTTCAGGCCGTCGCTGGTGATGGCGGCGCGCACCTTGCCGGCATGGTCGGTCTGCCAGTCCACCACGTTGCCCGGGTTCTGCGCGACCAGTTCGGCCGCCCCGGTGCGCACATTGACGCGGTAGACGTCGAACACCTGCGGGTCGCGCCGGTTGTGGCTGATCAGCACGTGGTCGGGGTCGTCGGGCAGGTCGTCCTCGATCGAGGCGCGCACCCCCTCGTAGGGGGTGAGGTCGGCGACCTGGCCGGTGCGCGCGTTGACGGCCAGGACGTGGAAATTCTCGTCGCCGCCGAAGTCTTTCTGGTAGAGCACGGTGTCGTCGCCCTTCCAGAAGAAATTGCTGATATCGCGCGCGGTTTCGCTGGTCAGCTTGCGCGGCTCGCCGGCCGGCACGCCGTCGGCCAGCGCCTGCACGTAGATGTTCATGCGCGGCGGCTGGCCGTCGATGCTGACCGGCTGCATGAAGCCCAGCGTCTTGCCGTCGTCGGCCAGGCGGAAGTAGCCGCGCTCGGGGTTGCGGAAGAAGTCCTTGAGCGGATAGGCGCGCGGGGGCTGGGCGGCCGCGCCCAGCGTGGTGCCGATCAGGCCGGCGGCCAGGACGGTGCGCTTGATGAGGGTGAGCAAGGGGAACCTCCGGAGAATGCGGGCGCGGCGCGGCCGCGCGATACGGCGTTGGGCGTGCCGCCGGCGCCGGCGACCGTGTCGATCATGCCACAGGCGCGCCGGCAGTGTCGAACGGCCCCGATATGCGGGATAATCGCGCCCATGTCATCGGGAGAAATCATGCGCATTGCACGGATTGCCGCGGTTGCGGGGGTGGTGGGGCTGGCTGGCTGCTCGGTGGGCACCGCGCCAGGGGCCGGCGCCGTGTCGGGCAACTACAAGCTGCAGACCAACTATCAGGACGCCTATCGCTACGCGACGGTGCAGGCCGAGCGCTGCCTGGTGGGCCAGGGCGGCTACCGGGTGGTGGGCGAACTCGACGACAACGCGCGCACCGGCCTGGTGCGGGTCGTGGCGCCGTTCTTCGACGGCGAGATGGCGCGCGTGGAGATCGGCACCATCGATGCGCACAGCTCCAACGTCTATATCGGCATGTGGGGCAAGAGTATCTGGAATACCGACGCGCTGCGCGCCATGCGCGAAGCGGTCGTGTACGGAGTGCCGTCCTGCGTGGCCTATATGCCGGCGATCCGGCGCCGACCGAGGAAGTCTGGCGCCTGCCCAACCGCTAGGCTCAGTCGCCGCCGGGGCGGCGCTGGATGATCTTGAACGTGGCGGTGGCCTTGGCCACCAGTTCACCGGCGCTGTCGCGGATCTCTCCTTTGCAGAAGGCGATCGACGCGCCGCGGCGCAGGCAGCGCGTTTCGATGACCAGGTCGCCGCGCCCCGGGGACATGAAGCTGGTGTTCATGTCGATGGTGGCCACGCCGACTTCGGGGGTGTCGCCGCGGATGGCGGCGCCCAGGGTGAAATCCAGCACGCTCATCAGCGTGCCGCCGTGGATGTCGCCGCGGCTGTTGACCAGGTCGGCGCGCGCCGGCAGCCGGGTGCGGGCGGTGCCGTTGCCCGAGTGCTCGGGAACCACCCCGAGCAACTGCATGAAGGGAATGGTCAGGCCGAAAAAGTCGGTGTGTGGTGTCGACATGATGGGTAGCTGTTGCGTGACAGATCTGTGGTGAAGGTAAGAGGCGAGCCATAATATCGCTTTTTCCGGCCGCGGCAGGCGGCGACGCTTTTCAGTCATGTCCCAGCTCCAGCGCAAAATCGTGCACATCGACATGGATGCGTTCTATGCGTCGGTCGAGCAGCGCGACAATCCGGCATTGCGCGGCCTTCCGGTCGTGGTGGCCTGGACCGGGCCGCGCTCGGTCGTGTGCGCGGCCTCGTACGAGGCGCGGCGCTATGGCGTGCATTCGGCGATGGCGGCGGCGCGCGCTCAGCGGCTCTGTCCGGACGCGGTCTACGTTCCCCCCGATTTCAATCGCTACCGCGAGGTGTCGCGCCAGGTGCGCGCCATTTTCGCGCGCCACACCGACCTGATCGAGCCGCTCTCGCTGGACGAGGCCTATCTGGACGTGACGTGCAACAAGCTGGGCCTGGCCTCGGCCACCGAGGTGGCGCAGATCATCCGGCGCCAGATACGCGAGGAGACCGGCCTGACCGCCTCGGCGGGCGTGGCGCCCAACAAATTCCTGGCCAAGATCGCCTCCGACTGGAACAAGCCCGACGGCCTGTTCGTGATCAAGCCCTCGCGCGTGCTGGACTTCCTGCAACCCTTGCCGGTGCGCAAGGTGCCGGGCGTGGGCAAGGTCATGCAGGCGCGCCTGGAGCAACTGGGCATCCAGACGGTGGGCGACCTGAGCCGCCATTCGGTGGCCGAGCTGGAGCAGCGTTTCGGGCGCTATGGCGTGCGCCTGTACGAGCTGGCGCGCGGCATCGACGAGCGCGCGGTGCAGGCGGACCAGCCGGCGCAGCAGGTTTCGGCCGAGACGACGTTCGACACCGACCTGGCGCTGGAGGCGCTGGGCGAGGCGCTGGAGCGGCTGGCGGCCAAGGTATGGGAGCAGGGCGCGAAGAAAGGGCGCATCGGGCGCACCACGGTGTTGAAGCTGAAGACCGACCGCTTCCGCATCCTGACGCGCAGCCTGACGCTGATGCAGCCGCCGGGCTCGGCGGCGGAGCTGGCGGCGATCGCGCGCCAGCTTTGTACCCGCGTGGACCTGCCGGCGCACACGCGCTACCGGCTGGTCGGGGTGGGGATGAGCAATTTCCCCGACGCGCAGGCCGAGGCGCCGCGCCAGGCGGAGCTGTTCGGCGACGCCTTCTAGTTGTGAAGATTCAATAGGTTGTATGCATGGTTCATCCGAACCGGATTTGAGAAACTGGAAATCGCCGACCCCCCAGTTCACTCAAGGAGCCCGGCCGGATGAACACCCATAAGCATGCCCGATTGACCTTCCTACGTCGACTCGAAATGGTCCAGCAATTGATCGCCCATCAAGTTTGTGTGCCTGAAGCGGCCCGCGCCTATGGGGTCACCGCGCCGACTGTGCGCAAATGGCTGGGCCGCTTCCTGGCTCAGGGCCAGGCGGGCTTGGCCGATGCGTCCTCGCGCCCGACGGTCTCGCCCCGAGCGATTGCGCCGGCCAAGGCGCTGGCTATCGTGGAGCTGCGCCGCAAGCGGCTGACCCAAGCGCGCATCGCCCAGGCGCTGGGCGTGTCAGCCAGCACCGTCAGCCGCGTCCTGGCCCGCGCCGGTCTGTCGCACCTGGCCGACCTGGAGCCGGCCGAGCCGGTGGTGCGCTACGAGCATCAGGCCCCCGGCGATCTGCTGCACATCGACATCAAGAAGCTGGGACGTATCCAGCGCCCTGGCCACCGGGTCACGGGCAACCGACGCGATACCGTTGAGGGGGCCGGCTGGGACTTCGTCTTCGTGGCCATCGATGACCACGCCCGCGTGGCCTTCACCGACATCCACCCCGACGAGCGCTTCCCCAGCGCCGTCCAGTTCCTCAAGGACGCAGTGGCCTACTACCAGCGCCTGGGCGTGACCATCCAGCGCTTGCTCACCGACAATGGCTCGGCCTTTCGCAGCCGCGCCTTCGCCGCGCTGTGCCATGAGCTGGGCATCAAGCACCGCTTTACCCGACCTTACCGCCCACAGACCAATGGCAAGGCCGAACGCTTCATCCAGTCGGCCTTGCGTGAGTGGGCTTACGCTCACACCTACCAGAACTCCCAACACCGAGCCGATGCCATGAAATCCTGGCTACACCACTACAACTGGCATCGACCCCACCAAGGCATCGGGCGCGCTGTACCCATCTCCAGACTCAACCTGGACGAATACAACCTATTGACAGTTCACAGCTAGACTGCTTTCACAAAGGTAGTATCAATTGATACTGCTAAAGGCGGATCGATAACAAGCCAAGGAGACTGACCATGAAGTCACGCATTTGCCGCCGGCTGGCCGGCGCGTTGCTCGGTGTGGTTGCGGCTTGCGCCAGCCAGGCGCAGGACACCATACGCCTGGGGTTGCAGGCGGTCCCCACCGACGAGCTGTACCAGGCCCGGGACTGGGCCCAGCCCTACGGGCTGAAAACGGAAATCTCGACCTACAGTTCGGCCGGCGACTCTCTCAAGGCGTTCCTGGCCGGCCGCGTGGACGTGGTGTCCGGCGGCGCGGCGCGGCTGGTCACCATGGCGGCCAAGCAGCCCGAGGTGTTCTACATCGTGGCCGCCAACCAGTACGGCGGCGACCGTTACGGCATCATCGTCGGGCCCGAGGCCCCGTACAAATCGATCGCCGATCTCAAAGGCAAGAAGATCGGGGTGGTCAGCGGTTCGGGCGCGCACGGCACCTTGATGCTGTACCTCGAGAAGAACCAGCTCAGTCCCAAGGATTTCCGCTTCGTCAACATGAAGGTCGAGGATATCGCGGCGGCGGTGAACCGCGGCGTGGTCGATGCCGGCCTGGCCTGGGAGCCGCACGTCGCCCTGGCGGAAGTCAACGGCGCGGTCAAGCGCATCCAGTCGATGAAGGGCGTCAACGAAAGCCCCAACTTCATCCTCGTCAATCGCGAGTATGCCGGCAAGCACCCCGAAGCGGTCGCCAAGTACATCGCGTCCATGATCGACATGTCGCAGCTGACCGCGAACGATCCCAAGAAGGCCGGCGAGATGATCGCGGCCCAGCTGGGCAAGTCCGGCGTCAGCATCCCGCCCAAGGCGATGGAGCTGGCCGTCTCGCGCATCGTGGTGGATCCGCGGATCGAGGATCGCCTGCTCGAAGAGCTGCCCGCCATCGCCGAGCCCATGATCGCTGCCGGGCGCATCAACGCCATGCCGGAGTTCGGCAAGCTGGTTCAGAAGTCGTACTACGAGCGGGCTGCCGCGCTTGCCAAGGCCAGGCAGTGAGCCGGATCACGGAGACCCCATGAAGCCGCTTGCCGCAACCACAGCCCACACGGTCATGATCAGGCCTGCCGCGCGGCGTACTCCCGGCGCTTGCGCCGCGTACGCCGAGTTCGGCCGGTTCATGCTGCCCATCGTCACCCTGCTCGTGTTCTGGGAGTTCGCCGTCAGGGCGGGGTGGATCGCCTCGAACATCTTTCCCTCGCCGTCGATGATCTTCGCTCGCGCCAGCGAGCAGCTCTTTTCCACCGGGCCGGAGCAGGGCATGCTGTTCAAGCACATCGGCGCCAGCCTGTATCGCGCCATCAGCGCCTTCTTGCTGAGCGTGCTCATCGGGATACCGCTGGGCTTCTGCCTGGGCCTGATGCCGTCGGTCCACAAATGGACCAGCCCGATCCTGAGCGTCATGCTGCCATTGCCCGCCGTCGCGTGGACCCCCATCCTGCTGGTCGCGTTCGGCCAGGGCGACCGGACCATCATCACCGTATGCTTCCTGGGCGCGTTCTTCCCTGTGCTCTACAGCACGATCCAAGGCGTCAAGGCAGTGAGCAAACAGTCGATCTGGGTGGTGCGCAGCATGGGCGGCAAGCGCCGGCACGTCCTGCTGAACGTCCTGCTGCCCTCCTGCCTGCCGGCGCTGATATCCGGCCTGAAGCTGGGCATGGCCCACTCGTGGCGCACGCTGGTCGCCGCCGAGATGCTGGCGGCCATCAGCACGGGCCTGGGCTACATGATCTTCGCCGCCCGCAGCTATATGGACGTCTCGACCATGTTCGTGGGCATCGCGCTGCTGGCCTTGATCGGCATGGCGATCGAATACGGGATATTCGGCATGCTGGAGCAGCGCACCATCAGGAAATGGCATGGCGCCTCGCGCATAGGAGGATCGAAATGAGCAGCGCAATGGCTTCCTCCATGCCTGGCGACGACGGGGCCAGGGTTTTCGACCGGCTTCTCGTGCCCCTGGTCTCGCTGGGCGTGCCGCTGTTGATCTGGGAATTCCTGGCGCGCTCCGGCCTGGTCAGCGACTTCCTGTTCCCCCCGCCCAGCAGTATTTTCTCCACGCTTTGGTCGGACTCCGGAGCCGACGTCCACGGCGGACAGCTATACCGCCATGTGTACTACAGCATGATGCGCCTGCTGGCCGGCCTTGCGCTGGCGGCGGCCGTCGGCACCCTGATCGGCATCCTGATCGGCCTGACCCGCTGGGGGCGGTTCGTCTTCAAGCCCTTGCTGAGCCTGTTCATGCCGGTGCCCACGCTGGCCTGGACGCCGATCCTGCTGTTGCTGATCGGCGTCGACAACAAGACCACGATCCTGATCGTGTTCATCGCGGCCAGCTTCGAGGTGATCCTCAACGTAGTGGCCGGCATCGAGAACATGAACGTCAAGGTGTTCTGGGTCGCGCGCTCGATGGGGGCCAGCCGCCTGCAGATCTTCTTCAAGGTGATCGTTCCCGGCATCCTGCCGTACCTGATCACCGGGGTGCGGCTGGGCAGCGGCTATGCGTGGCGGGCCTTGATCGCCGCGGAAATGCTGGCCGCCAGCTCCTACGGGCTGGGCTTCATGATCTACGAGGCCTCCGAGTTCATGGACATGACCACCATCTACGGCGGGCTGATCATGATTGCGCTGCTCGGCTATCTGATCGAGAACGTGCTGATGGGCGCGTTCGAGGAGCGTACGGTCGGCAAATGGGGCGTCCAGGTCGAACGCTGAAAACAACGAAACGGGAGACGGAGATGGCAAGGGACAAGATCGTGGCCAGGAACGTGAGCATGCGGTTCGGCGACGTACTGGCGATCAAGGATGCGACCTGCAGCATCGGGGAACGGGAGTTTGTCGCAATCATCGGCCCCAGCGGCTGCGGCAAATCCACCTTTCTGTATGTGATCGCGGGTTTCGAAGGGATTTCAGGCGGCGCCGTCGAACTGGACGGCGAACCGATACGCGGCCCGGGCCCGGACCGCGGCATCGTCTTTCAGGAGTTCGTCCTGTACCCCTGGCGCACCGTCATGGAGAACGTCACGCTGGGCCTGGACATCAAGAAGACGCCGCCGCAGGAAGCGCGGCGGCGCGCCCAGAAGTGGATCACCCTGGCGGGGCTGGACGGTTTCGAGGATGCGTATCCGTCCACGCTGTCCTGAGGCATGAAGCAACGGGTGGCGATCGCCCGGGCGCTGACCTACGACCCGGAGGTGATCCTGCTGGACGAACCATTCGGCGCGCTGGATGTGCAGACCAAGAACTACATGATCCATGACCTGCAGAGCCTCTGGACAGAGGCGAACAAGACCATCGTCATGGTGACGCACAGTGTGTCGGAGGCGGTGCTGCTGGCCGACCGCGTGCTGATCTTCAGCGCGCGGCCGTCCTCCATCATTGCCGACATCAAGATCGACCTGCCCCATCCCAGGGGCGCCGGCGACGAGGGCGTGAAGGCGTACGAGGACGAGGTGACGTGCATCCTGTCGGCCGAAGTCGACAAATCCATGAGCATGGAGCGGCGCGTGGCGGCGTGACGCGCGGCGGGCCGGCGATGCCGGCCGCATTCCATATTGGCGCGCCTGATTTAAAGTAGTATCATTAGATACTCCCAATTTGCAGTCAACCATACCGAGGTGAGAGAAATGAGCATGAACGAGGAAACCGCCGCCAAACTCCAGGGCCTGACCCGGCGTTTCGCCAAACTGGTGCACGACCTGAAGTTCGAGGACTTGCCCGAGGAGGTGCTGCACAAGGCCAAGCTGATCATTCGCGATGGACTGGGCAACCAGATCGCGGCTTCGGCCATCAGCGAGCCGGCGCGGCGCGTGGTCGAGATCGTGCGCGAATGGGGAGGCAAGCCCGAGGCCACCGTCATCGGCTACGGGTTCAAGGTGCCCGCGCCGCTGGCGGCCATGTGCAATGCCATGCTGGGCCACGGCGTGGAGCTGGATGACGCGCATGGGTCGGGCCTGATCAAGGGCGGTTCGGTCATGATTCCCTCGATCATGGCGCTGGCCGAGGCCAACGGCAAAAGCGGCCGCGACGTCATCACGGCCATCGTCGCAGGCTATGAAGTGGCGGTCCGCATCGCCAAGGCGATCAACCCCGGACATCGCCAGCGCGGCTTTCACACCACCGGCACGGTATCCCTGTTCGGCGCGGCCGCCGGGGGCGCCAAGCTGCTTGGTTGCGACGAAGAAGGCATCGCGGCGGCGATCGGCCTGGCCGCCATGCAGTCGGCGGGCATCCAGTCATACCTGGACGATCCGTGCATGGCCAAGCCGTTCAGTCCCGGCAAATCGGCCTTCAACGGCACCATGGCGGCCGTCATGGCCAGCCGCGGCTTCGCCGGCCCGCGCAAGGCCCTGGAATGCAAGGAGGGCTTCTTCAACGCCTACTGCGAAGATATCCGCGTCGACGACCTGCTCGACGGACTGGGCGAGCGCTTCGTCATCATGGAGGTCGGCTTCAAGCCGCATGCCGCCTGCCGCTATGCGCACGGCCCCATCGATCTGGCTCAGCAGTTCTTCGAGGAGGGGGTGCGCCTGGAGGACGTCGAGAAGATCGACGTGCGCATGTGCGAGTTGTCGATCCGCCAGGCGTCCAAGCCCAAGGCGTCCAACCTGAACGCCGCCATGGGCAGCACCGAGTTCGGTGTCGCGCTGGCATTGGCGGGCGGGCGCAACGGCCTGCGGGAGTACTGGGACGGTTTCAACGACCAGCGCGTCCACGAGGCCGCGGCGGACCGCACGCGTCTCATCATGGAGCCTGCGTACGGCGTCACCGGCCGCCAGGCGGCCATGGCGGTCACGCTGAAGGACGGGCGGGTGCTGCAGCGCGACCAGGCCGAGCCCAAGGGCGAGCCCAGCAACCCGCTGACCGACCAGGAGCTGACCGACAAGTTCACCGGCCTGGTGGACATGGTCGAAACGTCCAGCCAGGTCAGCGGCGAGTTTTCGCAGCGCCTGATGCGCCTGGAGGACGAGAAGGCGATCGCGGACCTGATCGGACCGCTGAAGGCGGCTGGCCAGACTCCCGCGCTGCGCGCCGCTTGACGCCGCCGCGCCGGGATGCGCGACAATGAACCGCGGGGGCGCCGGCCGCCCCCGCGGCATCAGGCCCGAGGGCGCGGGTGTTGCGCCCATACGAGGATTAAGCGATGAACGTGACGGACGGGATTGCGCAACGGTCGATGGCTGAGTACACAGGCATCCTGATCAACGGCGTCTGGCAGGCGGGAGAGGGCAGCTTTCCGGTGCTGGACAAATACACCCTGGTGCCCGCAGCCGAGGTCTTCCGCGCCAGCCGCCGGCAGGTCGCGCAGGCGGTGGCGCAGTGCAAGGCGGCGGCCGACCGGGGAGCGCCGGCGGCGCGCGAACGCGCGGCCGTCCTGCGCCGCGCGGCCGGCTTGCTGGACACCTATCGTCAGGACTTCGAGGCCGTCATGATGGTGGAAGGCGGCTTTACCGTTCACGACATTTCCGCCGAGTTCACGCGGGCCAAGGTGACGCTGGAACTGTCGGCCGACGAAGCGCTGCGTCTGACCGGCAGCATGGTGCCGTTCCAGGCCAGCCCGGGCGCGGAGCACAAGCTGGGGTTCACGGTGCGCGTCCCGGTGGGCGTGGTGGCGGCGATCACGCCGTTCAACGCGCCCTTGAACACGGTGCTGCACAAGGTTGCGCCGGCCTTCGCGGCGGGCAATGCCGTGGTGCTCAAGCCGTCGGCCTTCACGCCGCTGACCAGCGCGCTGCTGGCGCGGGTGCTGCTCGAGGCCGGCATGCCGCCCGAGTTCCTGGCCGTGGTCCAGGGCGAGGGCGATGACGTCGGCACGTGGCTGCTGGAAGAGCAGGATGTGGCGTTCTATACATTCACGGGCAGTACCCGGGTCGGGCGCATCATCCAGCGTGCCGCCGGGTTGCGGCGCACGCAGATGGAACTGGGCAGCATCGCCAGCACCATTGTCTGCGCGGATGCCGATCTCGAGGCCGCCGTGCCGCGGATCGCCAACGCGGCGTTCCGCAAGGCCGGCCAGGTGTGCACATCGATTCAACGGCTGTACGTCGAGGACGCGCTCAAGAACGAGCTGATCGAACGCTTGTCCCGCTACCTGGACGACATGCCTGCCGGCGATCCGCGCGCCGTCGCGACGCGGGTGGGCCCCATGATCAGCGAGGCGGCCGCGACGCGGGCGCAAGCCTGGATCGCCGAGGCCGTCGAGGCGGGCGCGCGCCTGGTGCGCGGCGGCGAGCGCCAGGGAGCGGTGGTGCAGCCGGCCGTCCTGGCCGACGTGCCCGAGTCCTGCTCGGCCTGGAGCACCGAGGTGTTCTCGCCCATGGTGTCGGTCGGGGGCTTTGCCCGCTTCGATGACGTCCTGGCCAGCGCGAACGACACGCCCTATGGCCTGGCCGCCGGTATCTTCACCAATGATCACGCCCGTATCATGAGCGCCGTTCGTTCGCTGCGCTTCGGTACGGTGCATATCAACGAGACCTCCAGCGCGCGGTGCGACGTCATGCCGTTCGGCGGCGTCAAGGACAGCGGTTTCGGCAAGGAGGGGCCCGGTTATGCGGCCCGCGAGATGACCGAAGAGCGCCTGATCGTCTTCAACCAGTAGTTCTCGATCCGGTCCGAAAAGCGGCCCGCCGTCAGGCGGGCCGTTGCGTTCAGGCGGCCTGGCGGCGCCCGGCCAGGGCGTGCTGCGCCGCGCCGGCGCCGGCGATCCGGCCGAAGGCGGTGCCGATGGCCATGCCGATGCCCCCGGTGTAGCCCTTGCCGAGGATATTGCCCGCCATCATTTCGCCCGCCACGAACAGGTTCGGACTGGGCCGGTCATTGAAGCGGACCGCGGCCGTGTCGTCGGTCTTCAGGCCCAGGTAGGTGAAGGTGATGCCCGGCTTGAGCGGAAAGCCCTGGAAGGGCGGCTCGACGATGGGGCTGGCCCAGTGGGTCTTGGCCGGAGTCAGCCCCTGCGTGCGGCAGTCGTCCAGCACGGTGTGGTCGAACGTGCCGGATATGCACGTGGCGTTGTATTCGGCGATGGTCCGGCTGGTCTGCTCCACGGGCAGGCCCAGTTTGCGCGCCAACGCCTCGATGCTGTCGGCCTGCGTGCCTGGGAACACGGGCGGCATGAAGCGGCCGATCGATTTGCGGTCGATGATGGACCAGGCGATCTGGCCGGGTTGCTGGGCCACCAGCCGGCCCCATATGGCGTACCGCTTGGGCCAGAAGTCTTCGCCTTCGTCATAGAAGCGCTGGCCGGCGCGGTTGACCACGATGCCCAGCGGTACGCAGTCGATGCGGGTGCAGATGCCGCCGTCGTACAACGGGGAGCGCGCGTCGATGGCCACCATATGGGCCTGGGTGGGGTCGCCGATGGCGTCGGCCCCGCTGTCGAGCATGTGCCGCAACAGCACGCCCCGGTTGTACCGGGTGCCGCGGATGAGGAATTGCAGCGCGGGCCTTTCGCCGTTCTCGTTGGTGCCCCAGGCCTGGTCGAGCCAATCCAGGTTGGACTCGAAGCCGCCGGCCGCTAGTACGCAGCTGCCGGCCTCGATGCGGGCGCCGTCTTCCAGGACGGCGGCCACGAAGCGCTCGCCGTCGCGCTCGATGGCCGCCACCGGCGTGTCGTAGCGCACCTGTATCCCGAGGGCGGCGGCGCTGCGATAGTACGCGTTGACCAGGGCCTTGCCGCCGCCCATGAAGAATGCGTTGGTACGGGCCAGGTGCAAGGTTCCGGACAGCGAGTTCTGAAACCGTACGCCATGGCTGCGCATCCACGGCCGGCAATTGGAGGAGCGGCGGATGACGAGCCTGGCCAGGTGCTCGTTGGTGATGCCGCCGGTGACCTTCAACAGGTCCTGCCAGTATTCTTCTTCCGGGTAGCTCTCCACCAGCACGTCCTGCGGTGCGTCGTGCATGCAGCGCAGATTGCGCGTGTGCTGCGAGTTTCCGCCGCGCCATTCGCGCGGCGCGGCTTCGAGCAGCAGAACGCTCGCGCCCGCTTCGCGCGCCGACAGGGCGGCGCACAGCGCGGCGTTGCCGCCACCAATCACCAGTACGTCTATCATCCGTTCCTCCAGGGGTTGGTTCAGTCAGCGCCTACATTGAGCGTGCCGGGCGTGCGTTTCTCGACGGCGTTCTTGAGCAGTGCGGCGCTGCGATAAATGCCGTGGGCGAACTTGCCATACGGCATGGTGAGGAAAAAGGCCATGACGAAGCCCAGGTGCACCGCCAGCAGCACCGCCATCCATGACGTGTCGCGCAGCGCCAGCAACAGCAGGCCGGTCAGGCTCACGAAGAACAGCAGGGCTATGAATCCGCGGTCCATCGCATGCTGGGCGGGGTCGCCATGGTCGGCGTGGCGCTTGCGGTTGAGCAGGTAGAGTCCGGCGGGCCCGATCAGCAGGCCGATGCCGCCGGCCGTGCCCAGCAGTACGGGCAGGCTGAGTACGGGGTAGGGCGCCTGCCAGCCCAGCGCGTAGTGATAGACCGTGGCTACGCCGGTGGCCGCGAAGCACAGCATGAAGCCGTAGAACGTCAGGTGATGAAAGCGGCGCCGCCACAGGGTGAAGCGCGCGCTTTCTTCGTTGCAGCCTTCCCCGTGTCCGCCACCCAGGTAGCGCAGCGTCAGGACGTCGAACGAAGCCTCCGCGGCCGCGCCGCTGGCCGAGGACGGCGGCGCGGCGTCCTGGCGGGTGCCGCGCCAGAAACGGGTTGCGCCGATTCCCAGCGCCAGTGCCGCATACAGGAAGACCAGGCCGAACATGGCCACCAGCAGGTTGTGCGGGAATATGGCGTAGAAATTGCCCTGCAACGGGGCGTGCCACAGGGCGCCGTTGAGCCAGAACAGCAGCGCCAGAAAGAGCGAGAGCCCCACGGCCGTCGCCAGCGACAGCGTCAGGCCGTTACGGTCGTAGAGCTGCCCCAGCGCCCTCGGCCACGCATACTCGGAATAGGTTTTCAGGCGCACCTTGGCCAGGGTGCGAGGGATGTTGACGTCGAATTCGTGCGGCGCCGCGTACTGACAGGCATGCAGGCAGGCTCCGCAGTTATGGCAAAGATTGGCGAGATAGTGCACATCCTCTTTCACGAAGTCGAGGCGCCGCGTCATCGCCGGGAACACCGCGCAGAATCCCTCGCAGTACCGGCACGCATTGCAGATCGTCAGGATGCGCCGCGCCTGCGCTTCGTCGTGCTCGATGCCGGTGTCTTCCACCGCGATCGGTATCGTTGCGCGGGCCATGACCTGGCTTTCGGTATAGGGTGTGCTCATCTGTCTCCTCTCCTTCGCTGAATGTCCGCGCACGGCGCGGCCTTACCGCATCCGTTGCATGAGTTGGCGGATCTTCTCTCGCGCGATGAACAGCTGGCCCGCCATGATGAGGCGCGCCGTGCGGTTCAGGGCGGCCTTGCGGACCCGCGGCCCGGCTGGTGTCTGGTCCACTTGCGAATCGACCGAAAGCGCGCCGGATGGATGGCCAAGCCGGATCTCGCTGCCGGTATCGCCGCGCAATTGCTCCTGCACCACCGAACCTGGGATGCGGCAGGCGATGGCGGTGCACACCGCGCCAGTCACCGCCAGGGCCTTGTGCGGTTTCTGCATCGCCAGCTGGCGCACGCACAGGTTGATGTCGGCGGCCTTGATGGGCGTGTCGCCCGCCACGTAGTCGCGCGGCGCCGATATCATCATCACGCGCGGCACGTTGGGACTGGTCTCGCGCGCCTTGCGGGCGTCGTCGACCAGGCCGAGCGTCACGGCGGCCCAGCCGCGCGCCTGCTCCAGGCGGTCCATGAGCGCACTGTCGTTCTGGATGTCCTGCGGGGTGGCGGTGGCGTCGCCGCCTATGTCCTCGGCTACCACGTAGACGAACGGCGTGGCCGCATCGACCAGCGAGACGCGGACGGGGCGCCCGTCGATCTCGATGGCGTCGGCGGCCCGGCCGGTGGGCAGCAAGGTTCCGGACACGGAACCCGCGCAGTCGCCGAAGTCGATGGCCACCGTCGCGCCGCTGCCTGGCACCCCGGGCACCACCGTGGGCCCCTCGACGCAAGGCACGCCGGCCCGCACCGCGAAGCTGGCCTCCACCACCTGCTTGGTGTTGGTGGTGTAGATGCGCACGCGATTCTGTCCCTCCCGGGCCGGGATCAGGCCGCGCAGGACCGCGTAGGGGCCGACCGCGGCAAGCATGTTGCCGCAGTTGCCGCCGGTCGAGACCTGGGCGCGCGTGAGGTCGACCTGGCAGAAGGTGTACTCGACGTCCGCGTCGGGGCGCCCGGATCGCGCGACGATGGCCGCCTTGCTGGTCAGGGGATCGGCGCCGCCGATGCCATCGATCTGCCGGGCATCCGGCGAGCCGTACGCCGCCAGCAGCGTCGCGTCCCGCTCCAAGGGGTCGGCCGGAAGGTCGGCCGCGAGAAAAAAGCCGCCCTTGCTGGAGCCGCCCCGCATGTACAGGCAAGGCAGGCTGAGTTGTTCCGGATCGGCCGTCACGCAAAGCGGTGAGGGAGGGGCCTGCGTGCGCGGCGGTTCTTGGGCGGGTGCATCCATGGGCGGTCTCCTTGCGGATCCTGGCGGGACGGCGGCCGGTGCCTGCGTCTTTACAGGATATTGGAAGTAGTGAATAATACTACTACCATCAAAACCGTTGTCAAGGCTCGATCATGGACAAGCCGCGTACCGCACCTGTTGCCTCGTTGTCGCCGTTGAGTTTCGATCACGACCATCGTTCGAAGAAGCCGCGGGCCGTCGGGCTCACGTCGGTCATCGATTTCGGTCCGGACGGTTTCGGCTGGGCGGGGCCCGCCAGCCTGCGCGATTACCTGCGTTGCGTGGCCGACTACATCGATTACGCCAAGATCTACGCCTTGAACGCCCTGATCCTGCCCGAAGAGATCGTGCGCGAGACCGTGCGGATCTACCGGGATGCGGACATCAAGCCATACGCCGGCGGCATACTGTTCGAGTATGCGTACCTGAAGAACGAGCTGGACGGCTACATCCGGCACCTGAAGAAACTGGGCATGCCCAGGATCGAGGTCTCGGAGAATTATCTCGACTTCGGCGATGACGAACGCATGCGCCATATAGAGACGATGCAAAAGCATGGCTTCGAGGTGATATACGAGTTCGGCAGGAAGAACCCGACCGAGCCGTTCAGCCTGGCGCAACTCGAGCGTGTCATCCGCAGCAATGTGGCCATGGGCGTGCATCACACCATCATCGAGCAGTCCGAGATCGACTGCGTCAGCGCCAGCAATCCGGCTATACTCAAGGACATTGCCGCCCGGGACTGGTTTCGCAATATATTCATCGAGGCGGACCCGTACGCCTTCCCGAAGGGCCACGCGACGCTGCTCGAGAAATTCGGCGATGGCGTCAATCTCGCCAACATTACCGCGGACCAGGTGCTGCGCCTGCAAGGATTCCGCTACGGCGTGGGCCGTGCGGTCAACTACTCCATCTTGTCCCGCATCTGAGGCAGGCCCCGGCACGGTCACGACAGCAAGGCAGTTTCCAGATGAACAATACGAGATCGGCGTACGAGAAGATAATCAAGGACCTGCAGGGCGTGGGCTTCAGCGATTACGAAGCCAAGACCTATATCGCGCTTCTGCTCACGCCCAATGCAACCGCCTACGAAATCAGCAAGGAAGCCGGCATTCCCAAGGCCAACTGCTACTCCGTGCTCGAGGCGCTGCGCAAGAATGGCGCCGTGCAGGCGGTTTCGGAGAATCCGGTCAAGTATGTCGCCGTCGATCCCAACCGCTATTTCAACCAGATGGTCGAGCTCACCCAGCTGCGCTGCGAAGACCTGAAGGAAAGCCTGAAGAACATCGGCCACCTGCCGCAGGAAGACCTGGTATGGTCGCTTAACGACGCGGCGGCGGTCGGCCTGCATATCGAGAAGATGATCGGCTCGGCGCGCGACACGATTCGCATCAAGGCCGCGGACACCACGCTGGAGCCGCATTTGCCCAGCTTGAAGAAGGCCGCCCGGCGCGGCGTCAAGGTGTTGATCATCCTGTTCGGCGAGGATGTCCGGCCGTTCGAGCTGGGCAAGAATTGCAAGGTCTATCTGCACGAAGGCAACGGCATACGCGTCGGCATCTCGCACAAGCTGATCACCGTCACGCGCGACTACAAAGAGGCCCTGGTCGCCGAGGTCGGCCGGGATGCCTACGGCTCCTATACGGAAAACAAGCCCATCGTCACCCTGGCCGACTCGCTGCTGCGCCATGAGATCTACTTTGCCGAGATCTTCAGCTGCTTCGGCGACGAGATCCAGGAGAAGTTCGGACCGGCGCTGGTCAAGTTGCGCGAGAGCTACCTGCCCGCGGATCAGGCGGATGCATTGAAGGTATTCCTGGAAACGGCCGACCCTGCCCGGCTGGCCGGCAAGGCCACGGCGGCCTGAGCCGGCGGGCCCAAACAACGGGCAAGGCGTGCCTTGCCCGGGCCGCGCACCGCATCAGGGCTCGGCCAGGACGGGGTTGCACAGCCGGCCGACGCGCTCGATCTCCACTTCGACCGTGTCTTGCGGCTTGAGCCAGAGCGGGGGAGTCCGCGCCATGCCGACGCCGGCGGGCGTTCCCATTACCAGAACGTCGCCGGGTTCCAGGGTCATGCATTCGGTAACGATGCCGATCGCCTCCGCGACGTCGAAAATCATGTCGTCCGTGTTGGCTTCCTGCACCGTCCGCCCATTCACCCGGCATGCGATGCCAAGGCCGCGTCCGCCCGGCGGAAGGTCGCCGGCCAGGACGAGCGCCGGGCCGAAGCCGCCGGTACGGTCGAAATTCTTGCCCACGGTCCATTGCGGTGTTTTCTTCTGGTAGTCGCGCACGGACATGTCGTTGAAGCAGGCGTAGCCCAGCACCATGTCCAGGGCCTGTTCCGGCATGACGTGCCTGGCCCGCTTGCCGATGACGACGGCCAGCTCCGCTTCGTAATAGAAATGACCCGAGACCCGGGGCAGCCATGCGGCTTGCCCGTGGGCCACCAGCGAGCTGGGAGCGCGCAGGAAGAACCATGGATACGTCGGCTTGTCGCGGCCGCCCTCCCTGGCGTGATCGTAGTAGTTCAGGCCCAGGCAGATGATCTTGCCGGGCCGGGTCAGCAGGGGGGCGAGCACGGCGGCCGAGCCGGCGACAAGCGGCGTGCCGGCGGCGAGCGCCTGCGCGCCGAGCGCGGGCAGGTCTTCTTCCCGGCGTATGCGCTCGCCCAGCTCGGGCGAGTCGCCGTTTTCCGGGCCGGGCAGCAGGACATAGCCATGAGGGTGCGCCACGGCGGCCATCGCGCGCCCGGCGTGGTCTAGGTTCACGAATTGCATGTTTTCTCGACGGTGGTGTGGGCGGAGCGTGCGTGCTCCGCGGTTCGGTGGTGCGGACGGGGCTTGGGCCCGCGCCCCTATTGGGGCACGAGGGGCGCGTTGGGCTTGACGCCGGGGACCTCGATGCCGTTGGGCCGGCCGTTGCTGGCCAGGCCATTGCGCCGCAGCAGCGGTTCCGGGATGGGCGGGCCGCCCTCGCAGGCCAGCCACAGGCGCAGCAGATGCCGGCGCCGCTCGGTTTCGGGCCAGTCTTCATACGCCGTGCGAGAGTGGAAGATGGTGAAGTTGGACAGGAGCTGCACGTCGCCGGGCTTGAAGTCCATGTCGAGGTAGAGCGCCGGATCGCATGTCAGTGCGTCCAGGCAGTCGAGCGCCTCGTTCTGTTGGGCGCTCAGGCGTGGCACGGACGGCAGCGCCTGCGCCTTGCGGATGGCGCTGCGTACGTAGTTGGCGTACATGCGCCCCTGGTAGGGCGCGAAGACGGGGCTCGACGAGTAGGGCTTCTGTCCTTCCGGGATCTCGCCCCAGCGCGTGCGATGAAAACTGTCCAGCAGCGTGCGCGCGTGTTCGGGGTGACGGGCGGCCAGTTCGTTCCAGACGGTCGTGGAGCTGACGACCGAAGACAGCCCGCCGGCCTTCGCCGGCCTGACGCACAGCAGGCCCACGATGTCCGATGAATCCGTGTGATACGGAAGCCGGTTGGAGGTCTGGTAGCCGCGCACGGCGGCGTCCGCATAATCCAGCCCCAGATTGGCGACATGGCCCAGTACGTGCCCCTTGCCATTTTGCGAGACGGGCAGGCCGAGGTTCGTTCCGAGCGCCCAGAACGCAATGGCGGACTGCCGCATGGTGTACTGTTCGACCGGCACGCCGCGGATCAGGTACAGGCCGCGCCCGTGCAGCACTTCATGCTTGACGTGTTGCAGGCGTTGGCCGAGTTCGCCCAGTTCGAAGTCGTCCTGGCTCAATTCCGTGATGTCCTTGCCGCCGGCGTCGGCGCGCCGCACCGCCCGGTCCAGCTGCTCCAGCTCGGGGCCGGTCAGGTGATGCACCCAGTATTCCGGGTGTTTGTCCAGCTGCGGCCCGTACCAGGCCTGTGCATTCCGGTATGAGTCCAGCGACGCTTCGGTCGGCGTGCATGCTTCGTTCATGGCATTCTCCCTGCGGGATGGCCCGTCGGCTGCGAAACCGGCGGACGAGTTTGCCCCTGCCACGCGTGCGTGGCGGGATTGCGGTTCAGAAAGGGCGCTGCGCCCAGGCCGGCGCTGCGGCTGTCTCAGATGGGCTGCAGATTCAGGCGGTCGATCAGGTCGCCCCACTTGGCCATTTCCGACTGGAGCGACGCGGATGCCTCGGCGGGCGTATTGCCGATCGGGACCGCGCCTTCTTCGGCCAGCTTGCGGATGAAGTCCGCGTCCTGCATCGCCGACTTCAGATCGTGGTTGATCTTGTCGACGATGCGATCGGGGGTGTTCTTCGGCACCATGACGGTGAACCAGGCGCCGCTCTCGAATCCGGTGACGCCCGCCTCGGACACGGTTGGCACGTCGGGCAGGACCTGGGTGCGGGTCGTGCCGGAGACGGCCAGCGCGCGCAGCTTGCCGGCCTGGATCTGCGGCAGTACGAGCGGAATCGGCGCGAAGGCGAAGTCGATGCGGCCGGCCACCACGTCGTTGAGGGCGGGCCCCATTCCCTTGTAGGCGACGTGCGTGAACTTGACGCGCTTCATCAGGGCCAGCAACTCGCCGGAAAGATGATTGGCCGATCCGATGCCGGCCGAGCCGAAGGTGATCTGCTCGGGCCGCTGGCCGGCGTCCGCGACCAGGCTGGCGACATCCTGGTACCTGGATTGCTCGGCCGTGATCAGGACAAAGGGTGGGGTGGCGACCACCGAGACGGCTTTCAGGTCCTCGACGGGGTCGTACGGCAGGCCCTTGATCAGCTTGTTCGCGACGACCAGGTTGCCCGCCGCGCCCAGGACCAGGGTGTGCCCGTCCGGTTCGGCCTTGGCGACGGTGTTGACCGCGATGGTGCCGGACGCGCCGGGCTTGTTCTCGACCACGACCGGCTTGTCCCAATACTCGGTCAGCTTGAGCGACAACAGCCGCACGAGCATATCGGCATTGCCGCCGGGGGTGTAGGGCACCAGAAAACGGACCGTTCGCTCCGGATAGGCCGGGGCAGGGGTCTGCGCGCAGGCGGCTGCATGCGTCGAGGCGGCCAGCAATACTGCGAAAAGCCGTTGCAACATTATTCTGTCTCCAGGTTTTCGGTCGACCGGTGTGCCCCGGCGCAAGTGGTGACGTATTCCGTTTGGTGGAAAGCAGTCTATCCGGGTCAGTGATAAATTAATAATAGGAGTAACTTATCAAATGATCGGAAAAACAAAATGCAGAAATCGGCGGCCAGGGGGCTGGGGCATATCCGGATCAAGCAC
Source organism: Bordetella pertussis 18323 (assembly GCF_000306945.1). Taxonomy (NCBI): domain Bacteria; kingdom Pseudomonadati; phylum Pseudomonadota; class Betaproteobacteria; order Burkholderiales; family Alcaligenaceae; genus Bordetella; species Bordetella pertussis. The sequence goes on along the minus strand of NC_018518.1, from coordinate 2,270,285 downwards.
TTGCGCTTGCTCGAACTGGTGGTGCAGTACGGGTCCCTGCGCAAGGCGGCCGAGGGCCTGCACCTGAGCGAGCCGGCCGCCAGCCAGATGCTGCGCGAAGTCGAGTCCACGTTCGGGGTGACGCTGTTCGAGCGAGGCAGGCGGGGCATGCGGCCGAATCCGTTTGCCGATGTGCTGGTCGGCCGCGTGTGGGTCATCCTGCGCGAGCTGCACGAGATGCAGGCCGACGTGGCTGAGCTGGAGCATCGCCAGGGTGTGTCGATCGACCTCGGCGCGCTGCCGCGTTGCCTGCATACCCTTGTGCCCACGACGCTGGTGCGCCTGTTCGGCGCCGGCTTCAGGTCGCGCGTACGGATTGCCGAAGGCACGTCGCGGCAGCTGCTCGACGCGCTGGACCAGGGCGCCATCGATATCGCGGTCACCCGTTTGCTGGAAAGCCACGCGGGTCTGGCCGGCGCGCGCAATTTCGACAGCGCGGTCCTCTATGAGGAAGCCATTGCCATCGTATGCAGCACGGACCATCCGCTGAGCGCGGTGGACACGGTCACCCTGGACATGCTGACGCAGTACGACTGGGTGCTGCCGCCGTCGACCTCCATCACCGGCAAATTGATCGAAGAGGAGTTCGTCAGCGCAGGGCTGCGGCCGCCCGTGCCGAAAGTGGAATGGCTTACCTCGGCCTCGCGCCTGACCCTGGTGCAGAAAAGCAATTTCCTCGGCATATGTCCTGCCTCGGTGGCGGCCGAATTGCAGCAGGGCGGCCGCCTGCATGTGCTGCCCGTCAATCCGCGGGTTCCGCTACCGCCGATTTCGGTGGTGTGGCGGCGCACCAAGGGCGACATCGCGGAAATCATGGACATGAAGAACGCGCTGATCGAGTGCGCGGCCGCCATGCCGGGCGCCATGGAAACCGGGGCGGCTGTCCGCGCCGGCGAATTCTGATCCGGCCCGCGTTCGAGCGGCGCGCTATGTCGACAGCTGCGGCAACAGGCGCGTCAATTCGGCCTCGGCCATGAACTGGATCTGGTTGGCCTTCGCATACGCCAGCGCCGGCGCGCTGATCTCGCCGATGGTGACGTAGATGGCGTCGTGCGCGCCATGGGTCTCACGGACGGCGTTCAGCTCCTGCAGCGCCTGCACGCCGACGCGCGAGGCTTTCCACCGCTTTGCGCCGACCACGGCCAGCCGATTCTTGCGCCGCAACACATAATCGGCCGGCCCGCCCTGCAGCACGGTGACCTCGCAGCCGTCCTGGCGCAAGCCCTCCTGCAGCACTTTCGAGAATGTTTCCCAGGACATGGCGCGCGCCGCGTTGGTGGCGCGTTCGACGCGGGCGGCCGAAGGGACGTTGCGCTGCTTCCAGGCCGCCATGGCCGCAATGACGAGAAAGGGCAGGGCGGCGAAGAACAGGACCGCGGTGAACGTCGGCCGTGTGGATGCGAGCGCGCTGGCGATCAGGACGAGCGCGATGGCGGCGCTGATCCACCACGAAGAGCGCAGGAGGATGGCGAATATCGAGTTGGGGGCTGGCTTGAGTTTCACGCCGGAGCTGTCGGGTCTGGTAGGCAGGCGCCAGTATAGGGCAGGCGGGCCGGCCCCCGCCCGGCCCGTGCGGCGACTTCCGGCTCCTGCGCCTTACGGCCCGGGCCGCGCGCCCGGCGTGCGTTCGCGGTCCCAGAGCCGTGAGCGATCCGCCTGCGCGCGCTCCTTTATCTTGTATTTCTCTATCTTGTTGGTGGGCGTCAGCGGCATCGCGTCCACGAATTCGACGAAGCGCGGCACCATGTGCGCCGCCATCTGCTGCTGGCAGAAGGCGACCAGTTCGTCCGGATCCAGGGCCTGGCCGTCCTTGAGCATGATCGTGACGGCCACTTCGTCCTCGCTGTGCTCCGACTGCAGCGGGTATACCGCCACCTGCAGCACGGCGGGATGCAGGGCGATCACGGATTCGACTTCGTACGACGAGATGTTCTCGCCGCGGCGGCGGATCATGTCCTTCTTGCGATCGGTCAGGTAGAGATAGCCGTCGGCGTCGAAGTAGCCGAGGTCCCCGGTATGGAACCAGAGGTTGCGCCAGGCCGCCAGCGTGGCTTCCGGCATCTTGTAGTAGCCCAGCGGCGCGGCGCCCGGCTGTTCGATGCGCATCACGATCTCGCCGACCTGGCCTGCCGGCAGGGTCAGGTCGTCCTCGTCGACCACGCGTATCGCGACGCCTTCGCAGGTCCTGCCCAGGCTGAGCGACTTCTCGGGCGGCGCATCGGGCGAGAGCGACGCGCCGAAACCGTAGTCGCTCAGGGCGTAGCCCGCGATCACGCGCAGGCCGAAGCGGCGCTCGAAATCGTGCACGAAGGGCGGCGGGGGCGCCAGCGAGCAAATACGCACCTTGTGCTCGAGATCGACCGGCGAGGCCGGCTGCGACCAGAGGAAATTGCCGATGGCGCCGATGGCGTTGAAGCGTGTCACGCCGAAGGCGCGTACGCGCTCCCAGAAGCGCGAGGCGGAGAAGCGTTCGTCCAGCACCACCGAGGTGCCGGCCACGATCGCGGTCGTGCAGCTGAGCAGCAGCGCATTGGCGTGGAACAGCGGCATGCAGACGTAGTCGACGTCTTCGGGCAGGAAGTAGCGGTAGTGCACGCTGTGCTTGCCCCAGTGCCAGGCCGCCCCGTGCGGAATCATGATGGCCTTCGATGGCCCCGTGGTGCCCGAGGTGAACATGAGATAGGCCAGGTCGGTGAAGCGCACGTCATTGTCCACCGCCTCGTCGCTCGCGGCGTCCGCGGGAAAGGGCTCGACCGCCAGCGGCAGGCCTGCGAGCATCCGGCGAGCGTTCGCGGCATCGCCGATGACCAGCACTCGCCGCAGTTGCGCCAGGCGCGGGGCCACCGCCGCAAACGCTTCCATGCAGGCGTCGGCCACGATCGCGGTCACGCAATCCGCATGCGTGAGGTAGTACTCCAGCAGCGACGCCTTGGCATTGGTGTTGATCGGCACCGATACGGCGCCCACCTTGCCGAGCGCCAGATTGCCGAGCAGGCATTCCGGGCAGTTCGGCGACAGCATGGCGACGTGCTCGCCCTGGGCGATGCCGTAGCCGATCATCGCCTGGGCGATACCATTGGTGCGGCGGTGCAGGTCCGCGAAGGTATAGCTGCGGCCGTCCGGCGCAAAGCGCAGGAAAACCCGGTCCGGGCAGCGCTCGGCGCGGCGCGCCAGTACCGCGCCGGTCGTCCACTGCCGGATGTCACCGATTTCGGCTTCGGCGTCGATGGCCGGCCAGATGTTTGCTGCTTGCATGAATGCCGTTCTCACTTTGCCGCCAGCAGGCCGCTTTGGCGCAGCAGCCCGTTCAAATAGCTACGTTCGGCCGGCAAGGTCTTGAGCCACGCCTGGCCGTCCTCGAATGCCGGCTCCAGGCCCTGGGCGCGGCAGAATTCGATGAAGTCCGGACTCAGCGTCGCCTTGTGGATGGCCTGGGCGATGGCATCCACGGCCGCGTCCGGGGTACCGGTGCGCACGAATGCGCTGTTCCACGAGACCACCGAGAAATCCTTTGCGCCGGCCTCCATGGCGGTGGGAACCTCGGGCGCGATGATCGATCGCTGCGGCCCGCTGACCGCCAGGGCCTTCAGCGAGCCGTTGTGCGTCAGCGTGTTCAGCGACCCCAGCGCGGACAGGACCATGGGAACGTGCCCGGCGATGCTGTCGCTGATCAATTGCGCCGTGGTCTTGTAGTTGATGATGTTGATGTCGACGCCGGCCGCCCTGGCCATCCCCGCGGCCGTGGCGGTGCCGTGCGCGCCGACGGTGCCGACATCCAGCTGGCCGCCGGTGCGCTTTGCCGTTTCCACCATCTCCCGGAAGGTGCTGTAGGGCGCGCTCTTGGTCGCCGCCAGCATGTAGACCGGCGCGGTCACGCGCGCGACCGGCCGAAAATCCTTCAGCGGGTCGTAGTCTGCCTGCGGGTTGAGATCCGGCACGAAGAGAAAGGGCGGACCGGTGTACAGGATGGTGTGGCCATCAGCCGGCGCCATCTTGGCGGCCACCGTGCCGATCAGCCCATCGGCGCCCACGCGGTTTTCCACGTAGACCGACTGGTTCCACTGCTGCGTGAACCGCGTCGCCAGGAAACGGGCCACGACGTCCACGGCCGTTCCGGCCGGGAAGGGCACGATCATCGCGACAGGGCGCTGCGGGAACGCGGCCGCCTGGGCGGCGCCCGCGAGGGCCAGGCCCAGGGCCCCCGCGGCCAGCATGAAACTGCGACGGGTGATGCGATTTCCGGAATGCATGTCTCTAATCCTTTTCGTGATCGTGCGTCGGGGCGAACACTGGCAGCAGCCGGCCTTGCTGCGTCGGGCGGAAGCGGGCGCTGACGCGCTGGCCGATGCGCACGCTGTCGGGGTCGCAGTCGACGATATTGGTCAGCATCAACGGGCCCTCGGCCAGCCTGACGTAGGCCACGACATAGGGGGTCGCGGTACGCGCCACGCTGAAGCTGAAGATCTCGCCCTGGCCGCTCGATGCGGTCCAGCGAGGGTCCGGGGCCTTGCAGAAAGGGCAGAACGCGCGGGGATGCCAATGGAAGCATTCGCACCGGACGCACTGGGGCAACAGCAGCGTGCCGGTTTCGGCCGCCTGCCAGAACGGCGCCGATTCCGGATATGCAAGGGCGTAGGGGTCGGCCTGCCAGCCGCACGCCTGTTCGCTGTTCTGCATCTGTCAGTCCTCCCGCTCGAAAATGACGGTGGTGTGCGAATGGCCGATGCCATAGACCCCGCCGGGGCCGGCCGCCAGGGCCAGGTCGCAGTTCTTCACCTGTACGGCCGGATGCGCCTCGCCGCGCAGCTGGCGCACGGCCTCGATCGCCTTGGTCATGCCGCCCCGATTGGCCGGATGGTTGTTGCACAGACAGTCCGCCGCCGTCGGTATTGAAAGGCAGCCGTCCCACGCCGGATATCAGGTTGCCGTCGGCCACGAAGCGTCCCCCTTCGCCTTTGGGGCAGAAGCCGAGGTCTTCCAGTTGCATGATGACCATGATGGTGAAGTTGTCGTAGATGGACGCATATTTGATATCCGCCGGTGTCACGCCAGCCTGGGCGAACGCCGCGGGCGCCGAGCGGGCGGCGCCCGTCACCAGCAGGTCTTCATGGTGGCCGCCGTTGTTGGTGCGGATGGTCTCGCCGTGGCCCACCACCTTGATGCGCGGCCGATTCAGGCTGCGCGCCACTTCGGGCGCCACGATCACCAATGCGCCGCCGCCGTCGGTGATGACGCAGCAGTCCAGCCGATGCAGCGGGTCGGCCACCATCGGCGAGCCCAGCACGTCGTCCACCGTATAGACCTTGCGCAGCAGCGCGTCGGGGTTGTGCTGCGCGTGATGCGAGGCGGCGACCTTGACCCATGCCAGTTGCTCGCTGGTCGTGCCGTACTCGTGCATGTGGCGGCGCGCGAAATTCCCGTAGATGGTGCCTATCGTCCAGCGGTATGCCGAGTCCCATGGCGCCGAGGGCCGGTCCGGGCCCGGGATGCGCGGCTCGGTACCCGTGGCCTGGCCCTCGCTGCGCGGGCGTCCGGCCAGGGTGATCAGGGCCACCGAGCACTTGCCTGCGGCGATGGCATGGGCGGCGTGGCCGATCTGCGCAAGATAGGAGCCGCCCCCGATCTCGGTGCCGTCCACGTGCCGCAGCGTCAGGTTCAGATAATCCACCATATAGGCGGGCCCCAGGCCGGCGTCGCCGGCGCAGAAATACCCGTCCACGTCGGCGAAACTCAGGCCGGCGTCGTCCAGCGCGCCGCGCGCGCTCTCCGCATGCAATTGCGCCACGGACTTGTCCGGCGCATGGCGCAGGGGATGTTCATAGGCGCCCGCCACATAGGCCAGAGCGTGTCTCGTCATGTCTGTCTCCATCCTCCGGCTGGTCCCCGCGCCGCGCGATGCGGGTCGGGGCTGGGCCGGAACCTGTTATTTCGGCTGCTGTCCGTGCGGCGTCGCCTGCACCTTGGGCGTCACGGCCTTGTAGGCGTAGGCAATCCGATGTTCCGCGATAGAGGGGGACATGGGCATCAAAGGGGTATTGACGCGGCTGATCAGGGTGTCGAATGTGTGGCGCAAGTCATCGGTCTCGATGTCGAACACCGTCATGAAGCGCCATGGATGCGGGCCGGCCTTCAGCTGTTCCTGCTCCAGCTCGAAGCGCTGCCCCGCCTTGAACCCCGGCACGGCCAGCACGTCGGGAAGATGCTGGTTCACATACCATTCATCGAACTGATCTTCCATGCCCTGCGTAGGGTTGGTAAACACCACCAATCGATATTCCTGCATGCTGTTGCCCCTCCTGTTGTATATGGTCCCGCCGCTAGATCCGGATGCCGGAGCGCCGCACCACCTCGCCCCACCGGCGGTACTCGGCCGCGAGAAAGTCTTTCGCTTCCTGCGGACTCGTCGGCATGGCGTCGATGGCGAAATTGGCCAGCGCCTTGCGCACCTCGTCCGTGGCGAGGGAGGCGTGCAGCGCGGCGGCCAGCCTGTCGATGACGTCCGCCGGCGTTCCCGCTGGGGCGTAGGCAGCCATCCATCCGAGAACCTCGAATCCCGGCAGCGTTTCGGCTATGGCCGGAACGTCGGGCAGCGCCGGCGAGCGCTTGCGGCTCGTGACGGCCAGCGCGCGCAGGTCGCCGTTCCTGATCAGCGGCAGGGACGGCCCGATGTTGTTGCAAAGGAACTCGAACTGCCCGCCCTTGGCATCGGTGAACAACTGCTGCGTTCCCTTGTATGGAACGTCCACGATGTCGATGCCGGCTTCCTGCTTCAGCGCCTCGAGCACCAGGTGCGGAGAGGTGCCGATGCCCGTATGGCCGAATGCGGGCTTGCGTCCCTTCCCGCGGCCGGCTTCGAGCAGTTGCGCCAGTGTCCGGGCGTCCGACGCGTGCGTTGCCATCACCACCGAGGCGACCCCGCCCAGCATGGAAATGGGCTCGAAGTCCGTCAGGGGTTGATAGGGAATGTCGGCGATCAGATGCGGGTTGACCGCCAGCGCGCCCGACGTGGCGAGCAGGATGGTGTATCCGTCCGGGGCCGCCTTGGCGACGTAATTCGTCGCGATGGTCTGGTTGCCGCCCGTGCGGTTTTCGATCACCACCGGCTGGCCCAGGATCTTGCTCATCTCCTGGCCCAGCAGGCGCGGCAGGAAGTCCGTCACGCCGCCGGGCGGGCTGGGCGAAATGAACCGGATGGGCTTTTGCGGAAACTCGCCAGCCATGGCGCTCATCGGCCAGCCCAGAGCGGGCAGGGCTGCCGCGCCCAGGACCTTCAGTGCATGTCTACGATTCATGTCTCCCCCTGTCGTTATCGATATCGGATCCGGAGCGGGCCGGTTCGGTGGATCAACGAGAGCTTAGATACGCAGCCATAATGAGTAAAATACTATTTTTAGTCACTTTGATAATAAAAACGATATGGCTGATTTCGTGGCAAGCATGAACCTGAAGAGCCTGCGCCACTTCTGCGTTGTCGCCACCGAACAGAACCTGCGCCGCGCCGCCGAGCAGCTCCATATCGCGCAGCCGGCGCTGTCGGTCTCCATCGCGCAGCTGGAGTCGAGGCTGGGCGCCAGGCTGTTCGTGCGCGGACGGCGCGGCGTCACGCTGACCGAGGCCGGCGCGCTGCTGCTGCCCGAAGCCATGCAGATCCTGCGGCACGCCGAAAGGCTGCCGTTCCTCGCCCGGGACGCCGCAAGCGGCGACGTCGGCACCCTGCGGCTGGCCTTCGTCGGCAGCGCACCCTATCGCCTGCTGCCGCAGGCATTGCCGCAACTGCAGCGCGCCCACCCGGGCGTCCACGTGGAGCTGTACGAGGCCACCACCGATCGCATTGTCGAAGGCCTGCACAATCGGACGTTCGACCTGGGCATCGTGCGCTATCCGCTGGATGCGTTTCCGGGCCTGGAGCTCGAACTCGTGGACGAGGACGGTTTCTGCGTGGCGCTGCCGCACGACCATGCCTTGGTCGCGGCCGGGGAAATCTCGCTGCGCGACCTGGCCGACGAGCCGCTGTTGCTGCCGCCGCGCGAACATTCGCCGCCCTTGCGCGCGCTCATGCTCGAGGGCTTCCAGGCCCAGGGCATCATGCCTCGCATCGCCAATCACATGGCCACGCAGACCGCGACCGTGCTGGCGCTGGTGGAAATGGGCGCCGGCATCGCGCTGGTTCCGCAATCCATCGTGGGCCGTGTCGGCTACCGCGTGGCGTTCCGTCCGCTTGCCCCAGGCTCGCGATTCCGTACGGGCCTGGCGCTGCTGAGCAGTCCGGACCACCACACTACGCTGGCAGACCACTTCCGGCGCGCGATCCGCCAGAGCATAGGCTAGGGCAGGAGCCGCGGATGGCCGCTCGCCGGTTCGCGGCGCAGGAACTCGTCCAGGCCGGGGGCGGGCGCTGTCCGGAAAGAAAAGTAGCCGTGCGAAGTGAAACTCATGCCACGTACGTCGAGTTTTGATAGTGGTACAGGCATGTGGATGCTAGGCCGCCAGACTCGCAAGGTGTGCAAGCAGCATTGACTTCGTGCTACCCACGCAAACGAGAGCCCCGATACGGATTGTCCAGTCGGGGCTCTCTGCTGGGTGCGTCGGACGCAATATGCGTCATCAGGCAGTCATGGCGAGATGTGCGATGTAGCTGCTCCGGCTTTCGCCGGCGGCGCGGGCGCGATCATCCAGGCGCTTGAGAATGCGGCGCGGGATCGTGATGTTCACGCGCTCAACAGTTTCATCCAAGACTGCAGGATCGACATCAGCGATCGCCCAAATCCAGTTGGCAAACTCTGGATTGGCCTGATGATTGGCGATGCTGGTCGCCGGAGGAATGGGGGCGCCGGAGTCGATGGCCGTTTCAATCCACAACTCAATGGCTTCCTTGGCGTTCTCGATTGCTTGATCAATCCCTTCGTCCGCTGCTGAAAAGCAGCCGGGCAGATCAGGAACAACGACCCCCCAGGCGCGCGTGTCGCTGCCGGGTTCAATGGCAATGGGATATTTCACTTTTCTGTGCTCCTTGTGTGGCATGGACTAGCTGTGAAGATTCAATAGGTTGTATGCATGGTTCATCCGAACCGGATTTGAGAAACTGGAAATCGCCACCCCCCCAGTTCACTCAAGGAGCCCGGCCGGATGAACACCCATAAGCATGCCCGATTGACCTTCCTACGTCGACTCGAAATGGTCCAGCAATTGATCGCCCATCAAGTTTGTGTGCCTGAAGCGGCCCGCGCCTATGGGGTCACCGCGCCGACTGTGCGCAAATGGCTGGGCCGCTTCCTGGCTCAGGGCCAGGCGGGCTTGGCCGATGCGTCCTCGCGCCCGACGGTCTCGCCCCGAGCGATTGCGCCGGCCAAGGCGCTGGCTATCGTGGAGCTGCGCCGCAAGCGGCTGACCCAAGCGCGCATCGCCCAGGCGCTGGGCGTGTCAGCCAGCACCGTCAGCCGCGTCCTGGCCCGCGCCGGTCTGTCGCACCTGGCCGACCTGGAGCCGGCCGAGCCGGTGGTGCGCTACGAGCATCAGGCCCCCGGCGATCTGCTGCACATCGACATCAAGAAGCTGGGACGTATCCAGCGCCCTGGCCACCGGGTCACGGGCAACCGACGCGATACCGTTGAGGGGGCCGGCTGGGACTTCGTCTTCGTGGCCATCGATGACCACGCCCGCGTGGCCTTCACCGACATCCACCCCGACGAGCGCTTCCCCAGCGCCGTCCAGTTCCTCAAGGACGCAGTGGCCTACTACCAGCGCCTGGGCGTGACCATCCAGCGCTTGCTCACCGACAATGGCTCGGCCTTTCGCAGCCGCGCCTTCGCCGCGCTGTGCCATGAGCTGGGCATCAAGCACCGCTTTACCCGACCTTACCGCCCACAGACCAATGGCAAGGCCGAACGCTTCATCCAGTCGGCCTTGCGTGAGTGGGCTTACGCTCACACCTACCAGAACTCCCAACACCGAGCCGATGCCATGAAATCCTGGCTACACCACTACAACTGGCATCGACCCCACCAAGGCATCGGGCGCGCTGTACCCATCTCCAGACTCAACCTGGACGAATACAACCTATTGACAGTTCACAGCTAGGATGCCGCCGACCCCGGCGCCATGCGCCGGGGTCGGCCGTCGCAAATCATTTCATCTCCAATTGAAACTAAATAATTCGGCGCCGTGTTGCGCCGCAGCACGGCGCGTACGCTGGTTTTGCGCCTCACGCCTAGGGGCTTTCCCCGACGCCAGAACAGGGTGAATGTATCTGTTTGCTTCGGTCCTGGGGTTGGTCGACGATTCAAAATCGTCTAAGATGCGGCCTTCTTCGTTTAGTTTCTTTCAATTTTCTGCGAGCCTTGTATCGGCAACTTCGCCGGTGACCAGGCCGCTGTCTTACAGGATGGCCCCAGCCCGCGGCGCGGCCTCCTGCTGCTAGTGTCGGTTTGTATTGGCGGTTCTGCCCGTCTTCCGCACAACCCCCTTAGCTCCACGGCATGGTCCGGCGTCTGCCCGGTCCCGTGTCCCTGACCTATGGAGGCAAAAGCCAATGCGTTTCACCCCAGTAAAGACCCTGGCCGCCCTGGCCGCACTATGCGCGTTCAGCGGTGCGGCCCAGGCAGCCGACAAGCCCCAGTGCGAAGTCTCGCGGCCCGTCAATTTCGGCGGCATGAATTGGGAATCCAACCTCGTCCTCGTCGACATCGAGCGCTTCATCATGGAAAAGGGCTATGGCTGCAAGACCGAGGTCTTGCCCACCGAGACCCTGCCGGCGCTGGCCGCCCTGGAGCGCGGCGACCTCGACATCAATACCGAAATCTGGCTCAACAGCGTTGCCGACCCCTGGGACCGCGCCCAGAAGACCGGCAAGGTCAAGCGGGTGGGCGAGCTCTACATGGGCGGCGAAGCCTGGTTCGTTCCGCGCTACACCGCCGAGCGCCTGCCCGAGCTGAAGTCGGCGGCCGACCTGCCCAAGTTCAAGGACCGTTTCAAGGACCCCGAGGAGCCCGGCAAGGGGCGCTTCTATGGTTGTCCGGCGGGCTGGGGCTGCGAAGTGACCAGCACCAACCTGTTCCATGCGCTCAAGCTGGGTGACAGCTACACGCTGTACTCGCCCGGCACCGGCGCGGCGCAGAAGGCGGCCCTGATGTCCGCCTACAAGCGCAAGCAGGACGTGGTGTTCTATTACTGGTACCCCACGCCGCTGGTCGGCTCGATGGATCTGGTCAAGCTGGAACTGCCGCCGTACGATGCGGAAAAGCACAAGTGCCTGACGGCGCCCAAATGCAGCGATCCGCAGCCTAGCGCCTATCCCGAGAACCCGGTGTTCACCGCTGTGAATACTCGGTTCTCGGAAGAGGCGCCCAAGCTGACCGAGTTCCTGTCCAAGGTGGCGGTGCCGCTGCCGGTCATGGACCAGACCCTGGCCCACATGGAAGAGTCCGGCGACGAGTCCGGCGCCGTGGCGCAGTGGTTCCTGAAGAACCAGGCCGACGTCTGGAAGAAGTGGGTGCCGGCCGACGTGGCCGAGCGCGTCCAGACCGCCCTGTAGCGGTCCAGGGCCACGATGGCGCCATTGCGCCGCCGTGGCCCGCGATGGCGCCCGACGGGGGCGCCGATCGCGCCCGGCGCGGCCATAGGCCCCGGGCATCCCGTGTCGCCGGCCCCGTACGCCGGAGCGGCCCTTTCCCGGGCCGCGCGATACGCCAGAATGGAGTCGCCTGATGTTCCCTGAAGTCATTCCCGCGCGCGCAGTGCGCGGGGCCATCGACGGATTCGTCGATCATCTCGTTACCAACTACGCCGACACGCTGGAAGCGATGTCGCAACCTTTCCTGAGCGTGCTGGTCTGGCTGGAGCAGGTGCTGCGCCAGTCGCCGTGGTGGGCGGTGGTGGCGGTCACCATCGCCATCGCGTGGCTGGTCAGCCGCCGCATCGGCCTGAGCCTGGCCATGGGCGCGCTGCTGTGCGTCATCGGCGTGCTGGGCCTGTGGGACGCCGGCATGCAGACGCTGGCGCTCATGATCATGGCCGCCGGCCTTTCGGTGGTGATCGGCATCCCGCTGGGCGTGCTGATGGCGCGGGTGGACTGGCTGCGCGCCGGCATGCTGCCGGTGCTGGACGTGATGCAGACCATGCCCAGCTTCGTGTACCTGATCCCGGTCGTGATGCTGTTCGGGCTGGGCAAGATCCCGGCCATCATCGCGACCGTGATCTACGCCGTGCCGCCGCTGATCCGCCTGACCGACCTGGGTATCCGCTTGGTCGACCGCGAAGTCCTGGAGGCGGCGCGCGCCTTCGGCGCCAATCCGCGCCAGCAGCTGTTCGGCGTGCAGTTGCCGCTGGCCCTGCCCAACATCATGGCCGGGATCAACCAGACCACCATGATGGCGCTGTCGATGGTGGTCATCGCCTCGATGATCGGTGCGCGCGGCCTGGGCTATGAAGTGCTGCTGGGCATCAACCGCCTGGAGGTCGGCCGCGGACTGCTGGCCGGGCTGGGCATCGTCGTGCTGGCGGTGCTGTTTGACCGCATCACGCAATCGTACGGGCAACGCGTACGCACGGGAGGCCAGCGATGAGCAAAATCGAAGTCAAGAATATCTACAAGATCTTCGGCCCGCATCCCGGCAAGTGGCTGCAGGCCGCCCGCGACGGCATCAGCAAGGAAGACCTGCTGGCCAAAAGCGGCCACACGCTGGGCCTGCGCGACATCAGCCTGTCCATCGAGGAAGGCAGCATCTACGTGATCATGGGGCTGTCGGGGTCGGGCAAGTCGACGCTCATCCGCCACTTCAACCGCCTGATCGAGCCCAGCGCCGGCCATATCCTGGTCGATGGCGTGGATGTGGTCAGCCTGAACAAGCGCGACCTGGAGACGTTCCGCCAGAAGAAGATGAGCATGGTCTTCCAGCGCTTTGGCCTGTTCCCCCACCGCACGGTGCTGGACAACGCCGGCTACGGGCTGGCGGTGCAGGGCGTGGCGCGCGCAGAGCGCGAACAGCGGGCCCGCCATTGGCTCGACCAGGTAGGCCTGTCCGGCTTCGAGAACCAGTATCCCCACCAGTTGTCGGGCGGGATGCAGCAGCGCGTGGGGTTGGCGCGGGCGCTGGCCACCGACGCCGAGATCCTGTTGATGGACGAAGCCTTCTCGGCCCTGGACCCGCTGATCCGCCGCGAGATGCAGGACCACCTGCTGCAGCTGCAGGCCAAGCTGAACAAGACCATCGTGTTCATCACGCACGACCTGGACGAGGCGCTGCGCCTGGGCAACCGCATTGCGATCCTGAAGGACGGCGAGCTGGTGCAGGAAGGCACGCCGGAAGACATCCTGCTCAATCCCGCCACCGAATACGTGCAGTCGTTCCTGCAGGACGTCAACCGCACCAAGGTGCTCAACGCGGCGCACGCGGTCAACCCGCCGCGCCTGACCTTGACGATGCGCTCGCGGCCGGCGCATGCGCTGGACCGCATGCAGGCGCTGAGCTACGAGTACGCTCCGGTGCTCGATGGCAAGCGCCTGGCGGGCGTGCTGATGGCCGCCGCCGCGCAGCAGGCGGTGGACGAGGGCGCGCGCGATGTGTCGCGCTTCGTCGAGGACCTGGCCTCGGTGCCGGCCACCGCCGGCCTGGACCAGGTGCTGGCGCAGCTGGTGCACAGCGACCAGCCGGTGGCGGTGACGGGCGAGGGCGACGAGTTCATCGGCATGCTGTCGCGCAAGAAGGTGGTCGAGCTGGTCACGCCGGTGCTGGCCGAGTCCGACTCGGCCGACGGGCAGGGCGATGCTGCGGACGCGGCCTCGGACGGCGCGGGGCAGGCGCACGAGCGCGACGCGGCCTGAGCCGGCCGCCCGCGGGTTTCGCCGCACGCCCCGACGGCGATATGATGGAAGACGGTCACCAGTGGGTGGCCGTTTTCCCAATCGCTCTCGGAACCCTGTCATGCCTCTCTTGAATGTACAGATCATGCAAGGCCACCAGCCGGCGCAGAAGTCGGCGCTGCTCGCGGCCGCCTGCCAGGCTGTGGTCGACAGTATCGGCGCGCCGCTGGCCAGCGTGCGCGTGGTGCTGGAGGAAGTCCCTGCCGCCCATGTCATCGTGGCGGGCGAGCTGGGCCGGCAAATGGCGCTGGTGACGGTGGACATGATCGCCGGCCGCACCGACGAGCAGAAAGAGGCGCTGATCGGCGCGCTGAACCGCGCCGTGTGCGACAGCATAGGCATCGACGGCACGGATGTGCGCGTGATGATCCACGACGTTTCCAAGGCCAACATGGGCGTGGCCAATGGCATCAGCGCCCGGGCGGCGGGCCGCTGAGGCATGCCGCGGCGAGCGGCGGTATGATCGATTGCATGGCCATACCGCATGAAAACAGGAGGAATTGACATCATGAACGAAGTCGTAGTCGTAGCCGCTGCCCGTACCGCCATTGGCGATTTCGGCGGCGGCCTGAAAGACGTGGCGCCCTGCGACCTGGGCGCCACGGTCATCCGGGAAGCGCTGGCGCGCGCCGGCGTGGCCGGCCCCGAGGTCGGCCACGTCGCCGTCGGCCATGTCATCAACACCGAGCCGCGCGACATGTACCTGTCCCGCGTGGCCGCGATCAACGCCGGTATCGGCAAGGAAACCCCGGCGTTCAACGTCAACCGCCTGTGCGGGTCGGGGCTGCAGGCGATCGTGTCGGCCGCCCAGACCATCATGCTGGGCGATACCGAGATCGCCGTGGGCGCGGGCGCCGAAAGCATGAGCCGCGCGCCGTATATCGCCCCGGCGCAGCGCTGGGGCGCGCGCATGGGCGACAGCGCCATGGTCGACATGATGACCGGCGCGCTGTCCGATCCGTTTGGCCGCATGCACATGGGCGTGACGGCCGAGAACGTGGCGGCGCGCTATTCCATCAGCCGCGCCGACCAGGACGCGCTGGCGGTCGAGTCGCATCGCCGCGCCGCGGCCGCCATCGACGCGGGCCGCTTTCGCGACCAGATCGTCCCGGTGACGTTGAAGACGCGCAAGGGCGAGACAGTGTTCGACACCGACGAGCACGTGCGCCGCGACATCACCATCGAAGGCATGGCGGCCCTGCGGCCGGTGTTCCAGAAGGAAAACGGCACGGTCACGGCGGGCAACGCGTCGGGCCTGAACGACGGCGCGGGGGCGGTGGTGCTGATGAGCGCGGCCGCGGCGGCGCAGCGCGGCATCGCGCCGATGGCGCGCCTGGTGGCCTATGCGCATGCCGGCGTGGACCCCGAGATCATGGGCATCGGCCCGGTGCCGGCCACGCAGGCCGCGCTCAAGCGCGCTGGCCTGACCGTCGACCAGCTCGACGTGATCGAGGCCAACGAGGCGTTCGCCGCGCAGGCCTGCGCGGTGACGCGCCAGCTGGAGCTGGATCCCGCCAAGGTCAATCCGAACGGCAGCGGCATCAGCCTGGGCCATCCCATCGGCGCGACCGGGGCCATCATCACGGTCAAGGCCTTGTACGAGTTGCAGCGCGTGGGCGGCCGCTACGCGCTGGTGACGATGTGCATCGGCGGCGGGCAGGGCATCGCCGCCATTTTCGAGCGCGTCTGAGGTCCGGCGCTCGTGGCGCCGCTGGCGCCGCGAGCCCGCCCTCGCCCTGCGGCGAGGGGGGGGCGCAGTGGCTACAATGCCGCGATGCCTATTCGCTACACCCCCTCAGAACTCGACCAACCTTCGCTGTCCGAAGCCGACGGCATCCGTTATCTGCATTTCGGCACCGAGTGGGTGCAGGGCGCGATGCTGATCCGCGACCCGGCCCGGCTGGTGCTCGAGTACACCGCCCAGATGATGGCCTGGCTGCTTTTTCTCGAGCCGCCGCGCGAACAATCCATCGGCCTGCTCGGCCTGGGCGCGGGGTCGCTGGCGCGGTTCTGCCTCAAGCACACGCGCAGCCCGGTGACGGTGGTCGAATGGAACCCCCAGGTCACCGCGGTCTGCCAGATGTTTTTCCGCCTGCCCACGCCGCAGCGCCTGGACGTGCATCATGACGATGCCGGCGCCTGGGTGGCCGACCCTGCGCGCGCCGGCGATTGCCCGGTGCTCATGGTCGATCTCTACGACGCGCAGGCGCGCGGCCCGGTGCGCGATTCGGTCAAGTTCTACCGCGATTGCCGCCGTGTGCTGGGCGAGGTGGGCGTGCTGTCGGTCAACCTGTTCGGCCGCCACGAGAGCTACGGGCGCAACATCGACAACCTGAGCAAGGCTTTCGACGACCGCCTGGTGCTGCTGCCCGAGATCGACGCGGGCAACCAGATCGTGCTGGCGTTTTCCGGCCCGCCGCTGGCCATCACCCCGGCCGAACTGCTGGCGCGCGCCGAAACCGTCGAGGCGCAGTACGGGTTGCCGGCGCGTCGCTGGGCGCGGGCATTGACCCGCCACGCGGTCGACGGCGTGCTGCACTTCTGAGCGGGCGGCTTCCTCCCCTGGGAATATCCTAGGCGCGCGGTCCTTAACGGCCGCCGCAAAGCAGGCTACCATCGCCTTATTCATAATTATGAATTACGGCCTAGGGGCAGCCCATGACTACACCCATCGTCCGGCAGGCGTTGTACCTGGAAGTGGCGGATCGCTTGCGCACCATGATCCGCACCCATGCGCTGGGCGCCGGCGCATGGGTGGACGAGGCGGGGCTGACCGAGCAGCTGGGCATCTCCCGCACGCCGCTGCGCGAGGCCCTCAAGGTACTGGCTACCGAGGGCCTGGTACGCCTGGAGCCGGGCCGGGGCTGCTTCGTCAACGAGCTGACGGTGCGCGACCTGGAGCAGATCTTTCCGCTCATGGCCATGCTGGAGGGACGCTGCGCCTTCGAGGCGGCGCAGCGCGCCGGCGAAGACGACCTGCGCGCGCTCGAACCCTTGCACCGCGCCCTGCAGGCGCATGCGCAGGCCGGCCGCATCGACGCCTATTACGAGACCAACTACCGCATCCACGTCGCGGTGCAGACCCTGGCCGACAACCGCTGGCTGTCCGACATGGTCGACAACCTGCGCAAGGTGCTCAGCCTGTTTCGCCACAAGAGCCTGGCGCTGCCGGGGCGCATCCGCGAATCCTGCGCCGAGCACATGGCCATCTTCGCCGCGCTCAAGGCGCGCGACCTGGAAGGCGCCGAGGCCCTGACCCGCAAGCACCTGCTGCGCCAGTTGGCCGCCCTGCAGGCGCTGGCCGGGCAGGAGCCGGCCGGCGGGGCCGCCGCCATCGATTCACCCGCCGTTCAAGCCGTACAGGAGCTCAACCATGTCCGCACTCGATCCCCAGGCATCCGCACGCGTCGCACGCACGCCTGACGCCGAACCGGAGGCGGTCGACGCATCGGCCGCCGGCGAAAGCGCCGGCCTGATCGCCCGGCTGGGCCGGCTGTTCGAGCGAGACAGGCTGCCGCCGCCGGCCGACCTGGCGCAATTGTTCGAGGCGCGCCTGACCGATGTGCGCGCCAACAAGCTGGCGCAGGCCTGGCGCCTGGCCTACGAGCAGGCCGACGGCAAGCGGCGCCGCGCCATGCTGGGCGGGCTGGCGCAGGTCGGCGCCGGCATGCAGGGCGACGGCGCGCAGGGCACGCGCCTGTTCAAGCGGTTCAATGCCTTGCCCGACGGACTGCGTTTCCTGGTGGCGCTGCGCGCCGACATGCTGCGCTGGCGCAAGCAGGTCGCCGGACTGCAGGCCCTGGACAAGGAGCTGGAGGCGCTGCTGTCGGCCTGGTTCGACGTGGGCCTGCTGGAGCTGCGCCCGCTGACCTGGGACTCGCCTGCCTCGCTGCTCGAGAAGCTGATCCTCTACGAAGCCGTGCACGAAATCCGCTCGTGGGACGACCTGCGCCACCGGGTGGCGGGCGACCGGCGCTGCTATGCGTATTTCCATCCGCAGATGCCGGATGTGCCGCTGATCTTCGTGGAGGTGGCGTTTTCGGCCCAGATGGCCGACAACGTCCAGGCGCTGCTCGACACCAGCGCGCCGCCGCAGGACCTGGACAAGGCGCGCTGGGCGATCTTCTATTCCATCTCGAATACGCAGCCCGGCCTGCGCGGGATCAGCTTCGGCAACTTCCTGCTCAAGCGCGTGATCGACCGCCTGCTGCAGGAACTGCCCAAGCTGAAATTCTTCGCCACGCTGTCGCCCATCCCCGGTTTCGTCGACTGGCTGTCGCGGCTGGACGCGCAGGAGGTCGAGCAGGCGGTGCGCGACAAGGCGCGCACGCGCAGCGGCGCGCCGGACGGCGCGCGCTGGGTGGCGCGGCTGGCGCGCGCGGCCACGGGCAAACCGTCGGAAGTGGTGCAGCGCGCGGGCCTGCGCCTGGCCGCGCGCTACCTGCAGGCGATGCGGGCCGGCCAGCCGCTCGATCCGGTGGCCCGTTTCCATCTGGGCAACGGCGCGCGCATCGAGCGCCTGAACTGGGCCGCCGACACCTCGGCCAAGGGGCTGGCGCAGTCCTGCGGCATGATGGTGAACTACCTCTACGAACTGGGCGAGCTGGACGGCAACCTGGCCCGCCTGAACGAAGGCAAGCCGCAAGTCAGCCGCGGCATCGCGCGCCTGGGATGAGCCGCGCCATGAAGCCGAATTCCCCGCCCGGGCAGATCCTGTGCCGCATCGACGCCGGCGTGGCCCATGTCACGCTGAGCCATCCGGGCCGCATGAATGCCATGACGGTCGCGATGTGGCGGCAGCTGCGCGAGGTCTTCGAGGCCCTCGGGGCCGACGCTGCGCTGCGTGGTTGTCGCCGGCGCCGAAGGGCATTTCGCCGCCGGCGCCGACATCCGCGAGTTTCCGGCCGAACGCGCCGACCTGGCCGGGGTGCAGCGCTATCACCGCGAGATCCTGGCGCCGGCGCTGGCCGCGGTGGCCGCCTGCCCGCATCCCGTGCTGGCCCGTATCGAGGGCGTGTGCGTGGGCGGCGGCCTGGAGATCGCCGCGCAGTGCGATCTGCGCATCGCCGCCGAGTCGGCCCGCTTCGGCGTGCCGATCGGCAAGCTGGGCTTTCCGATGGCGCCGGACGAAATGCGCGGCCTGCTCGACCTGGTCGGCCGCGCGGTGACGCTGGCCATCCTGCTCGAAGGGCGCGTCTTCGACGCCGCCGAAGCGCTGCGCCTGGGGCTGGTCACGCGCACGGTGCCCGCGGCCGAACTGGACCAGGCGGTGCAGCGCAGCGTGGCCGCCATCCTGGGCGGCGCCCCGCAGGCGGCGCGCCTGAACAAGCGCCAGGCGCGCCGCCTGTGCGCCGGCGCGCCGCTGGGCGAAGACGAATACCTGGATTTCTTTTCCTATGCCGAAAGCCGCGACCACCGGGAGGGCGTGCGCGCCTTCCTGGCCGGCACGGCCCCCACATTTACCGGAGACTAGACAAGGTGAGCAACGCCAACCTATATGCTGTGCTGGAGGGGGGCTTCCCCGCCGATCGCGACCGCGTGGCGCTGGAGACCCCGACGCTGCGCTATACCTGGAACGACATCGACCGCGCCAGCGCCTGCCTGGCCAATCTGCTGGCCTCGCTGAAGCTGCCGGCCGGCGCGCGGGTGGCGGTGCAGGTCGAGAAGTCGCCCGAGGCGCTGCTGCTGTACCTGGCCACGCTGCGCGCGGGACTGGTCTACCTGCCGCTGAACACGGCCTACCGCGAAGCCGAGATCGAATACTTCCTGGGCAACGCCGAGCCGGCCGTGGTCGTGTGCACCAGCGCCAATGCCGGCTGGGTGCGCCGCGCCGCCGCCAAGGCGGGCAGCGCGCACGTCTACACCCTGGACGAAGACCGTACCGGCACGCTGCTGCAGGCCGCCGCCGCGATGCCGCAGCGCTTCAGGACGGTGGCGCGCAAGGCCGACGACCTGGCCGCCATCCTGTACACGTCCGGCACCACCGGCCGCAGCAAGGGCGCCATGCTGTCGCACGGCAACCTGGCCTCCAATGCCCGCGTGCTGCACCAATACTGGGGCTGGCGCGAGGACGACGTGCTGTTGCACATGCTGCCCATTTTCCACGTGCATGGCCTGTTCGTCGCTTCGCACGGGGCGCTGCTGGCCGGCGCGCGCATGATCTGGCTGCCCAGGCTGGACGTGGACCAGGCGCTGCGCTATCTGCCGCAGAGCACGGTCATGATGGGCGTGCCTACCTATTACGTGCGGCTGCTGGCCGATGCGCGCTTCGACCGCGCGGCCTGCGCCAACATGCGGCTGTTCATTTCCGGCTCGGCGCCGCTGCTGACCGAGACGTTCGCCGATTTCCAGGCCCGCACCGGCCAGACCATCCTGGAGCGCTACGGCATGAGCGAAACCGTCATGCTGACCTCCAATCCCTGCCGGCCCGCGGACGGCGAACGCCTGGGCGGCACGGTGGGCAAGGCGCTGTCGGGCGTGCAGGTGCGGGTGGTGGATGACGCGGGCCAGGCTGTGGCGGCCGGCGAGATCGGCAACGTGCAGGTGCGCGGGCCGAACGTCTTCTCCGGCTACTGGCGCATGCCCGAGAAGACGCGCGAGGAATTCACCGCCGATGGCTGGTTCAAGACCGGCGACGTGGGCCGCTGGGGCGGCGAGTCGGGCGGGCGCGCGGTGCCGGCCGATTACCTGTCGATCGTCGGGCGCAGCAAGGACCTGATCATCTCGGGCGGCTACAACGTCTACCCCAAGGAGATCGAGACGGTCATCGACGAGATGCAGGGCGTGCTGGAGTCGGCCGTCATCGGCGTGCCGCACCCCGATTTCGGCGAGGCCGTGGTGGCGGTGGTGGTGCCGCGCGCCGGCGCGGCGATCGATGTCGCCGCCATGCAGGCCGACCTGAAGTCGCGCATCGCCAATTTCAAGGTGCCCAAGCGGATCCACGTCGTGGACCAGTTGCCGCGCAACACCATGGGCAAGGTGCAGAAGAACGTTCTGCGCGATACCTACGCCGCGTCCTGACGCGATATCGACGGCGCGCGCCGCCAGGGCGCGCGTCCCCATGCAGCAGACCAGGAAGGAGTGCAGACCACCAGACAGACAACCGCAGGATTTGGACGCGTCAGATGTACATACAAGCCGGCCGCCAGCGTGGCGAGCACGGCGCATAACAGACCGGGCCGGCAGGCCCCGCTACGCTGTACCAACGAGGAGACACCATGAAATACTCCATCCTGGGCGCCGCGCTCATCGCCGCGACGGCGCTGGGCGCCGCGGCGCCGGCTCAGGCCGCCTGGCCGGAGCGCCCCGTCACCATCATCGTGCCGTTTCCGGCCGGAGGCGGCACCGACACCTTCGCGCGCCCGCTGGCCCAGCAACTGGGCATGCAGCTGGGCCAGAGCGTGGTCATCGACAACAAGGGGGGCGCCGGCGGCACCGTGGGCGCCGCCGTGGCGTCCAAGGCCAAGCCCGACGGCTACACCTTCTTCATGGGGGGCGCCCACCATGCCCTGGCGCCATCGCTGTACAAGAACCTGAGCTACGACATCCAGAAGGATTTCGTGCCGGTGGCCCTGCTGGCGCAGCCGCCCCAGGTCGTGGTCATCAACACCGCCAAGTTGCCGGTCAAGTCGCTGCAGGAGTTCATCGAATACGCGCGCAAGCGGCCGGGCGACATCAACTTCGGCACCGCCGGCAAGGGCAGCACCCACCACCTGGCCGGCGAACTGTTCGCCATGCAGACCGGCATCAAGTTGGTCGACGTGCCGTACCAGGGCGCCGGGCCGATGCTCTCGGCCTTGATCGGCGGCCAGGTGGACCTGGCCTTCGACGGGCTGGGATCGTCGGCGGGGCATATCCGGGCCGGCACCATCAAGCCGCTGGCGGTGGCGGCGCCGCAGCGCTCGCCGTCCTTTCCCGACGTGCCCACCGCCAAGGAGGCGGGCGTGCCCAACTACGAGGTATCGACCTGGTACGCCCTGTGGGCGCCGGCCGGCACCCCGCAGGAGGCGGTCGACAAAATGACCGCTGCCGTGACCAAGGCCCTGAACGATCCCAAGATCAGGGAAACCTGGGCGGGCAACGGCTCGGCAATCCCCGACCTGACCGGCCCGCAGTTCGGCGCGTTCGTCGACAGCGAGGTGACGCGCTGGGCCAAGGTGGTCAAGGATTCGGGCGTCACGCTGGACTGAGCGGGTGTACAGTGAGGGACGAAAGGGGAGCGGCGCCGGCCGGCGCC
The DNA here is from genome assembly GCF_000306945.1 of Bordetella pertussis 18323. Taxonomy (NCBI): domain Bacteria; kingdom Pseudomonadati; phylum Pseudomonadota; class Betaproteobacteria; order Burkholderiales; family Alcaligenaceae; genus Bordetella; species Bordetella pertussis. The sequence continues at coordinate 2,248,152 of NC_018518.1, read as the reverse complement.
GCTCTTCTTTCATCGCTGGTTCCGTATTGCAGGCGGCCTGGCCGCGGGATCGCATGGCGCGGGCTTGCCCGTGCGCGAGCCCCGGCGGGCCCTTTTCAAGGAGCGTGTGATGAAGTCCCTGATAGCCTTGGCCTTGGCGGCCATGTCCGGCGTGGCCGCCGCCCAGTCCGTCGAAATGTCCCTCCTGAGTCCCAAGGGCGACGACCAGAAGATCGGCCAGATCAAGTACGAACAGACCGACTACGGGGTATTGTTCACCCCCGACCTGCACGGCCTGGCGCCCGGCGTGCACGGCTTTCACCTGCATGACAAACCCTCCTGCGCGATGACCAAGGTCGACGGCAAGGACATGGTCGGCGGTGGCGCGGGCGGACACTGGGATCCGGACAAGACCGGGGCCCACAAGGGGCCGTACGACAAGACCGGCCACAAGGGCGACCTGCCGGCCGTGTACGTCACGTTAGACTACACGGTTTCATGGCCGCACGACCTGCGGGAGGCCGCGGGGGCGCCATGGACGATAACTACCCGAGGGTCTAAGGAGCAGACAACATGCTGATCGGAAAAAAACATTTTCTGACGGTAGGCGCGCTGGCGCTGGCGATGGCTATCCACGCCGCACCGGTCATGGCGCAGCAGAAATCGGTGGCGATCACGACCATCGTCGAACACCCCGCGCTCGATTCCGTGCGCGACGGCGTACAGGACGCCCTGAAGCAGGCGGGTTACGAATCGGGCAAGAATCTGAAGTGGCAATACCAGAGCGCCCAGGGCAACACCGGCACGGCCGCGCAGATTGCGCGCAAGTTCGTCGGCGACCGCCCTGACGTGATCGTGGCGATCGCCACGCCGTCGGCCCAGGCCGTGGTGGCGGCCACCAAGGACGTGCCGGTGGTGTATTCGGCCGTGACCGACCCGGTGGCCGCGCAGTTGGTGCCCTCGATGGAGGCCTCCAACACCAACGTCACGGGCGTGTCCGACCTGTTGGCGCTGGACAAGCAGATCGAGCTGATCAAGAAGGTGGTGCCCAATGCCAAGCGCGTGGGCATGGTCTACAACCCGGGCGAAGCCAACTCGGTCGTGGTCGTCAAGCAGATGCAGGACCTGCTGCCCAAGGCCGGCATGACGCTGGTCGAGGCGGCCGCGCCGCGCACGGTGGACGTGGCCTCGGCCGCGCGCAGCCTGATCGGCAAGGTCGACGTCATCTATACCAACACCGACAACAACGTCGTTTCGGCGTACGAGTCGCTGGTCAAGGTGGGCAACGACGCCAAGATCCCGCTGGTGGCTTCGGACACCGACAGCGTCAAGCGCGGCGCGATCGCCGCGCTGGGCATCAACTACCGCGACCTGGGCGTGCAGACGGGCAAGATGGTGGTGCGCATCCTCAAGGGCGAAAAGCCCGGCGCCATGCCCTCCGAGACCAGCTCCAAGCTGGAGCTCTACGTGAATCCGGGCGCCGCCGCCAAGCAGGGCGTGACGCTGTCCGACGCGCTGGTCAAGTCCGCGGCGCAAGTCATCAAGTAATCGCGTATTCGGCCGGGCGCCGCGCGGCGCCCGGCCGGCATTTCCACCGAACACAATTCAAGGCAGCGCCGGCCTCATCCACAAGACAGGGCTGGCCAGGTTCTCCTACATGTCATTGTTCTCTTTGCTCGGGGCGTTGGAAATCGGCCTGATCTTCAGCCTGGTCGCGCTGGGGGTGCTGATTTCCTTCCGCCTGTTGCGCTTTCCCGACCTCACGGTCGACGGCAGCTTCCCGCTGGGCGGCGCGGTGGCCGCGACCCTGATCGCCGCGGGCTACGACCCCTTCACCTCCACCAGCGTCGCCACCCTCGCCGGCGCCGCCGCCGGGCTGGTCACCGGCTGGCTCAACGTGCGGCTGCGCATCATGGACCTGCTGGCCAGCATCCTGATGATGATCGCGCTGTACTCGGTCAACCTGCGCATCATGGGCAAGCCCAACGTGCCCCTGATCACCGAACCCACCGTCTTCACCCTGCTGCAGCCGCAGTGGCTGAGCGATTACGTGGCGCGGCCGCTGATCCTCCTGGTGGTGGTCATCATCGTCAAGCTGGCGCTGGACTGGTTCCTCGCCACCCAGGCCGGCCTGGCCATGCGCTCGACCGGCTCCAACGGCCGCATGGCGCGCGCCCAGGGCGTCAATACCGGCGCCATGATCCTGGCCGGCATGGCGCTGTCGAACGCGCTGGTGGCGCTGGCGGGCGCGCTGTTCGCGCAGACCCAGGGCGGCGCCGACATCTCGATGGGCATCGGCACCATCGTCATCGGGCTGGCCGCGGTCATTGTGGGCGAGAGCATCCTGCCGTCGCGCCGCCTGGTGATGGCGACCCTGGCGGTCATCCTCGGCGCCATCGTGTACCGCTTCTTCATCGCGCTGGCCCTGAACAGCGATTTCATCGGACTCAAGGCACAGGACCTGAACCTGGTGACGGCCGTGCTGGTCACGATCACCCTGGTGATTCCGATGCTCAAGCGCCGCCTGGTCGGCAGGAAGGGGGCCTGACATGCTGAGCGCCAAGGATCTGCACATTACCTTCAATGCCGGCACGCCGATCGAGACGCGCGCGCTGCGCGGGCTGTCGCTGGACATTCCGAACGGCCAGTTCGTGACCGTCATCGGCTCCAACGGAGCCGGCAAGTCGACGTTTCTCAATGCCATCTCCGGCGACCTGCCGGTCGACACCGGCACCATACGCATCAACGATGCCGACGTGACCCGCCAGCCGGTCTGGGAGCGCGCCGGACGCGTGGCGCGGGTTTTCCAGGACCCCATGGCGGGCACCTGCGAAGACCTGACCATCGAAGAGAACATGGCGCTGGCCCAGATGCGCGGCGCCAGGCGCGGCTTCAGCCGGGCCGTCAAGGCGTCGATGCGCGAGGGTTTCCGCGAGCGGCTGGCGACCCTGGGCCTGGGGCTGGAGAACCGCCTGGCCGACCGCATCGGCCTGCTGTCGGGCGGGCAGCGCCAGGCGGTCAGCCTGCTGATGGCCGCGCTGCAGCCTTCGCGCATCCTGCTGCTGGACGAGCATACGGCCGCGCTGGACCCGCGCACCGCCGATTTCGTGCTGCAGCTGACCGCCCGCATCGTGGCCGAGAGCCAGCTCACCACCATGATGGTCACGCACAGCATGCGCCGGGCGCTCGACGTGGGCGAGCGCACCGTCATGCTGCACCAGGGCCAGGTGGTGCTGGACGTGTCCGGCGACGAGCGCAAGGGCATGGACGTGCCCGACCTGCTGGCCATGTTCGAGCGGGTGCGCGGCGAGAAGCTGTCCGACGACGCGCTGCTGCTGGGCTGAGCCCGCCGGGGCTGCCCCGGGCGCGTCAGTCCAGTACGCCCAGCATCACGCTGGCGGCGTCGAACAGGGCGCAGACCGGCATGCCGGCGGCCAGCGCCAGGTCGCGCGCGCTTTCCTCGGTGATGATGGCCGCCAGCGTGCCGCCGCCGTCGAGGTCGACGATGATCTCGCTGTTGACGGCGCCCGGCCGCACCTCGGCCACCTTGCCGGGCAGCTGGTTGCGCGCGGACAGGCGCAGGCCGGGGCCGGGCAGGCCCAGCAGCACCGCCTGCGCCTTGATCAAGGCGATGGCCTGGGTGCCGGGCGCCAGGCCCAGTTCTTCGGTGCTGGCGCGGGTAATGACGGCCGCGATGCGCTGGCCGCCGGCGATGCGCAACACGATTTCGTCATTGACGGCGCCGGCATGGACCGCCTCCACGGTGCCCAGCAGGCGGTTGCGGGCGCTGGTCTTGAGCATGAATCGCCTCATGATGTCGATGTCGCCGGCGGCGTCCAGCCCGCTGGCGGCCAGGTGCTGGACGAAACGCTGGTGTTCGGCCTGCAGCGCCCGGAACGTGGCGATCAGGCGGCGCGCGCGGTCGGTCAGGCGCGTGCCGCCGCCGCCGCGCCCGCCGGCCGAGCGCAGCACCAGGGGTTCGCCGGCCAGGTTGTTCATGGCGTCGATGGCGTCCCAGGCGCCCTTGTAGCTCATCCCGGCGGCGCGCGCGGCGGCGCTGATCGAGCCGGTGGCCTCGATCTGGGCCAGCAGGTCGATGCGATGCTGGCCGCCCCAGGGCTGGTCGCCCGAGCGCAGCCAAAGCGTGCCGTCGAGTTGCAGGGAAGGTGCGGACATGGCGGTCTGGCCGGCGCGGCCGGCGGATGGCGGATGCAAATGAGAGTTTATTGCAAGTTGCCTCCGATCGCGGCATGATGGGCGCTCACACGTCGCTACACAGGTGAGACATGCAGATCGTCAAATTGCTTACCGTCTCGGTGGCCGCCGGCTTGCTGGCCGGCTGCGCGTCGGGCCCCACGCTACGCAGCGATTATGACCACAGCGCCAACTTCGCGCAGTACCGCACCTTCGCGTTCATGTCGCCGCTGGGCACCGACCGGGCCGGCTACAGCAGCCTGCTGACCGAACGCCTCAAGCAGGCCACTCGCGGCCAGCTCGAGATGCGCGGCTATACCTATGACGAGAGCAAGCCCGACCTGCTGGTCAACTTCAACGGCAAGCTGCAGGAAAAAACCCAGGTGACGCCGGCGCCGCCGCCCATGGGCCCATACTACGGCTACCGGGCCGGCTTCTACGGCGGCTGGCCCGGCTACGGCTGGGGCGACGACGTCTACCAGTACACCGAAGGCACGCTGAACATCGACCTGATCGACGCGCGCCGCCGGCAACTGGTCTGGGAGGGCGTGGCGACGGGCGAGGTCAACGATCTCGACAAGGCGCAATCCGCCGCCAGCGTCGAGCAGGGCGTGGCGCAGATCTTCTCTAAGTATCCGTTCCGCGCCGGCAACGGCCAGCCGCAGACGCCTCCCAAGCCGTAGCGGGGCGCCGATGAGCAAGCGCAAGGCGCGCCGCGGCGCCGGCATGCTCGACTACGAGACGGTGGCGCTGGTGCTGCAGGGCGGCGGCGCCCTGGGCGCGTACCAGGCCGGCGTCTACGAGGGTCTGCATGCCGCGGGCATACGGCCGAACTGGCTGGCCGGCATTTCCATCGGCGGCATCAATGCGGCCATCATCGCCGGCGCCCCCGTGGACGAACGGGTCGGGCGCCTGCGCGGCTTCTGGGAAGCCATCTGCCGGCCCACCGGATTCGCCGGGCTGCCCTGGGGCGATGCCTGGGCGGCGCTGTTCGCCAACGCGCCGTTCGGCTTCGGCTCCAACCAGAGCAACGGCCAGCTGGCTGCCTTCAACGCGCTCACGCGCGGCCAGCCGGGGTTTTTCGAGCCGCGCTTTCCGCCGCCGTACCTGGTGCAGGGGGGCGGGGCGGCCGCGACCAGCTTCTACGACACGACGCCGCTGCTGCAGACGCTGCGCGACTATGTCGATTTCGACCTGCTCAACCGCGGCGATGTGCGGGTCAGCCTGGGGGCGGTCAACGTACGCACCGGCAATTTCGCCTACTTCGACAGCCGCGAGACCGTCATCAGGCCCGAGCACGTCATGGCTTCCGGCGCGCTGCCGCCTGGCTTTCCCGCCATCGAGATCGATGGCGAGTTCTACTGGGACGGCGGTCTGGTGTCCAACACCCCGCTGACCAAGGTGCTGGCGGTCCACCCGATGCGCGACACGCTGGCTTTCCAGGTCGACCTGTGGCCGGCGCGCGGCCCCTTGCCCGCCAGCCTGGAAGAGGTGGCGGAGCGCCAGAAGGATATCCAGTACTCCAGCCGCACGCGCATCGTCACCGATACGTTCCGCCGCCAGCTCAAGCTGCGCCGCAGCCTGCAGCGCGTGCTCGACCGCCTGCCTGCGCGGGTGCGCAGCAGCCCCGAGCTGGCCGAGGTCCGGCGCGAGGCCTGCACGCCACTGGTCAACGTGGTCAACCTCATCTACGAGGCCAACCAGTTCGAACGCCATTCCAAGGACTACGAGTTCAATACCGAGTCGATGCGGGAGCACTGGCGCTTCGGCCTGGCCGACATCGAACGCACGCTGGCGCAGCCCGGCGTGCTGGACAAGCCGTCGCCCGACGAGAGTTTCGTGACGCACGACATCCACCGCGCGGACGCTTGAACCTTGTATCTAGGACGAGTTCGCTTTTCTTGGGGGAGGCGATTGCAATCGGGTGGGATGGCGTAGCCTCTTGCGCCTGCCGCTTCCGCACCTCCCTCTCCGATGTCCCTCCGTCGTTCCGCTTCCTTTCCCGCCGCCAAGCCGTCCGCCGGGGCGCAGCTCTGGGAGCTGCGTTACCAGGCCTGGGTGCTCGTCACGCCGGCCGGCGCCATCGTGCATCTGTCGGCCGCCGAACGCATCTGTATGCTGGGCCTGCTTGCGCATCCCCGGCGCGAGCTCACCCGCGCGGCGCTGGTCCAGAGCCTGCCCGGGCTGGGCGCGGGCGCCATCAACGTGGTCATCAGCCGTCTGCGCCGCAAGGTGGGCGAGACCGGCGAGGTCTTGCCGCTGCGCACCGTGCACGGCATGGGCTATGTGTTCCTGGCCGGCTTGCGCAGCGACACCGCGCCGCCGCAGGCGACGCCCGCCGCGGGTTGAAATCCGTCCGGCGTCGTGTCCGCCCCGCCAGGCGGGTGCATGGACATCGGCCCGGCGCAGATGCCGCCGCTGTCCGCAAACGACCGCCCCATGCGCCTTTGACGCCGGCATGTCCATCGGCCAAAGGGGGGAAACCCCGACGTTTTAAACAAAAATCGGCTACATTAATGCGTTCTCTGCGTGCCTCATGCTCGCGTGCGGCCGTCGCAATGGCGGTTGGGAGCAGCGCGCTTTTACCTCCGTGAGGAATCCATGCGTTTTTCGCCTCAGCGTGTCTCGGCTTTCGGTCTTGTTGCGACGCTTTCAGTGTTGTTGGCAGCATGCGGCGAAAAGCCCCAGTTCAATCCTGGCATGCCGCAGGTCAGCGTGATCACGGTGCAGCCGCAGCGCGCCGCGGTGGTGTCCGAGCTGCCCGGCCGCGTGGATGCAGTGCGCGATGCACAGATCCGGGCGCGGGTAACCGGCATCGTCCAGAAGATCGCCTTCGAGCAGGGCGGCGACGTCCAGGCCGACCAGTTGCTGTTCAAGATCGACCCGGCGCCCTACCAGGCCGCCTACGACCAGGCCACCGCGCAGCTCAAGCAGGCGCAGGCCGACCTGTTCAGCGCCAAGCTGCTGGCCGAGCGCTACGCGCCGCTGGTCAAGGCCAATGCCGTCAGCAAGCAGGAATACGACAACGCCGTGGCCCGCTACCGGCAGGCCGACGCCAGCGTGGCGGCGGCCAAGGCCAACCTGACCAATGCCAAGATCAACCTGGGCTATACCGACGTGACCTCGCCCATCAAGGGGCGCATCGGCAAGCCGCTGGTGACCGAGGGCGCGCTGGTCGAGGCGACCTCGGCCACCCAGATGGCGACGGTGCAGCAGCTCGACCCGATCTATGTCGACTTCACGCAATCCACCGCCGACCTGGCGGCGCTGCGCCGCGCGTTCGCCGCCGGCAAGCTGCAGCAGGTGGGCAAGGACGCGGTCAAGGTCCAGGTGGTGCTGGAAGACGGCTCGATCTACCCCGAAGCGGGCAAGCTGCTGTTTACCGGCGTGACGGTGGATCCGACCACCGGGCAGGTGAACCTGCGGGCCGAGGTGCCCAATCCCGACAACATCCTGCTGCCCGGCATGTACGTGCGCGTGCGGGTGGACCAGGGCGTCGACGACAAGGCGCTGCTGGTGCCGCAGCAGGCCCTGCAGCGCACCGCCGACGGCATGCAGAGCCTGATGCTGGTCAAGGACAACAAGGTCGAGCAGGTGCCGGTGACCACGGGCAGCGTGATCCACAACCAGTGGGTCATTAACAGCGGCCTGGCGGCGGGAGACGTGGTGGTGGTCGAAGGCTTCCAGAAGATCCGTCCGGGGGCGCCGGTGCAGGCTTCGCCCTGGAACAAGGGGGGCGCGGCGCCTGCCGGCCAGCAGCCCGCTCCTGGCCAGCAGGCGCCGGCCCAGCAGCCCGCCAAGCAGCAGCCCGCCAAGCAGGAACCCGCCAAGCAGGAACCCGCCAAGCAGGAACCCGCCAAGCAGGAACCCGCCAAGCAGGAACCCGCCAAGCAGGAACCCGCCAAGCAGGCGCCGGCCGCAGGCCAGCAGTCCTAAGCGGCGCGCGGCGCCCGACGGCGCCGCGTTCCCTTTTCGTGAGCATCGCTTTCAGAGTCAGCCCACATGCCGCAATTTTTTATTGATAGACCGATTTTTGCCTGGGTAGTCGCACTGTTCATCCTGCTGACAGGGATATTGGCCATTCCCAATATGCCCGTGTCGCAGTATCCGGACGTGGCCCCGCCTGCCATCACGATCACCGCGACCTACCCGGGCGCTTCCGCCAAGGAAGTGGCCGAGTCGGTCACCAGTATCATCGAGGACCAGCTCAACGGCGCCAAGGGCCTGCTGTACTACGAATCGGTCAGCGACTCGTACGGCCAGTCGCAGATCACCGCGACGTTCGCTCCGGGCACCGATCCCGACCTGGCCCAGGTGGACGTGCAGAACCGCGTGTCCAACGTGACGGCGCAGCTGCCCGTGGCGGTGATGCAGCAGGGCCTGCAGTACGAGCAGACCAGCGCCGGCTTCCTGATGATCGTGACGCTGTCGTCCACCGACGGCACGCTCGACCAGACGGCGCTGGCCGACTACATCACCCGCAACGTCAAGAACCCGGTGTCGCGCGTGCCCGGCGTGGGCCAGTTCCAGCTGTTCGCCGCGCCGCGCGCCATGCGCATCTGGGTCGACCCGGACAAGCTGGTGGGCTTCAACCTCAGCATGGCCGAGGTCAACCAGGCCATCAGCCAGCAGAACGTGCTGATTTCGGCCGGCAGCATCGGCGCGCCGCCCAATCCGGACAGCCAGCGCGCCACGGCCACCGTGATCGTCAATGGCCAGTTGAGCACGATCGAGGGCTTCGGCCAGATCGTGCTGCGCGCTAACACCGATGGCTCGAAGGTGTTGCTGCGCGACGTGGCCCGCATCGAGGTGGGCGCGGACAACTACCAGTTCGGCGCGCGCCTGAACGGCAAGCCCACGGCGGCGTTCGCCATCGTGCTCTCGCCCGACGCCAACGCGCTGGCCACCGCCGAGGGCGTGCGCCAGCAGATGGCCTCGCTGTCGCAGTACTTCCCGTCCAACATCCGCTACGACATCCCGTACGACACCGCGCCCTACGTGAAGGTGTCGATCGAGCAGGTGATCCACACCCTGGTCGAAGCCATGGTGCTGGTGTTCCTGGTGATGTTCCTGTTCCTGCAGAACGTGCGCTATACCCTGATCCCGGCCCTGGTGGTGCCGATGGCCATGCTGGGCGCGTTCGTGGTGATGCTGGCGCTGGGCTTCTCGATCAACGTGCTGACCATGTTCGCCATGGTGCTTGCCATCGGGATCCTGGTCGACGACGCCATCGTGGTGGTCGAGAACGTGGAGCGGATCATGGCCAGCGAGGGCCTGTCGCCGAAGGAGGCCACCAAGAAGGCCATGCCGCAGATCAGCGGCGCCATCGTCGGCATCACGCTGGTGCTGGTCACGGTGTTCCTGCCGCTGGCCTTCATGACCGGCTCGGTCGGCGTGATCTATCGCCAGTTCTCGGTCGCGATGGCGGTGTCGATCTTCTTCTCGGCATTCCTCGCGCTCAGCTTCACGCCGGCGCTGTGCGCGACGATCCTCAAGCCCATCCCCAAGGGCCATCACCAGGAAAAGAAAGGCTTCTTCGGCTGGTTCAACCGCAAGTTCGACGCCACCACGCACAACTACCAGAACTGGGTCTCGCGCATCCTGCACAAGGGCGGGCGCATGATGCTGGCGTTCGCGCTGCTGGTGGTGCTGCTGGGCTGGCTGTACATGCGCCTGCCGTCGTCGTTCCTGCCCGAGGAAGACCAGGGCTACGTGGTCAGCAACATCGAACTGCCCACCGGCGCCAGCGCCAACCGCACCATCGAGGTGATCGAGGAAGTCGAGAATTACTTCCGCAACATCCCCGCGGTGGAGAACGTCATCACGGTGCAGGGCTACAGCTTCAACGGCAACGGCCTGAACGCGGCCATCGCGTTCACCACGCTCAAGGATTTCTCCGAGCGCAAGAGCCGCGCCGACTCGGCCGGCGCGATTGCCTTCACGGCTTTTTCCAAGCAGCTGATGGGCATTCACGACGCGCAGGTGTTCACCCTGGTGCCGCCGGCGATTTCGTCGCTGGGCAACGCTTCGGGCTTCGACTTCCGCCTGCAGGACCGCGGCGGCGCCGGCACCGAGGCGCTGGGCGCGGCCACCGCCGAGCTGATGGGCATGGCGGCCAAGAGCCCGGTGCTGTCGCAGGTGCGCATTACCGGGCTGGGACCGGGTTCGCAGCTGAGCCTGACGATCGACCGCGACAAGGCGGCGGCGCTGGGGGTCAACTTCGACGAGGCGGCCACCCTGATCTCCACCGCGGTGGGCTCGGCCTTCCTGAACAAGTTCCCCAACATGGGCCGGATGCAGAACATCTGGGTGCAGGCCGACCAGCAGTACCGCATGCAGGTCGAAGACCTGCTCAAGCTGAACGCCCGTAACAACCAGGGCGGCATGGTGCCGCTGTCGACCTTCGTGTCGGCCAAGTGGGTGCAAGGGCCGGTCCAGGTGGTGCGCTACAACAGCTACGAGTCGGTGCGTATCGGCGGCGACGCGGCGGCGGGCTACACCACCGGCGAAGCCATGCAGGAAATGCAGGACCTGGTGGCCCGCTTGCCGCAGGGCTTCGGCTACGAATGGAACGGCCTGTCCTACCAGGAGCGGCTGGCCGGCAACCAGGCGCCCATCCTGATGGGGCTGGCGCTGCTGGTCGTGTTCCTGGTGCTGGCCGCCCTGTATGAGAGCTGGGCCATCCCGCTGTCGGTGATGCTGGTCGTGCCGCTGGGCATGCTGGGCGCCGTCGCGCTGGTGACGGTGCTGGGCATGTCCAACGACGTGTACTTCCAGGTGGGCATGGTGACGGTGATCGGGCTGGCGGCCAAGAACGCCATCCTGATCGTGGAGTTCGCCAAGGACCAGTACGCGCGCGGGCAGGGCCTGTACGAGTCGGCGGTGGAGGCGGCGCGCCTGCGTTTCCGCCCCATCCTGATGACGTCGCTGGCGTTCATCCTGGGCGTGGTGCCGCTGGCCATCGCCACCGGCGCCGGCGCCGCCAGCCAGCGCGCCGTCGGTATCGGCGTGCTGGGCGGGATGCTGGCGGCCACCCCGTTCGCGGTGATTTTCGTGCCGACCTTCTTCGTGGTGGTGCTGGGCCTGTTCAAGACCCGGCCGCGCCTGCTGGGCGCCGAACTGCGCGCCTTCGAGGAAGAGCAGGCGGCCAAGCGCGCCGCCGAGCAACAGCAGCCGCAGGACGGCGCCGCGACGCCGGCGCCGCAGACCGGCGGTCAGGAGAACAAGGAATGATGGCCGTGATGTGCAAGCGCAGTGCGCTCTCGGTGCTGGTGGCGGCCGCGCTCGCGGGCTGCTCGCTGGCGCCCGACTACAAGCGACCGGAGGCGCCGGTGCAGGCGAACTGGCCGGACCAGCCCAAGGTGCAGTACGGCGCCTACGCCAGCCCGACCTCGCTGGGCGAGCAGCCGGCCGCGGCGGTGGCGCCGCAGGGCGCCACGCCGGCCGACGAGATCGGCTGGTGCGAGTTCTTCCGCGACGCGCGCCTGCAGAAGCTGATCGAACTGGCCCTGGTCAACAACCGCGATCTGCGCGTGGCGGTGCAGCGCGTCGAAGAGGCGCGTGCGCAGTACGGCGTGCAGCGCGGCGCGCAATGGCCCAGCATTGGCGCGGGCATCCAGGGGCAGCGCCAGCATCTGCCGCCCGACATGCGTCCGCTCGGCCCGGATTCGACCTCCATCTCCAGCCAGTACCAGGCCGGCCTGGGGCTGACCACGTTCGAGATCGACCTGTTCGGCCGCCTGCGCAATCTGTCCGAGGCGGCCTACCAGCAGTACCTGTCGACCGAGCAGGCGCAGCGCAGCGTGCACATCACGCTGGTCGGAGCGGTGGCGCAGTCGTACTTCAACCTGCGCGCCGCCGAGGTGCAGCTGGAGTTGACCCAGAAGACGCTGGCCTCGCGCCAGGAGTCGTACAACCTGGTCAAGACGCGCTTTGACGGCGGCGTGGCTTCCGAGCTCGACCTGAACCAATCCAAGTCGCTGCTCGACAGCGCCTCCGCGGACCTGGCGGCGCTGGCGCGGGCGCGCGCAGGCCGCCAACGCCCTGGTGGTGCTGGTCGGGCTGCCGGGCCTGCCCGAGGACCTGCCGGCGCCGGCCGTATTCGGCCGCGACCAGTTGCTGGCCAGCGTGCCGGCCGGGCTGCCGTCCGACCTGCTGACGCGCCGGCCCGACATCCTGGCGGCGGAGAACCAGCTCAAGGCGGCCAATGCCAATATCGGCGCGGCGCGCGCGGCGTTCTTCCCGACCATTTCGCTGACCGGCCTGTTGGGCGTGGCCAGCACGTCGCTGGACACCCTGTTCAAGGGCGGGCAGGGCTATTGGAGCTTCTCGCCGTCGATCACCACGCCCCTGTTCGCCGGCGGCAGCATCCGCGAAGGCCTGAACCTGGCCAAGGCGCGCGACAACATCGCGGTGGCCCAGTACGAACAGAGCATCCAGCAAGCGTTCCGCGAGGTGTCGGATACGCTGGCCGGCGAGGCGACCTACAGCGCGCAGCTCGACGCGCAGCGCGCGTTGCAGGTGGCGGCCGGGCGCACGCTGGAGCTGTCCAACCTGCGCTACAACAATGGCATCGACAGCTATCTGCAGGTGCAGACGGCCCAGGTCGACTTCTTCAACGCGCAGCTCGCGCTGGTGCAGACCGGGCTGGCGGCATTGATCAACCGCGTCGAACTCTACAAGGCGCTCGGCGGCGGCTGGCAGGAATCAACGACGAAGCAACCATGATTGAACTAGGTGTCAACATCGACCATGTGGCCACGCTGCGGCAACAGCGCCACACGGCTTATCCCGACCCGGTGCAGGCGGCGCTGCGCGCCGAGGACGCCGGCGCCGACCTGATCACGCTGCATCTGCGCGAAGACCGCCGCCACATCCAGGACGCCGACGTCTACGCCATCCGCCCCTTGCTGCGCACCCGCATGAACCTCGAGTGCGCGGTCACGCCGGAGATGCTGGAGATCGCCTGCGCGGTCAAGCCCAGCGATGTGTGCCTGGTGCCGGAAAAGCGTACCGAGTTGACGACCGAAGGCGGCCTGGATGTGGCCGGCGCGCAGGCGGCCGTCACCGACGCGGTGCAATTGCTGGCCGAGGCCGGCATCCGGGTGTCGCTGTTCATCGATCCGGACGCGCGCCAGATCGAGGCGGCGGCGCGCGCCGGCGCGCCGGTCATCGAGCTGCACACGGGCGCCTACGCCGAGGCGCGCGACGATGCCGCGGTGCAGGCCGAGCTGGCGCGCGTGCGCGCCGCCGTGGCCGAGGGGCTGCGCCATGGCTTGCGCGTCAACGCCGGCCATGGGCTGCATTACGGCAACGTGCAGGCGGTGGCGGCGCTCGACGGCATCGCCGAACTGAACATCGGCCATGCCATCGTGGCCCAGTCCATCTTCGACGGCTGGGACAAGGCGGTGCGCGACATGAAGGCGCTGATGGTGCAGGCGCGCCTGGCGGCCGTGCGCGGCCACGCCTGAAGCAGGGCGGGGCGCCCGGCGTATTATCATCACGATATCGCGTCGCGGCCGCGCCGCGCGCTCCACTGCAGGAATCCGAACCACATGAGCTCCGTTTCCGCGGCCGGCGCGACGCCGCCCGCGTCGCCCGGCTGCATCGCCGGCATCGGCATGGACCTGTTGCGCATCGAACGCATCGAGCGCGCGCTGGCGCGCCATGGCGACCGTTTCGCGCAGAAGATCCTGGGGCCGAAGGAGCTGGCCAAGTTCCAGGCGCGCCGCCGCCGCGACCCGGCGCGCGGCGTGCGTTTCCTGGCCACCCGCTTTGCCGCCAAGGAAGCCTTTTCCAAGGCCATCGGGCTGGGCATGCGCATGCCCATGAGCTGGCGACGGGTGCAGACCCTGAATGCGCCGGGCGGGCGGCCGGTGCTGGTGATCGGCGCCGAGCTGGCCGATTGGTTCGATGCGCGCTTCGGCGCGGCGCATGTGTCCATTACCGACGAGTCCGATATGGCCGCGGCCTACGTCATCGTCGAACGCAAACCGGCGCCCGACGGCCGGCCGTGAGGCCGGCGCGGCCGCCATCCCAACCGAGGCTAGAGCCATGTCCAGCAAGAAGAAAACCAAGCCCGTCCTGCCTCCCGGTCCCGTCATGGTGGATGTGGCCGGCACGACGCTGACCAAGGACGAGAAGCGCCGCCTGCGCAACCCCCTGGTGGGCGGGGTGATCCTGTTCGCGCGCAATTTCACCGATCGCCGGCAATTGTGCGCGCTGACGCGGGCCATCCACAAGGCGCGCAAGGAGCCGCTGCTGATCGCGGTGGACCACGAGGGCGGCCGCGTGCAGCGCTTTCGCGACGATGGCTTTACCGCGTTGCCGCCCATGCAGGAACTGGGCAAGCTGTGGGACCGCGATCCGCTGGCGGCGATGCGGCTGGCGACCGAGGCCGGCTACGTGCTGGCCGCCGAGCTGCGCGCCTGCGGCGTCGATCTCAGCTTCACGCCGGTATTGGACCTCGACTACGGCGTGAGCAAGGTGATCGGCAATCGCGCCTTCCACCATGACGCACGCGTGGTCACCATGCTGTCGCGCGCGCTGACGCAGGGCCTGGCGCTGGCGGGCATGGCGGCCTGCGGCAAGCATTTCCCCGGCCATGGGTTCGTGGGCGCCGATTCGCACCACGAGATCCCGGTCGATCCGCGGCCGCTCGCGCGCATCCTGAAGGATGACGCGGCGCCTTACGCCTGGCTGGGCGACCTGGTCATGCCGGCTGTCATGCCGGCGCATGTGATCTATCCGAAGGTCGATGCCCAGCCCGCGGGTTTTTCGCGCCGCTGGGTCAGCGAGATCCTGCGTGAACGGCTGGGCTACGATGGCGTGGTGTTCTCCGACGATCTGACCATGGAGGGCGCGTCGGTGGCGGGCGACATCCTGGCCCGCGCCGAGGCGGCCCTGGGCGCCGGCTGCGACATGGTGCTGGTATGCCGCCCGGACCTGGCCGACGAGCTGCTGGACCGCCTGCAGGTCCAGCATCCGGCCGCCTCGGTCGAGCGCATCCGCCGGCTGTTGCCGCGGTTCGCCGCGCCGGACTGGGACACTTTGCAGAATGACAGCCGCTATCAGCATGCCCGACGACTTCAATCTCAAATCGTTTCTGGCTGACCTGCCGCACCTGCCCGGCGTGTACCGGCATCTCGATGCCGCCGGGGAGGTGATGTATGTCGGCAAGGCGCGCGATCTCAAGAAACGCGTATCGTCGTATTTCCAGAAGAACCTGGCCAGCCCGCGCATTGCGCAGATGGTGGCCAAGGTGGCCAGCGTGGACGTCACCGTCACGCGTTCGGAGGCCGAGGCGCTGCTGCTCGAGAACAACCTCATCAAGAGCCTGCGGCCGCGCTACAACATCCTGTTCCGCGACGACAAGTCGTATCCCTATCTGCTGATCACCGGCCACGCGTGGCCGCGCATCGCGTATTACCGCGGCGCCACCAGCAAGCGGGGGCAGTACTTCGGCCCGTACCCCAATTCGTGGGCCGTGCGCGAGACCATCCAGATCCTGCAGAAAGTGTTCCGCCTGCGCACCTGCGAGGACACGGTCTTCGCCAATCGCTCGCGTCCCTGTCTGCTGCACCAGATCGGCCGTTGTTCGGCGCCGTGCGTGGGCGTGATCGAGGCCGAGGACTACGCCCACGACGTGCAGCGCGCCGTGCGCTTTCTCAACGGCGAGGCGCGCGAAGTCATGGACGAGATCGAAGCCCGCATGCTGCAGGCCTCGACCGAGCTGCGCTTCGAGGAAGCGGCGGTGCTGCGCGACCAGATGGGCTCGCTGTCCAAGGTGCTGCACCAGCAGACCATGGAAAACGTCGGCGGCGACGACACCGATGTGATCGCCGTGGCGTCGGCCGGCGGCAAGATCTGTGTCAACCTGGCCATGGTGCGCGGCGGGCGCCACCTGGGCGACAAGCCGTTCTTTCCCACGCATGCCGAGGGCGAGCAGCCGGCCCAGGTGCTGGAGGCCTTCGTGGCGCAGCATTACGCCGACGGCGCCATGCCGCCCGTGCTGGTCTGTTCGCACGCGCTGCCCGACAGCGGCCTGGTCGGCCTGCTGGCCGAGCAGGGCGGCACCCGCGTGGCCCGGGTGCTGACCCGTCCGCAGGGCGTGCGCCGCTCATGGCTGGAGCAGGCGCAGAAAAACGCCGAGATGGCGCTGGCGCGGGCACTGACCGAATCGGGCGCGCGCGCCGGGCGCACCCTGGCGCTGGCCGAGGCGCTGGATCTCGATACCGACGAGGAGTCGCTCGATGCTTTGCGCATCGAATGCTTCGATATCAGCCACACCGCCGGCGAAGCGACGCAGGCCTCGTGCGTGGTGTTCCTGCATCACGACATGCAGCCGTCGCTGTATCGCCGTTACAACATCGTGGGCATTACCCCGGGCGACGATTATGCGGCGATGCGGCAGGTGCTGACGCGCCGCTTCGGCAAGGTGACCGACGGCGAGGCGCCCATGCCGGGGCTGGTGCTAATCGACGGCGGCAAGGGCCAGGTCGAGGTGGCCCGCCAGGTGTTCGTCGAACTCGGGCTGGACATCCAGTCCCTGGTGGGGGTGGCCAAGGGGGAGGGCCGCAAGGTGGGGCTGGAAACCCTGGTGTTCGCCGACGGGCGGCCGCCCGTCGCGCTGGGCAAGGAATCGGCGGCCCTGATGCTGATTGCGCAGGTGCGCGACGAGGCGCACCGCTTTGCCATCACCGGCATGCGCGCGCGCCGCGCCAAGACGCGCAATGTCTCGCGCCTGGAAGAAATCGAAGGGATCGGGGCGCGCCGGCGCCAGCGGCTGCTGGCGCGCTTTGGCGGCCTGTCGGGCGTCAGTTCGGCCAGCATCGAAGACCTGGCTTCGGTCGAGGGTATTTCGCAGGAATTGGCCGTGCGCATCTATGATGCGCTGCATGGCTGACATCCGCCCGCCGCGCCGGTGAGGTAGCATACGGTCACTATGCCGATAAACGTACCCATTTTCCTGACCTGGCTGCGGATCGCCATGATTCCGCTGGTGGTCGGCCTGTTCTACCTGCCCGAGAGCTGGATGTCCGTGCCCATGCGCGACACCTTCGCGGCCTGGGCGTTCATTATCGCGGCCCTGACCGACTGGTTCGACGGATGGCTGGCGCGGCGCTGGAACCAGACCTCGGCCTTCGGCGCGTTCCTGGACCCGGTGGCCGACAAGCTGATGGTCTGCGCGGCGCTGATCGTGCTGCTGGACCTGAGCCGCGTCGATGCCTTCATTTCGCTGATCATCATCGGCCGGGAAATCACCATTTCGGCGTTGCGCGAATGGATGGCCAAGATCGGCGCCAGCGCGAGCGTGGCGGTGCATCGGCTGGGCAAGTTCAAGACGGCGGCGCAGATGGTGGCGATACCGTGCCTGCTGTATGACCAGCCGCTGTTCGGCCTGAGCAGCCGCCTGATCGGCGACGTGCTGATCGTGGTGGCGGCGGTGCTGACCGTCTGGTCGATGCTGTATTACCTGCAGCGGGCCTGGCCCGCCATCCGCGAAAAGTCGCAGTGAGCGTACGCGGCCGGGCGCAGGCCCGGGCAATACAAGAGGCGAAGCGCGCTGCGCGCCATTCGTCCATGGTGTGGCGGGCTGGTTCGCGGCCGCCGCTTTCTGGAGACCGCGAAGCGCCGCCGCCATCGGCGCACTTCGCTCCTGCCCCCGCCGTGGGGCCGTGATGGCTATGAATTCGGAAACCGCTGTACTGGATAGCCCCGCCCTGCGCCGGCGCGATTGGCAAATCATCCTGCTGATAGGCGTGGCGCACTCGTCTTCCCATTTCTTCCAGCTGGTGCTGCCCTCGCTGTATGTGTCGCTGGGCACGGAGTTCGGACTGGATTTCGCCCGGCTGGGCCTGCTGGTGTCGGTGTTCTACGTGGTCTCCGGCCTCGGGCAGGCATCCTCGGGCTTTGTCGTCGACCGCATCGGCGCGCGGCCCGTGCTGTGGTTCGGACTGGCCTGCTTCGTCCTGTCGGCGGTGCTGATCGGCGCGGCCAGCGGCTATGCCATGCTGATGCTGGCGGCGGCCATCGGCGGTATCGGCAATTCGGTGTTCCATCCGGCCGACTATTCCATCATCAACCATCGCGTCAGCCCGCCGCGGCTGGGCCATGCGTTCAGCCTGCACGGGCTGACCGGCAACCTGGGCTGGGCCCTGACGCCGGTGTTCATCACCACCATCACGCTGCTGGCCAGTTGGCGCGTGGCGGCGTTTTCGGCCGCCGCGCTGGTGGCCGTGGTGCTGCTGATGACGGTGATCGGCCGCGACCTGCTGGGCGGCGCCGCGCCGGCCGAGGCGGGCGGCAAGAGCGCCGCGCGGCCGGCCGCCCAGGAAAGCGTCTGGCAGACGCTGGCGGCCCTGCTGGCCCGGCCGGCGCTGTGGGGCGCCTTCCTGTTCTTCGCCTGCACCTCGATCGCGCTGTCGTCGGTGCAGAACTACACCATCCCGCTGCTGGGCCAGCTCTACGATCTGTCCAAGGTGGCGGCCAGCTCGGCGCTGTCGGGCTATATGGTGGCGTCCGCGCTGGGCATGGCCGCCGGCGGCTTCCTGGTGTCGGCCACCCCCCGCACCGAGCTGACGGTGACCGCCGCGCTGATCATGGCGGGGCTGACGCTGGTCGTGCTGGCCATGGGTTGGGTGCCGGCCGGATGAGCGGCGCTGGTGGTCGGACTGGCCGGGTTCTGTTCGGGCGTGGCGGCGCCGTCGCGCGACATGCTGATCCGCCGGGTCACGCCCAAGGGCGCGACCGGCTCGGTGTACGGGCTGGTGTATTCCGGCATGGACGTCGGGTCGGCCCTGGGGCCGCTGGGTTTCGGCCTGCTGCTCGATGCCGGCATGGCGCATGGCCCGTGGGTCGGCGCCGGCGTGGCGTTCGCCGCCGCCGCCCTGCTGGCGCAATGGATCGCGATGCAGGCGCGCCGCACCGCGCTGAACGCGGCTATTGGCGCGCCGTGCGGACGTCGGCCGGCGGCGCGCTTTCGAAGTTGCTGCGCCACGGATTGATGTCCAGCCCGCCGCGTCGCGTGTAGCGCGCGTAGACGGTGAGCTGGCGCGGCTGGCAGGCGCGCATGATGTCGCCGAAGATGCGTTCCACGCAATGCTCGTGGAATTCCGCATGCTGGCGAAACGACACCACGTACTTCAGCAGCGCCGCGCGGTCGATCGGCCGGCCGCGGTAGCGCACCTGCAGGCTGGCCCAGTCGGGCTGGCCGGTGACCGGGCAGTTCGACTTCAGCAGGCGCGTGGCCAGCGTTTCCTCCACCTCGTCGCCGGGCGCGCATTGCAGCAATTGCGGCGCCGGCTCGTAGGTGTCGATCTCGATGTCCAGCTTGTCTATATAGATGCCGTCCAGTTCGGCCATGTTCAATTCGCCAAAGCGCTGCGGGCTGATGAACTCCAGCCCCACGGGCGCGCCGGCGGCGGCGGCCAGGTCGCGCTCCAGGCGGTCGCGCAGCGCCTGCGCATTCGGCAGCCGCGTCTGGTTGAACGAATTCAGGTACAGCTTGAACGACTTGGATTCGACGATGTTGGGACTGTCGGCGGGAAAGCTGAAGGTGGCCATGGCCACGCGCGGCTTGCCCCGCGCGTCCAGCCACGAGAGCTCGTAGGCATTCCAGAGGTCGACGCCGGTAAAGGGCAGGGCGGCGCCCAGTTGCAGGCTCGCGCGGTTGGTCGCGCGCGGGATGGGAAACAGCAGGCCGGGGTCGTACTGCGAGGGGTAGGCGACGTGTTGGCCCAGCGGGGCGTTGGACAGCGACATGGAAACCGGATCCGCGTAAGCAATGATGCCCGCATTGTAGGCGCTTCCACGGCCCGCTTTTTTTGCAATGTGAAAAGCCGACTCCGTCATATGAAAGTGCGTGTTGCGCGGCAATGCGATGGCATTTCACAGACAACAATTGCGTTTCGTAATCCGAAATTTAAAATATAACTACTTGATTTTCAATATATAAAATTTTTGTCTTATATAAGATATAAGCCCGCATTGCCCTGCAGCAAAGGCATAGACTCTCTCCAACGATTCGCGCTTTGAAAACCGCCGGATCAACGCCTTTCCAAACCTGAGCAGGAGCACACCATGAGCAATCGCGAAACCGAAATCCGCAACTTGCAGAAAGACTGGGCCGAGAACACCCGCTGGCAGGGCATCAAGCGCGCCTACAGCGCCGAGGATGTGATCCGCCTGCGCGGCTCGGTGGCCGTCGAGCATTCGCTGGCGCGCCGCGGCGCGACCCGCTTGTGGGATTCGTTGCATAGCGAGCCCTTCGTCAATTCGCTGGGCGCGTTGACCGGCAACCAGGCCATGCAGCAGGTCAAGGCCGGCCTGAAGGCCATCTACCTGTCCGGCTGGCAGGTGGCCGGCGACGCCAACCTGGCCGGCGAGATGTACCCGGACCAGTCGCTGTACCCCGCCAACTCGGTGCCGCAGGTGGTGCGCCGGATCAACAACGCCCTGGCGCGTTGCGACCAGATCCAGTGGATGGAAGGCAAGAACCCGGGCGACCAGGATTACATCGATTACTACGCGCCCATCGTGGCCGATGCCGAGGCCGGTTTCGGCGGCGTGCTCAACGCCTTCGAACTGATGAAGGCCATGATCGAGGCGGGCGCGGCTGGCGTGCACTTCGAAGACCAGCTGGCTTCGGTGAAGAAGTGCGGCCACATGGGCGGCAAGGTGCTGGTGCCGACCCGCGAGGCTGTGTCCAAGCTGGTCTCGGCCCGCCTGGTCGCCGACGTGATGGGCACGCCCACCATCCTGCTGGCCCGCACCGACGCCGACGCGGCCGACCTGGTGACCAGCGACGTGGATGAGAACGATCGCCCGTTCATCACCGGCGAGCGCACGGTGGAAGGCTTCTTCCGCACCCGCGCCGGCCTGGACCAGGCGATTTCGCGCGGCCTGGCCTACGCGCCGTATGCCGACCTGATCTGGTGCGAAACCTCCACGCCCAACCTGGAGTATGCGCGCAAGTTCGCCGAGGCCGTCCATCGCCAGTTCCCGGGCAAGCTGCTGGCGTACAACTGCTCGCCCTCGTTCAACTGGAAGAAGAACCTGGACGACGGCACGATCGCCAAGTTCCAGCGCGAACTCGGTGCGATGGGCTACAAGTTCCAGTTCATCACGCTGGCCGGCTTCCACGCGCTGAACTACGGCATGTTCGAATTGGCGCACGGCTATGCGCGCCGCCAGATGAGCGCTTTCGTGGAATTGCAGCAGAAGGAGTTCGCCGCCGCCGAACTGGGCTTTACCGCGGTCAAGCACCAGCGCGAAGTCGGCACCGGCTACTTCGACGCCGTGACCCAGACCATCGAAGGCGGCCAATCCTCGACCACGGCCCTGACCGGCTCGACCGAGGAAGTGCAGTTCGAGCAGGGCGGGCAGGCCGTCAAGGCGGCGTGATCGGGCGGCGCCCGCCCCGCATGGGGCCGGCGCCAGCAAGTGTAGTTGCAGGGTGGATTTGGGGCGTCCTCGGACGCCCCCTTTTTTTTTGCCGCCGGGCCGCCCCAAGGCAAAAAAGCCCCCTCGGGGGGCAGCAAGCCCGCACAGCGGGCGCAGCGTGGGGGTCTTTTCCCATCGCGGCAGCGACCGGGTGCCTGTCCCCGCCGGGACAGGCACCTGGAATCTGCGCGTGCCGTCGACGGGTGCCAGTCCCCCTGCGGGGACAGGCCCCCCGCGCATCGGGACAGGACCGGGCGCGCGGATGGCTCCGGGGCGGGCCGTGCGCACTTTATGCTAATGTCTGACGCCTCTTTTCCTGCATGGCGTGCTTCATGGCCCTGGTTCTGGCCCGTTTCGGGTTTGGTTTCTGCATGCTGCTGGCGGCGCTGATGCTGCTGGTGGCGGCGACGCTGCTGGCTACCCGGCTGGTAGGGTGGGCCGTGCGCGCTTTCGCGCTGGAGCGTTCGCAGGCGCTGGCCAGCGGCGTGGCGATTTTCCTCCTGGTGGCGTTGGCCCTGTGGGGCTGCCATGCGGTGGGCGAGATCCTGTATGGCGCCATCGGCGCCACGGCCCTGGTGGGCGGCGCGCCCCATTGGCTGGCGGGCAACAGCCACGTGTCGGCCGCGGCCTTGATGGGCGCCACCACGGCGGCGGCCATGCTGGCCGGCGGCCCGGCTTTCTGGCGCTGGCTGCGCGCCCGGCGCGCCGCCGCGGCCGAGCAGCCGGCGCCCCGCAAGGCGGCGCCGCCCAAGGGGGCGAAGCCGGCCGCCCGCGCCGCCAAGGCCGCTGCCAAGACGCAGATCGCCCCGCGCGGCCAGCGCATTCCCTGGCTGGGCTGGACGGCTTTCTTCCTGTTGTTCATCGGCGCGGCCGTGCTGGCGTTCGCCTATATCGTCTCGCCCATCGAAGCCGGCGCTAGCTGCGAACTGTCAATAGGTTGTATTCGTCCAGGTTGAGTCTGGAGATGGGTACAGCGCGCCCGATGCCTTGGTGGGGTCGATGCCAGTTGTAGTGGTGTAGCCAGGATTTCATGGCATCGGCTCGGTGTTGGGAGTTCTGGTAGGTGTGAGCGTAAGCCCACTCACGCAAGGCCGACTGGATGAAGCGTTCGGCCTTGCCATTGGTCTGTGGGCGGTAAGGTCGGGTAAAGCGGTGCTTGATGCCCAGCTCATGGCACAGCGCGGCGAAGGCGCGGCTGCGAAAGGCCGAGCCATTGTCGGTGAGCAAGCGCTGGATGGTCACGCCCAGGCGCTGGTAGTAGGCCACTGCGTCCTTGAGGAACTGGACGGCGCTGGGGAAGCGCTCGTCGGGGTGGATGTCGGTGAAGGCCACGCGGGCGTGGTCATCGATGGCCACGAAGACGAAGTCCCAGCCGGCCCCCTCAACGGTATCGCGTCGGTTGCCCGTGACCCGGTGGCCAGGGCGCTGGATACGTCCCAGCTTCTTGATGTCGATGTGCAGCAGATCGCCGGGGGCCTGATGCTCGTAGCGCACCACCGGCTCGGCCGGCTCCAGGTCGGCCAGGTGCGACAGACCGGCGCGGGCCAGGACGCGGCTGACGGTGCTGGCTGACACGCCCAGCGCCTGGGCGATGCGCGCTTGGGTCAGCCGCTTGCGGCGCAGCTCCACGATAGCCAGCGCCTTGGCCGGCGCAATCGCTCGGGGCGAGACCGTCGGGCGCGAGGACGCATCGGCCAAGCCCGCCTGGCCCTGAGCCAGGAAGCGGCCCAGCCATTTGCGCACAGTCGGCGCGGTGACCCCATAGGCGCGGGCCGCTTCAGGCACACAAACTTGATGGGCGATCAATTGCTGGACCATTTCGAGTCGACGTAGGAAGGTCAATCGGGCATGCTTATGGGTGTTCATCCGGCCGGGCTCCTTGAGTGAACTGGGGGATCGGCGATTTCCAGTTTCTCAAATCCGGTTCGGATGAACCATGCATACAACCTATTGAATCTTCACAACTAGCGGCCGGCCGACAGTAGAATAGCCTCGCGCGCCCGCTTGCCGTTGCCCGCTTTCCTGACGCCGCGCGCCGGAAGTCCGTCTTCAATCCGCGAGGCTCATGATGCAGACCGAATCCAATCCCCTGGCCGAACGCTTCATTGCGCGCAACCTGCTCGACCTGGCCATCCGCATTACCCTGATCGGCGGGCTGACCGTCTGGTGCTACCGGGTCGCCGAACCCTTCATCGGCATGCTGCTGTGGTCCATCATCCTGGCGGTCACCCTGGCGCCGCTGCACATGCGGCTGACCCGCTTGCTGGGCGCGCGCCCGCGGCTGGCCGCCGTCGTGCTGACGCTGGCCACCATGCTGGTGCTGCTGGTGCCCGGCGCCATGCTGACCGCGTCGCTGGGCGACTCGCTGGTGAACATCTTCCATCACTCCACCGGCCGGATCGTGCGCATCCCGGCGCCGCCGGACTTCGTGATCGAACTGCCGCTGATCGGCGTACGCCTGCACGAAATCTGGCTGCAGGCGATGACCAACCTGCAGGACGTGCTCAAGCCCTTGCAACCCCACCTGGCCACCGCCGGCCGCTGGCTGCTGGCGGGCATGGCCAGCGCCGGCCTGGGCATCGCCGTCTTCCTGGCCTCGATCGCCATCGCGGGCGTCATCCTGGTCTATGCCGACCCGGCCAAGCGCGCCGCGCACGCGATCGGCGTGCGCATCGCCGGGCCCGAACAGGGCGTCGCGCTGGCGCAGCTGACGGCCGCCACCATCCGGGCCGTGGCCCAGGGCGTGATCGGCGTGGCCCTGATCCAGGCCGTGCTGGCCGGCCTGGGTTTCCTGCTGGCCGGCGTGCCGGCCGCCGGGCTGTGGGCCATCGTGGCGCTGCTGATCTGCATCGTGCAGCTGCCCCTGTTCCTGCTGATGGTGCCCATGGTGGTGTACGTCTTCCTGAACAACACCCCCACGGTCGCCATCGTGTTCGCCGTCTGGTGCCTGCTGGTGTCGCTGTGCGACAACGTGCTCAAGCCGCTGATGCTGGCGCGCGGGGTCGACATCCCCATCCCGGTCATCCTGATCGGGGCCCTGGGCGGCGTGCTGGCCGCTGGCATCGTCGGCCTGTTCCTGGGATCGGTGGGGTTCGGGCTGGGCTATGTCCTGTTCATGCAGTGGGTGCGCCAGCAGTCGCCGGCCGGCTGAGCCGGCGCGCGCCGTTCAGGTCTTGAGGCGGTAGCCGGTGCGGAAGATCCAGCGCACGGTCAGCAGGCACACGAGCAGGAAGGCCAGCGTCATGCCCAGGCTCACGCCCAGGCTGACGTCGGCCGACCCATAGAACGCCCAGCGAAAGCCGCTGACCAGGTACACCACCGGGTTGAACAGCGTGACCGTCTGCCAGAACGGCGGCAGCATCTTGATCGAATAGAAGGTGCCGCCCAGGAAGGTCAGCGGCGTGATGATCATCAGCGGGATGATCTGCAGTTTCTCGAAGCCATCGGCCCAGATGCCGATGATGAAGCCGAACAGGCTGAAGGTCACCGCCGTCAGCACCAGGAAGGCCAGCATCCAGACCGGATGGTCGATATGGAACGGCACGAACAGGCGCGCCGTCGCCAGCATGATCAGCCCCAGCAGGATGGACTTGCTGGCCGCCGCGCCGACGTAGCCCAGCACGATCTCGACGTACGAGATCGGCGCGGAATGGATCTCGTAGATCGTGCCGGAAAATCGCGGCATGTAGATGCCGAACGAGGCATTGGCGACGCTTTGGGTCAGCAGCGACAGCATGATCATGCCCGGCACGATGAACGCCCCGTAGCTCACACCGTCGATTTCGACCATGTGCGAACCGATGGCCGCGCCGAACACCACGAAGTACAGCGAGGTCGAGATGACCGGCGAGGCCACGCTCTGCATCAGCGTGCGCCAGGCGCGCGCCATTTCGAATTTGTAGATGGCCTTGATGGCATACCAGTTCATGTTTGCGCACTCACCAGGCTGACGAAGATATCCTCGAGGGAGCTCTCGGACGATTGCAGGTCGTGAAAGCCTATGCCGCGCGCGTCCAGCTCGCGCAGCAGCGCGGCGATCCCGCCGCTGACCTGGTTGTCGTAGGTATAGACCAGCTGCGTGCCCTCGGCGGCCAGTTCGAGCTGGTAGTCGCCGGCCAGCGCCGGCAGCGCGGCCAGCGGCGCATCCAGCATGATGACGAGCTGCTTCTTGCCCAGCTTGCTCATCAGCGCGTGCTTGTCCTCGACCAGGATGATCTCACCCTTGCGGATGACGCCGATGCGATCGGCCATCTCCTGGGCTTCCTCGATGTAGTGCGTGGTCAGGATTATGGTGACGCCGTTTTCGCGCAGCCGCCGCACCATCTGCCACATGCCGTGGCGCAGTTCGACGTCCACGCCGGCGGTCGGCTCGTCCAGGAACAGGATGCGCGGCTCGTGCGACAGCGCCTTGGCGATCATGGCGCGCCGCTTCATGCCGCCGGACAGCGCCATGATGCGGCTGTCCTTCTTGTCCCACAGCGAGAGGTCGCGCAGAATGCGTTCGATGAGCGCCGGGTCGGCCGGCTTGCCGAACAGGCCGCGGCTGAAGCTGACCGTGTTCCAGACCGTCTCGAACGCGTCGGTGGTGAGTTCCTGCGGCACCAGGCCGATGGCGTCGCGCGCGGCGCGGAACTCGCGCACGATGTCGTGGCCGTCGGCCAGCACACGCCCGCTGCCCGGATTGACGATGCCGCAGATGATGCTGATCAGCGTGGTCTTGCCGGCGCCGTTGGGGCCGAGCAGCGCGAATATTTCGCCGCGGTAGATATCCAGGTTGATGTTCTTCAGCGCGGGATGCCCTGACGCATACGTCTTGGACAGGCCTTGCACGGAGATGACTGCTTGCACTGCGTCTCCCTGGAGGAAAGGTACGGGATGGCCGATTCTACCGGCTGGCCGCGCGCCACTGCACGCCAGCGCCGACTACAGTTGTCGGCCCCGGCGGATTATGCGTCGCGCGCCGCGAATCCCGGATGGTAGGTGACGGTGCCGCGCGCGGGCGCGCCGAAGGTCAGCGCCAGGAAATGCGTCGGCGGCATGTCCGGCAGCACCAGCCCGGGTTCGGGCCGAAAGCCGAAACGCCCATAGTAAGCCGGCTCGCCCACCAGGACGCAACCGGCCGCGCCGCGCGCCTGCAGCCGCGCCAGGCCGTGTTCGATCAGGGCGGTGCCGATACCGCGGCCCTGGTGGGCCGGATCGACCGACACCGGTCCCAGGCCGAACCACGACGGGCTGCCGTCGGAAATCTGCACCGGCGAGAACGCGGCATGGCCGACCACCCGGGCGTCGAGCTCGGCCACCAGCGACAGCGTCAACGCGCCGGCGGCGCGCAGCGCCTGGACGATGTACGCCTCGGTCTGCTCGCTGTGCGGATGGCCGCGAAACGCCGCCTGCGTCACGTCGAAGATGGCGCGCTGGTCGGCGGGGGTTTCGGAACGGATCAGCATGGGGCCTCCCGCGACGCCCGCCACGCGGGCGCCTATAGCAATCGGGGCAGCGACGAGGCCAGCATGGCCACGCCGGACAAGGTCAGCAGGCCCAGCACGATGCGACGAAACGCCTGATCCGATATGCCCAGGTACAGGCGCGTGCCCAGCACGGTGGGAATCAGCATCGCCAGCGCCACCAGGCCGAACAGCGGCAGCATGTCGGCGGTGACGATGCCGGTGCCGACGTATGTCGCCATGGTAACCAAGAGCGTGCCCAGATTGAAGTTCTGGATGATGGAGCGCTGCTCGTCGCGGGCAAAGCCGCGCAATGTGCACCACAATGTGGGCAAGGTGCCGGTGAACCCGCCGATCCCGCCCATCACGCCGCCCAGCCCGCCCACGACGGCGTCGGCCAGCCGGCCGCCCGCCGTGATGCGGGGCAGGTACTTCACCGCCAGCATGAGCGGGCACCACAGCACCAGGAAGCAGCCCAGCAGCGCCTTGAACATATGGACGTCCAGCATGGGGAGGATGCGCACGCCGATCGGAATGCCCACCAGGCCGCCCAGCAGGAACGGCAGCAGCCGCCGCCAGTCGAAGCCGCGCCGCACCGAGAAGGCGGCGATCAGTTGCCCGGTCAGCGACCCGAACACCACCAGGGCGGCCGCCAGGCGCGGATCGATGCTCCACGCCCAGACAGACATGGCGGTCAGCCCGTAGCCGAAACCCGACAGGCCCTGCACGAAGCCGGCCACCACCGCGCCGGCCACTACCACGACATGCAATGCATCCACGATACGCCCGTCGCCCCCTGTTCAACGTGATGGCAGGCGGCGATCTTACCGGCTTGCGCGGGTCGTGTTTGCTGCGTCGCAACAAACACGGCGCTTCAGAACGGCGTCTCGTCCTGGCCGCCAGGCGGCATCAGGTAGGCGGTAACGGTGCTGGAGAGCGCCGTCACCAGCCACAGCACGAAGAAGGACACGGTATAGAACCCGGTCCGGCTGGTCGGCACCTGGCCGAAGATGGCCACGTCCAGCGGGTCGATCAGCGCGAAGATCAGCGCGCTGCCCACGCCGGCGGCCAGGAAGGACGGCCAGAGTATCCACATCAGCGAACGCCAGCGCATGGTCGGCTCCGCTTCAGCGACGCGCGTCGGCGGCCGGCGCGGCGACGCGCTCGACCACCAGCCCGCGCTTGACCGCGCCCTCGGCGATGGGCTGGTCGCCGTAGCGCGTCATCGCCAGGTAGATGGTGATGACGCAGCCGATGATGGCGACCAGCGGCCCGGCCATCAGGATTCAGGGCCACGGTTCGCGATACCAGGGGCGGGCAGCGGGCGTATCGGTCATGAAAGCGTCTCCTTGCCGGGGCTCCGGCCTATTCGGGTAGGTAGAAACTTGCGGGTTCGCGCACTTCCAGCACACGCCCGGTGTCCTGCGAACGGGCCTGCACGACGATGGCATGGGCGCCGGGCGCGGTATCGCCGCGCGGCGCGCGCAGCACCACCGGCACCAGCTTGTTGGCGGCGGCCTCGACCTCCACCACGTCCGAGCCGTCGCGGCCGGCCAGCACGGCCAGGCCGTCGATGCCCTCGGCCGTCAGCTGCAGGCGCAGGGGCTGGTCGGACGTATTGATGATCTGCAGGCGGTATACGTTCTCGACCAATCCGCCGGCCACCTCGCGGCCCAGCGCGCCACGGTCGCGGATCACGTTCACGCGCAAGGGGTTGCGCATGCCCAGCGACACCGCGAAGGCGATCGCCAGCGCCAGGATCAACCCGCCGTAGATCAGCACGCGCGGGCGCAGCAGGTGCGAGCGCGCGCGCCGGCCGTCCAGGCCCTCGTCCACGGCCCGCTCGGACGTATAGCGGATCAGGCCCGGCGCATAGCGCATCTTGTCCATGACCTGGCCGCACACGTCGATACAGGCGCCGCAACCGATGCACATGTACTGCAGGCCGTCGCGGATGTCGATGCCGGTCGGACAGACCTGCACGCACAGGCTGCAATCGACGCAGTCGCCCAGGCCCGCCGCCTTGTGGTCGATCTTGCGCGAGCGGCCGCCGCGCGGCTCGCCGCGCCGCTTGTCGTAGGTCACCACGAACGTGTCGTGATCGACCATCACGCTCTGGAAGCGCGCGTACGGGCACATGTACTTGCAGACCGATTCGCGCATGAAGCCGGCGTTGCCCCAGGTGGCGAAACCGTAGAACAGCATCCAGAACCATTGCCAGCCGCCCAGTTGCAGCGCGAACAGCTGATGGCCCAGCTCGCGGATGGGCGCGAAGTAGCCGATGAACGTCGAGCCGGTCCACCATGCCACCGCCAGCCACAGCACGTGCTTGGTGGCCTTGATGCGCAGCTTGCGCGCGCTCCACGGCGCTTCGTCCAGGCGGATGCGCGCAATGCGGTCGCCTTCGACGCGGCGCTCGATCCACATGAAGATTTCGGTATAGACCGTCTGCGGGCAGGCATAGCCGCAGAACAGCCGACCGGCGATGGCCGTGAACAGGAACAGCGCCAGCGCGCTGATCACCAGCAGCACGGCCAGGTACACCACGTCCTGCGGCCACAGCACCAGCCCGAACAGATAGAACTTGCGCGCGCCCAGGTCGAACAGCACGGCCTGCCGGCCGTTCCACTGCAGCCACGGCAGACCGTAGAAGATCAACTGGGTCAGGACCACGAACACGACGCGCCAGCGCGCGAATATGCCGCTGACCGAGCGCGGGTAGATCTTGCTGCGCACATCGGCGAGCGTCTGCTCCAGCGTTTCTCCGTCGGCGCGCCGCGGGCCGGGAGCGGGCCGCCAGGCCGGCGGCTGCGGATCGGACGGGCCGCCAGGCGCGGCCGGTGTCCCTTGGGTCATTGCGATACTCCGTACTGCGGTTGGCGCAGACGCGCGTACGCGCCGCCGGCGCGGCCGCCGGCCGACGGCCAGCCGGCGCACCGGCGCGCGTTCATCGCGCCGCCTCGGCCGCCTTGGCCGGCGCCTGGTTCGACAGGCCCCACACCCAGGCCGACAGCAGCTTGATCTGCTCGGGCGTCAGCACTTCCTCGTGGGCCGGCATGCGGTTGTCGCGGCCGTCCAGGATGGTGCGCACGATGGACGCCTCGGAACTGCCGTACAGCCACACATCGTCGGTCAGGTTGGGCGCGCCCAGCGCCTGGTTGCCCTTGCCGTCCACCCCGTGGCAGGCCACGCAGTAGTTGGCGAACTCGCGCTTGCCGCGAAACACCCGCACCGGATCGACCGCCAGGCCGGACAGCGAGCGTACGTAGTGGGCGATATCGCCAGCCATCCTGGGATCGATCACGCCCTTCCAGGGCGGCATCACCCCATGGCGCCCCTTGGCAATGGTTTCGGCGATGATCTCCGGCGTACCGCCGTACAGCCAGTCGCCGTCAGTCAGGTTGGGGAAGCTGGTGCTGCCCTTGGCGTCCGAGCCGTGGCATTGCGCACAGGTGTTGAGAAACAGCCGCTGGCCGATCTCGCGCGCCGGCGCGTCGGCGACCAGCTGCTCCGGCGTCATGCCGCCGAAGCGTTCGTACACCGGCTTGACGCGCTCGGCCAGCTCGGCCTGCTTCTGCTTGACCTCGCCGACCGAGGTGTAGCCCAGGGTGCCCTGGTACGAGCCCACGCCCGGAAACAGCACCAGGTAGCCCAGCGCGAACACGCAGGTCAGCAGGTACATCCAGGTCCACCAGCGCGGCACCGGATTGTTCAGCTCGGTCAGGTCGCCGTCCCAGACGTGGCCGGTGTCCTCGACCACCCCGCCGGCCGGGTGCTCAGCCAGCGCCGCTGCGAATACAGCAGCCAGACGCACCAGACAATGCCGCCGATGGCAATGATGCCAATGAAATAGCTCCAGAAGCCGTTGACGAAATCGCTCATGGCTGCATTGCTCCATCCTGTTGTGCGGGCCCGTCCTCGTCGGGCAAGGCGAACGGCAGCAAGGCCGATTCGCGATTGGCGCTCTGGCGGTGGCTCGACCAGGCCCACCATACGATGCCAAGAAACGTTCCCATCGAAAGAACCGTTATCAGCGCGCTCAGATAACCCATCATGATCAGCCTCCCGCCGCGCGTTGCGGCTCGCTGGCGGCGCCGCGCCGCGCGCCCACGCCCAGCGCCTGCAGATAGGCCACCAGGGCGTCCTCTTCGGTCTTGCCGGCGATGGCCGCCGGCGCCGCCGCGATGGCCTCGTCGGTGTACGGCACGCCCAGCCTACGCAGCGCCTGCATGCGCTGGGCCACGTTCTGGCCGGTCAGGTCGGCATGCTGCAGCCACGGATAGGCGGGCATGTTGGACTCGGGCACCACGGCGCGCGGATCGCGCAGGTGGATGCGGTGCCATTCGTCGGAATAGCGCTCGCCCACGCGCGCCAGGTCGGGGCCGGTGCGCTTGGAGCCCCACAGGAAGGGATGGTCGAACACCGACTCCCCCGCCACCGAATACGGGCCGTAGCGCTGCACCTCGGCCTGCAGGGTGCGCACCTGCTGCGAGTGGCAGCCCACGCAGCCTTCGCGGATGTACACGTCGCGCCCCATCAGCTGCAGCGGCTCGTAGGGCTCCACCCCGGGCATGGCCTGGGTGGTCGAGTGCTGGAAGAACAGCGGGATGATCTGCACCAGCCCGGCGACGGACACCACCAGGATGCTGGCGATGATCATCAGGCCGATGTTCTTCTCCAGCGTCTGGTGGGAGAAAAAGCCATGTTGTTTCTGTGCCACGAGATGCTCCTCAGACTGCCGGGACGGCCGCCGGCACGCCCGCGGGCGCCGTCGCGCGGTTATCGTTTTCCAGCGGAATCGCCGGGTTGACGGCGCGCGCGCCGCGCACGGTCATCCAGACGTTCCAGGCCATGACGAACACGCCGCTCAGGTACAGGATGCCGCCGGCCAGGCGAATCACGTAGTACGGCACGCGCGTCTTGAGTTCCTCGACGAAGCTGTAGACCAGCGTGCCGTCGGCGGCGGTGTCGCGCCACATCAGGCCCTGCTGCACGCCGGCGATCCACATCGCGGCGATGTACAGCACCACGCCGATGGTGGCGACCCAGAAATGCAGCTCCATGGCGCGCACGCTATACATCTGCTGGCGGCCGTACAGGCGCGGGATCAGGTAGTACAGCGAGCCGAAGGTGATCATCGCCACCCAGCACAGCGCGCCGGAGTGCACGTGGCCGATGGTCCAGTCGGTGTAGTGCGACAGCGAGTTGACCGTGCGGATCGACATCATCGATCCCTCGAAGGTGGACATGCCGTAGAACGACAGCGCGGTCACCAGGAACTTCAGGATCGGATCGGTGCGCAGCTTGTGCCAGGCTCCCTGCAGCGTCATGATGCCGTTGATCATGCCGCCCCACGAAGGCGCCAGCAGGATCAGCGAGAACGTCATGCCCAGCGACTGGGTCCAGTCGGGCAGCGAGGTATACAGCAGGTGATGGGGGCCGGCTCACATGTAGGTGAACGCCAGCGCCCAGAAGTGCACGATGGACAGACGGTACGAATAAATCGGACGGCCGGCCTGCTTGGGCACGAAGTAATACATCATGCCGAGGAAGCTGGTGTCAGGAAGAAGCCCACGGCATTGTGGCCGTACCACCACTGCACCATGGCGTCCTGCACGCCGGCATAGGCGGAGTACGACTTCCACAGCGTCACCGGCATCTCGATGTTGTTGAAGATGTGCAGGATGGCGATGGTCAGGATGTACGAGCCGAAGAACCAGTTGGCCACGTAGATGTGCTTGGAGCGGCGCTTGACGATGGTGCCGAAGAACACTACCGCGTAGGCCACCCACACCAGCGTGATCAGGATGTCGATGGGCCACTCCAGCTCGGCGTATTCCTTGCTGCTGGTAAAGCCCATGGGCAGGGTGATGGCGGCCGCCACGATCACCACCTGCCAGCCCCAGAACGTGAAGGCGGCCAGCTTGTCGCAGAACAGCCGCGCCTGACAGGTGCGCTGCACCACGTAATACGAGGTGGCGAACAGGGCGCTGCCGCCGAAGGCGAAGATCACCGCGTTGGTGTGCAGCGGCCGCAGGCGCCCGTAGGTCAGCCAGGCGGTTTCGAAATTCAGTTGCGGCCATATCAACTGGGCGGCAATCAATACGCCCACGGCCATGCCGACGATGCCCCACACCACAGTCATGATGGCGAATTGCCGCACGACCTTGTAGTTGAACGTCTCGGCCTTGCTTGCGATTGCGCTGCAATCGTTCATCAGCCATCCCCCAAAAGAAAAGACAGTGTTTCTCCAGGATGGATGATGCGGCCCCGTGCGCCGGGACGCCTTGATTTGCGTCAAGCGGCCTTCGTTCCGTCTGTTTCCGGGACCCGCGCGGCGCTCAGTTGTCGTTATCGCGCAATATCGCGGCGCCCTGGTCCTCGGTGTCGTCGTACTGGCCGCTGAACACGGCCCACCACAACGCCACACCGATCGCCAGCACGAAAGCCAGCGACAGCGGCAACAGCAGATAGAGAATGCTCATGGCGCGGGTTGCGCCACGGCGGCGGCGGGCGCGGCGTCCCATCGATGGCGCCGCAGGCGCCATGCATTGCCGGCCACCGCCAGCGAAGACAGCAGCATGGTGATGGCCGCCAGCCATGGCGCCACCCAGCCGGCCAGCGCCAGCGGGGTCATGAGCAGGTGCCAGGCCAGCGACCCGTACAGGTTCTGGCGCGCCACCCGCGCGGCCGCGGCCAGCAGGGCGTCGCCTTGCGCCGTGGTGGCCTCGGGCCGCGCCAGCAGCGCCGAATGCGCGCATGCCATGGCCGAAGGCACGGCCATCGACATGGCGCACGGACAGCTCATGACCAGCAGCGCCACCATGACCGGCACCGCGTGCGCGGCATCGATCTGCGTCCAGGCCTCCCCGGCGGCCAGCGCCAGCGCCACCTGGACGAACACGAAGCGCGTGGCCAGGCGGTCGGCCGCCGCGCCCAGTTCGCCGCCGGCCTGGTGCAGGCGCCGCACCAGCGGCGTGGCCAGCGCGCTAGCTGTGAAGATTCAATAGGTTGTATGCATGGTTCATCCGAACCGGATTTGAGAAACTGGAAATCGCCAACTCCCCAGTTCACTCAAGGAGCCCGGCCGGATGAACACCCATAAGCATGCCCGATTGACCTTCCTACGTCGACTCGAAATGGTCCAGCAATTGATCGCCCATCAAGTTTGTGTGCCTGAAGCGGCCCGCGCCTATGGGGTCACCGCGCCGACTGTGCGCAAATGGCTGGGCCGCTTCCTGGCTCAGGGCCAGGCGGGCTTGGCCGATGCGTCCTCGCGCCCGACGGTCTCGCCCCGAGCGATTGCGCCGGCCAAGGCGCTGGCTATCGTGGAGCTGCGCCGCAAGCGGCTGACCCAAGCGCGCATCGCCCAGGCGCTGGGCGTGTCAGCCAGCACCGTCAGCCGCGTCCTGGCCCGCGCCGGTCTGTCGCACCTGGCCGACCTGGAGCCGGCCGAGCCGGTGGTGCGCTACGAGCATCAGGCCCCCGGCGATCTGCTGCACATCGACATCAAGAAGCTGGGACGTATCCAGCGCCCTGGCCACCGGGTCACGGGCAACCGACGCGATACCGTTGAGGGGGCCGGCTGGGACTTCGTCTTCGTGGCCATCGATGACCACGCCCGCGTGGCCTTCACCGACATCCACCCCGACGAGCGCTTCCCCAGCGCCGTCCAGTTCCTCAAGGACGCAGTGGCCTACTACCAGCGCCTGGGCGTGACCATCCAGCGCTTGCTCACCGACAATGGCTCGGCCTTTCGCAGCCGCGCCTTCGCCGCGCTGTGCCATGAGCTGGGCATCAAGCACCGCTTTACCCGACCTTACCGCCCACAGACCAATGGCAAGGCCGAACGCTTCATCCAGTCGGCCTTGCGTGAGTGGGCTTACGCTCACACCTACCAGAACTCCCAACACCGAGCCGATGCCATGAAATCCTGGCTACACCACTACAACTGGCATCGACCCCACCAAGGCATCGGGCGCGCTGTACCCATCTCCAGACTCAACCTGGACGAATACAACCTATTGACAGTTCACAGCTAGCGCCGCAGGCCTGGCGGGCGCACAGCTCCAGGTAGCGCGCGGTCAGCAGGAAGGCCACGAACATGGTGACCGAATCGAAATACACCTCGCCACGGCCCGTCCAGGTGGCATGCACGCTGGGCACGAAGGCCGCCACGATGCCCAGCGCCACCGGCGCGTCCATGCCGGCGCGGCCGCGCCGCAGCCCGCCGGCGGCGCCGCGCCAGATCGGCCAGGCGCAATACAGCACCACCGGCACCGTCATCAGCAAGGCGGCCCAGTTCATCAGCACGATGGCCCAGTCCAGCGTGGCCAGCGCGTCGGCGGGGATGCCGTCGTTGCGCACATAGCCCGGCCAGGCGAACATCATGACCTGCATCATCGCCAGCCACGCCACGCCCAGGCGCACCAGCGCATGGCGGCGCGCCTGCCGGTCGGCGCCCGGCAGGTCCGCGGGCACGGCGAGAATAGAGGTTGGTCGCATGGGAGGGATGGTAGCCCGCCCTGCTCCTGGCCGCCCTTGATGCAGATCAAGCCGGCGCGCCTGGCTAGGGGCGGCGTTCGGCCACGACCTGCCGCACCGCCTCCAGCAGCGCCTGCAATTCGTCCTCGGCAATGGTGAAGGCCGGCGTCAGGTACACGATGTTGCCGAAAGGCCGCACCCACACCCCGGCTTCGACCAGGCGGCGCCTGAGGTCGTCGCGCGCGCCGATGCCGTCGAGCTCGATCACGCCGATGGCGCCCAGCACCCGCACATCGCGCACCCAGGGCAGGTCGCGGCAGGGCTCCAGCCCGGCGCGCAGCGCCTGCTCCAGCGCCGCGACCTGCCGCAGCCGCGGTTCGCGCTCGAACAGGTCGAGCGAGGCGTTGGCCGCCGCGCAGGCCAGCGCGCAGCCCATGAAGGTCGGGCCGTGCATCAGCGCATGGCCGGGGTCGTCGGACCAGAACCCCTCGAAGACGCGCGCGCTGGCCACCGTGGCCGCCAGCGGCAGCGTCCCGCCGGTCAGCGCCTTGGACAGGGTGACGATGTCGGGCCGCACCCCGGCCTGCTCGAAGGCGAACATCGTGCCCGTGCGTCCGAAACCGGTGAAGATCTCGTCGAAAATCAACAGGATGCCGTATCGGTCGGCCAGTTCGCGCAACCGCGCGAGCACCTGCGGGTCATGCAGCAGCATGCCGCCGGCGCCCTGCACCAGGGGCTCGACCAGCATGCCGGCGATCCGCCCGGCATGGCGCTCCAGGTGCGCCTGCAGGGCCGCCAGCGCGGCCTCGTCGCGCGGCAGCGCCAGCACGTCGTGCTCGGGCAGCAGGCCGCGGAACATGGCGTGCATCCCCTCGTCCGGGTCGCACACCGCCATGGTGCCGAAGGTGTCGCCATGGTAGCCGCCGCGAAACGCCACGAAGCGCGTGCGGCCGCGCTCGCCCTGGTTGAGCCAGAACTGCACGGCCATTTTCATGGCCACCTCCACCGCCACCGAACCCGAATCGGTGTAGAACACGCGTTCCAGCCCCGGCCCCAGCAGCGCGCTCAGGCGGCTGGCCAGGTTCAGCGCCGGCTCGTGCGCCAGGCCGCCGAACATCACATGCGGCATGCGGTCCAGCTGCTCGCGCACCGCCTGGGCGATATGAGGGTGGTTGTAGCCATGGCAGGCCGTCCACCACGCGGCCACGCCGTCGATCAGCGTGCGTCCGTCGGCCAGCTCCAGCAGGCTGCCGTGGCTGCGCACCACCGGCAGCGGCGGCGCGGCGGTCTTCATCTGCGCATAGGGCAGCCAGATATGGGGATAGCCCTGGGCCATCCAGGCAGGCGTGGTGTTAGACATGCTCGTTTCCGGAAACCGGGAGCGGCGCCGGCCGCTCCACTACAATGCTCGGCATTCTACGGCCAGGCGCGCCTGGCCCTGTCCGACAAGCCGGGTCGTGTCTATGTCCAAGCTGGATTCCCTGTTCACCGCCGCGCTGGAGCAGGCCGCGCAGCGCCAGGTGCGCCGCCGCCTGCGCCACGCCGCCGCGACGCCCCCCGGCCGGCTGGCCCTCGATGGCCGCACCCTGGTCAATTTCTCCAGCAACGACTACCTGGGGCTGGCGCGCCACCCGCTGCTGGCCGAGCGCGCCAGCCTGTGGGCCACCCGGCACGGCGCCGGCGCGCAGGCCTCGCGGCTGGTATGCGGCAACCTGGACCTGCACGAACAGGTCGAAGCCAAGCTGGCGCGCCTGAAAGGCACCGAGGCCGCCTTGCTGCTGGCCAGCGGCTGGCAGGCCAACGCCGCGGTGCTGCCGGCCCTGTTCAAGGCCGCGGCCGCGCAGGGCGAGCCGCAGGTCTACACCGACCGGCTCAACCACGCCAGCCTGCACCATGGCTGCCAGGCCGCCGGCGTGCGCCAGATCCGCTTCCGCCATAACGACCTGGCGCACCTGGAACACCTGCTGGCCGAACGGGCCGGCGCCCCGGGCGCGCGCTTCATCGTGACCGAGAGCGTCTTCAGCATGGATGGCGACCGCGCCGACGTGCCGGCGCTGGCCGCGCTGGCGGCCCGCCACCATGCCTTCCTGTACCTGGACGAAGCGCACGCGACCGGCGTGCTGGGGCCGCGCGGCATGGGGCTGGCGGGCCTGGCGCCCGGCGGCGTCGACCTGGCCATGGGCACCTTCAGCAAGGGCCTGGGCAGCTTCGGCGCCTACGTGGCCGGCTCGCGGGCGCTGTGCGACTACCTGGTCAATGCCTGCTCCGGTTTCATCTACACCACCGCGCTGCCGCCGGCCGTGCTGGGCGCCATCGACGCGGCGCTGGACCTGGTGCCCCGGCTGGACCAGGCGCGCGCCACCCTGCAGGGCCACGGCGAACGCCTGCGCGCCAGCCTGGCCGCGCAGGGCATCGATTGCGGCGCATCCTCGACCCAGATCGTGCCGGCCATCATCGGCGACGCCGGCCATGCGCTGGCCCTGGCCGCCGAGCTGGAGCGGCGCGGCCTGCTGGCGGTGGCGATCCGCCCGCCCACGGTGCCGGCCGGCACCAGCCGCTTGCGCATCGCCCTGAGCGCCGCGCACGGCGAGGCCGAGCTGGACCAGTTGATCGAGGCCCTGGCCGCCGGCTGGCGCGCCGTGCGGCAGGCGGCATGAGCGCGCCCCGCCCGCTGCTGCGCTTCGAACATGGCTGGGCCCACGACGCCGGCGTCTGGGCGCCGTTGCGCGCCGCGCTGGCCGA
The DNA here is from genome assembly GCF_000306945.1 of Bordetella pertussis 18323. Taxonomy (NCBI): domain Bacteria; kingdom Pseudomonadati; phylum Pseudomonadota; class Betaproteobacteria; order Burkholderiales; family Alcaligenaceae; genus Bordetella; species Bordetella pertussis. Next base: position 2,209,867 of record NC_018518.1, on the reverse strand, counting down.
CTGGCCCCAGCAGGCCGCCGACGCCGGCTATTTCGGCCCCGCCGTCGAACCGCCCGCGGACGGCGCGCCCGTGGTAGCGATCGGCCATTCGCTCGGCTTTCTGAAAATCCTGCAGTCTCCTGCGCCGGGCTGCATCGCCTACATCGCCATCAACGGCTTCGCGCGCTTTGCCGGCGGCGCCGATTACCCGCCCGGGGTGGCGCCCCGGCTGCTCGAGCGCATGCTGGCGCGCCTGGAGCTCGACCCCGCCGCCGTGGTGGATGACTTCCGGCGCCGCGCCGGCAGCGCGCCGCACGCGGGCACGCCCCGGCCCGAACCCTTGCGGCACGACCTGCGCCGCCTGCGCGAGGCCGACGAGCGCCAGGCGCTGGCCGCCAGCCGGCTGCCCCTGCTGGCCCTGGCCGGCACCGCCGACCCCATCGTCCCGCCCGCCCTGACCCGGGCGCAGTTCGGCGCATGCGCCGGACTGCACTGGCGCGACGGCGGCGGCCACCTGCTGCCCGCCTCGGACCCCGACTGGTGCGCCGGCCGGATACGCGCCTTTCTCGCCGGACTGCCCGCATGAACACGCGTTCCACACCCACGATAGGCCAGCGCTTCGACCGCGCCGCGGTCCGCTACGAAACCCATGCCGAGGTACAGCGCCACGCCGCCGAGCAACTGGCCGAGCGTATCGCCGCCCTGCCCCTGCCCGCCGAACCCCGCATCCTGGAAATCGGCTGCGGCACCGGGCTGCTGACGCGCGCGCTGGCGCGCCGGCTGGGGCGCGCCGACTGGACCATCACCGATATCGCGCCGGCCATGCTGGCCGCGCAGCAGGCGGGGCCGCCGCCGGCCGGGCGGGTGCGCCACCAGCTGGTCGACGGCGAGCACCCGGCCGGCCTGCCCGGCGGCTACGACCTGATCTGCTCCAGCCTGGCCGTCCAATGGTTCGGCGACCTGGACGCGGGCCTGGCGCGGCTGGCCGGGCTGCTGGCGCCCGGCGGCCTGCTCGCCATCGCGACGCTGGCCGAACACACTTTCAGCGAATGGCGCGCCGCCCACCAGGCCCACGGCCTGCATGCGGCCACTCCCGCCTATCCGCCGGCCGAGCGCATCGGCCGCACCCTGGCCGGCCTGCGCGGCGGGATAACGCGGGAGGCTTACCGCCAGCGCCACCCCGATGCGCTGCACTTCGTGCGCAGCCTCAAGGCCATCGGCGCGACCGCGCCGGCCGCCGGCCACGCGCCGCTGTCGCCCGCCGCCTTCCGGCGCGTGCTGGCCCAATTCGATCGACAAGGAAACCACGTGACCTACGACCTGGCCTACGGCCTGTGGCGCAAGCAGGCCCCGGGCGTGTTCGTCACCGGCACCGATACCGGCGTCGGCAAGACCCTGGCCTCGGCCATCCTCGCGCGCGCTTGGCGAGCCCATTACTGGAAGCCGCTGCAGACGGGCGTGGCCGAAGAACCGGGCGATACCGAAACCGTGGCCGCGCTGGCCGGGCTGGAGCCGGCCCGCCTGCACCCGCCGGCCCATGTCCTGCAGGCGCCGCTGTCGCCCTGGGCGGCCGCGCCGCTCGAGGGCGTCACGCTCGATGCGGCGGCCATCGCGCCGCCGCAGGTCGACGGCCCCTTGGTGATCGAAGGCGCCGGCGGCCTGTACGTGCCCATCGACGAGCGCCACATGATGATCGACCTCATCGCCCGCCTGGGCATGCCCGTGGTGCTGGCCGCGCGCAGCGGGCTGGGCACCATCAACCACACCCTGCTCAGCCTGCACGCCCTGCGCGAGCGCAGGCTGCCCGTGCTGGGCGTGATCATGCTGGGCGAACCCTCCGCAGGCAACCGCCATGCCATCGAGCATTTCGGCGGCGTGCCGGTGCTGGCGCAGATCCCGCGCCTGGCGCGCGTCGACGCCGAGGCGGTCGAGGCCTGGGCGGCGCGCATCCCGCCGCTGGCCGACTGCCTGGCGCGCCGCTGGCCCGATCCCCAGGAGACACCGGCATGCAGGCCCTGACCGGATTCACCTGGCTGCTGGCCCTGCAGGCGCTGGGCGAAGCCTGCTCGCGCCTGCTGCACTTTCCCATTCCCGGCCCGGTGACCGGCATGTTGCTGCTGCTGGTGGCGCTGCGCTGGCCGCCGGTGCGCGAGCCGGTGGCGCTGGCGGCGCAGTTCCTGCTGTCGCACCTGTCGCTGCTGTTCGTGCCGGTCGGCGTGGGCGTCATGACCCATATCGCGCTGCTCGCCGAGTACGGCCTGCGCATGGCGGCCGTGATCGTGCTGTCGACGCTGGCCGGCATGGCGGCCACGTACTGGGCGCTGCGCGTGGGCAGGAGCGCAACGCCGGAGGCCGACGATGCCTGATTTCGTCAACCTCTAGATCTACCTCTCGTCCACCCCGCTGTTCGGCCTGACCGCCACCCTCACGGTCTATCTCTCGGCGCACGCGATGTACCTGCGCCTGGGCCAGGTGCCGCTGGCCAATCCGGTGCTATGGAGCATGGTGGTGCTGGCCGCCGGCCTGCTGGCCTTCGGCGTGCCCTACCCCACCTATTTCGGCGGCGCCCAGTTCATCCACTTCCTGCTCGGCCCGGCGGTGGTGGCGCTGGCCTGGCCCTTGTGGATGCGGCGCGCCGAGCTGCGCCGCCGCTGGGCCCGGCTGCTGTGGGCGGCCCTGTTCGGCGGCGCGGTGGCCTGCGCCAGCGCGGTGCTGCTGGGCTGGGCCGTCGGCCTGCCGCGCGACATCATCCTGTCGCTGGCCCCCAAGTCGGTCACCGCGCCCGTGGCCATGGGCCTTTCCGAAACCCTGGGCGGCATCCCCGCGCTGTCGGCCGTGTTCGCCGCGCTGACCGGGCTGGTGGGCGCGCTGACCGGCAAATACCTGTTCGATCTTCTTGGCCCGGTGCGCGGCCGGCAGGACTGGGCCGACCGGGGGTTCGCGCTGGGCACGGTGTCGCACGGCATCGGCGCGGCGCGCGCCATCCAGGTCAACGCCGACGCCGGCGCCTATGCCGGCCTGGCGCTGGGGCTGCAAGTCATCCTGGCCTCGCTGCTGATCCCCGTCGCGTTCCGGCTGGCCGCCGGGCTGGGCGGCTCGTAGCGCCGCGCCCTCAATCGCCTGGCGGACGCCGCCGGCTCAGCCAGGCCAGCAGGAAGAACGCCCCGCCGCCCAGCAGGGTCAGACCGGCCAGGTATACCGGCCGGGCCCGGGTGGCGTGTTCCAGCCGCAGCCGGCTAGTTGTGAAGATTCAATAGGTTGTATGCATGGTTCATCCGAACCGGATTTGAGAAACTGGAAATCGCCAACCTCCCAGTTCACTCAAGGAGCCCGGCCGGATGAACACCCATAAGCATGCCCGATTGACCTTCCTACGTCGACTCGAAATGGTCCAGCAATTGATCGCCCATCAAGTTTGTGTGCCTGAAGCGGCCCGCGCCTATGGGGTCACCGCGCCGACTGTGCGCAAATGGCTGGGCCGCTTCCTGGCTCAGGGCCAGGCGGGCTTGGCCGATGCGTCCTCGCGCCCGACGGTCTCGCCCCGAGCGATTGCGCCGGCCAAGGCGCTGGCTATCGTGGAGCTGCGCCGCAAGCGGCTGACCCAAGCGCGCATCGCCCAGGCGCTGGGCGTGTCAGCCAGCACCGTCAGCCGCGTCCTGGCCCGCGCCGGTCTGTCGCACCTGGCCGACCTGGAGCCGGCCGAGCCGGTGGTGCGCTACGAGCATCAGGCCCCCGGCGATCTGCTGCACATCGACATCAAGAAGCTGGGACGTATCCAGCGCCCTGGCCACCGGGTCACGGGCAACCGACGCGATACCGTTGAGGGGGCCGGCTGGGACTTCGTCTTCGTGGCCATCGATGACCACGCCCGCTTGGCCTTCACCGACATCCACCCCGACGAGCGCTTCCCCAGCGCCGTCCAGTTCCTCAAGGACGCAGTGGCCTACTACCAGCGCCTGGGCGTGACCATCCAGCGCTTGCTCACCGACAATGGCTCGGCCTTTCGCAGCCGCGCCTTCGCCGCGCTGTGCCATGAGCTGGGCATCAAGCACCGCTTTACCCGACCTTACCGCCCACAGACCAATGGCAAGGCCGAACGCTTCATCCAGTCGGCCTTGCGTGAGTGGGCTTACGCTCACACCTACCAGAACTCCCAACACCGAGCCGATGCCATGAAATCCTGGCTACACCACTACAACTGGCATCGACCCCACCAAGGCATCGGGCGCGCTGTACCCATCTCCAGACTCAACCTGGACGAATACAACCTATTGACAGTTCACAGGTAGCCGGCGGCGCGCCAGGCCGGGACGGCTGTCGTCCACATAGCGCAGCGCGGCGGGCGCCGCGGGGCTCACGAGCGGCGCGCGCCCTGGCCCCGGTTGCGTTGGCTGGACTGATCCTGGTTGCTGCCTATCTGCGATACATGGCCGTCCTTCTTAGTGCGTGCCTGCTGGCTGCCGTGGCTGCGCTGCGCTTCGCGTTGGGTGTCGTCATCCTGCTTGCGGTCCTGGGACGTGGGGGTGGGTTTCATGGTCTAGGGCTCCGGGTTGCCCGCCGCGCGCCGCAGGGCGTGACAATGCGGCAGGCGTTGCAATGGGTTCATGGCGTCTGCGTGGCCAGTGGGCGGCAAGCGGCGTGCCCGCGCGCTCAGGCGGGCCGGCCCGCGCCCACCCGCGCGCCCACCACCATTTCGGTGGCCCAGTTCAGCAGGATGGACGAATAGGCCTGCTGGCAGCGCTTGTCGCTCAGCGCGTGATCGGCGCCGTCGACGATGCGATGGGTCAGCGAGTGGGAATGCAGGAACGCGCCGCGGTAGCTCATGATGGTCGAGTGCGGAATGTAGTCGTCGTGCTCGGCCTCCACGATCAGCACGTCGCCGCGAAACGACGAGCAGGCGCTCAAGGCGCGGTTGCCCTCCGGCGCCACGGTGGCGTGCCGGTAGGCGGAGATGGCGGCGCGGTCGAGCTGCAGCTTGGGCTGGGCCCATTCGTCATCGCGGTACAGCGCCGGCACGTGCAGCGCCAGCCAGCGCACCGCGCGCAGCGTGGTCAGGATGGCGGCCAGATAGCCGCCATAGCTGCTGCCCACCACCGCGATGGCGGACGTATCGACGGCTGGGTGGGCGATCAGCGCGTCATAGGCGGCCATGATGTCGCGCAGGCTGTCCTCGCGCGTGACCTGGCGCCGCTGCGCCTCGGTGGCGGCATGGCCGCGCAGGTCGAAGGTCAGGCAGATGCAGCCCAGCCCGGCGATGTCGCGCGCGCGGCTCAGGTCGAAGCGCTGGTTGCCGCCCCAGCCATGGACGAACAGCACGCCGGGCAGCTTGGCGCGCGGCGTGAGCAGGGTGCCGGCCACCTGCGTGTCGAACACGGGGATCGTGATGGTTTCGCTATGTGTCGTCATCGTCCGTGCCGTTGTCTTGCGTCATGCCGCCGGCCTTGGAAATGAAGCCGACCTCGGCGTCGTGGGCGTGGAATACGATGCGCGTGCCGGGCGGGTGCGCCGGGTCCGGACCGTAGTGTTCGCTGGTGGCGGCGTGCGCGCGCCGCAGGCCGCCATCCTGCGCGAACGCGCGCAGCGCGGCGATCTCGGCCAGGCTGGCCCCGCCGGCCCGCCACGATTGTTCCAGCACGCCGGTGCGCCAGCGGCCCTGCGCATCGCGGCCGCGCGCCACGTCATAGTTGCGGCGCGACGCGTACAGGCGCGGATAGCAGGCGAACGCCTGTTCGTCGTAACGCATGGCATGCTCCAGCGCGGCGCGCCGCGGCGCGTCCAGTTCCAGCTGCAGCAGGGCGGGCAGGGGACCCGACACGAACCACAGGTCCGAGCCGCCGTAGACTTCCAGGCCCGCGTGGTCCAGCGTCAGCGACTGCGTGCCGATATAGCTGGCCAGATGGACGCCCACCTGCGCCACGCCGACGCTGTAGGTCGAGATGTCTTCCAGGTGTTCCTCCAGCACCAGGCCATAGCGGCGCACCTCGCCAGCATCCTGTTCGGCCAGCGCCTGGTCCAGCGCCGCCGCGTCGGCGACCTTGCGCTGGCCGCGGCCGGCGGTGGCGCGCACCGGCTTGACGCGCAGCGCACTGGTGCGCAGCATCCGCGCGCCGGCCTGGCGCGCCTCGTCCAGCGCGAAGACCGTGCAGCCGGGCAGCACGCAGTCGGACAGCCGCGCGTCCAGTTCGCGCGACCAGGCCGCAGGGGCGGCGCAGCCGTCATGCGGCAACGCATGGGTGATCGCCTTGGTGGCGACGAAGCCATGCGGCGCGACGCCGCCGAACAGGTCGTCCGGGCCCTGGATGCCCAAGGCCAGCGCGCGGCCGTCCAGCAGGGTGCGCGCGGGTACGTAATACACGCGCAAGCGCGGGTCGCGCGCCGCCGCAGGCAGCGCGTCGGCGTACTCGCAGCCCAGCAGCTCGGCGATGTCCAGGCCCAGCGCGCGCAGGCTGGCGCGCTCGTGGCGCGGCGCGTCGCGCCGGCCGGGATGGGCGACCACCAGATCGACGGGACGGCGCGGTACGGCGGCGGCAGGGTTCATGGGCGGATCCGGAAGCGGGAACAGCGCCGCAGCAGCAAGCGCCGTGCCCGGGCTCAACCGGCCGCCGCGCGCCGGTGGCGCCATTCGGCGCCCAGGTAGGCCGGCAGCGCCACGCACAGCGGTATCCACGCATACAGCAAGCGGTACATCAGCACCGCGCCCAGGCTTTCGCTGGCCGGCATGCGGGTGGCCAACGCGGCGGCGAACAGGGCCTCGATCACGCCCAGCCCGCCCGGAATGTGGGCCAGCAGCGCGGCGATGCTGCTGAACAACAGGATGGCCAGGACTTCCGGATACGGCGCGCGGCCCTGCAGCAGGACGTAGATGATGCCGCCCATGATGGCCCACGACACGCCGGCCAGGCCCATCTGCCGCAGCGCGGTCGGCAGGTCGGGCAGCACCCAGCGGTGGCCGCGCAAGGTATAGGCGCGCCGCCGCGCGTACCGGCACAGGTACAGGTAGGCCAGCGCGCCGGCCAGCAGCGCCGCGCCCACGGTGCGCAGCAGGCCGGCGCCCAGGTGCCAGCCGGCGGGCGTGGGCATCTGGCCGGCCAGTAGAAGGGCGCCGGCCAGCCAGGCGTAGCCCACCCAGTTGGTGGCGGTGGCGAACGCCACCACGCGCAGTCCGCAGGCGGTGCGCAAGCCGTGGCGCCCGTACAGCCGCAGGCGCACGGCGACCCCACCCAGCAGGACGCCCAGGTTCAGGTTGAGCGCATAGCTGGTCATGGCGATGGCCGCCACCTGCCAGGCGGGCAGGCGGTGGCCGGCATAGCGGCGCGCCAGGATGTCGAAGCCGGCGTAGGCCAGGTAGCCGGCCAGCGCCAGCGCGGCGGCCAGCGCCACGGCCGGGCCGGGGATATCGTGGGCGGCGCGCGCCACCGCGTGCCAGTCGATGCGGCGCGCCTGGTACAGCAATACCCCGACGACGGCCAGGCCGACGATGCCGGCCAGCCAGGCGCCCAGGCGGCGCCGGCGGTGTCCATGATGGTGCGCGTGCCTCATGTCGCCTCGTCCGGTTGGCCCTGGCCATCGGGCCGCAGGGTCTGGATGCGGGGCTTGTGGGCGGGCAGGCTGCCGGCCCAGGCGGGAAAGCGCCGCAGGAAGTGGTAGACCAGCGCGCCGGCGAACAGCCGCCGCAGCTGGCGCCCTGCGCCATCGCTTTGCGGCGCCGGGCGGCAATGGTCGATCGCCAACCGTTCCAGCCGCTCTCGCAGGCCGCTGGCGAAGGCGCTGTCGCGCACCTCGACATTGGCCTCCAGGTTCAGCGCCAGGCTGAACGGATCGAGGTTGCTCGACCCGACCGTGGCCCACTCGTCGTCGATGCTGGCGACCTTGCCGTGCAACGGACGCTCGCAGTATTCGAGGATTTCCACGCCGGCCTCGGCCAGGGCGTCGTACAGCAGGCGCGCGCCCAGCTGCGCGATGGGCATGTCGGGCTCGCCCTGCAGGATCAGGCGCACGCGCACCCCGCGCGCGGCCGCCGCGCGCAGGTCGCGCAGCAAGCGGTAGCCGGGAAAGAAATACGCGTTGGCGATCACGATGTCGCGGCGCGCGGCCCGAATCGCCACGCGGTAGCTTTGCTCGATATCGTTGGTGTGCTGGTCGTTGTCGCGCACCACCAGGCGCGCGCGCGCCGGGCCGGCGGCCTGCGGCGGCGCGGCCGGCCGCGCGCGGCGCCAGCGCCGCCGCGGCACGGCGGCCAGCGCGGCGCGCGCGAAATCGCGGATGTCGGCCGCCAGCGGGCCGGCGATTTCGATGGCGTAGTCCTGCTTGGACTGGGGGCCGTAGTCGTCGAGATGATCGGCCGAGAAATTCAGGCCGCCGACGTAGGCCAGCGTGCCATCGATGGCGACGATCTTGCGGTGCAGGCGGCGAAACAGATTGGTGCGCATGCCCAGCAGGCGCGGGCGCGGATCGAATACATGGAACCCCACGCCCAGTTCGACCAGGCCGGCGATGAAGTCCGGCGGCAGGCTGTCCGAGCCATAGCCGTCGACCGTGACGTCGATGCGCACGCCGCGCCGCGCCGCCGCCATCAGCGCCTCGCGCAGTTCGCGCCCGACCGCGTCGTCGAACAGGATGAAGGTCTCGATGAGGATTTCCTCGCGGGCCTTGCCGATGGCTGTGTAGACCCGCGGGAAATAGCTGGCGCCATTCTCGAGAATGGCGAAGCGGTTGCCGTCGCGCCAGGGCGTGCTCACAACGTCACCTCGGCGGCCAGCGGCACATGGTCGGACAGCCGCGACCATGGACGCCGGCTCAGGCGGCGCGGCTCGGATCCGGCGACGTTGCGCACGTAGATGCGGTCCAGCCGCAGCAGCGGGCAGGCGGCCGGAAAGGTACGCGCCGCGTGCCCCAGCGCCAGCCGGTGGACGTCGGCCAGCCCGCAGCGCGCCAGCGTTGCGTCGGCCCGCTGGCGCCAGTCGTTGAAGTCCCCCGCCAGCAGGGCCGCGGCCTGCGCCGGCACGTGCTGGCGCAGGTACTGGCACAGGCGCCGCAGCTGCTCCTGGCGATGCGCCTCGCGCAGGCCCAGGTGCACGCACAGCGCATGCAGGGGCGCGGGCGCGTCGCGCACGTCCAGCACGCAGTGCAGCATGCCGCGCGGCTCGTGCGCCGCGCCCACGCTCAGGTCCTCGTTGCGGTGCGAGACGATCGGATACTTGGACAATACGGCGTTGCCATGGTGGCCATCGGGGTAGACGGCGTTGCGGCCATAGGCATAGGCGCTCCACAGGGTGTCGGCCAGGAACTCGTATTGCGAGACCGCCGGCCAGCGCGCGTGGCGCGCCGCGTGCCGCTGGTGTTCGCCCAGCACTTCCTGCAGGAACACGAGATCCGGCCGTGCCTCGCGCAGGGCCTCGCGCAGTTCGTGCAGGATGAAACGGCGGTTGAAGCTGGTGAAGCCTTTGTGTGCATTGACGGTCAGGATCCTGAGCCGGATCGGTTCTGGCGGCATGAGCACTCCGGACGGCGAGATGCCGCAGCCCAGCAAACCGCGTGCCCGCCACACGATGGCGCGGGCACGACGCTTGCGCTACGCTGGTTCCCGATGGTTCGCGCCCGCCCCAAGGAGACGACGATGTCCGCCACGCTGCGCTGTCACGTACCCCCCAAACCCGATCCCATCCCGCCCGATTCGCCGCCCGGGGACCTGCCGGTCGACCCGGATACCGACGATCCCGATATCGACCTGCCGCCGCCCGACGCGCCTGGCGGCCTCGGTTCGCTTCCTGCTCTCCTGACGGCGCCTGCGTGCGGCTTGCCGGGGCGGCGCTTTCTACACGCTGCTTGACAGTTCCGCGGCGGTCGATATATCGTAAGACATATATCTTACGATATAGGTGACCCTATGCATCCATTTCACGTCTTTGCCATGTCCGCGCACGGCGGCCGCGGCGGCGGCCATGCCGGGGGACGGCACGGCGGCGGCCACGGCGCCGGCGGCGACGGCCCCGACTGGCGGCGCGGCCGCAAGTTTTCGGCCGACGACCTGCAGTTGATGATCCTGGCGCTGCTCGACGAAGGCCCCAGCCATGGCTACGAGCTCATCAAGGCGCTGGGCGCGCGCAGCCGCGGCTTCTATACGCCCAGCCCGGGCATGGTCTATCCGACCCTGACCTGGCTGGAAGAGGCCGGCCACGCCACGGTCAGCCAGGACGGCGCGCGCAAGCACTACCACCTGGCCGAACCGGGCCGCGCGCATCTGCAGGCCAACCGCGAGCGCGTCACGCTGCTGATGGCGCAACTGGCCCATGTCGGGCGCAAGATGGAGTGGATGCGGCGCGCCTGGGCCGGGCAGCCCATCGAAACCGGCTCCGAAGGCGAGGACCTGGCCACCGGCTGGCTGCCCGAGTACGTGCAGGCGCGCATGGCGCTGAAACAGGCGCTGGCGCGCCACGCCGACGCCACGCCCGCGCGGCAGCGGCAATTGGCCGCCATCCTGGCGCGCGCGGCCGCCGAACTGGACGACCTGTCGTCCTGACACAAATTTCCCTGGAAAACCTGTAATGCCCCCAACCGAACTGAACGTGCAGCGGGTACGCCATCCGCTGAAAATGCGCCTGCTCGAAGTCAAGCGCGTGACGCGGCCCACGCCGCATCTGGCGCGCATCACCCTGGCCGGCGACGCTCTGCGCGACTTCGTCTCGGCATCGTTCGACGACCACGTCAAGGTGTTCTTCCCGCCGCCTGGCGCGGCGCGGCCGGTCCTGCCCGAACTGGGGCCGGACGGCCTGGTGTTCGCCGAGGGCGAACCCCGCCCGCCCATGCGCGATTACACGCCGCGCCGCCACGACGCGCGCGCCGGCGAGCTCGACCTGGAGTTCGTGCTGCATGGCGAAGGGCCGGCCGCCAGCTGGGCGGCCCGGGCCGCGCGGCTCGTTCGTGGTGCCGCTCGAATACGACTGGCATTTGCTGGTGGGCGACGAAAGCGCCTTGCCGGCGATCGCGCGCCGCCTCGAGGAATTGCCGCCCGGCAAGCCCGTCATCGCCCTGATCGAGGTCGCCGACCCCGCGGCCCGGCTGGCGCTGTCGACCCGCGCGCAGGCCAGCGTGCAATGGCTGCTGCGCGAGCCGGCCGGCAGCCGTCTGCCCGAGGCCGTGCGCGCGCTGCGCCTGCCGCCGGGCGAAGGCTACGCCTGGGCCGCGGCCGAGGCGGCCGTTGCGCGCGCGGTGCGGCAGGCGCTGGTCGACACGCACGGGCTGGACAAAAGCCGCATCCGCGCCGCCAGCTACTGGAAGCGCGGCGAGGCGGCCGTGCACGAAACGCATGATTGAGCCGACGCCGGCCTTGTGACATCGACGCAACGGGGCGCCGGGCGCGCGCCCTTGCAAAAGCGACAGAAAATGGCGTAATTTTTACAAATTGCACACATCTCTCGCGTATCCAGCCGCTACTCTCGCACAAACTATGCAAGATGTTGCGAACTGGAGCCCCGATGCGTAGCGCCCGCCGCCGTACCCCAGCACGACTTGCCCCGTTGCCGGCCATGCTGGCCGCCGCCGGCCTGCTGCAATCCTTGGGCGCGACGCCCGCGGCCGCGGCCTGTGCGCCCACGCTGGCGCCAGCCAGCGGGCAGAGCGTGCAATGCGACGGCGCCGTGGTCAACCAGTCGGTCGAGGCGGCGGCCGGCAGCCAGAACGTAACCATCACGGTGGCGCCCGGCGCGCTGTTCTCGACCAACGCGACGCGGGCGCTGTCGGTCGATGACCGCAGCCGTATCGTCAACGAGGGCACGATCCAGATGGCCGGCGGCGCCGGCGCCTCGCGCGGCGCCATGGTGGGTTTCGGCGACAACAACCAGTTGATCAACCGCGGATCGATCACGACATCGGGCAGCGGCGTGCGCGGCATCTCGGTGCCCAACGTCGGCAGTACCGGGACGCTGGTCGACAACAGCGGCAGCATCCGCACCCAGGGCGCCAGCGCGCACGGCATCGCCATCAACGGCCCGGGCAACCGCGTCCAGAACAGCGGCGCCATCACCGTCAACGGCACCGACGCCAAGGGCGTGTATCTGCAAGGCGGCAGCCCCGCGGCCAACGTACTGGTCAACGGCGGCACCATCCATGCGCGCGGCGCCAGCAGCAACGGCATATTCGGCCCCGACGGCGTGCATGTGAACACCACCAACGCCAACGGCTTTCATGCCCGCGTCGAGAACCTGCCCGGCGGGCGCATCCTCAGCGATCACTCGTATGCGCTGCGCGGGCAGAACGGCAACGATACCTTCATCAACGCCGGCTACCTGCAAGGGCACGGCGGGGCCGGCCGCGACACGGCCGTCTACATGGGCCCCCAGGGCACGGGCACGCTGATCCTGCGCACCGGCTCGGCCATCGCCGGCCTGGCCGACGGCGGCGGGGCGGCCAGCCATGCGTATCTGGAGGGCAGCGGCACGGTGGACAACCGGTTCGCCAACTTCCGCACCCTGACCATGCGCGGCGCCGACTGGCGCTGGACCTCGGACGCCGCGTTCACCGAAAGCGTGGACCTGCGCACCGGCACATTCTTTCTTGCCGGCACGCTCGCCAGCCCGGCCAACCGCCTGGCCGCCGGCGCGGTGCTGGCCGGCACCGGCACGCTGGCCGGCGCATTGCGCAACGCCGGCGAAATCCGGCCCGGCCCGAACGACGGCAGCGGCTACGGCGCGCTGACGGTGCGCGGCGATTACACCGGCGCGGGCGGCGCGCTGCGCGTCAACACGGTGCTGGCCGGCGACGGGGCCGCCTCGGACAGGCTGGTCATCGATGGCGGGCACGCCGGCGGCAGCACCCCGGTCACGGTGGTCAACCGGGGCGGGCAGGGCGCGCTGACCGCGGCCGACGGCATCCTGGTGGTCCAGGCCATCAATGGCGCAAGCTCGGACGCCGGCGCCTTCTCGCTGGCCGCCCCCCTCAACGCCGGCGCATACGAGTACAGGCTGTACCGCGGCGGCGCCACGGGCGCCGCGCCGGACAGCTGGTACCTGCGCTCGCGGGCCTATCTGGTCGAGGACCAACTGGCCGGCAGCCTTGCCGAAGCCGAGGCGATCGCCGACGACATCGGCCGGCGCACCGGCGAGCGGCCGAGCATCGAGGACACGCCGCTGTACCGGCCCGAGGTGGCGCTGTACAGCAGCATTCCCATGCTGGCGCGGCGCATGGGCCTGGCCCAGCTGGGCACCTTCCACGAACGGCAGGGCAACCAGGCGCTGCTGGCGCGCGACGGCGAACGCGTCGCGGCCTGGGCGCGCGCCTATGGCGGCAACAGCAAGCAGGCGCTCGACGGCGATGCGCAACCCGGCATCGACGCCCGCCTGGCCGGCGTGCAACTGGGGCAGGACCTCTACAGCAGCGTGCGCCCGGACGGCGGACAGCACCGCTTCGGGCTGTTCGGCGGCTATGGCCAGGCGCGCGGCGACACCCACGGCTCGGCCGGCGGCGAGCGCGACGCCGCTACCGGCCGGCTGACCATCGACGGCTACAGCGTCGGCGGCTACTGGACCTATGTCGGCCCGCGCGGGTGGTACGTGGATGCCGTGCTGGCCAACACCTGGATGGACATCGACACCGACTCCAAGGCCGGGCGCGACGCCGATACGCGCGGCCAGGCGTTCACGGCTTCGCTGGAAAGTGGCTACCCGCTGGCGCTGTCCGAGCGCTGGACGCTGGAGCCGCAGGCGCAGCTCATCTACCAGCACACGCGCGTCGACGGTTTCTCGGACGCCGTGTCCGAGGTGCGCATCCGCGACGACAACGCGCTGACCGTCCGCCTGGGCGCCCGGCTGCAGGGCGAGTACGCGGCCGCCGCGCAGGTGTGGCGCCCCTACGCGGCGCTGAATTTCTGGCGCACCTTCAGCGGCGAGAACACCGTCGTGCTGGGCGAAGACAGCATCGATACCCGGCGCGGCGCGACCTCGCTCGAACTGGCGGCCGGCGCCAGCGTGACGCTGGCCCGCAGCCTGGCCCTCTACGGCAGGCTGGCCTATGCCACCAGCATCGACAGCCAGTATCTGCGCGGCGCTTCGGCGCAGCTGGGGATGCGCTACACCTGGTAAGGCGACGCGCTGCCCGTCTCGGCCACCCAGCACAAGGTGTTGACCAGGGCCATCTGCTCGGCGCTGCGGCAGCGCACCGCCGTCAGCGCCGGGCTGGCGACCAGGATGGCCAGCGTGCGGGCGCGCGATATCGCCACATTGAGGCGATTGCGGCTGAACAGGAACTCCAGGTCGCGCGGCAGGTAATCGCCGCTGGAGGTCGCCATGGAGACGATCACGACCTGGGCCTCCTGGCCCTGGAACTTGTCGACCGTGCCCACGCGCGCGCCGTCGGGCAGGGCGGCGCGCAGGGTATTGACCTGCACGTTGTACGGCGCGACGAACAGGATGTCATCCAGCGTCAGCGGCGCGGGCGCGCCGGCTTCGTCCACATGGCGCTGGCGCAGCAGGAGCGCGCACAGTTCGGCCACGCGCGCGGCTTCCTCGCGGCTGGATTGCGTATTGCCGTCGTGCGGCACGGGTACGTAGCGGATGCCGTGCGCGGGCAGTTCGCGGCCGGCCGCCTCGTCGAGCAGCAGGCGGTGGGCCGCGGTGGCCGGCGCCGCGCGCAGCCTGCCGTCGTAGATGGCTTCGGAAATGAAACCGCAGATCTCCGGATGCATGCGGTACGAGGTGTCCAGGAAAACGCCCTGCGACGCCGCGATGGTGGCCTGGCCGTCGAGCAGGTAGTCCAGCGCCGATTCGCCCGAACGGCCCGGATGCGTGCCCTGGCTGGGCTGGCCGAGCTGCATCTGGTCGCCCAGCAGCACGATGTTGCGCGCGCACTGGCCCATGGCGACGAGGTTGGCCAGGCTGACCTGGCCCGCCTCGTCGACGAACAGATAGTCGAACGCCTGCTCGAACTCGGGGCGGGCGAACAGCCACGCGGTGCCGGCCACCAGTTGATGGCGCGCCGGATCGACGTCCTTGTTGTCGAACACATCCTCGATCTGCGCGCCGCCCAGGCAGCTGTCGTCGCCGGCGCTGGTGGATTTCTTGGCGCCGCGCAAGGCAAAGCCTTCCCGCTCGGCCAGCCGCTCCAGGCCGCGCAGCAGATTGTTGATGGCGTGGTGGCTGTTGGACGATACGGCCACGCGCCGGCCGGCGCGCAGCAGCTGCAGCAGCACCCGCGAACCGGTGTAGGTCTTGCCGGCGCCGGGCGGCCCTTGCAGGAACAAGGTGGTTTCGTCCATGCGCGCCACGACATCCAGCACCTGGGGCAACAGCTCGGCGTGCGGCGCGACCAGCGGCGCGCCGCGCGCCAGGCCGCGGATGCGCGGGGGCTCGCGGCGCAGCAGCGCGTCCACGGCGCGCATCGGCGTGGACATGCCGTCCGGCGCCCGGCACACCGCGTCGCCGTAGCGGAACACCGCGTTGACCAGCTCCTTGTTGTTGACCGGCGCCGCGGGCCCCAGCGCCATGCGCGGCGGCGGCGCGGGTTTGCGCGCGCTGCAGGTGAAGCTGGCCAGGCGCGCGTGCGGGTCGACCACCAGATTGGCCAGGCTGGCGCCGGTGCGCACGTCGGTGCAGCGCGCGCCGGTGCGCAGCTTGGTTTCCTGCGCGGGATAGCGGTAGGTATAGCGCAACGACTGCGCCTGCCGTACGGGCGGCGCCGCGTCGTCGCGCGCCAGCCCGCCCAGGCATTCGGCGTCCTCGATCAGCTCGCCGTCGGTGGCTTCGGCGCGCGCGAACCAGGCCCACCAGGCGGGCTTCTGTTCGCGCCGGTGGAAGTCCAGCAGGTGCCACGCCAGCGCCCGGAACGCGTCGCGCGGCGACCAGGCGGCTTCGTCGGCCGGCAGATCGTCGGCCAGCGCGGCCCGGTAGGGCAGCAGGCGGCGCTCGGCCTCGGTCATCTCGCCGATGACAGCCCGCGCGGCGTCGAGGTCCTGCTGGCCGGCCTCGTTGTGCCACGGCAGGGCGGCGGGGCGGATGCCGCACAGCCAGTCGCGCAAGCGCCAGGTGGAGATCACGTCGTCGCGGTTGTAGTCGGCGATGTCCTGCAGCAGGCGCGGCTCGTCGGTGGCTTTCCAGCGCTCGTAGTACACGATGCTGGCGCCGGCATTGGTGACCTCGCCCGCGCGCCGCGGCAGGTAGAAGCGCTCGACGTACTTGATGGAATAGCTGGGCTCGGAGATGCGCAGCCCTTCGCGCACGACACGGTACAGGTCAACCAGCTTGCCGGCGCGCAGCAGGTGGTCGACCTCCGCTTCCCGGGTGCCGTGCAGCGACATCAGCTTCTTCAAGGCCGTGGCCTCGTAGGGCGCATAGTGATAGATGTGCGCATCGGGATGGCGCCGCAGCCGTTCGGCCACGAAATCCATGAAGGCTTCGAACGCCTGCTTCTCCTGGCGCCGGTCGTGGGCCCAGAACGGCACGAAGCGTTCGGCGCCGTCGTCGATGACATACAGGCCGAACAGGTACTCGAGGCCGCCGTCCTCGAGCGGATCGCCCTCCATGTCGAAGAACATGTCGCCGGGGTCCGGGCGGGGCAGGCGCGCCAGGCCCCGCGGTCCCTCGTCCTGCGCCGCCAGCAGCTCGTAGTGGCGCGCGCCATCGACGCGGGCGCGCCATTGCAGGGCGGCCTGCGCGCGCAGCCGCTGCAGCGTGCCGGCTTCGATGCCGGCCACCTGCGCGTGCTCGGGCAGGGCGCCGAGCTGCGCCAGCGTGGCCACGCCCTGGGCGTTCAGGCGCCGGGCCTGCTGGCGCGACATGCCGGCCACCAGCGAAAGATGGTCGTCGGCGACGCGGCGCGCTTCGCAGGCCACGCGCCAGCGGCACTGCGGGCAATGCTCGCAGGGCTCGGGATAGGTCGGCGGCGCCGGCTCGGCGGCGATCGCAGCCTCGAAGCGCCTCAGGACCTGCCGCAGGTAATGGGCGTAGTCGGCCACGCGCAGCGCCAGCTCGCGGCCGCTGCCCAGCACCACATGCATGCTGCGCGGCGCGACGCCTTGCGCGTGCTCCAGCAACCAGGCGTAGAACGACAGCTGCAGCACGAAGCTGGCGCGCGGGCTGCGCGCCAGCTTCGTGTCCAGCGCCTCGTAGCCGTAGTCGCCCAGCGCCGACGGGCACTCGGTGCGCAACAGGAAATCTGCATGCCCCACGTAGGGGCCGTGACAGAGCGCGGCCTGGTAGATGACCGGGGCGCCCGCGGCCATCGCCGCGCGCGTGGCGGCCAGCCGCGCCGCCAGGTCCGGACCGGCGCGCGTGACGTCGGCCAGGTCGGGGTGGCGGGCGCGCAGGCGCTCCAGCCAGGCCTGCTCGTGCGCCTGGCCCTTGGCCTGCACCAGCGCCATCTGTTCGTCGTCGGCCGCCGCCGGCGCCTGGCCCGCGTCGAGCGCGCGCAGGTCCAGTTGGGTGAGGTGTTCGCAGGCCAGGAAACCCACCAGGTCCGAGGCGGCGTAGCGCCGCGTTGCGCCGAGCTGCTGCATGGCGGGTTCAGCCTTCCTGCAGGGCCGCGAAGCGCTCGGCCAGGAAATCGACCAGCGTGCGCACCGACGACAGCAGGCCGCGCCGCGACGGAAATACCGCGTGGATCAATTCGCGGCACGGCGCCCATTCGGGCAACAGGCGCACCAGGGTGCCGTCGGCCAGCTGGCCGCGCACCATCATCGAGGGCAGCTGCACCACGCCCACGCCGGCCACCGCCGCGCTGCGCAGCGCCAGCATGTCGGTGGTGACCATGCGCGGGGCCAGGGGCACCGTGGCCTGCACGCCTTGCGGGCCGGTCAGCAGCCAGCTGTGGGGCTGGTTCGACAGGCCCAGCGCCAGTCTGGGCCAGGCGGCCAGGTCCGCGGGCAGGGCGGGCGCGCCATGGCGCGCGAGCAGGGCGGGACTGGCCACCAGGCATTGGCCGCGGTCGGCGAACGGGCGCATGACCAGGTCGCTGTTCTCCAGCGGCGGCGGACGCACACGGATCGCCACGTCCACGCCTTCGCCCAGCACGTCGACGCGGCGGTTGCTGGCGTCCAGGTGCAGGGTGACGCGCGGATAGCGCAGCATGAATTCGCCCAGCATGGCGCCGACATGGGTATGCAGCAGGGCCACGGGACAGGACAGCCGCACCACGCCGCGCGGCTCGACCTGGGCCGCGTCGATCGCCTCCTGGGCGGCCTCGGCCTCCACCAGCATGGCCTTGCAGTGTTCGTAATAGGTCTGGCCGATGTCGGTGACGGAGAAGTGGCGCGTCGAGCGCTGGATCAGGCGCACGCCCAGCCGCTCTTCGAGCACGGCGATGCGCCGGCTCAGCTTGGATTTCGGCATCCCCAGGGCGCGGCCGGCCGGCGCGAAGCCCCGGTGATCGACCGTCTGTACGAAATAATAGAGGTCGTTGAGATCCTGCATGGACGCCCCTCGATAGTTCTGAAAATAGGACAGCGCGGCCCGGAATCGCAGTCTACCCGCATTTTCGCTTCGGCAGCATGCTGGCGAGTGCCTGCTGCTATGCTGCCAACCGGGGCAGCGACACGCGAGGATTCGAACATGGCCAGACTCCACATCATCATCTGCAGCACGCGGCCCGGGCGGGTCGGGCAGGCCGTGGCCGACTGGTTCCATGCCCAGGCCCTGGCGCATGGCGGCTTCGAGGTGGCGCTGGTGGATCTGGCGCAGGTCGGGCTGCCGCTCTACGACGAGCCGCGCCACCCCATGCTGCAGCAATACGAACATGCGCACACGCGCGCCTGGAGCCGCAGCGTGGCCAGCGCCGACGCGTTCGTGTTCGTCACGCCGGAATACAACTACGGGCCGCCACCGGCGCTGGTCAATGCCCTGAACTATGTCTACAAAGAGTGGAACTACAAGCCGGCGGCTTTCGTCAGCTATGGCGGCGTCTCCGGCGGCATGCGCGCCGTGCAGGCCGAGAAGCAGACCCTGACGACCTTGCGCATGGTGCCCATCTTCGAATACGTGGCCATCCCGATGGTGGCCGAGCGCCTGGACGCGGCCGGCCGCTTCCAGCCCCAACCCATTCACGACAGCATGGCCCAGGGCCTGCTGACCGAACTGCGCCGGTTCAGCGACGCCTTGCAGGTGTTGCGCGAACCGGCCTCCACGCCATGATTCCGGACCCCGCCACGGCCCCCTCCATGAACCCTACGCAAACCACGAACCCCATGCGCCCCTTCCGCTCGGTGCTTTATACCCCCGGCGCCAACGCGCGCGCGCTGGCGCGCGCCCGCGAACTCGACGCCGATGCGCTGATTCTCGACCTGGAAGACGCGGTCGCGGTGTCGGCCAAGGAAGAGGCGCGCGTGCAGGTGACGCACGCCTTGCGCGAGGGCGGCTTCGGACGACGCAGCGTCATCGTGCGCGTCAATGGCCTGGACACGCCCTGGGGCGAGGACGATGTGCGGGCGCTGGCGCCGCTGGGTCCGCATGCGATGCTGCTGCCCAAGGTCGAACATCCCGCGCAGCTGGCGCGCGCCGCCGCGCTGGCGGCCGAGGCCGGCGCGCCGGGCCTGGCATGGTGGGCCATGATCGAAACGCCGCTGGCCATCCTCAATATCGGCGCCATCGCCGCCGCGGGCGCGCCGCTGCGGGCCCTGGTGGCCGGCACGTCGGACCTGGTCAAGGCGCTGCATGCGCGCCACACGCCGGCGCGCGCCGAAGTCCAGGCGGCGCTGTCGATGACGGTGCTGGCCGCGCGCGCGCATGGACTGCTGGCGCTCGACGGCGTGCACCTGGACCTGGCCGACGCCGAAGGCCTGCGCCACGCCTGCCGGCAAGGCCGCGACCTGGGCTTCGACGGCAAGACGCTGATCCATCCGCGCCAGATCGACAGCGCCAACGCCGCCTTCGGACCGTCGGAAGCCGAGGTCGTGCGCGCGCACGCCATCATGGCGGCCTGGCAGGACGCGCAGGCGCGCGGCGCGGGCGTGACCGTGGTCGACGGCATGCTGGTGGAAGCGCTGCACGTCGAGGACGCGCAGCGCGTGCTGGCGCTGGCCCAGGCCATCGCCGCGGACTGAATCCCTCGCGCGCTCAGGGCCGGAAGATATCCGGCGGCATGCGCTCGACCATTTCGCAGGCGCGCTTCAGGTGCGCCTTGACCTCGGCGGCGGCCTTGCGGCGGTTGCCGTCGACGATAGCCTGGGCGATGCGGCGATGCTCGTCGATCGAGGCCTGGATGGCCTGCGGCGTGATCGCACCGCCCAGCTGGAACATGATCAGCGGTAGCTGCAGCTTGCGGATCAGCTCGGCCAGCTGGGTATTGGCGCTGAGATCGGCAATGGCCTGGTGGAAGCGCCGGTTCTCGTCGAAGTAGGAAGGCCCGGCGGCCAGCGAGTGCTCGTCCCAGATCGGCCCGATGGCCTGCAGGAAACGCGCCTTGGCGGCGGGGTCATCCATGCACTCGGCGGCGCGGCGGGCCGCCAGCGCCTCCAGCTCGGCGCGGATCTCGAACAGCTCCAGCATTTCCGCCTTCGAATAGCGGCGCACCATGGTGGTCTGGTTGGGAATGCTCTCGACCAGCCCCTCGGCCGACAGGCGGCGGAACGACTCGCGCACCGGGCCGCGGCTGACGCCCAGCTGGCGCGTCAGGTCCGCCTCGACCAGGCGCTGGCCGGGCACGAGGCGCCCGCTGAGTATGCCCTGGCGCAGCGTATCGACCACGTACTCGAGCGTGCTGCCGGAAGTTGCGTTGGGCTTGCTGGTTCCTGTCATGGCGTCCATTCGGATAGGCGATAACCCTGATTGTACGACAAGTTGCCGAACGTTATTGTCCTACAAAAACGTGCATCAATATTCCGCCAGACATGGCGGCGCCCTGAAGGGGAGAACCATGCAAAACCCGGCCGTATCCGGCGCGACGCGCGATCCCGCGCTGCCGCCATTCCTGTTCCAGACACTAAGGAGAGCGCGTCCATGAACGCCGTCCAGCGCATAGGCAAGCTGCTCAATCCGAGCAGCATCGCAATCGTCGGCGCCTCGCCGGCGCCCAACAAGCTGGCCGGCCAGCTGATCCCGGCGCTGCGCGAAGGCGGCTACGAAGGCGCCATCTATCCTGTCAACCCGCGCTACCAGGAAGTGGCCGGCCTGCGCTGCTTCGCCTCGGTCGGCGATATTCCGGACGAGGTCGACCACTGCGTGATCGTGGTCGGCAAGGAGCGGGTGCCGCAGGTCTTGCGCGATTGCTGCGCCAAGCAGGTACCCGGCGCCAGCATTTACATCTCGGGCTACGCCGAGGCCAGCGGCGACGGGCGCGAGGCGCAGCGCGCGCTCGAGGAGGCGGCCAGCGCGCTGACCTTCATCGGCCCCAACTGCATGGGCTTTTCCAACCTGACGGCGCGCGTCATGGCCGCGCCCTCGGCCGTGCTCAAGCGGGCCGAGGGCGTGGGCGACGTGGCGCTGGTGTCGCAAAGCGGCGGGCTGGCCTATGCAACGATGGCGTACTACGCCCAGCGCGACGGGCTGGGCTTCAGCCATATCGTCAATACCGGCAATTCGGCTGGCGTCTCGTACAGCGACCTGATCGAATACATGTTCCAGGATCCGGCCACGCGCGTGGTGCTGGCCGTGGCCGAAGCCGAGCGCGCCGCCTGCGAGGTGATCGACGCGGTGCACCGGCTGGGCCTGCGCAAACCGGTGGTCCTGCTCAAGCTGGGGCGCGGGCAGACGGGCACGCGCATGGCCTTGTCGCACACCGGCTCGCTGGCCGGCGACTACCGCCTGGTGCGCGACGTGGCCGAGCAGCACGGCATTGCCTGCGCCGACGACGTGGACCAGGCGCTGGGCCTGTGCGAGCTGTTGCGCCACGGCTTCGGCGCCGAGCATGCCGAGGGTATCGCCTCGCTGTGCATATCGGGCGGCAACATCACCTTGTTCGCCGACCAGGCCGATGCCCATGGACTGGGATTTGCCGAGCTGGACGCCGCCACCGAGGCGCGCCTGACGGCGGTGCTGCCGGACTATATCTCGGTGCACAACCCGATCGACATCACCGCGCTGGGCTACGAGAATCCGGCGTTGCATGCCGACGTGCTGGACGTGCTGCTGACCGACGCGGCGGTGCGCACCGTCGTGCCCATCCTGACCACGGTGGACGATTACACGGAAGTCTGCCGCCTGCTGGCCGACGTGCGCGCCAGGACGCGCTGCGCCATGATCGCCTTGTGGAACGGCGGCTCGTACGAGACTCGTTCGCGCGAAATCCTGCGCGAGGCCGCCATACCGGTGTTCCATTCGGCCGCCTTGCTGGCAGCCTGCCTGCAGCGGCTGCGCCGCGCCGCCGGCCGGCGCGCGCCTATGCAGGCCGCGTCCGCCGCGCCGGTGGCCGACGGCGCGCTGCGCGCCCTGCGCGAGAGCGAGGCCATGCAATGGCTGGCCGGGCATGGCGTGGCGGTACCACCGCTGCGCGCCTGTGCCCGCGCCGGCCTGGCCGAGGCGGCGCGCGAGGTGGGCTACCCGCTGGTCATCAAGGCCGATTCGGCCGACACCCATATTTCCGACCAGGACAGCGTGATCCTGAATATCCGCAATGACGGCGAGCTGGCGCAGGCGCTCGAGCGCGTGGCCGGCTGGCCGGACGAGCGCGTGCTGGCCATGCGCTATTTGCCCGGGCAGGAGCTGGTGGCCGGCGTGCTGGCGCATCCGCAACTGGGCCAGGTGCTGATGGTGGGTTCGGGCGGGCAGTGGGTGGAACTGCTCAAGGATGTGCGCTTCGCCGCGCTGCCGGCCAGCCGCGACGAACTGGCCGACGCCCTGGCCGGCACGCTGGTCGGGCGCGCGCTGCACGCGCGCTTTCGCGGCGCGGCGGGCTATGACGAGGCGGTCGGGCTGCTGGCGGCCCTGGCCGAGGCGGCCGTGCGGGCCGGCCCGCAAGTGGCGCAGATCGAACTCAACCCAGTGACGGTGGGCCGTCACGGCGCGGTGGCGGTCGATGCCGCCGTCTACCTGCGCGCTTAGCGCGAATCAACCGAGGAGATGACCATGAAAAGAATCACGACCCTGTTGCGCGTGCTGGCGTTGGCCGGGGCGATCGCGCCGATGTGGGCGCAGGCCGCCGACTTTCCCAGCAAGCCGGTGCGCGTGGTGGTGCCTTATTCGCCAGGCGGCCCGGCCGACGCGCTGATGCGCGCGGTGGGGCAGAAGCTGAGCGACAAGTGGGGCCAGCCCGTCATCGTGGAGAACCGCCCGGGCGCCAACGAGATCATCGGCGCCGATACCGTGATCAAGGCCGCCCCCGACGGATACACGCTGCTGCTGGGCTCCGAGGCCGCGTTCTCGCTCAACCCGCAGCTGTACGCCAAGCTGTCGTACAAGCCGGCCGACCTGGCGCCGGTCAGCCGGCTGGTCACGGCGCAGTTGATGCTGGTGACGCGCCCTGATTTCCCGGCCGACGACGTGGCCGGGCTCATCAAGCACCTGAAGGCCAACCCGGGCAAGTACACCTATGGCATCACCGGCATCGGCGGCGTGCTGCACCTGGCCGGAGCGTGGTTCAACCAGCTCTATGGGGTGCAGACCAGCGAGGTGCCGTACAAGGGCCTGCCGCTGGCCATGCAGGACGTCATGGCCGGGCGGGTGGACATGCTGTTCGCCATTGCCGGCGGCCCCATGCCGCACGTGGCCACCGGCAAGCTGAAGGCGACCGCGCTGGCCGGGCCGCACCGCGTGGCGATCGCGCCCGATGTGCCCACGTTCGCGCAAGCCGGCTATCCCGAATTCGACGCGTCGGTCTACTTCGCGCTGGCGGCGCCGGCCGGCACTCCCGAGGATGTGCGCCGCAAGGTGGCCGACGACGTGGGCGCGGTGGTCAGCAACGCCGACTTCGTGGCTCGCAACCTGACCGCCATCGGCTTCGAACCGGTGCGCGAAACCCCGCAGGCGTTCGCCGCCTTCCTCGAGCTGGACCGCGGCGTCGCGGCCCAACGCGTGCAGGCGGCCGGCGTCAAGCTGGACCAACCCTGATTTTCCCCACACAAGGACTCTCACCATGAATGCACTGACTTCAGACATGGGCTGGAGCGACGCCCGCACCATCGTCGTGCGCGGGCACGACCTGAACCACGAGATCATCGGCCACCTCAACCTGGGCGACTTCGCCTTCCTCGAGATCACCGGCCGCAAGCCCGATCCGCAGGAGTCCACGCTGTTCAACGCCTTGCTGGCCATGCTGGTCGAGCACGGCATGACGCCCACCGCCATGGTGGCGCGCCTGACCTACCTGGGCGCGCCAGAATCCATGCAGGCCGCCATCGCTGCCGGGCTGTGCGGCATGGGCACCAAGTTCGTCGGCACGGCCGAGGGCGCCGCGCGCCTGCTGCAGGAGGCCCTGCCGCTGGGCAGCGAGCAGGCGCTGGACATCGACGCCACCGCGCAGCGCATCGTGGCCGAGCAGCGCGCGGCGCGCCAGATGCTGCCCGGCATCGGCCACCCGGTGCACAAGCCGGTGGATCCGCGCACCACGGCGCTGTTCGCGCTGGCCGAGCGCACCGGCTTCCATGGGCGCTATGTGGCGCTGATGCAGGCCCTCTCGGCGCAGGCCGAAAAGGCGCTGGGCAAGCCGGGCGTGCTGCCGGTCAACGCCACCGGCGCACTGGCGGCGCTGGCCAGCGAGCTGGGCATTGCCTGGCAGCTGTGCCGCGGCATCGCCGTGATCGGCCGCGCGGTCGGCCTGGTGGGCCATATCGCCGAAGAGCTGCGCAACCCCATTGCCGAGCGCCTGTGGGTGCGCACCGACGCCGAGGTATCGGCGCACCTGAAGCCAGCCCCGCAGGAGCCGCGTCCATGAAGCTGCTGTCGCATATCCGCGTGCTCGACCTGGGCCGCTTCATCACCGCGCCGCTGGCCGGCCAGTTGCTGGGCGAGCTGGGCGCTGACGTGGTCAAGGTGGAGTCGCGCGACGCCATCGATCCGTTTCGCGCCTTCGAGGGCGGGCTGTACGGCCCGCACTTCCAGTCGCACAACCGCAACAAGCGCAGCCTGGCGCTGGAGTTCGCCACGCCCGAGGGGCAGGCGGCGCTGCGCCGTCTGATCGCCGGGGCCGACGTGGTGCTGCTCAACATGCGCCCGGGCGCCGAGCACAAGCTGGGCCTGGACTACGAAAGCCTGCGCGCGCTCAATCCGGGCCTGGTGTACTGCTCGATCACCGGCTTCGGCGCCAGCGGTCCCTATGCGCACCGGCCGGCCTTCGACAACGTCGGCCAGGCCTTGTCGGGCTGGCTGTCGATGTTCCACCAGGGCAGCGACCCGCGCGTGCCCGGCCCGCCGGTGTCCGACTCGCTGACCGGCCTGTACGCCGCCATGGGCGTGCTGGCCGCCTTGCTCGAACGCGCCCGCAGCGGGCAGGGACGCAAGGTGGAAGTCTCCATGCTGGAATCGCTGATCGCCTTTTCCAACGAGCCGCTGGGCCAGTTGTCGGCCAAGGGCGCGCGGCCGGCGCACTACGGCCGCGCCTCGCTGTCGCAGTCGTACATCCTGACCTGCGCCGACGGCCTGCGCATCGGCCTGCACTTGTCCAGTCCCGAGAAGTTCTGGCGCTCGCTGGTCGAGGCGATCGAACGGCCGGACCTGCTGGCGCGCTTTCCCGACCGCGCCAGCCGCGTCGACGGCTACGAGGCGCTGGCGCGCGAACTGGCCGCGGTGTTCGCGCAGCGCGAGCGCGCCGACTGGATGCGCGTGCTCGAAGCGCACGACGTGCCGGCCGCCCCGGAGCGCCTGCTCGACGAACTGGCCGACGACGCCCAGGTTCGCCACCTGGAGGTGTTCCAGCAACTGCGGCATCCGCGGCATGGGCCGGTGACGGCCGCCAACCGCGCCATCCGTTTCGATGGCGACAATCACAGCGCCTTCGCGCCGCCGCCGGCATTCGGCGAGCACACACTGGAAGTCCTGGTCCAGGCGGGCTTCGGCGCCGAGGACATCGAACGCCTGCACGCCTGCGGCGCCATCGCCGCGACCGGACACGGAGCCCACGCATGAAACCGAACATCCTGCAATGGGCGCTGGGCGCCGCCTTCGCCTGCGTGGCCGCTGCCTCGACGGCGCAGGACTACCCGGCGCGGCCGGTGCACCTGATCGTGCCGTACCCTCCGGGCGGCGGCACCGACGTCGTGGCGCGCGCGGTGGCCCAGCGGCTGCAGGCCGAGCTGGGACAGCCGGTGGTGGTCGAAAGCAAGCCGGGTGCCAGCGAGATCATCGGCACCGGCAGCGTGGCGCGGGCCGCGCCGGACGGCTACACCATAGGCCTGGTGACCAGCACGTATTCGATCAACTGGGTTCTGGACGCCAGTCTGCCGTACAAACCGGCGCAGTTCGCCGCGGTGGCGCCGCTGGTCGGCGTGCCCATGCTGGCGCTGGTGCCGGCCGGCTCGCCGGTCCAGGACATGGCCGGCCTGGTGGCCGCCAGCAGGCAAGCGCCAGGACGCATGAACTACGCGTCGCTGGGCCCCAACAGCCTGCAGGCCATGTCCACCGAATGGCTCAAGCACCTGTCGGGCGCCGACCTCACCGCGGTGGCCTACAAGGGCGCGGCGCCGGCGCTGGTGGCGCTGTCCACGGGCGAGGTGGATTTCACCTTCGCCGGGCTGGGCGCGAGCCGGCCGATGCTCGATGCCGGCAAGGTGAGGGCGCTGGCGATCTCCACCGCGCAGGCCTTTCCGCCCATGCCGACGCTGCCGCCGGTGGCCCAGGCCGCGCCCGGCTATGACGTGCAGATCTGGTATGGCCTGATCGCGCCGGCCGGGGTGCCGCCAGCCATCCTGGACCGCCTCAACGCGGCGCTGGCGCGGGTCATGGACGATGCGGCGCTGCGCCGCCAGTTCAGCGACCTGGGCTATGTGCCGACCGTGATGGATCGCAAGGCGTTCGAGCAGTTCCTGCAGCGCGACACGCTGCAATGGCGAGAGATGATAGGCGCGGCGGGCATCCGCGCGCAGTAGGGAAGGGGCAGGGCGGCTCAGCGCGCCAGCGGGCGCGTCGAGCCGCGGATGGCCAGCGTGGCGGGAAAGCGCGAGGCGGTCGCGTGCGCCGGGTCGGCGGCGGCCGGCACGGCCTCGCCCTGGATGCGCGCCAGCAGCAGATTGATGGCGTAGGCGCCCAGGGGATAGACCGGCGGCGACACCGTGGTCAGGCCATCGCCCACCAGTTCGAACCAGTCGGGGTCGCCATAGCCGACCACCGACACATCGGCCGGGCAAGACAGGCCCAGGCCGCGCAGCGCCTTGAGCGCGCCGACGGTCAGGCGCGAGCTGCCGATGATCAGCGCGGTGGGCGGCTTGGGGCCGCTCATCAGGCCGTGCACGGCGCGATGGGCGAACTCGACCCGCGGCGGGCCGACGGCGGTCAGGCTGGCGTCCAGCCCGGCCTTGCTCATGGCGCTGCTGAAACCGGACAGGCGGTCTTCGCCCAGGCTCAGGTCCGTGGTGGTGCCGACATAGGCGATGCGCCGGTGGCCGTAGTGGATCAGGTGCTCGGCGGCGGCGCGCGTGGCGGCCCGTTCGTCGATCACCACCGCTTCGGCGGCCACCGCCGCGTGCTGGCGGATCAGCTGGATGGCGCGCACGCCCTTGAGCAGGGCGATGGTCTCGGGCTTGGGCTTGATGGTGGGCGTGATGATCACGCCGGCCGCGCGCGACACCACGAACGCGCGCAAGTCGTTGAACTCGCGCTCGGGGTTGTCCTCGGTGATGCTCAGCGCCAGCTGGAAGCCGCGCGCCACCGCCGCGTCGGCCACGATCTTGGCCACGGCCGCGTAGAAATCGTTCTGGATGTCGGGCACGATCAGCCCGATCACCGGGCTGTGCGCCGTGCGCATGTTCTGCGCCGTGCCGTTGGGCACGTAGCCCATGGCCTGCGCCGCCTCGCGCACGCTGGCCTTGGTGGCGGCGCTGATCTTGGGATGGTCGGCCAGCGCGCGCGACACCGTGGCATGCGACAGCTTCAGGCGGGTCGCGATGTCCTTGATGGTGACGTTGGTGCGCGCCGCTATGCCAGCCATGGCTGATCCTGTTGCTGGCGCCGCTGGAACGCCGCGATGTCGGCCGCGCGCGCCAGCGCCAGGTCGATGTCGTCGACGCCTTCGAGCAGCAACTGGCGCCGGCCCGCGTCGATCTCGAACGGATAGGCGCGGCCGTCCGGGCCGATGACGCGCTGGCTGACCAGGTCCACCTCGCAGGCGCAGCCCGGGTCGGCCAGCGCCTGGGCCATCAGCGTCGCGACGTCGGCCGCGGGCAGGGTGACCGGCAGCAGGCCGTTCTTGAGGCAGTTCTCGTGGAAGATGGGGCCATAGCTGGCCGCGACGATGGCGCGTATGCCGTATCCCTGGTGCGCCCAGACCGCGTGTTCGCGCGACGAGCCGCAACCGTAGTTCTCGCGCGCCAGCACGATGGCCGCGCCCTGGTAGGCGGGCTGGTTGAGCACGCACTCGGGGCGGGGCTGGCCATGTTCGTCATAGCGCCAGGCGCCCATGAAGCCGTCGGCCAGCCCGTCGCGTTCGACGGTTACCAGCCAGCGCTGCGGGATGATCGCGTCGGTGTCGACGTGGTCCTGGTTCATGGGCAGGATGATGCCGTGGGCTCGAATGAAGGCTTGCATATTAGACCAGATCCCTGTGATCGACGATGGCGCCCGCGATGGCGGCGGCCGCGGCGCTGGCCGGGCTGGCCAGGTGAGTGCGCGCGCCCGGCCCCTGGCGGCCTTCGAAGTTGCGGTTGGAGGTGGAGACGCAGCGCTGGCCGGCCGGCACCTTGTCGGCGTTCATGCCCACGCACATCGAGCAGCCCGGTTCGCGCCATTCGAAGCCGGCGTCGAGGAACACGCGGTCCAGCCCCAGCTCTTCGGCGGCGCGCTTGACCCGCTGCGAGCCCGGCACCACCAGCGCGCGCACGCCGGCGGCCACGCGCCGGCCGCGCGCCACCGCCGCGGCGGCTTGCAGGTCGGACAGCCTGCCGTTGGTGCATGAACCGATGAACGCCCACTGCACCGGCACGCCCGCAGGCCCATGTAGTCATAGGCCTGCTGCATGGCGGCGCGCTCGCCGGCGTCGGCGGCGGCCGGATCAGGCAGCGGTTCGTGCACGTCCACGACCTGGGCCGGGTTCACGCCCCAGGTCATCTGCGGCGCCTGCAGTTCCAGGGTGATCGCGCGCTCGGACTCGTAGCGCGCGCCGGCGTCGCTGCGCAGCGCGCGAAACGCCGCCAGCGCCGCCTCGTCGCCGCGCACCGCGGGGGCATGGCGGCGCAGGTAGTCCAGGGTCACGTCGTCGGGCGCGATCAGCGCGGCGCGCGCGCCGGCCTCGATGGCCATGTTGCACAAGGTCAGGCGTTCTTCCATCGAGAGCGCCGCCACCGGCTCGCCGGCCAGCTCCAGGAACCCCACGGCCGCGCCGCGCACGCCGAGCTGGCGCAGGACATGCAGGGTCAGGTCCTTGGCGCTCAGGCCGGCGGGCAGGGCGCCTTGCAGCGTCAGGCGCATCGCGCGCGGGCGGCGCATGGCCAGGGTCTGGGTCGCCAGCACATGCTCGGCCTCCGAGGTGCCGATGCCCCAGGCCCAGGCGCCCAGCGCCCCCAGCGTCGAGGTGTGGCTGTCGCCACAGGCCACCGTCATGCCCGGCAGCACCAGGCCCAGTTCGGGCGCGATCACGTGCACGATGCCCTGGTCGGGGTCGTCCGGGCCGTAGTGGCGGATGCCGGTGCGCGCGGCGTTGGCGGCCAGCGCATCGATCATCGCCTGGCTGCCGTCCACGTGTTCGCCGCGCCGCCCGGGCGCGGTGGAGACGATGTGGTCGGCGATCGCCACGTTGCGCGCCGGACTGTGCACGGTGCGGCCCTGCGCGCAGCGCAGAGAAGGCCTGCGGGCTGGAAAGATCGTGCAGCAGGTGCCGGTCGATGTGGATCAGGCTGCGGCCGTCGGGCAGGTCGGCCACGTGGTGGCTGTCCCACAGGCGGTCGAACAGGGTGCGCGGCGGCGCACTGGCGGCGCCGGACGGGGTGGACGGGGTGGACGGGGTCATTCTGCCTCCTTGGTGCACACGTATGAAATTTTCATCGTGGCAGTATGTATCGAGTAAACCAGTATGTTCTACTGTATTGACGCCCTAACTCTGGCTAATTATAGTTCGACCAGTGCAAACGTATGCACTAAGAAAAACATCGTAGCGCCGACACAGCGAGGAGACAACCATGAATAGCATCAAGCGAGTACGCGGCAAGACCGCCGCCTTGTTCGCGGCGCTGGGCCTGTGGGCCGCGGCCGTGCCCGCGGCAGGCGCGGCGACCCCGTATCCCGAGCGCCCGATCCGGCTCATCGTGCCGTTCGGCGCGGGTGGCACCACCGACATCCTGGGCCGCGTGCTGGGCCAGCAACTGGGCGAGGCCCTCAAGCAGACCGTCATCGTGGAGAACCGCCCCGGCGCCAACGGCAACATCGGCAGCGACGCCGTGGCCAAGGCCGCGCCCGACGGCTATACGCTGCTGTTCGCCGCCGACGCCACCCTGGTCATCAACCCCACGCTGTACAGCCAGTTGCCATTCAAGCCCGAAAGCGACTTCGCGCCCATCTCGCGCATCGCGGTCGTGCCCCTGGTGCTGGTCGCCAACCCCGCGGTCAAGGCCGACACGCTGCCCGAACTGGTGAAGCTGGGCGGCAAGCCCGACGCGCGCCTGGACTTCGGCAGCGCCGGCGCGGGCAGCATGGGCCACCTGGTGGGCGAGCGCCTGAACCGCGCCACTGGCATGAGCATGACGCACATTCCCTACAAGAGCGGCGCCCAGGCCATCTCCGATGTGGTGTCCGGCCAGATCCCGCTGCTGATCACCGGCCTGGCGGTGGCCGAGCCGTTCCTGCGCGACGGCAAGCTGAAAGCCATCGCGGTGACCTCGGGACAGCGTTTTCCCGGCGCGCCCAAGGTGCCCACCATCGCCGAAGGCGGCGTGAAGGACTTCGATTCGCCCAGCTGGTATGGCCTGCTGGCGCCGGCCGGCACGCCCGCGCCTGTGCTGGAGAAGATCCACGCCGCCCTGGCCAGCGCCTTGCAGACCGAAGACATGAAGAAATGCATGGTGGAGCTGGGCGCCTGGCCCGTGGTCGATACCCAGGCGGCGTTCGCCGAACTCATCAAGGCCGATACGCAGCGCTGGTCGCAGATCATCCAGGCCGCCGGCATCACCGTCCAGTAACCCTTCCTATCCAGTATCCATGCGCATCACCGCCATACGAGAAATCGCCGTTCCCCTGCAGGGCAACATCTCCAACTCGCTGGTCAGTTTCGCCGAGCACACGGTCTCGCTGGTCGCCCTGGTCAGCGACGTCGTGCGCGACGGCCGGCCGCTCATCGGCTACGCCTTCGATTCGATCGGCCGCTACGCCCAGCCCGGGCTGATGCGCGAGCGCTTCATCCCGCGCCTGCTGCAGGCCGCGCCGCACGAGCTGCTCGATGACGGCGGGCAGGCGTTCGACCCGGCGCGCGCCAGCGCCATCATGCTGCGCAACGAGAAACCGGGCGGGCACGGCGACCGGGCGGCGGCCGTGGGCGCGCTGGAACTGGCGTTCTGGGACCTGAACGCCAAGCTGCGCGACGAGCCCGCCTATTGCACCATCGCGCGCCACGTCGGACGGCCGGCGCAAGCCGGCGCCACCCAGGTCTATGCGGCCGGCGGCTACTACTACGACAGCGGCGATCC
Organism: Bordetella pertussis 18323; assembly: GCF_000306945.1. Taxonomy (NCBI): domain Bacteria; kingdom Pseudomonadati; phylum Pseudomonadota; class Betaproteobacteria; order Burkholderiales; family Alcaligenaceae; genus Bordetella; species Bordetella pertussis. The sequence goes on along the minus strand of NC_018518.1, from coordinate 2,178,216 downwards.
GCTGCAGCGGCTGCGCGACGAGTTCCGCGGCTATCTCGACCAGGGCTTCGTCAAGTTCAAGATGAAGATCGGCGGCGCCTCGCTGGCCGACGATCTGGCCCGCATCGAGGCCGCGCTCGGCGTGGCGGGCGAGGGCGCCAACCTGGCGGTCGACGCCAACGGACGCTTCGACCTGGATACCGCGCTGGCCTATGCGCGCGCGCTCGAGCCCTATGGCTTGCGCTGGTACGAGGAAATCGGCGACCCGCTCGATTACCACCTGAACAGCCTGGTGGCGCAGGCCTACGCGGGCACCATCGCCACCGGCGAGAACCTGTTCTCGCTGCCCGACGTCAGGAACCTGCTGCATTTCGCCGGCGTGCGGCCCGGCCGCGATATCCTGCAGATGGACCCGGGGCTGTCGTACGGCTTGACCGAGTACCTGCGCATGATGGCGGCGGTCGAGGCGGCCGGCTTCGGGCGCTCCTGCCTGCACCCGCATGGCGGCCACCTGATCAACCTGCACATCGCCGCCGGATTGGGGCTGGGCGGCTGCGAGGCCTATCCGGGCGTGTTCCAGCCCTTCGGCGGCTACCCCGCGGCGTGCGCATTGGGCGCAGGCCAGGTGCGGCCGACCGACGCGCCGGGCTTCGGGCTGGAACAGAAACAAGAATTGGCGCCGTACATCTCCGTACTGGCGCACGGCAAGGCGTAAGGAAGAAATCATGAAGATTGCAATTATGGGATGCGGTGCGATGGGCTCGGTGTACGCCGGCCTGCTGGCGGCCAACGGCCATGAGGTCATCGCCGTCGACCGCTGGGCCGAACACGTCCAGGCCATGTCCGAACAGGGCCTGCGCGTCGAAGGCGCCAGCGGCGACCGCGTGGCGCGCCTGCGGGCCTACCGGGAGGCCCCGGCCGAACCCGTGGACCTGATCATCATCGCGGTCAAGGCGGCCCAGGCCGGCAGCGCCGCGGCGCAGGCGCGCGCCATGCTCGGTCCCGACACCCTGGTGCTGACCATCCAGAACGGCCTGGGCAGCGCCGACAGCGTGGCCGAGGCCATCGGCGCCGAGCGCCTGGCCGTGGGCATCGCGGCGGCCTTCGGCGCCTCGCTGAGCGGTCCGGGCCCATGTCCACCACAACGGCATGTCGGCGGTGCGCATGGGCGCCTACGCCGGCCTCGGCGCCGAGAAGCTGGATGGCATCGCCGAAGTGTGGCGCGGCGCGGGCTTCAACGCGCAGGCGGTCGACAACCTGCCGGCCATGCAATGGGAAAAGCTGATCTGCAACGTCGCCTACAGCGCGCCGTGCACGCTGACCGGCCTGACCATCGGCGAAGTGCTGGATGCTCCGCATGCCAGCGCGGTCAGCCAGGCCGCCGCCACCGAAGCCTGGAACGTCGCGCGCGCGCTGGGCGTGCCGGTCGCCGTGGAAGACCCGGTTGCGCATGTGCGCGCATTCGGCGAACGCATCCGCGGCGCCAAGCCGTCGGTCATGCTGGACCACGAACAGCGGCGCGTCAGCGAAATCGACTACATCAACGGCGCCATCCCCAGGCAGGCGGCCCGCGCCGGCATCCAGGCCCCGGTCAACCAGACCCTTACCGCGCTGGTCAAGCAGCGCGAGGAGGCGTGGAAGTAGCCCGTCGCCGGCGCTGGCTGTCCCTGCGGGGACAGATACCGTCCGTCTTGGCAGGCTACCTGTGAACTGTCAATAGGTTGTATTCGTCCAGGTTGAGTCTGGAGATGGGTACAGCGCGCCCGATGCCTTGGTGGGGTCGATGCCAGTTGTAGTGGTGTAGCCAGGATTTCATGGCATCGGCTCGGTGTTGGGAGTTCTGGTAGGTGTGAGCGTAAGCCCACTCACGCAAGGCCGACTGGATGAAGCGTTCGGCCTTGCCATTGGTCTGTGGGCGGTAAGGTCGGGTAAAGCGGTGCTTGATGCCCAGCTCATGGCACAGCGCGGCGAAGGCGCGGCTGCGAAAGGCCGAGCCATTGTCGGTGAGCAAGCGCTGGATGGTCACGCCCAGGCGCTGGTAGTAGGCCACTGCGTCCTTGAGGAACTGGACGGCGCTGGGGAAGCGCTCGTCGGGGTGGATGTCGGTGAAGGCCACGCGGGCGTGGTCATCGATGGCCACGAAGACGAAGTCCCAGCCGGCCCCCTCAACGGTATCGCGTCGGTTGCCCGTGACCCGGTGGCCAGGGCGCTGGATACGTCCCAGCTTCTTGATGTCGATGTGCAGCAGATCGCCGGGGGCCTGATGCTCGTAGCGCACCACCGGCTCGGCCGGCTCCAGGTCGGCCAGGTGCGACAGACCGGCGCGGGCCAGGACGCGGCTGACGGTGCTGGCTGACACGCCCAGCGCCTGGGCGATGCGCGCTTGGGTCAGCCGCTTGCGGCGCAGCTCCACGATAGCCAGCGCCTTGGCCGGCGCAATCGCTCTAGGCGCGGGCCGCTTCAGGCACACAAACTTGATGGGCGATCAATTGCTGGACCATTTCGAGTCGACGTAGGAAGGTCAATCGGGCATGCTTATGGGTGTTCATCCGGCCGGGCTCCTTGAGTGAACTGGGAGGTTGGCGATTTCCAGTTTCTCAAATCCGGTTCGGATGAACCATGCATACAACCTATTGAATCTTCACAGCTAGCGTGCGCCAGGCCGCATTTGGTACGCTTGGCGCTTTTCCGTCCCATACCGGCGCCCCTGGGCGCCGGCTTCACTCCTGTTGCCTGGTTCCGAATGAAATCCGTAGACCTGAAGATCCTCGATGCGCGCATGCGCGAATACCTGCCCGCCTATGCCACCCCGGGCTCGGCGGGGCTGGACCTGCGCGCATGCACCGAAGCAAGCCTGGTGATCGAGCCCGGCCAGACGGTGCTGGTGCCTACCGGGCTGGCGATCCACATCGGCGACCCCCGCTACGCCGCCATGATCCTGCCGCGCTCGGGCCTGGGCCACAAGCACGGCATCGTGCTGGGCAACCTGGTCGGCCTCATCGACTCCGACTACCAGGGCCAGTTGATGGTCTCGACGTGGAACCGCGGCACGCAGCCGTTCACCCTCGACCCCATGGAGCGCCTGGCGCAACTGGTGATCGTGCCGGTACAGCAAGTGGCCTTCAACGTCGTGGAAGACTTCGACGCCTCCGAGCGCGGCGCGGGCGGCTTCGGCAGCACCGGCCGCGGCTAGTTGTGAACTGTCAATAGGTTGTATTCGTCCAGGTTGAGTCTGGAGATGGGTACAGCGCGCCCGATGCCTTGGTGGGGTCGATGCCAGTTGTAGTGGTGTAACCAGGATTTCATGGCATCGGCTCGGTGTTGGGAGTTCTGGTAGGTGTGAGCGTAAGCCCACTCACGCAAGGCCGACTGGATGAAGCGTTCGGCCTTGCCATTGGTCTGTGGGCGGTAAGGTCGGGTAAAGCGGTGCTTGATGCCCAGCTCATGGCACAGCGCGGCGAAGGCGCGGCTGCGAAAGGCCGAGCCATTGTCGGTGAGCAAGCGCTGGATGGTCACGCCCAGGCGCTGGTAGTAGGCCACTGCGTCCTTGAGGAACTGGACGGCGCTGGGGAAGCGCTCGTCGGGGTGGATGTCGGTGAAGGCCACGCGGGCGTGGTCATCGATGGCCACGAAGACGAAGTCCCAGCCGGCCCCCTCAACGGTATCGCGTCGGTTGCCCGTGACCCGGTGGCCAGGGCGCTGGATACGTCCCAGCTTCTTGATGTCGATGTGCAGCAGATCGCCGGGGGCCTGATGCTCGTAGCGCACCACCGGCTCGGCCGGCTCCAGGTCGGCCAGGTGCGACAGACCGGCGCGGGCCAGGACGCGGCTGACGGTGCTGGCTGACACGCCCAGCGCCTGGGCGATGCGCGCTTGGGTCAGCCGCTTGCGGCGCAGCTCCACGATAGCCAGCGCCTTGGCCGGCGCAATCGCTCGGGGCGAGACCGTCGGGCGCGAGGACGCATCGGCCAAGCCCGCCTGGCCCTGAGCCAGGAAGCGGCCCAGCCATTTGCGCACAGTCGGCGCGGTGACCCCATAGGCGCGGGCCGCTTCAGGCACACAAACTTGATGGGCGATCAATTGCTGGACCATTTCGAGTCGACGTAGGAAGGTCAATCGGGCATGCTTATGGGTGTTCATCCGGCCGGGCTCCTTGAGTGAACTGGGGGATCGGCGATTTCCAGTTTCTCAAATCCGGTTCGGATGAACCATGCATACAACCTATTGAATCTTCACACCTAGCAGACCACTATCGCCGCGCCATCCAGACGGGCGTACTGGCCCCGGCGCAACGCATGCCTTCGGTACGCAATCTGGTGCGCGCCCATCACGTCAGCCTGTCCACTGCCCTGCAGGCATGCCGCCAGCTCGAGGACGACGGCCTGATCGAGGCCCGCCCGCGCTCGGGCTATTTTGTCCTGCGCCCGCGGCGTCCGGCCCTTGCGCCGGTGCCCGAGCCCGATATCAAGGGCGCGCTCGATCCCGCGCAATACGTCGGCATCCACGACCGGGTCTCGGATTTCATTGCGTCGTGCCAGCAGCATCCGCTGAGCGCCGACTTCGCGCTGGCCGCCGCCCCGCCGCAGGCCTATCCGATGCGGGCGCTGCAGCTGGCGCTCACGCGCGCGGCGCGGCACACGCCGGAACTGCTGACAGCGCCGGTGCCGCCCTACGGCCATCCGGAGTTCCGCGCCGTGCTGGCGCGCCGTGCGATGGAATGCGGCATCAGCGCGACCCCGGACGAAGTGCTGGTCACGCACGGCTGCATCGAAGCCCTCAACCTGGCCCTGCGCGCGGTGGCGCGGCCAGGCGATACGATCGCGGTCGAATCGCCGACCTACTTCGGCCTGCTGCAAATCCTCGAAAGCCTGGGCCTGCGCGCGCTGGAAATACCCACCAGCCCGCAGCGCGGCATTTCGATCGAGGCGCTGGAGCTGGCACTGCAGACGCACGCGAACGTTCGCGCCGTCGTCGTGCCCAACTTCCAGAACCCGCTGAGTTGCGTCATGGACGATAGCGACAAAGCCCGGCTGGTCACGCTGTGCGAACGCACCGGTATCGCCCTGATCGAGGACGACACCTATGGCGCGCTGGGCGACCATGGCACGCCGCTGGCGCTCAAATCATGGGACGACAGCGGCAACGTGATCTATTGCGCATCGCTGCACAAGACGCTGGCTCCCGGCATGCGGCTGGGATGGATGCTGGGCAGACGCTGGAGCCGACGCATCGGCATGCTGAAATTCGCCCAAAGCCGGCCCAACCCGCCGCTGCCCCAGGCCGCGGCCGCCGACTATATGGGCACCAAGGCCTACGACCGCCACCTGGCGCGCCTGCGCCAGACGCTGCGCGTGCAGCGTGAAGCCATGGCGGCCGCCGTCGCGCGCCACTTTCCGGACGACACGCGGCTGAGCGTGCCCACGGGAGGGATGCTGCTCTGGGTGGAATTGCCCGCGGGCATGCCCGCCATGCGCGTGTTCGAGCAGGCGCTGCGGGCCGGCATCCGCATCACGCCGGGCCCGATGTTCTCGAACTCGAACCGCTACGATCATTTCCTGCGGATCAGCTGCGGCGTCCCCTACACCGCCGATATCGCCGCGGCCATGCAGCGCCTGGCGGATATCGTCGCCGCCGGCCTGTAGCCCGCCGCCCGCTCCCGGATTGCCCGCCCTGGACAAGTCCTTGTTCCAGCGAGGAATTTTCGATCTGCGCGCAGGCTATCCCAAGGCTTGTCCACAGAAGATGTGGGCAACTTGCTACTTGAGCGCGGCCACCACGGTATCGCGCACGCTCTCGAAGCCGGCCACGTACTGCGGGTTCTCCGAGCGTGCCAGCAGGTTGGCGTAGCTTTGCTCCAGGTGCGCCTCGATCGCCTCGCGCAATCCAGGCGACCCCTTGACCAGGTGCAACACCGACGCCAGCGTCGAATGAAGCGCATCGATACGCCCGCCTTGATGCGACACCGTATGCACAATCACCGCAATCTGTTCTTGAATATCCATATCACCCTCTATGTCGCAGAATTTTCTGGGCCGCATGCTAGCACGCAGCCCGTTACCGCTATGCAGGCCGCGATGGCGGCGCTAGCATGGATCGACGGCCAGGCAAGCCGGCCAGGCCGGGTGGAAGCGGAGGCCAACCATGAAGACGATACGCAACTATGCGCCGCCCAGTCCGGCCGCGCTGCGTCGGCTGCAGGAAACCCTGCACTACAGTACCGCACAGATGAACCAGCTGGCAGGCCTCGACGACCAGACGCCCTGGCCGCGCTATGTCGACGGAGCCGAACCGCATGCGCTGGGCCGCCAGCGCCTGCTTTACATGGCCGCCCGGCTGGCCTTGCCGGAAGCCCAATGGCGACTGGTCCTGGAACGCATGCGCAACATCGGCGCGCGGTTCGACTACGACGATGGCGAGCCATTGCCCGCACCGGGCGCCGTGGCGCCGGAGCCGGTGACCGAAGTCAAATTCGGCATCACCCTGAGCAGCCTGTCCGGCGCCTTCCACGAGATGGAGCAATTGCGCGAGTTCGCCCACTTCGCGCATGAGGCCGGCGTCGACACCCTGGTGGCCCGCGCCTGGTTCGGGCGCGACGACGATATATGCCGCTTCGAGCCACGGCACGCCGCGCCCGCCGTGGACGGCCAGCAAGACCGTCTTTTCGAGGCCGCCGCGCGCGCGATCGGCCACTTCGAGTTCGGCGGCAGGATCTACCAGGGCGGGCTGCCCACCGAACCCGATTGAGGCGGCGCGGTTGACGCCACCGCCGGCCGCCCTGTACCGTGCGCCAGACCGCAACCGCCCTGCGCCCGCCATGGATCCAAGACTCGACGCCATCGACCGGCAATTGCTCAGCCTGCTGCAGGCCAACGCGCGCGAACCCGCCGCCATCCTGGCGCGCAAGCTGCATCTTGCGCGCAGCACTGTCGTCGCACGCATTGCGCGGCTGGAGCGCGACGGCGTGATCGCCGGCTACGGGGTGCGGCTCGGACAGCGACTGGAGGAAGCCGCGGTGCGCGCCTATTGCTTCCTCAGCGTGCTGCCGAAGACGCCGGCGGCGGTCATGCGCGAACTGGCCAGGATTCCCGAGGTCGAAGAGATTTCCTCGGTCAGCGGCGCATTCGACTACCTGGTTTTCCTGCGCTGCGAAACCCATGAACAGCTCGACGACCTGCTCGACCACATCGGCCTGATCGACGGCGTGAAACAGACGCAGACATCCATCGTGCTCAGCCGCAAGCTGGACCGCCGCAGCGCCATCGCGCCGGGCTGACGCGACAAGGCTACACTGTGGGAACCGCCACCAACCCCCAGTCCCCGGCCCGTCCGGATGCACCTATGCCGCTACGTCTGCTCGCCCCCATGCTCGTCCTGTTTCTGGCCGCCTGCTCCAGCATGAGCGAGGTCACGCCGGTCGCCAAGAATCAGTACACGGTCAGCTACAACGCGGGCATGAAGGCGGCGACCTGGGTCGAGATCAAGAACCAGGCGCGCGAACGCGCGCGCCAGTACTGCGAAGCCCAGGGGCGCAAGTTCGCGCGCCCGGAAATCACGTCCAACCACGCAACCGGGCTGATGCCCAAGAAGGCCGTGGTCACCTTCTATTGCGACGAAAAGCCGCAGCCGCCCGCCGAGAAGAACTGAGCAGCGCCCCGAGCGCTAGCTGTGAAGATTCAATAGGTTGTATGCATGGTTCATCCGAACCGGATTTGAGAAACTGGAAATCGCCGATCCCCCAGTTCACTCAAGGAGCCCGGCCGGATGAACACCCATAAGCATGCCCGATTGACCTTCCTACGTCGACTCGAAATGGTCCAGCAATTGATCGCCCATCAAGTTTGTGTGTCTGAAGCGGCCCGCGCCTATGGGGTCACCGCGCCGACTGTGCGCAAATGGCTGGGCCGCTTCCTGGCTCAGGGCCAGGCGGGCTTGGCCGATGCGTCCTCGCGCCCGACGGTCTCGCCCCGAGCGATTGCGCCGGCCAAGGCGCTGGCTATCGTGGAGCTGCGCCGCAAGCGGCTGACCCAAGCGCGCATCGCCCAGGCGCTGGGCGTGTCAGCCAGCACCGTCAGCCGCGTCCTGGCCCGCGCCGGTCTGTCGCACCTGGCCGACCTGGAGCCGGCCGAGCCGGTGGTGCGCTACGAGCATCAGGCCCCCGGCGATCTGCTGCACATCGACATCAAGAAGCTGGGACGTATCCAGCGCCCTGGCCACCGGGTCACGGGCAACCGACGCGATACCGTTGAGGGGGCCGGCTGGGACTTCGTCTTCGTGGCCATCGATGACCACGCCCGCGTGGCCTTCACCGACATCCACCCCGACGAGCGCTTCCCCAGCGCCGTCCAGTTCCTCAAGGACGCAGTGGCCTACTACCAGCGCCTGGGCGTGACCATCCAGCGCTTGCTCACCGACAATGGCTCGGCCTTTCGCAGCCGCGCCTTCGCCGCGCTGTGCCATGAGCTGGGCATCAAGCACCGCTTTACCCGACCTTACCGCCCACAGACCAATGGCAAGGCCGAACGCTTCATCCAGTCGGCCTTGCGTGAGTGGGCTTACGCTCACACCTACCAGAACTCCCAACACCGAGCCGATGCCATGAAATCCTGGCTACACCACTACAACTGGCATCGACCCCACCAAGGCATCGGGCGCGCTGTACCCATCTCCAGACTCAACCTGGACGAATACAACCTATTGACAGTTCACAGCTAGCCGCAACAGGCACAGTTGCGGTGAAAAACAACCATAACAGAGTTCGAATCCCAGATCTGTATCGATACAGACAGCCTGTTGCTGTGCCTGTTGCGGCGCGGCGCGGACCGGTAGCCTGAAGACCTGTCTACCGATGTCGTATGAGGCTGTCATGGATCGCTCGCTGTATTCCACGGAACCCGCGGACCGCGCTGTTGCGCGTGCCACGCACCTGCAACTGGCTGCCGGGGCGGGGCTGTGCCGCCATGCGCGAGGCGGCGCTCAATTGATCTGCCTGGAAGGGCGGGTGCGGGTGGTGGAGCATCGCGCGGGCCAGGACGGCGCGGGCGTGCCGGTCGACGTTCCGCTGGCGGCGGGGCAGGCCCACCGCGTGGAATTCGGTGGCGCCGTGACGGTGCGCGCGCAGGCGGCGGCGCTGGTCGTGTGGGTAGAGCCGGCGTCGCGGTTGCGCACGATGCTGGCTGTCGCGCTGCAAGGATTTTCAAAATGGGTTATGATTACGTTCATCAGACGCGGGGTGGAGCAGTCTGGCAGCTCGTCGGGCTCATAACCCGAAGGTCGTAGGTTCAAATCCTGCCCCCGCAACCAGATCAAAAAGGCTTGGCGATTCATCGCCAGGCCTTTTTCGTTTTCGCAGTCGCAGCTTTGCGCGCTTGGCGCGGCAGGGCTTCTTGCCAGCCCTGCTCATGCGCTACCATGGGCCACCCGAGCGACCTTGTCGCATCCAAGGAGGGGACATGGGAACTGCCAAGTACGATCATCCCGGTTATCTGGCCAACGCCGGCGCCGCCGGTACGTATCACGTCGGTGTCTGGTGCCCGCACGGTTATCCCGCCCACGTCCATATCGGCCGCGCCGGCAGCCAGGACGATGCGCGCCTGCGGCTGCGCATACCCGACGGCGTATTCCAGTCCATGCCCGACGACATGGAAACATTGTGCCGGCGCGCTTTCGGGCAGGCGCTGGCCGAAGGCCTGCTGGCCGCGAGCGAAGGCGATTTCCAGGAGGTCCGGCTGCGCCTGGACGCCCAGCCCTGGAGCGGCCCGTTGGCGGCGGCGCAGCCCGCCTGAGCGCGGTTACCCACAGGCGATGTGGACAACCCTTGGGATAGGGTGCGCACATCTGCCTAATCTCGCGCCAAAACAAGGACTTGCGCAACGTGCTCAAGAAAGGGGCTGAGCAAGGCGGCCGGCAGGCGCCCGCCGGCATGCTCAGCCGCACTGGCGCTGGATCGCGGCGGGATCGGTCACGTAGTGATTGCCGTTGCCTTGCAGCGTCCGGATGCGCTGGTCGCGCGCGCGTTCCCAGTCGTCCACCGGGTAGGCGCGCGCCCATACGCACAGTACGCGCCGGTCCTCGCGCGACAGCTTCAGCCTGTAGCGCTCGACCATGTAGAACTGGATGCGCGCGATACGGCCGCGCACGTACTTGCGCGGCTGTATGCGGCGGGTCTTGAAGTCCACGATGGTTTCGCACTGGCCGTACATGGGGGCGGGCCGGTCGGCCCAGACGGCGTAGCGGAAGTTCTGCCGGTCACCGTTGACCTCGCCGACCGACGGCATCAGGTTCACCAGGTCGCCTTCGGCGCGCGCGAACGAGGGGTCGGTCCGGCTGCAATGCTTGCGCCCGCCCGGCTTGCCGTTGACGCGCTGTTGCCAGCACTGGCGCTGATGGCCCAGCGTCCAGGCCGGCACCACATGCTCCCATTCCAGTTGCTGTGCGCGTCGCAGCTGTTTGCGCGGCTCGTAGCCACAGGCCTGCAGGTCGATGCGCTTGTCCTGGTAGGGGCAGCCGCAATAGAAGTCGCGCTCCAGGTTCTGGTAGACGCGTGGCAGCACTTTCTTGGCGTGTCGGAAATCGCGGTGTCCGACGGCGTTCGGACGGGTGACCAGCTCGGCCTGGGCGGCCAGCGGCAGGCTGAGCAGCGCAGCCAATACAACAGCATATTTCATGGCGCAGCATTGTAGGTGGATTGCATGCGCCATGCGTCAGAGGATGGCGCACGCATGCAACTGATTGCGAGTGCTTGCTGCAGAAAGCACGCCGCTGCGTTATTCTGACCCGGTCTGGCTCGGACCCGCCGGCCTTTCCGTCGCTCGTTCGACGCTTCCCAGTCCAGGAGATGTCATGAAGAACAAAGCTCTCATTGCTGTGCTGCTTGCCATGGCCGCGCTGTCCGCGGGTTGCAATACGGTTGCCGGTGCGGGCAAGGATATCGAGTGAGGTGGCGAAAAAATTCAGGGCGCGGCCCAGAAGTAGCGCAAGGCGGCGTAGCCAGCCGCACCGTGCGCAGCCGCCTGCCGCGATAGGGCGCCAAGGCGGCTTTTTCATTGGGCGTGTTGATGCATAATCCGTCCGTTGCATTACTTGGAGCAGGAGTCGATATGCGCAGGGTAGGGTTGATCGGGGCGCTGCTGGCCGCTGGCGTATTGAGCGGGTGCGCCAGCCAGGGCCTGCTGTCGGGCGATACGCCCGGACTGTCCGAAAGTTTCATCGTCACGGCGGATTTCCAGGCGGCATATCGCCGCGCCGGCGAATACGTGCGCGTCTGCCACGAGCAGCGGCCGCATCCGTACGGCGTGGTGTACCAGTCGTCGCGGCGCCTGGGCGACCGTGGCGCGCCCAACGAGGTGCATGTGTTCAAGCGGGAAGAGCCCAGCAAGATCCTCGAAATCATCCAGTCGCAGACCGAGACGCCATCGACGGCCCGGGTCACGGTCCGGGTGCTGGGCGACGGCAAGTGGGATGCGGCGGAGATCGCCGCGGCCAAGGCCTCGATTCAGTCCGCCACGCCGGTGTGCAGGCAGGGCGGCGACTGAGATGGGTGAGGGCGCGGACTGCCGGCCGGGCGACAACGGGCAAGGCCTGCTGGCCGGCCCGCTGCGCCTGCTGGCTGGCCTCAATGGGCTGGCAGCGCTGATGCTGGTCGCGTTCTCGCTGGGCATCGTCGGCGGCGAAGTGGCGCCGCCCGCCTTGCAGGCGCCCCTGGCCCTGTTCCTGGCCGGGCTGGCCGCCGCGATGGGCGCGATGCTGTTCGGCACCGCCGCCCGCTATCTGCAGCGCCGCCAGGCCGCCGCCGGCGTGCGCGGCCGTGGCCACCTTCCCGCCGTGGTCCTGGCGGTTGCCCTGTACCTTGCCAGCGTGGCGGCGTTTGGCGCGGGCTGCTGGCTGGCGGTCGCTCCGGCCGATACCGACTACGACCAGCTGCCCACGGTATACGCAGCACGCGTCTGACCCGCGCCACAGTGCCGGTTATATACGCAAAAAATCATGGACGTCGTTTTTGGGGTCGAATAATATGCGCATTGCGTATATTCCGTATTCCTCCCTGGGGCCGCCCATGTCCATTTCCCAACAAGCCTTTCTGCGCGACGCCATGCGTCGTCTCAACCTGACGCGCGACGTGTTCGCCGGCCGCATCGGCGTGAAGCGCCGCGCGCTGGATACGTGGCTGCTGCCCGAAGGGTCGCAGGAGTTTCGCGCGATGCCCGAAGTGGTGGAGCGCTTCGTCAGTGAAATCGTGCAGAACCGCGACTTGCTGGAGAAATATACGCAGAGCGGGCAGGTAGGCCCCTTGCGCGACCGCATTGCCGTCGAAGGGCGCCATCAGCTGCTGTCGGTCGATCAATTCACCCGCGAATCGGTGGAAGACCTGTTCCGCGTGGCGGATATGATGCAACCCATTGCGCGCCGCCAGAAGGTGTCGCGGGTGCTGGAAGGCGCGGTGCTGGGCAACCTGTTCTTCGAGGCCAGCACGCGTACTCGCGTCAGCTTCGGCGCGGCGTTCTGCCGCCTGGGCGGTTCGGTCTGCGACACCACGGGCTTCACGTTCTCGTCCATGGCCAAGGGCGAGTCCATCTACGATACCAGCCGCGTGATGAGCGGCTACGTCGACGCCATGGTCATCCGCCATCCCGAACAGGGGTCGGTGGCGGAGTTCGCCGAGGCGACCAATATTCCGGTGGTCAATGGCGGCGATGGCCCGGGCGAACATCCCAGCCAGGCCCTGCTGGACCTGTACACCATCCTTACCGAGTTCTCGCGCCTGGGCAAGCTGCTCGACGGCGCGCACATCGCCATGGTCGGCGACCTGAAGTACGGCCGCACGGTGCACTCGCTGATCAAGCTGCTGGCGCTGTACAAGGGCGTGAAGTTCACGCTGATTTCGCCGCAGGGCCTGGAGATGCCCGGCTACATCGTCGAGCAGGCCAGCCGCAACGGCAATGTGATCGAACAGAAAAGCACGCTGGCCGAGGGCCTGGCGGGCGCGGACGTCATTTACGCCACGCGCGTGCAGAAAGAGCGCTTCGCCAACGAAGAGGCGGGCGAAGGCTACACGGCGGACTTCCAGGTCAGCCGCGCCATCATCGACGCCTACTGCGGTCCGGATACCATCGTCATGCACCCCTTGCCGCGCGACAGCCGGCCGGGGTCCAACGATCTGAGCACGGATCTGAACCACGACCCGCGCCTGGCGATTTTCCGCCAGACCGACAATGGTATTCCGATCCGGATGGCGATCTTCGCGGTGCTGCTGGGCGTGGAAGGGCTGGTGCAGCATTCGATGCGCGACGTGACGTGGCAGCATCCGTCGCACATCGGCCCCGACGATTCCGTCTTCCACGGCCTGGACTGAGCCGTATCGCGTGGCGCGCCAGCGCCACGCGAGCCCGCGTCAGACGCGCTTTTCCCCGCCCAGCGAGTCGACCAGTTCGGCCAGCAGCTTGGCCACTTCGCCGGTCATGAGCGTCATGTCCGAGTCGAACTTTTCGTCGTCGTTCTGCGTGGCGGCGTCGGGGTTCTCCTTGAGCACGTCCAGCGGCGCGACGCGCTTGACGTCCAGCGACTCGGTCAGCACGAACGACACCCGGTCGGCCCAGGTCATCGCCAGGCGCGTGCATTGCTTGCCGGACTGGATATGGCGCCGCACATCGTCGACGTCGATCGAGTGCTTGACGTAGCGGATCGCGGCGCGGCTTTCGCCGGAGGCGCGCAGCTCCGTATCCTGGTCGATCGAGAAGTTGGCGGGCGCTTCGTCGGCCGCCAGCCACCCCGTCATCGCCGCGGCGGGCGATTGCTCGACATAGAGATTGTCCAGCGGCAGCGGGTCGATCGTCTTGACCAGCAGGCCGATGACCTCGTCGGCCTTCGCGGACGCGGCCGCATCGATCACCAGCCAGTGGTTGACGGTATCGATCCAGACGCGCGTGTCGCGGTAGATGCTGAAGGCCTTGGGCAGCAGCTCGTCGGTGACGCGCTCCTTGATTTCCTTCATCTGCTTGCGGCCAGGCTTGTAGCCTTGCTGCTCTTCGATTTCCTGCGCGCGGGCCTTGGCGACCTGATTGACGACCGTGGTCGGCAGCAGCTTCTTCTCGGCGCGCAGCGTCAGCAGGATCTGGCCGTTGAGCGTATGCGCAAGCAGGCCGTTCTCGCGCGGGGATATCCATCCCAGGCTCTGCATTTCGAGGTTATTGCCGCCCTGGTAGGCAAAGCGGGCAAGGCATTCTTCCAGCTGGTCGCCATTCAAGGCCCAGGGCGCGGAAAGCCGGTAAATCTTGAGATTCTTGAACCACATGGCGTCGGGCAAAAGGGTTGATTCTATACGACTGGGGCCCACTCATGCACCCGCGTCGTCGCAGGCATTGACACGACACCTTCTGTCACTGACAGTGTGCAGGCGTTCGGGTATCGTCCGGCGCATCCACCACTTGCCGCAAGGGGAGAGAAGATGAAGCCAGCCACCATCGTAGGCGCCGTTCTGATCGTGCTGGGCGCTGCCGCCCTGGTCTACAAGGGGTTCTCGTACACGTCGGAGGAGACCGTGCTGCAAGTCGGGTCCGTCAAGGCCACCGCGCAGACGGAGAAAGACGTCGCCATACCGAGCTGGGCCGGGATCGCCGCGATCGTGGTCGGCGTGCTCATCATTGGGGTGGGCAGGCGCCGCAAGGCAAAAAAAGGCCCGACACATCGTGTCGGGCCCGTACGGGGCACGCAATGCCGCGTCAATAAGGCTCGCGGGGAACACGGCATTGGTGTCAGAGTACTGGCCCTGCAATCCGCGGACAGGGGATCGTTTGTCCATGGATTGGCGCAAGGCCGTGATCTGAGCGATCAGTCTAATCCTGGAGGTCTGACAGCGTCCTGAATCGGACGGCGTCTCCTGGCTTTGGATGTCGGGCCTGCAGCGCGGGCCGGCTTACAGTACGCCGGTGCGCTGCAGGTCGGCGATCTGCGCTTCGCTGCGGCCCAGTTCGCGCAGGATCGACACGCTGTCGGCGCCCAGGGCGGGCGGGCTGGTTTCGCCGCCCACCGGCGCGCGGTTGTAGTGAAAGGGCGCGCCCACATACTTGACGCCCTCGTTATCGACCAGGATCTGGCGGTGCGCCACCTGCGGGTCCCGGGCCACTTCGGGAATGCTGTTGATCGGGCTGCATGGCACATCGGCCGCCTCCAGGCGCGCGATGAAGTCATCGCGGCGGCCGCTGGCGAACAAGGCATTGAGCAGCGGCTCGAGCTGGCTGTGATTGAGCGCGCGCATCGGGCCGTCCTGGAACCGCGGGTCGTGCAGCAGGGGCTCCAGGTCCAGCGCCGCGCAGAAGCGCTGCCATTGCGGTTCGGTATCGACGCATACCGCGATCGGAAAGTCCTGGGTCTCGAAAGACTGGAACGGCGCAATCAGGGGGTGCCGGCTGCCCAGGCGCTCGGGAACGTCGCCCGCGTTCAGGTAGCGCGAAATCGCGTTTTCCATCAGCGCCATCTGGCAATCCATCATCGAGACGTCGATGAAGGCGCCTTCGCCGCTGCCGTGCCGGCCTTCGATCGCCGCCAGGATCGCCACCGTGGCGAACAGGCCGGAAGCGATGTCGCCGATCGAGACGCCCACGCGGGCCGGCGGGCCGCCTTCCTGGCCGGTGATGCTCATCATGCCGGATATGGCCTGGGCAATCACGTCGAAGGCGGGTTTGTGGCGATAAGGGCCGGTCTGGCCATAGCCGGAGATCGAGGCGTAGACCAGGCCCGGGTTCAGTGCCTTGGCATCGTCATACCCCAGGCCCAGCCGGTCCATGACGCCGGCCCGGTTGTTCTCGACCAGGATGTCGCTGCGAGCGATCAGGTCGCGCAGGATCTGCTTGCCTTCCTCGGTTTTCAGATTGACTGCGATGCTGCGCTTGTTGCGGTTGACGCTCATGAAATACAGGCTTTCACCGCCGTGAAAGGGAGCGATGGCGCGGGCGAAGTCTCCTTCGCCCGGCCGCTCGACCTTGATGACCTCGGCGCCGAGCAGCCCGAGCAGCCATGTGCAGTAGGGGCCGGCGAGCATATGGGTGATGTCGAGGACTTTGAGGCCAGCCAGAGGCTTGGCCGGTGCAGATTGTGCAAGCATGGAGAGATGGGCGACAGGGCGCCATGAGGGCTGAGATGCAACGATGTTGCAGCCTGCTTCGCTCCAGCACAATCGCTTAGTTTGTCGCGCATCCGTGCATTTGATGCACTTCTTGTGCAATCAGGCCCGCGCGGGCCTAGGAGAGGGCTTCGGTCAGCCACTGGCGGACGGTCGCAATGGCCGGGTCGTTCCATTTGTGCTCCGGGGCGACGAAGTAGTACCCGCCCATCTGTACGGAGACGTTGGGCAGCACCTCCACGAGATCGCCACGCGCGATCCGGTCGTTGGCCAGGAGCTCGCTGACCAGCGCGATGCCCTGGCCCAGTTGCGCGGCCTCCATCGTCAAGTGCCCGTGCCACAAGCGCGGGCCGTGCAGGATGGGCAGCTGCGCCACGCCCACGGAGCCCAGCCATTGCTCCCACTGATCCGTGGACTGCTCGTGCAACAGCGGCAAGTGAACCAGGTGTTCGGGTTCGCCGATGTCGGGAAAGCGCTCCCGGAATGCCGGGTTGCACACGGCCAGGATGCGCGGGCGCGAGAACATCTCCGCGCGCAGGCCGTCGCCGATGAACGGCTGGGTCAGGTAGATGATTTCGGCGTCGGCCTCATCCGTGTTGAAGTCGGGCCGGGCAGTGGTGGGTTGGAGGATCAGCTCCTTGCCGTCGAGCCGGCTCTCCAGCTCGGGCAGGCGCATCAACAGCCGGCGAGAGGCGAGGCCAGCCATGCAGCAGACATGGATGGCGTCGCCCCGGCCATGGACGAGTTCGCCGCAAGCGTCCGCGATGAGGTCCAGCGCGCGCCGCGTCTTGGCGGCGAAGCGCTGGCCTTCGCGCGTAAGGGCCAGGCCTCGGCCGTCCTTTTTCACCAATCGCGTGCCGACGGCGTCTTCCAGGTTCTGGATATGGCGCGATACGACGGTATGGGAAATCGCCAGTAGGTCGGCCGCGGCGCGGATGCTGCCGCTGCGGCTGAACGCATCAAATGCACGGACGGCAATCAAGGGGGGAAGGCGGCGATAGATCACGATGATTGAAGGTTGCCTTGAAAACCAGATATAGCGCCATTTTTGGAGGAGTTGCCGCAATAGGTGTAATCCCGAGTCTGGACGGGCAAGGCGCAATAGGTGCGTAAAAGCTGCCGATAGACGTCTTGCAAACTGCTTGTTGGCCCTGGGGGATTCGGACATTCTCTGCCTCAGCAGCGCGGCCATGCCGCGCCTGGTCAGAACAAGGGGAAGTCATGAGTATTTCCAATCGTGCGGCCATCGTCGGCCTGTGCGAATCGCCGCGCCGCCATGCGCCCGAGGTGCATCCGTACCAGATCCAGATGGAGTGCGTGCAGGGCGCCCTGGTCGACGCCGGGCTGAGCCTGGCGGACGTGGATGGTCTGTGCGTGGCGGCCGGCGACTGGGCCGAGGGAGGCGGGGTCAACAGCGTGACGGAGTTTGCCGAATACGCCGGCCTGCGTCCCACCTGGTTCAACAGCACGGACGTGGGGGGCTGCTCGTACATCGTGCATGCGGGCCACGCCGCCGCGGCCATCGCGGCGGGCCTGGCCGAGGTCGTCGTGATCAGTTATGCGGCCACGCCGTGTTGGTGGCCGCTGAGCACGCCGTCCTTCGACCCCTTTGTCTTCCCGGCCGGTCCGGGGCAGTACGAGCTTCCCTATGGCCCGACCCTGATCTCGGCCTACGGGCTGTATGCGCAGCGCCACATGGCGCGATACGGCACGACGGCCGAACAACTGGCCAGCGTGGCGGTGACCTTCCGGGCCCATGCGGCCGCCAATCCTCATGCCAGGCTGCGCACGCCGATCACGGTGGACGACGTGCTGGCTTCGCCCATGATCGCCTCGCCGCTGCACAAGCTGGATTGCTGCGTCGTGACCGACGGCGGCGGCGCCGTGGTGATGACCAGTGCCGAGCGCGCGCAGGACTTGCGCCAGAAGCCGGTGCTGCTGTCCGGTTTCGGCGCGGCGACGGCGCGCACGCAGCTCTCGCAGATCGCGCCGGACCTCTCGACACCGGCGACGCTGTCGGGGCTGCGGGCCTTCGCGATGGCGGGCCTGGCGCCGGCCGACATCGATGTCGCGCAGCTCTACGACGCTTTCACCATTACGCCGCTGCTGGCGCTGGAAGACCTGGGATTCTGCAAGCGCGGCGAAAGCGGCGCTTTCGCCGCCGACGGCCAACTGACGCTGGGCGGCGCGCTGCCCTGCAATACGGACGGTGGCGGCCTTTCCTCCAACCATCCTGGGAAGCGCGGCATTTTCGCCCTGATCGAGGGCGCGCGGCAATTGCGCGGCGAGGGGCCGGGCGTGCAGGTGCCCGATGCCGGGCGGGCCCTGGTCCACGGCCTGGGCGGCACTTTTTGCGCCGCGGCCACGGCCATTCTTAGCGTGTGAGGACGCCATGTTCGACGTAACGATGCCCCCTGTGCAGGACGCCTGCAGCCAGCCTTTCTGGGAGGCGGCGCGCCAACAGCGCCTGCTGGTCCAGCAATGCCCGACGACCGGCCGCCATCAGTGGTATCCGCGCGCTCATTCGCTGGCCGACCCCGGCGTGGCGCCGCGCTGGGTGCAGGCCAGCGGGCGCGCTCGTTTGTTTTCCTACACCGTTATTCACAAGGGCGGTGTGCAGAGGGCGCCCTACACCTGCGTGCTGGTCGAGCTGGAGGAAGGGCCCTTGATGCTGACCCGCTGCCCGAGCGAGCGGCCGCTGCAGGTCGACATGCCGATGCGCGTGGCCTTCGAGAAGGTCGGCGATACGCTGACCTTGCCCGTCTTTGTTCCCGTGGAGTCCTGAATGCCTGTCGAATTCGAGCGAATACAGTTGGGCGAGCGCCATGTCTCGTCGCGCATCACGATCACCGAAAGCCATATCGTCACGTTTGCCGGCCTGACCGGCGATTTCAACCCGCTGCACATGGACGAGGTGGCGGCACGCGAAAACGGCTACGGCCAGCGCATCGCGCATGGGATGCTGGGGCATGCCGTGAGCACCGGCCTGCGCTCGGGCATCGACGATTGGGACATCGTGGCTTTCCTGGAAACCCGGCGCCGTTTTGTCGCGCCCATCCTGGCCGGCGATTCGGTACGGTACGAGGCGGAGGTGCTGGAGCTGCGGCCCAGCCGGTCCAAGCCTTTCGGCGTGGTCAAGGTATCCATGCAGCTGCGCAATCAGGATGGCGTGACAGTGCAGGACGGCGAAGACGTGTTCGCGGTCGCCATGGGCGGTGGAGTAGCGTAAATGAAGAACGAACGATTGCAGGGGCGGGTGGCGCTGGTCACGGGCGGCGCGGGCGGCATAGGCCTGGCGGTGTGTCGACGCTTGCAGGCCGAAGGCGCGCGCATCGTGGTGGGCGACATTGGCGAGGAGCGCGTGCTTGCCGCGGCGGCGTCGCTGGGCGAGGGGGCGCTTGGCGTATTCCTGGACGTGGCGGACCGTCAGAGTTGGGCCGCCGCCAAGCGGGCGGTGGATGCGCAGGGCTGGCAGGTGGACATTGTGGTCAATGTGGCCGGTATCGTGCGCGATCGTTCGCTGGCCAAGATGTCGGACGCCGAATGGAGCGCCGTCATCGACGTGAATCTGCGCGGTACCTGGCTGGGCTGCCAGAGCGCCTTTGCGTGGATCGGCGAACGCGGCTGGGGGCGCATCATCAATGTGGCGTCCACCGCCATTTTCGGCGCCTATGGCCAGGCCAATTATTCCGCCGCCAAGGCCGGCATCGTGGGGTTGACGCGAACCGCGGCGCTGGAAGGGGCCAAGCGCGGCATCCTGGTCAACGTCGTGGCGCCAGGTATCGTCGAAACCGCGATCCTGGCCGATGTCCCCGACCAGGTTCGCGAAGGCTGGCTGGCCCGGATGCCGCTCAAGCGCACGGCGCGGCCTGAAGAAATCGCCGCTGTCATTGCCTTTCTCGCCTCTGACGATGCGAGCTATATGACCGGGCAGACCCTCGTCGTCGACGGCGGGGCAACCACGGGCGACTACTGAGCGCCACATTACATCGCATAGGAAAAGGGGAACCATCATGAATCAGTATTCTCGTCGGGACATGTTGCGTCTGGGCGTGTCCGCCTCGGCAGCGTTGGCAGGCAGCGTCTTCCTGCCGGTGCGCGCGCAGGACAATCCGCTCTACGAGGCGGCGCGCAAGGAAGGGGCCCTCAACCTGTATTGGGGCTCCTACGAACAGAAGTCCATCGAGGACATTCGTGACGCTTTCGTCAAGAAATACCCCGGCATCCAGGTCAATCTGCTGCGCCAGGGCTCGCAAACGGTCTATACCCGGCTGCGCCTGGAGCTGCAGAACAACGCCGCCAACTGCGATTCGCTGGGCACCACCAATCTGCTGCACTACACCGAACTGAAGAAGATCAATGCCTTGATGGCGTACCGCCCGACGGGGGCCGAGCATTTGCCCGAGGCCTTTCGCGGCCTGGACCCGGACAACACTTTCCATGTCGGCGCAATCAGCATTACGTCGATCAACTTCCAGTCGCAGAAGGTGCCCAATCCGCCCGAGAGCTGGCAGGCGTTGCTGGATCCCGCTTGGGCCGGCAAGATCACGGTCGGGAGCCCGGCGTCGTCGGGCGACGTCGCGCATTGGGCGCTGGCCATGCGCCTGAAGTACGGCGATGATTTCTTCAAGAAATTCGCCGCCCAGAAGCCGAAGGTCGGCCAGTCCAACGTCGATACCGTTACCGATATCCTGGCAGGCGAGCGCGTGGTGGGCGCCGCCGCGCCCTTCAGCTATTCGCTGACGCAGAAGGCGGCCGGCCAGCCGGTGGACGTCAAGGTGCCTACCGATGATGCCATCCTCAACCTCGGGCTGACCGCGATTCCCGCCAAGGCCCCGCATCCCAACGCGGCCAAGCTGTTCACGGATTTCCTGTATTCGACCGAGGTGTCGCAGATCCTGGCGCGCAACTACTGGCCCACGCTGCGCACGGACGTGCCCTGGGCCGAAGGCCGCAGCCTCGAGTCCTTGAAGTGGTTCCGCAATCCGACCGATGACCTGACCAAGCAGATCAATGACACGATTGCCCTGTGGCGCTCGACGGTCGGTTGAGTCCGCAGGGGAAGAAACAGGGGATTCCATGTCTGTCGCAATGACTGAAAAACCCGCCGTAGCGCGGGAGCCGCGTGCCGGGCGTCATGCGCTGCCAGCCATCGCCGTCACCGTGCTGGTGGCGGCAGCGCTGGCATTGCTGGTCCTGCAGCCCGTCGGCATCATCGCGCTCAACAGCTGGCGCGACGACCTGACCGGGCAATGGTCGCTGGTGAATTACCTGCGCATATTCACCACGCCCAACCTGATCGAGCCCATGCTCAATTCGCTGGTGCTGGCCGGCAGCACGGCGGTGATCGCCACTGCCCTTGGCGTGCCCATGGCGTGGTTGGTGTCGCGCACGGACATGCCCGGGCGCGGCCTGATCCGGGTGCTGGTGCTGGCGGCGTTCATCACGCCGTCTTTCATCGGCGCGCTGGGGTGGATACTGTTGGCGGCGCCCAACTCGGGTTGGCTCAACGTCTGGCTCAGGCAATGGCTGGGCGGGGATTCCCCCTTGAATATCTACTCGATGTGGGGGGCGGTTTTCGTGTGCGCCGTCTATACCGTGCCGTTCACGTTCACCATTGTCGCCACCGCGCTCGATGAGATGGCCGTGGAGCTGGAGGATGCCTCGGCCATGCTGGGCGGGGGCATCCTGCGGACCATGCGCAGCGTCACCTTGCCGTTGGTCATGCCTGCCATCGTGGCCGGTTTCATCCTGTCGTTCATCCAGGGCATGACGCTCTTCGGCGTTCCCGCGTTCCTGCTGACGCCGGCGCGTGTCCCGGTGGTCACGACCAAGCTGGCCGAGTTCTATCAGATGTTCCCGCCGGAGCTCAATCTGGCGGCGGCCTACTGCATGCCGTTGCTGCTGATGACCGGCGGTCTGTTCTTCCTGCGCAGGCGCATTCTCGGCCGCCGGCAGTACGTCATGATAGGCGGCAAGGCGCGCGGATCGCGGCTGGTCGGGCTGGGCCGCTGGCGCTGGCCGGCCCTGCTGGGCGCGCTGCTGGTGCCCGCGGTGACCGTGTTCCTGCCGTATGCCTCGCTGACGCTGGTGTCGCTCAGCAAGGCCTGGGGCCAGGGGCCCTCGTGGGACAACCTGACGCTGCATTGGTATCGCTGGGCCGTGCTGGACAACCCGCAAACCCAGTCGGCCATCGTCAATTCCCTGCTCTACGCCACGATGGCGGCGACGGTTTGCCTCCTGCTGGGCGTGGTGGTGGCCTATATGGTCGAGCGCAAGCTGTTCCGTGGCGCCTGGGCCCTGGGCGCGACGGCGTCCGTGCCCATCATCATCCCGGGCATCGTGCTGTCGGTGGGGTTCTTCTCGGCCTTCACCCAGCCGTTCTATGGCCTCTATGGAACGGGCGCGTTGCTGGTGCTGGCCTTCGTGGCGACGTTCCTGCCGATCGCCTATTCGCACGGCGGCGCCATCATCAAGACCATCAGCCCCGATCTGGAGCGGGCGTCGCGCATCCTGGGCGCGGGGCAGGTCGGCACGTTCGGCCGCATCACGCTGCCGCTCATGAAGCCCGGCCTGGTGTCGGGGTGGATGCTGGTGTTCATCCCGGTGATGCGCGAGCTGTCGGTGGCGGTATTCCTGATCACCCCGCAGACCAACGTCATGACGACGCTGATCTACAACTACAAGGACGGCGGCAACTACGAAGCCGTTTGCGCTACCAGCAACGTGCTGTTGCTGGGCACCATCCTGATTGTCATGCTGGGCCGCCTGCTGACGGGTCTTGCCCGTCGCCGCGGCGCGGCGCCCGTTACCGCCGGAGTTACGTCGTGAAGGCAATTCGCATCCAAGGTCTTACCAAGCACTATGGCGCACACCAGGTTCTGCGCGGCATCGATCTGGAGCTGGCCCAAGGCGAGCTGCTGGCCTTGCTCGGCCCCTCGGGCTGCGGCAAGTCGACCACCCTGCAAATGCTTGCAGGCTTCGACCAGCCGACCGACGGCCAGATATGGATCGGCGATCGCCAGGTTTCGGGCGCGGGCGTCATGGTGCCGCCCGAGCGGCGCAATATCTCGCTGGTGTTCCAGAACTACGCCGTATGGCCGCACATGACGGTCTTCGAGAACGTTGCCTATGGCCTGCAGGTACGCAAGGTGGCTCGCACCGAGCTCGCGCAGCGGGTCAAGCGCGCGCTCGACACGGTCCGCCTCACGGCGCTCGCGCAACGCTATCCGTCGGAGCTCTCCGGCGGACAGCAGCAGCGGGTTGCGCTGGCGCGGGCGCTGGTGGTCGAGCCCGACATCCTCTTGCTGGACGAACCCTTGTCCAATCTCGATGCGCATCTGCGCGAGGAGATGCGCTACGAGATCCGCCAGGTGCACGATCTTCTGGGCCTGACCACGGTCTATGTCACGCACGACCAGGGCAAAGCGCTGGTCACCGCCGACAAGATCGCCGTCATGCAGTCCGGGCAGGTGCAGCAGTTCGACAGCCCCGTCAATGTGTTCTCGCGGCCGGCCAACACGTTTGTCGCCTCGTTCATCGGCACCAACAACGAGCTGCATGGCCAGCTTGCCGAACCGGGGGCCTTGCGGGTCGGGGACAGGGTTCTGCATGGCGACGACCGCAGTCAGGCCGGTGCCGGCGGCGCGGCTTGCCTGTGCATTCGGCCTTCGGCCGTCAAACTGGGCGCCGCGCCCGGCGCCAATACGCTGAGCGGCACCGTGACGCGGGTCGCGTACCTGGGCGAGTACCGTGACGTCCAGGTCGAGCTGGCGGCGGGGCAATTCGTGCGCGCCTACGTCGACCCGTCCTCGACGCTGGAGCCGGGCCAGCGCGTCGAGGTTCATCTGCCCATCGAGCATTGCCAGATCCTGAGCGTCACCACTTCCTAGGAGTCAGTCTTGAGCAGCCATACGTTCATGGTCCACAGCGAAGTCCGGGAGGGCGCGCTGTGGATATTGTTTGACCGGCCGGCGGCGCGAAACGCCATGACGGCCGAGATGGAACACGCCATCCTGGCCCTGTGCGAGTCGGTCGCCCATCGCCCGGAAATCAAGGCGGTCGTGTTCAGCGGCGCGCCTGCCAGCAAGCCTGCCTTCATGGCCGGCGCCGACTTCGGTGCGCTGGAAACGGCCACGACGGCCGAAGAGTTCGTTGCGCTGGAGCGCAGCAGCGAGGCCTTGCTCGAGGCCATCGAAGGCATGCGAGTGCCGACCATCGCCGCCATGGCGGGCGCATGCGTCGGAGGCGGGGCCTTGCTGGCGCTGTGCTGCGATATCCGTATCGCCACGCCGTCGCTGAAGTTCGGCTTTCCGATTGCCCGCACGGTGGGCAACTGCCTGAGCGTGAAGAACTACGCCCGCCTGGCGGAGAATCTGGGGGCGCAACGAGTACGGGACATGGTGTTTTCCGCGTCCTTGCTTTCGGCCGATGCCTTGTTGCACGCGGGTGCCATCAGGGAGATCGTTCCGGAGGACGCGCTGCATGGTCGGGCCCAGGCCATCGCCGCCCAGGTTATGGCGCTGGCCCCGCTGACACTCTGGGCCACCAGGACGTCGCTGCTGCGCCTGCGCGACAAGGCCGTCGATGGCATTGCGGACGACGACATCCTGTCCGCCTGCTATATGTCCGCCGATTTCCAGGAGGGCGTGCGTGCCTTCATGGAAAAGCGCGCGCCGGCCTGGACCGGCGCGTAAGCGCGGGCATCGCGGCACCCCCGCATGCTGCGCCGGCCGTAGGCGCCTGTCCCCGTGGAGACAGGCGCCTGCGGCCGATAGATGCGGAGAGCGCAAAAAAAGGCCCCCACGCTGCGCCCGCTATGCGGGCTTGCTGCCCCCCGAGGAGGCTTTTTTGCCTTGGGGCGGCCCGGCGGCAAAAAAAAAGCTCCCTGAGGGAGCTTGAAAAAGCCGGATTGGCGCAGCGGTCCAACCCGGCGGGGGATGGTTATCAGGCGTTGATGTCGTTGTCCTTGGTTTCGCGTACGAACAGCGTACCGATGACCAGGGTCATGACAGCGATGATGATCGGGTACCACAGGCCGTCGTAGATGTTGCCTGTCGCCGCCACCACCGCGAAGGCCACCGGAGGCAGGAAGCCGCCGAACCAGCCGTTGCCGATGTGATAGGGCAGGCTCATCGAGGTGTAGCGGATCCGGGTGGGGAACATCTCCACCAGCATGGCCGCGATCGGGCCGTACACCATGGTGACGTAGATCACCAGCAGCGTCAGCAGCACGACCACCATGAAGTAGTTGGTCTGGGCCGGATCGGCCTTGGCCGGATAGCCATGGCTGCGGATCGCCGCGGTCAGCGCCTTGTCCAGCTCGGTGGCCTTGGTCTTGAACTCGGCAGGCGCCAGGCCCTTGCCGTCGAACGATGCGAACTCGTCGTTGCCGATCATGACCTTGGCGACCGAGCCGGCCGCGGCGGCCTGGTTCTCGTAGTTCACCGAGTTGCGCGCCATGAACGACTTGACCACGTCGCAGGAGCTGGTGAACGAGGCCGTGCCCACCGGGTTGAACTGGAACGAGCAGGTGGCGGGGTCGGCGATCACGGTGACCGGCGCGGTGGCCTGGGCCTTTTCCAGCGCCGGGTTGGCGTAGTGCGTCAGGCCCTTGAAGATGGGGAAGTAGGTCAGCGCGGCGATCAGGCAGCCCGCCATGATGATGGGCTTGCGGCCGATCCTGTCGGACAGCGCGCCGAACAGCACGAAGAACGGCGTGCCCACCAGCAAGGCAATCGCGATCATGATGTTGGCGGTGTTGGAATCGATCTTCAGCGACTGCGTCAGGAAGAAGAGCGCGTAGAACTGGCCGGTGTACCACACCACGGCCTGGCCGGCGGTCAGGCCCAGCAGCGCCAGGATCACCACCTTCAGGTTGCGCCATTGGCCGAACGATTCCGCGATGGGGGCCTTCGAGCCCTTGCCTTCTTCCTTCATGCGCTTGAACGTCGGCGACTCATTGAGCTGCAGACGGATCCACACCGAGATGCCGAGCAGCACCACCGAGATCAGGAACGGAATGCGCCAGCCCCAGTCCTTGAAGGCTTCTTCGCCCATGAAGGTGCGCACGCCCAGGATCACCAGCAGCGACAGGAACAGGCCCAGCGTCGCGGTGGTCTGGATCCAGCTGGTGTAGAAGCCGCGGCGGCCATGCGGGGCGTGCTCGGCCACGTAGGTGGCGGCGCCGCCGTATTCACCGCCGAGCGCCAGGCCCTGCAGCAGGCGCAGGATGATAAGGATGGCGGGCGCGGCGATGCCGATGCTGGCGTAGCTGGGCAGCACGCCGACCAGGAAGGTCGACAGGCCCATGATGACGATGGTGATCAGGAAGGTGTACTTGCGGCCCACCAGGTCGCCCAGGCGGCCGAACACCAGGGCGCCGAACGGGCGCACCGCGAAGCCAGCCGCGAAGGCCAGCAGCGCGAAGATGAAAGCCGCGGTGGGATTGACCCCGGAGAAGAAGTGCTGCGCGATGATGGCTGCGAGCGAACCGTAGAGGTAGAAGTCGTACCACTCGAAAACCGTGCCGAGCGACGACGCGAAGATCACGCGCCGCTCCTCGCGGGTCATGGGGCGCCGTTGCGCCGACGGGCTTTGGCCCGATAGGGTTGCTGTGCTCATGTTGTCTCCTCGCGTTAGGCCAGTGGTGTGCCACCGTGCTCTGCACCCTCCGCCGGCCGCGCCGACATCGAGCTACCGAACAAGGTAGGGCTCCAGGCTGACGAGGTTCTGACGTAACCCTTACCTGAATCTTAAATTTGAAATAATAGGTAACTATCGCGCGTACCAGCCCGGATCGACGGGCCGGCTGGCGGCTACAGCGCGCCGGGCAGGGGGAAGCGCACCTGGATGCGGGTGCCGGGCAGGTCCGAGTAGGGAGTGGGGTGATCGTCGATCACGACTTCCGCCTGGTGCTTCTGGGCGATCTCCCGCACGATGGCCAGCCCCAGGCCGCTGCCGTCGGACGCCGTGCCCAGGACGCGGTAGAAGCGGTCGAAGACCCGCTCGCGTTCTTCCGGGGCGATGCCCGGCCCGGAGTCTTCGACGTCGAGGACGGCGTGATCGCCCCGTGCGCTCACCCGTACCGTGATGTGGCCGCCGCGCGGGGTATAGCGCAGGGCATTGTCGATCAGGTTGTTCAGCAGCTCGGCCAGCAGGATGGCGTTGCCGCTGATGCCGACCGGTCGGTCGGCGCCCTCGAAGCCGAGGTCGGTCGACAGGGCGAGCGCCTGCGGCACCCATTGCATCGTCTGTTCGTAGGCGATGGCGTTGAGGTCGGTCAGCGCCTGGCCGGGCGAGTCCGGGTTTTCCGCCCGCGCCAGCAGCAGCAACTGGTTGACCAGCCGGGTGGCCCGTTCGGAGCCGGTGACCAGCTGGTGCAGGCTGGACTGCATTTCCTCGGGGCTGGCGTCGCGCAGCGCCAGCTCGGCCTGGGTGCGCAGGCCGGCCAGGGGCGTCTTGAGCTGGTGCGCGGCATCGGCCACGAAGCGGCGCTGCGTTTCGATGTTGGCCGACAGGCGGTCGAGCAGGTCGTTCATGGCGCCGACCAGCGGCGCGATCTCGGAGGGGGCGGCCTGTTCGTCGATGGGCGAGAGGTCGTCGGGGCGGCGCGCGCGCAGGCGCTGCTGCAGCGCGTTGAGCGGCGCCACGCCGCGCGACAGGCCGAACCACACCAGCAGCACCGCGATCGGCAGCACCACGAACTGCGGGATGATGACTCCCTTGATGATGTCGTTGGCCAGCTGGGCGCGCTTTTCCACGGTTTCGGCCACCATCACCAGGGCCGGCTGGGTATCCGGCAGGCCGAGGTCGATCCAGGTGTAGGCCAGCCGCACGCCGAAGCCGCGCAAGGTGTCGTCGGCGTACAGGATCTCGCCCGGCCGGGGCTGGCCGACGTTGGGCGGCAGCGGCAGGGCGCGATCGCCGCCCAGGTATTCGCCGCGGCTGCCCAGGGCCAGCCAGAACACGCTTTCCGTCTCGTCCACGCGCAGCACGTCGCGGGCCGCGTCGGTCATGCGCAGCGCGGCGCGTCCGTCCACGGCGTGCACCTGGTGGCTGAGCACGTTCAGGTTGTTGGCCAGCGCGCGGTCGTACGGCACGTTGGCGATGTTCTGCGCCACCACGTAGGTGATGGCCACGCTCATGGGCCACAGGAGAAACAGCGGCGCCAGCATCCAGTCGAGGATCTCGCCCAGCAGCGAGCGCTGCGGCGGCGCGAAACTCGGCCCGCGCGGCCCGCCGCGCAGCGCATCCAGGGCTTCTTGGTTCAGCGGTTCGCGCGAAGCCGTTTCAGCTGGCGAGATACGAGGCACCCTGGTCCCGCTCGAGGCAATAGCCCAGACCGCGCACGGTGATGATTTTCACGCCGCTGGGCTCGAGTTTCTTGCGCAGGCGGTGCACATAGACTTCGATGGCGTTGGTGCTGACTTCCTCGCCCCATTCGCAAAGGTGGTCGACCAGTTGCGTCTTGCTGACCATGCGGCCGCTGCGCGCCAGCAGGATCTCCAGCAGGCTGACCTCGCGCGCGGACAGGTCCAGGGTCTGGTCGTCGACCGTGGCGATGCGGCCCGTCTGGTCGAACACCAGGCGGCCGTGCCGCACGATCGTCGCGCCGCCGCCGGCGCCGCGCCGCGTCAGGGCGCGCACGCGGGCCTCGAGCTCGGACAGCGCGAAAGGCTTGGCCATGTAGTCGTCGGCGCCGAGATCCAGGCCCTTGACGCGCTGTTCGATGCTGTCGGCGGCGGTGAGGATCAGCACCGGCAGCACGGAGTTGCGGGCGCGCAGCCTGCGCAGCACCTCCAGCCCGGGCAGGTGGGGCAGGCCGAGATCGAGGATCAGCAGGTCGAAGGGCTGGACGGCCAGCGCCGAATCGGCGGCCAGTCCGTCGCGCACGGCGTCGACCGCATAGCCGTTGTGCCGCAGCGAGCGGGACAGGCCGTCGGCCAGGATGCTGTCGTCTTCAGCTATCAGGATACGCATGCGTGCAACATCGGCGGAACCGCCAGCGGGCGCTGGCTACGCCGGCCATTCTGGCACAGGGGATGGAGCTTGCCCACTCAGGGTATACGTGGAAATATATGGCACACTGGATTTTTATCCAGTACAATCCAATGCCATAATCGCCAAGGTTCGAGTTTTCTCCAGGCTCTTTTTCTCCGGCTAGACAACGGCTGCCTGCTTCGCACCCTTGCAGGCGCCGCTTCAATACAGGACTTTACATGGACGACAAAACCAGCAAGGCCGCCGCGGCCGAGAAAGCCAAGGCGCTGGCCGCCGCGCTGTCGCAGATCGAAAAGCAGTTCGGCAAGGGCTCGATCATGCGCTATGGCGACAACGAGGTCGAACACGACATCCAGGTCGTGTCCACCGGTTCGCTGGGGCTGGACATCGCGCTGGGCGTCGGCGGCCTGCCGCGCGGCCGCGTGATCGAGGTCTACGGCCCCGAGTCGTCCGGCAAGACCACGCTCACGCTGCAGGTCATCGCCGAAATGCAGAAGCTGGGCGGCACCTGCGCCTTCGTCGACGCCGAACACGCGCTGGACGTGCAATACGCCTCCAAGCTGGGGGTCAACCTGACCGACCTGCTGATCTCCCAGCCGGACACGGGCGAGCAGGCCCTCGAGATCACCGACGCGCTGGTGCGCTCGGGCTCGGTCGACCTGATCGTCATCGACTCGGTCGCGGCGCTGGTGCCCAAGGCCGAAATCGAAGGCGAGATGGGCGACTCCCTGCCGGGCCTGCAGGCCCGCCTGATGAGCCAGGCGCTGCGCAAGCTGACGGCCACCATCAAGCGCACCAACTGCATGGTCATCTTCATCAACCAGATCCGCATGAAGATCGGCGTGATGTTCGGCAACCCCGAAACCACCACCGGCGGCAACGCGCTCAAGTTCTATTCCTCGGTGCGCCTGGACATCCGCCGCATCGGCGCCATCAAGAAGGGCGACGAGGTGGTCGGCAACGAAACCCGCGTCAAGGTGGTCAAGAACAAGGTGGCGCCGCCGTTCAAGCAGGCCGAGTTCGACATCATGTATGGCAGCGGCATCTCGCGCGAAGGCGAAATCATCGACCTGGGCGTGCAAGCCAATGTGGTCGACAAGTCCGGCGCCTGGTACAGCTACAGCGGCAACCGCATCGGCCAGGGCAAGGACAATGTGCGCGAGTACCTGAAAGAGCACAAGGAAATGGCCATCGAGATCGAAAACAAGGTGCGCGAGAACCAGGGCATAGTCAGCCGCGCCGCCACCTTTCCGGTCAGCGAAGCCGAAGACGGCGAATAAGCCGTCAGGCCTGCATCCACACCCACTCCGGCATGGCGACTTTCAACCGCCGTCCGCCATCCGCCGCCCGAGCCGGGCGGCGGACCGCAAATCCCGACGATGAGTTCGAGACACTGGCCCAATCCCGGGACGACGCGGCGGCACCGTCGCGCCCGGGCCGGACTCTGAAGGCGCGCGCGGTCGGCTATTTGTCGCGGCGTGAATACTCGCGCCTTGAACTGGCGCGCAAGCTGCAGCCTTACGCCGAAGAGGGCGATGACATCGAGGCGGTGCTCGATGATCTGCAGCGCGAAGGGTGGTTGTCGAATGCGCGTTTTGCCCAAAGCCTGGCGCATCGGCGCGCGCCACGCCAGGGCGCTTCGCGCATCGTCCAGGAGTTGAAGCAACAGGGCGTGGCCGACGACCAGGTGGCCGAGTTGCGCGAACAACTGCGCGCCACCGAATACGCACGCGCGCTGGCCGTCTGGCAGAAGCGCTTTGGCGAAAAGCCCGCCGACCGCGCCGCGTACGCGCGGCAGGCCCGCTTCCTGGCGGGCCGTGGCTTCGCCCATGATGTTATCCGCCGCATTCTGGGCGGTGGCGACGACGAACTCGACTGAACGATGCCGCTTCGTGCGGGCGGCGGCGCGCGATGCGGGCCCGCCTGCCTGGGGCTTGCTTGCGGCCCGTTCGATCAGGCCGGCAGGCCCTTGGCCGCCTTGATGCCGCTAAGCGTCTTGAAGCAGACGTCACGGGCAATCGTCAAAAACTCGTCGATATAGGAACTGTCGCTGTCTTCCGTGCGCACCGCGGCGTAGAGCGTGGGCCAGACGCCTTGCGGCCCGAGGTGGCAAACACGCAGCCAGCCCTGGCCCAGATACTCGGTCAACGCCCAGTTGGGCAGGGCGGCGACGCCCCGATTGCTGGCAACCAGTTGCGCAATGATGGGCGTGAGTTCGGCGCGCCGGATCGCGGCGGGTTCGATATCGGCCGGATCGAGAAAGCCCGTGAAAATATCCAGGCGCTGGCGGTCCACCGGATAAGTGATCAGCGTCTGGTCGGCCAGTTGTTCCGGCATCACGTGGCGGTTGGCGGCCAGCGGATTGGATTCGGCGACCGCCAATACCAGCTCGTACTTGAACAGCGGCAGATAGGTGACGGCTTCCAGCGCTTGCGGATCGGACGTGATGACGAGGTCCAGGTCGCCGCGCACCAGCGCGGGCAGGGGCGCGAACGAGAAGGCGGCCGACAGGTCCAGCGCCACATCCGGCCATTGCCCGCGAAAGGCGTCCAGTGCGGGCATCAACCACTGAAAGCACGAGTGGCATTCGATCGCCAGGTGCAGCCGTCCGGTTCGCCCGGCAGCCAGGCGTTGCAGCTCGCGTTCGGTGGCGCGCAGCCGGGGCAGCACGTCGTCGGCCAGCGCGAGCACGCGTAGTCCCGCCGTGGTCAGGCGGGCCGGCCGCGTGCGGCGGTTGAGCAGCGGCGTGCCCAGGCGGGTTTCCAGGTCGCGCAGCTGATGCGAGAGCGCGGACTGGGTCAGGTGCAGGCGCTCGGCGGCTTCCTGCAGGCTGCCGCCATCGCGGATGGCGGCCAGGGTTTCGAGATGGCGGATTTCGAGCATGGCGGCAATAGAGGTCGCGGCGAGCGGGCATGAATCGTCGCCTTTGGTTTTATATGAATAATACTCAACTTATGAATGTAGAGTTTGATTTTGATTCATGTGTTGATGATCGCACAATAGCGGCCTGACTTGAATAACTTTTGCGAAAGGCCGGTATTGTCATGACTATTATTCATAATCTGGGTTTTCCGCGCATCGGCGCCCAGCGCGAACTCAAGCGCGCCGTCGAAGCCTATTGGGCGGGCCGCCAGACCGCCGAGGCGCTGCATGAGACCGGCCGTGCCTTGCGCGCGGCCCATTGGCAGCGCCAGGCCGACGCCGGCGTGGCGTTCGTGCCGGTGGGCGATTTTGCATGGTATGACCACATCCTGGAGTGGACCACGCTGCTTGGCGCCGTGCCGGCCCGCTTTGGCCATCCCGAAGGCAAGCCGGTGGACCTGGACACCCTGTTTCGCATGGGCCGTGGCCGCGCGCCCAGCGGCAAGCCGGCCGCTGCCTGCGAAATGACCAAGTGGTTCGATACCAACTACCACTACATCGTCCCGGAACTGACGCCCGGACAGACCTTCCGCGTCGCCCGCGAAG
The DNA here is from genome assembly GCF_000306945.1 of Bordetella pertussis 18323. Taxonomy (NCBI): domain Bacteria; kingdom Pseudomonadati; phylum Pseudomonadota; class Betaproteobacteria; order Burkholderiales; family Alcaligenaceae; genus Bordetella; species Bordetella pertussis. The sequence goes on along the minus strand of NC_018518.1, from coordinate 2,145,653 downwards.
ACCTGTTCGAGCAGGTCAAGGAGGCCCAGGCCCTGGGGCACCGCGTCAAGCCGGTCATCCCGGGGCCGCTGACGTGGCTGTGGCTGGGCAAGGGCGATGCCTTTGCCCAGGGGGCCGGCGACATCGGCAAGCTGCAGTTGCTCGACGCCTTGCTGCCGGTCTATGGCGAAGTGCTCGAGCGCCTGGCGGGGCTGGGCGTCGAATGGGTGCAGATCGACGAGCCGGCGCTGGTGCTGGACTTGCCGCAGGCTTGGCGGGATGCCTATCAGGCTGTCTACGCCAAGCTGGCGGCCAGCCCGGTCAAGCTGTTGCTGGCCACCTATTTCGATGGCCTGAAGGACAATCTGGCCACCGCCCTGGCCCTGCCGGTGGCCGGCTTGCACGTGGACCTGGTGCGCGCGCCCGACCAGCTGAGCGACGTGGCAAGCGGGCTGCGCCCCGGCCAGGTGCTGTCGGCAGGCGTGATCAACGGCCGCAACATCTGGCGCACCGACCTCGATGCGGCGCTCGCGATGCTGGTGCCGGTGCGCGAGCAATTGCAGGAACGCCTGTGGCTGGCGCCGTCATGCTCGCTGCTGCACGTACCGGTGGACCTTGCCGGAGAAACCGAGCTTGATGCCGAGTTGCTCGGCTGGCTGTCGTTCGCCGTCCAGAAGCTGGACGAGCTGTGCCTGCTGGGCAAGGCGCTGGGCGGCGATGCCGACCCGGCGGTGCAGCAAGGGCTGGCCGCCCAGCGTGCCGCCCTGCAGGCGCGTCGCCAATCGCCTCGCATCCACAATCCGGCCGTGGCGCAACGCATGGCCGGGCAGGCCGGGGTGTCGCGCGAACGCGCGCCGTTCGGCCAGCGGATCGCGCGCCAGCAAAGCGAGTTGCGGCTGCCGGCCTTTCCCACCACCACGATCGGTTCCTTTCCGCAGACCGCAGAAATCCGTGCCCTGCGGCGCGACTGGAAGTCCGGCGCGCTGACCGATTCGGCGTACGAGAACGCCATTCGCAAGGAAATCGAGGAAGTCATCCGCTTCCAGGAGAAGGTGGGCCTGGACGTGCTGGTGCATGGCGAACCCGAGCGCAACGACATGGTCGAGTACTTCGGCGAGTTGCTGGCCGGATTTGCCTTCACCAAGAACGGCTGGGTGCAGAGCTACGGCTCGCGCTGCGTCAAGCCGCCCATCATTTTCGGCGACGTCGCCCGGCCCGCGCCCATGACGGTGGGCTGGTCCGCCTACGCCCAATCGCTGACCGACAAACCGGTCAAGGGCATGCTGACCGGGCCGGTGACGATCCTGCAGTGGTCGTTCGTGCGCGACGACCAGCCGCGCGAAGCCACTTGCCGCCAATTGGCGCTGGCCCTGCGCGACGAAGTGGTGGACCTGGAGGCTGCCGGAATCCGCGTGATCCAGATCGACGAGCCGGCCATCCGCGAAGGGCTGCCGCTGCGCCGGGCCGACTGGCGCGCCTATCTGGACTGGGCGGTCGACTGCTTCCGTCTGTCGACCGCCGGCGTGGGCGAGGCGACGCAGATCCATACCCATATGTGCTACTCCGAGTTCAACGACATCATCGAGTCGATCGCGGCCATGGACGCCGATGTGATCACTATCGAGACATCGCGTTCCAACATGGAGCTGCTCAAGGCGTTCGAGGATTTCCACTATCCCAATGACATCGGGCCTGGCGTGTATGACATCCATTCCCCCAACGTGCCGGAGGTGGACTGGATGGTGGAACTGATGCGCAAGGCTGCCGCGCGCCTGCCCAAGGAGCGCCTGTGGGTCAATCCGGACTGCGGCCTGAAGACGCGCACCTGGCCCGAAACCGAAGCCGCCCTGATCGGCATGGTGCAGGCGGCCCGCACGCTGCGCGCCGCCTGACGGCGGGTAATCCGTATCCGTCCCCTTGCGGCGGCGCGGGGGGAGGCTGTCCCGGCCGGGGCGGGCCCCCGGCGCCGCGCCTGAAATTTGTGCGGCGCGTGCTCCGGGGGAGGGTCGGCCCGGGCCGCGTCGCCGGCAATCGGCTGCGTTATACTCCCCAGGATTTGCTGCCTTGCGTCAAAATCGCGCCCAGCAGGTTCGACCATGCCCTTGCCACCGCCGGATACCCCTCGCCAGCCCCTGCACACGCGTTCGATACGCGTGCAGTCTTATGGGCGCGAGGATGGCCTGTGGGATCTCGAAGCCGAGCTGATCGATTACAAGGGTTACGATTTTCCCAAGCGCGACGGCCAGCTTTTCAAGGCCGGCGAATTCATCCATCACATGCACTTGCGCATTACGATCGACGAGGCGTATACCATCATTGCGGCACAGGCCGTCTATGATGCCGCCCCGTACGACGGCGTGTGCACGAACATCGAACAAGCCTATCGCGACCTGGTCGGCATGAACCTGCTCAAGGGGTTTCGTCGCCAGGTCAAGGAGCGCTTCGGTCATGTCGCGGGCTGTACGCACATGACCGAGCTTTCGCAGGTGCTGCCGACAGCCGCCGTCCAGTCCATGGCCGGCCGGCGCCGTCAGAACAGCAACCCAGACAAGCGCCCGTTCCAGCTTGGCGGTTGCCATGCCTTGCGCACCGACGGTCCGGTCGTGCAGGAGTACTACCCCAAATGGTATACGGGCGCCAACGCCGGGTCGTCGGCCGATACGTCTTCCGATTCACCCTCTCTCTCTCATACGTCCTGACAGGTATCACATGAAAATCCACGAGTATCAAGGCAAGGAACTGCTGAAGCAGTTTGGCGTGACCGTGCCACGCGGGATCCCCGCTTTTTCCGTAGACGAGGCCGTGGCTGCCGCTGAAAAGCTGGGTGGGCCGGTCTGGGTCGTCAAGGCGCAGATCCACGCGGGTGGCCGTGGCAAGGGCGGTGGCGTCAAACTGGGGCGTTCGATCGACGAAGTGCGCCAGCTGTCGTCGGAGATCCTCGGCATGCAGCTGGTCACGCACCAGACCGGCCCGCAAGGCCAGAAAGTGCGCCGCCTGCTGATCGAAGAGGGCGCGGACATCAAGAAGGAATACTACGTTGGCATCGTGACCGACCGTGGCACGCAGCGCGTGTGCGTCATGGCTTCCAGCGAAGGCGGCATGGACATCGAGGAAGTGGCCGCGCACAGCCCGGAGAAGATCCTGAAGGTCTTCGTTGATCCGGCCGCCGGCCTGACCGACGCCGAGGCCGCCGAACTGGCGCGCGGCATCGGCGTGCCCGAAGCCTCCGTGGGCAAGGCTGCCGCCGAATTCCAGAAGCTGTACAAGGCGTACTGGGACACCGACGCCTCGCTGGCTGAAATCAACCCCCTGATCCTGACCGGCAGCGGCGACATCATCGCGCTGGACGCCAAGTTCAACTTCGATTCGAACGCGCTGTTCCGCCACCCCGAGATCGTGGCCTACCGTGATCTGGACGAGGAAGACCCGGCCGAAATCGAAGCCAGCAAGTTCGACCTGGCCTATATCCAGCTCGACGGCAACATCGGCTGCCTGGTCAACGGCGCCGGCCTGGCCATGGCCACCATGGATACCATCAAGCTGTTCGGCGGAGAGCCGGCCAACTTCCTGGACGTCGGCGGTGGCGCCACGGCCGAGAAGGTCACCGAAGCATTCAAGATCATGCTCAAGAACAAGAGCGTGAAGGCGATTCTGGTCAACATCTTCGGCGGCATCATGCGCTGCGACGTGATCGCCGAAGGCGTGATCACGGCGTGCAAGGCGGTCAACCTGAATGTGCCGCTGGTCGTGCGCATGAAGGGCACCAACGAAGAGCTCGGCAAGAAAATGCTGGCCGAATCGGGCCTGCCGATCATCAGCGCCGACACGATGGCCGAAGCGGCCACCAAAGTCGTTGCCGCCGTCAAATAAAATTGCCAAGGATTCACAAATGTCGATTCTGATCAACAAGGACACCAAAGTCATCACCCAGGGCATCACGGGCAAGACGGGTCAGTTCCATACCCGCATGTGCCGCGAGTACGCCAACGGCAAGGCCGCCTTCGTGGCCGGCGTGAACCCCAAGAAGGCCGGTGAGGATTTCGAAGGCGTGCCCATCTACGCCAACGTCAAGGACGCCAAGGCGGATACCGGCGCTACCGTGTCGGTGATCTACGTGCCGCCGGCGGGCGCCGCGGCCGCGATCTGGGAGGCCGTCGAGGCCGAACTGGACCTGGTGATCTGCATTACCGAAGGCATTCCCGTGCGCGACATGCTGGAAGTGAAGAACCGCATGCAGGCCATGAACAGCAAGACGCTGCTGCTGGGCCCGAACTGCCCCGGCCTGATCACGCCCGACGAAATCAAGATCGGGATCATGCCCGGCCACATCCACCGCAAGGGCCGCATCGGCATCGTCAGCCGCTCCGGTACGCTGACCTACGAAGCCGTGGCGCAAGTCACCGAGCTCGGCCTGGGCCAGTCCAGCGCCGTGGGCATCGGCGGCGATCCCATCAACGGCCTGAAGCACGTCGACGTGCTCAAGCTGTTCAATGACGATCCCGACACCGACGCCGTCATCATGATCGGCGAGATCGGCGGTCCGGACGAAGTCAATGCCGCGCAGTGGGCCAAGGACAACATGAAGAAGCCCGTGGTCGGCTTCATCGCCGGTGTCACCGCGCCGGCCGGCAAGCGCATGGGCCATGCTGGCGCCCTGATCTCGGGCGGCGCCGACACGGCCGATGCCAAGCTGGAAGTGATGGAAGCGTGCGGTATCCGTACCACGCGCAACCCGTCGGAAATGGGCAAGCTGCTCAAGTCCGTGCTGTAATCACGCGCCGGACAGCCCGCCTGTCCCAGGACGGCCCGCGATCGCGGGCCGTTTTTTTTCGCATGCCGCGGCCGGCTGAAAGCGGATTGAAAGAATATTGAAAGTGAATTGAAAAGAGAGGAATTCGCGCGAACCTATAATCAAAAGCGAGGGGCTTTTCGATTTGCCTGTCCACCCACGCACCAAGAATGCCGCCAGGGCTCGCCTGGTCGAAGGCGGCCACGCGTGTCTTGTGTTTGTTCAATCCTAGGGGATCATCACTAGGAAAGAGAGGAATGGAACTTAGTTCTGCGGCGTTCTGGATCGCCTTGCTCCAGATTATTTGGGTAAACATACTGCTATCGGGAGACAACGCCGTGGTGATCGCGCTGGCCGCGCGCTCGCTACCCCCGGATCAGCAGAAGAAGGCCATCGTGGTCGGGTCGGCCGCGGTAATCGTGATGCGTATCGCGCTGACGCTGGTGGCCGCCAAGTTGCTGCTGTTGCCCTGGCTGAAGCTGATCGGGGCCGCGCTGCTGGTCTATATCGGCGTGTCGCTGCTGCTGCCCGAGGGCGAGGACGATGGCGCGGAAAAGGGCCATGGCTCGCTGCTTGTCGCGATCCGGACCATCATGATCGCCGACCTGGTCATGAGCCTGGACAACGTGGTGGCTGTCGCCGCCGCGGCCATGGGCGACACCACGCTGCTGGTGCTGGGCCTGGCCATCAGCATCCCGCTGGTCATATTCGGTAGCGCACTGTTGCTCAAGGTGATCGAGCGTTTTCCCATCATCGTCTGGGTGGGGGCGGCGCTGCTGGGTTTCATCGCCGGCGAACTGCTGGTGGGCGATCCTGCACTGGAAGAATCGGTGGCGCGGATCGACACCATGCTGGGTGTCACGCAACACGATTTCGCGCTGATGGTAGGCGCAATTGGTGCAATCCTGGTGCTGGCGCTGGGCAAAATTTTCCAGGCCAGGCAACGGGCCTGACGCAAAGCTGAACTACAATAGCGGGCTGTTCGGGCCCCGCCTTCAGGCGGGGCTGACCAGCCCGTTTTCTTTTGGCCGCGTTTTGCCACGGCGAGGCTGACGGCGGTCTTCCCGGTATTTCTCCGGTTTTTACAAATAACGCCTGTTGGGGGTTCCAAATGCTTGAGTTTTTCCAGACGCTGAGTTGGGCGGCAGTCTTCCAGATCATCCTCATCGACATCCTGCTGGGTGGCGACAACGCGGTCGTGATCGCGCTGGCGTGTCGAAATCTCGCGCCCAAGCAGCGCATGCAAGGCATCCTGTGGGGGACGGCCGGCGCCATCATCCTGCGCGTGGTGCTGATTGCCTTCGCCCTCACGCTGCTGAACATCCCGTTCCTGAAGGTCGTGGGCGGCCTGCTGCTGGTCTGGATCGGCGTCAAGCTGCTGGTGCCCGAGGACGAAGGGCATGACAGCATCAAGGGCGGCACGTCCATCGTCGCCGTGGTCAAGACCATCATCATCGCCGACTTCGTGATGAGCCTGGACAACGTCATCGCCATTGCCGGCGCGGCGCAGAACGCCCATGCCGACCACCAGATCGGCCTGGTGGTCTTCGGCCTGGTGGTCAGCGTGCCCATCATCATCTGGGGCAGCACGCTGGTGCTCAAGCTGATCGACCGCTTCCCGATGGTCGTCACCTTCGGCGCGGCGCTGCTGGGCTGGATCGCCGGCGGCATGCTGATTACCGACGTGTTTGTCGTGCGTCAATTCGGCGAACAGCCCAGCGCGGTTAAAATCGGCGTTGAAATTGCCGGTGCGCTGCTCGTCGTTCTCCTCGGGCGGTGGCTGGCAAGCCGTAAAACCGCTTCCAAGGAATCCGTCAATGAGTCTGCGTAAGACTTCCAACCCCCAGCAAAACGAATCGGGCCTGAGCCTGCTGCAAGGCCTGTTCGTGCTGGCCATCCTGGGGGTGGTGGCTTCGGTCATCGTCTCCAGCTTTCTCTGACGCCCTGACGTGGCCGCTGTAGAACGCCTGACCATCGCCACGCGCGCCAGCCGGCTTGCCTTGTGGCAAGCCGAGCATGTGCGCGATCTGCTGCGCGCGCGCTACCCGGCGTGCAGCGTCGAGTTGCTGACGCTGACCACGCGCGGCGACCAGATCCTGGACCGCACCCTATCCAAGGTGGGCGGCAAGGGCTTGTTCGTCAAGGAACTCGAAACCGCCTTGCTCGACGGCCGCGCCGATCTCGCGGTGCATTCGCTCAAGGACGTGCCGGTGGACCTGCACGCGCCGTTCGAGCTGAGCTGCGTGCTCGAGCGCGCCGATCCGCGCGATGCGTTCGTCTCCAACGATTACGGCAGCCTGGCCGACCTGCCGCCCGGGGCGGCGGTCGGCACGTCCAGCCTGCGGCGCGAGTCGCAGATCCGCGCCCGCTATCCGCACCTGGTCGTCAAGCCGCTGCGGGGCAATCTCGATACGCGCCTGGGCAAGCTGGACAACGGCGATTACGCCGCCATCGTGCTGGCCGCGGCGGGCCTGGAGCGCCTGGGCCTGGCGGCCCGCATCCGCGCGCTGCTGGAACCGGACGACAGCCTGCCCGCGGCCGGGCAGGGCGCGCTGGGCATCGAGATCCTGCAGGGCCGCGCCGATGTGCGCGCCATGCTGGCGCCGCTGGGCGACGCCGCCACCCTGGCCTGCGTGACCGCCGAGCGCGCGGTCTCGCGCATGCTGGGCGGATCGTGCCAGGTGCCGCTGGCGGCCTATGCCCGTATCGATGGCGATGAGCTCGCCTTGCGCGCGCTGGTCGCCGCGCCCGACGGCCGCCGCATCGTGCGGGCCGAGCGCCGCGGTCCGCGCGACCAGGCCCAGGCCATCGGCGAGTCGGCCGCGCGCGACTTGCTGGCCGACGGCGCCGACGCAATACTGGCCGAATTGCTGCCAACCTCGCCCGCGCCTTGACAGGGCGGTCGGGCCCTCGCGGGGGCTTGCCTATGTCGCAGATTGCCATCCTGACACGGCCGCAAGGCCGCAATGGCGCGCTTGCGCAACGCCTGCACGACGCCGGTTGGCAGACCCTTTGCCTGCCGGCCTTGCGCATCGAGCCGTTGCCGCCCGAAAACGGCGTGGTGCCGCTGCCGCGCGACTACGACCTGGTGGTGTTTGTCAGCGGCAACGCGGCGCGCCTGTACCTGGAGCAGCTGAGGGAGCGGGGCGAATTGCCATGGCCGGCAGGCGCGGTCGCCGCCACCGTGGGCCCGGCCAGCGCCCGCGCCCTGCTGGATTCGGGCCAGTTTGGCGCCGATACAACAGTTTTGCACCCCGCGGAAACCGCGCCCACCCACGATTCGGAAGCCTTGTGGGCCTTGTTGCGGGCGCGTCCGGCATTGCCGCGCCGCGCGCTGCTGGTGCGCGGCACGCAGGGGCGCGACTGGCTGGCCGATCGCCTGGTTGCGGCTGGCGTGGAGGTCAGCCGCCACGCCGTCTACCGCCGGCGGCCCGCGCCCTGGGCGCAGGAGGGGCGCCAGCGCCTGCGCGACTGGGCCCTGGCGGGCGAGCGCCCGACCTGGCTGCTCACCAGCGGCGAGGGCATCGACGCGCTGGTTCAGGGCCTGCGCGAGGAGCAATTGCTGGACTGGTGGCTGCAGGGCCGTTTCGTCGTCACGCACCCCGTGCTGGCCGAGCGGCTGCGGGCGCTGGCCGGTGGCGGCGCCGATGCGCCAATGGTAAAAAACTGCATGCCTGCCGATGAGGCGATCTTCGCGACTTTTGTTGCGGCTTGAATCGTCGTTACATGCCATCACCGAATACAATCGCGTCATGACAGACAACACCTCCGCTACTCCGCCCGGCACCGTACCGGGTACGCCGGGCACGGCCGCCGCCGACGAGGCCGTCGCGAGCCAGTCGCGCAAGGGCAAGGGCGTAAACAGTACGCTCGTTACCGCGCTTATCATCGTCATCCTGCTGGCCGTCGGCCTGGGGTGGGCCGCATGGCTGCAGCGCAAGCAATTCGTCAGCGCCGGCCAGGAAGTGGCCGCCCGTCTCAATACGCTGGGCGCCGAGCTGACGCAGTCGCGCAACGACATGCGCGAGGCGCTGGCGCTGGCGCAGGCGCAGTCCGGCAAGGTGGCCGAGCTCGAAGGCAAGGTGCGCGAAGCGCAAAGCCAGTACAGCGCGCTGCAGCAGGCGCTGCAGAACCTCAACGACGGCGCCAGCGACGAAATGCTGGCCAACGACATCGAGCGCCTGATCACCATCGCCAGCCAGCAACTGCGCCTGGCCGGCAATGTCAGCAATGCCATCGTGGCCCTGGAAACGGCCCAGGCTCGCCTGGCGCGCGCCGACCGGCCGCGCTTTGCCAGCCTGCAGCAAAGCATCAACGGCGACCTGGACCGCCTGCGCGCGGTCGGCGTGGTCGACATCGCGGCTCAATCGGCCCGCATCGATCGCCTGGTGGCCCTGGTGGGCCGGGCGCCGTTGCTGGTGCCTGACGCGGCCGCGCCTGGCGTGACCGCCGTGCCCCAGGCGAACGAGGCCGTGTCGGCTAGCGTCGATCCGGGCGCCGACCTGCCGGCCGATGCGGCCTGGTGGCAGCGCTGGCAGGCCGAGATCGCCTCCTGGCCGGGCCGCGCCGGCAGTGCGCTGGCCCATGAGCTGGGCGACCTGATCCGCGTGCAGCGTGTCGATCAGCCCACGGCGCTGCTGCTTTCGCCCGAGCAGGCCGGCCAGCTGCGTTCCACGCTGCGCCAGCGCCTGCTCACGGCGCAGTTGTCGATGCTGATGCGCCAGCCCGCTGTCTGGAATAGCGAACTGGACGCGGTGGCCGCGACCCTGGCCCAGTATTTCGACGGCAAGGCGCCGGATACCGTCGCCGCGCTGGCGCTGGCCCGCGAACTGGGACAGGTCGAGATCGCCGTGCGCGTCCCCGATGTGGCCGACAGCCTCAATGGCATTGCGGCCCTGCGCGCGGCCGGCTTCAACGCCGACGGGCAACAGGACTGACGCATGCGTACCTGGTTCTGGACTCTATTGTTGGCCGTTGTCGCGGTGGCGCTGGCCGTCGTGCTGCGCGCCCACGCGGGCAACGTCTTGCTGCTGGTCTGGCCGTGGCGCATCGAGTTGTCGCTGACGCTGACGGTATTGCTGCTGGTGGCCGCCTTCGTCACGCTGTACGTCGGCCTGCGCCTGCTGGCCTGGCTGGTGGCCATTCCCGATCGCTTGCGCGCCTGGCGCGGCCGCCGTGCCCAGGAACGCGACCACGAACTGCTCGAACGCGGCTGGATCGGCCTGCTGGAAGGGCGTTTCGCGCAGGCCGAGAAGGACCTGTCGAAGCTGTTCGACCAGACCAAGGTGCGCAGCAGCCGCGTCCTGGCGGCGCTGTCGGGCGCGCGCGCGGCGCATAACCTGGGCGAGTACGAGCGCCGGGACCGCATGCTGGAATCCGCCCGCGAACAGGCAGGCGAGGATGCCGGGCTGCAGGAAGCCACCGCCACGGTATCGGCCGACATGCTGCTGGACCAGGGGCGCGCCCAGCAGGCGCTGGACCTGCTGGAGCCGCTGCAGGACGGCGGCGCGCGCCATCTGCACACCATGCGCCTGCTGCTGCGCGCCGAGACGGCCTTGCAGCATCACGAGCGCGTGTTCATGCTGGCGCGCGGCCTGTTGCGGCGCAATGCCATCGGCAAGGCCGAGGCCGAGCAGCTGATCGACAGCGCGGGCGCCGCGCGCCTGCGCGCAGGCATGGCCGTGGACCAGTGGCGCCCCATCTGGAAAGACCTCAAGAGCGATGAGCGGCTGTTGCCGAACATCGCGCTGGCCGGCGCTGCCGCCTTCGAGGACGCGGGCGAGGCCAACGAGGCCGCGCGCATTCTCGAGGCCGCGGTGGCGGTCAAGTTCAACCCCGCGCTGGTGGCCGCCTATGCGCGCTGCGATGCCGCCCAGGTGCCGCACCGCCTTGCCAAGGCCGAGACCTGGCTGCAGCAGCGTCCGGCCGATACCGACCTGCTGACGGCGCTGGGCCTGCTGTGCCTGAACGGACAGCTGTGGAGGCAGGCGGAACGCTATCTGCAACGCAGCGTCAGCCGGCGCAACGATCCGCAGGCGCATGCCTTGCTGGGCAGCCTGTACGACAGGCTGGACCGGCCCGCCGACGCGGCGCGCCACTGGCGCCAGGCCACCGCGGCCCGCGTGGCGCTGCCGGTGCTGGTGGCGGACATCGCGTTGCCGGCGGCCGACACCAAGGCCGACCCCGCGTGGCTGGACGCCGAGCGCGAGTACGTGCCCAATATGTCGGAATACACCGCGCCCGTCATCGCCGAGGCGCCGCCCGAAGCCGAGCCGGGCGCTGTCGACTACGTGCTCGATCCGGATGCGCGCGCAGCGGGCGAGCACGAGCCCGCGTCCGCCGTCGCGCCCGAACCCGTCAGCGTGCCGCCGCGCACCGCCATCGATATCGAAGACTACTTCGACAGCGCGCCCATTCCGGCGGCCGCCATCGAAGCGCCGGTCTCGAGCTATCGCGCCGGCGCGGACGACGAGCAACCGGCCAAGCCCGGCGGCGCCGGATCATCCGCCGGCCCGGCGTCCGGCGACAAAGCCTGATTTCATTTTCATCAAGACAAGGTCAATCATGAGTCTAGATCGTGTCGCTCCTGGCAAGAAGCTGCCGGACGATTTCAACGTCATCATCGAAATCCCCATGAACGCCGACCCGGTGAAGTACGAGGTCGACAAGGAGTCCGGCGCGATTTTCGTCGACCGCTTCATGCTGACGGCCATGCACTATCCGTGCAACTACGGCTACATCCCGCAGACGCTGTCGGAAGATGGCGATCCCGCCGATGTGCTGGTTCTCACGCCGTTCCCGATCCAGATTGGCGCCGTGGTGCGCTGCCGCGCCATTGGCGTGCTGGAGATGGACGACGAGTCCGGCGGCGATGCCAAGCTGCTGGCGGTGCCCATCGAGAAGCTGTACCCGCCGTACCGCAACATCAAGTCGTACGAGGACCTGCCGGCCGAAGACGTCAGCCGCATCCAGCATTTCTTCGAGCACTACAAGGATCTGGAAAAGGGCAAGTGGGTCAAGGTCAAGGGTTGGAAGGGCGTGGACGCCGCGCACGAGGAAATCGTGCGCAGCGCCGAGCGCTACGCCAAGGGCCAGGCCTGAGATAGATTGGCCGCCTGGGGCGGCCGGCGGCGCGGAAGCGACGGCAGGCAGCCGCTCGCATCCGCGCCGTTTTGCGTCATGCTTGCGTCATGCGCCGGGCGCGCCGCGCGCGGCCTGGCCCGAAGCGTATAAACTCGCGCATTGAATATTCTCGCCGGCGTTGTCCGGCCTTGTGTGCTACGAGGTCAAATCACATGGATTACGTATTTCCCCCTTCGCCGCCGGCGGCCGTGCCGGTGGCAGGCGGCAACGCCCGCTTCCCGGTGCGCCGCGTCTATTGCGTGGGCCGCAACTACGCCGAGCATGCCAAGGAAATGGGCTTCACCGGCCGCGAAGATCCGTTCTTCTTCTGCAAGCCTGCCGACGCCATCCTGTCGGTGGGCGATGGCGCCACGGGCGAAATGCCGTACCCGCCCAAAACGGCCAACCTGCACTACGAAATGGAGCTGGTCGTCGTGCTGGGCAAGGGCGGGCGCGACCTGACCGTCGAGCAGGCCGACGAATGCGTATGGGGCTACGCCCTGGGCCTGGACATGACACGCCGCGACCTGCAGGGCGAGGCCAAGAAGCAGGGCCGTCCCTGGGAAGTGGGCAAGGCTTTCGATCTCTCGGCGCCGCTCGGCCCCATCCATCCGCGCAGCGCCGTCGGCACGCTGGACAAAGGCGCCATCTGGCTGGACGTCAATGGCGAGCGCAAGCAATCCAGCGACATTTCGCAGATGATCTGGAACATCCCCGAAAGCATCGCCTATCTGTCGGGCCTGTTCGAGCTGCAACCGGGCGACATCATTTTCACCGGCACGCCGGAAGGCGTGGGCGCGGTGGTCAAGGGAGACGTCATCGTCGGTGGCGTCGAGGGCCTGGGCGAGCTGCGCGTACGCATCGCCTGAACATAGCGTAACGGCGGAGATTTCATATGCGCAGCAAGATTGTGCTGACGGCTTTCGTGGTGTTTGGATTCGTCCTGCAGGGCTGCAACACCGTTGCAGGAATGGGCAAGGACATGTCCGATGCGGGCAGTGCCATTACCCACGCTGCCGAGAAGTAGCCGGCCCGCGCCGGCATGATGCAAGCCCCCGGTCATCCGGGGGCTTTTCTTTTGCCGCGGCGTCCACGGACGGCTGGCGTCGGCGCGCGTCGAGTCAAGTCCCGATGACACATTGATCCGGCTCGGCATGTACGAATTGTAGGCAGGCCCCGCCACGGCCACACTGGGGCCTCGTCGAACAGCAGGAGGGCCTATGTCGGTCAAGCAGCGTCAACTTGGTCAGGGCATGACCGAATACATCATCGTGGTTGCCCTGGTGGCGGTCGCCGCGATCGCCGTGTATCAGTTGTTCGGGCAGGTGGTGCGGTCTCAGACCGCGGCCATGGCGCGCGAACTGGCAGGCGAGGATGGCAGCGCGCAGGCGCGCGCCGCGCAGTCGGCGGCGGGCCGTGCGGCCTCGCAGACACGGGCGCGTTCGCTCAAGTCGTTCACCGGCAATGCCCAGGGCGCCAAATGAGGCCGACTCGCGCGGCCGTCACGCGCCAGGCGGGCCAGGCATTGGCGCTGGGCCTGGCGCTCATGGCGCTGGCCGGCATGGCGTGGCTGGCCCTGTACGGGCTGGGCCAGCGCGCCGGCGCACGGGCGCAGTTGCTGCGGGCGACGGATGCCGCCGCCTACAGCGGGGCCGTGGTCCAGGCGCGCGCGCTGAACCTGCTGGCCTACATACATCGCGCCCAGGTCGGCCACCAGGTCGCGCTGGCGCATCTGGCATCCCTGGCTGCCTGGGCACGATTCGCGCAGACTCAGGCCGCGCGGCGCACTGCACAGAATCCGCCGGTCGCCCTGATCGGGCTGTTGTTCGGGCCTCGCGCGGCACGCGGCTACGGCGCGGCGCAAGATGCGCCTGCCGGCGATCTCATGCAAGCCTATGCCGCGCACGATGAGCTTGCGCACCGCGTTCTGCAGCAGGCTGCCGATACGCTCGCGCGCGATGCGCGCGCCACGCGCGACGCGACCATGCGTGCAGTCCTGCGCGCGCACTATCCGCAAGGCGATGATGGCCTCACCCTCGAAGTGTTGCGCGATGATTGGCCGGGTTACTTGCGGCGCGTCACAGGCACGGGCGCACGCGGGCTGCGAGGGTGGGCGCAGCGCGCGGCGGGTTACTTCGATTTTCTGCAGCCGCGCGACTTCACCCGCGAGGGAAACTGGATCGTTTCGCCGCGCTGCCCCACGCGCCGCCATGAACTGCGCCGGCGCGGCGTCACCTGGCTGGACCGCGATGGCCGCTGGGGCGCAAGCGATACGCTGTCGTTCCATGCTGTGCGCTCCAATCGCTGGATAGGCTGCTACTTTCGCGAGTACGCCATGGGCTGGGGCCTCGCGGCCGACTCCGGCGCGACGCGCGCCGGCCCGCACGTGCTGCGTGCGCCCGAGGATTTCTCGCAACAGGACTTCTGGCGCTGGGTGCATCGCCATACGTCCTGGAATCTGCTTGGCGGCCGGCACAATCCATTGGCGTTGTCGTATGCCGCGTCCCGCCGTCTTTCGCCGGGCGGGCGCGGGTTGCCCGCCGTGTATGAGCCGGCGTCCTCGTCCGAGGCGGCCGTGGGTTTCGAAATACGTACGCAGCGGCGCGAGGAGGGCATCGTCCTGTCGGCGCGGGCCGCCGGGCAAAGCCATTTCTCGTTGCCGCCGGGCACGAGCGTGGCGCGTGGCCGCCCCGATGTGTTGTTCCTGCCCTATTGGCAGGCGCGCCGCGCGGCGGCCGACGCCGCTTTGCCCATGGGGGCGCGGCGTACGGTCCGCGGCCCGGAAAGCCGGCCATGAGGGTCGCGGCCTTCTCCCGCAGGCAACGGGGCCAGGCCCTGGCCGAGGCCTTGCCGTTGCTGGCCGTGTTGCTGTTGGCCTGGGCCGCCGTGGCATGGTTGGGTACGTTGCGCCACCAGGCGCTGCGCTTGGGACAGCACAGCCGGGTCGCGGCGTTCATGGCGGCCGCGGCGGCGCCGTCTGCCCCGCGCACCGCCATCTTGGCGCGGCAGGCCGGCGTTGCCGGGCGCACGGCTGCCGATGGCATGCCTGCCTTGCTGGCGCGCGACTGGCTGCAGGTCGACACGCGCCTGCTGCGTGCGCAAGCCGCCGAGCCCGCGGCCATGCCGGGCGGACTGCTGCGCGAAGGCGCGATTACCGCCGCCCTGAGGGGCGTCACGGTGCTTGCCATCGGCCCCGGGCACGCCTCGGACGCCAGGGGGGGCAACGACAGGCTGGCGCGGTCGGTCGCCGGCTGGCAGCTTGCGCACCGAGCGGCGGCGCGTGCGTCCGGTCGAGGCTGCCTGGGGCCTGCGCGACGCCGGGCAGGACTGGCTGCGGACCTGGGCCGATATGGCATCGGCCGATGGCGCCGTGTTGCGGAGGCAACCTTGACGCCCGCCCATCTGGCCGCGTCGGCCTCGACCTGGCTGCACCTGCCGCCCGGCGTGGTTGCGGCGGCGCTGGCGGGGCAGATCCAGATGTTCGGCGTGCCGGCCGAGGTACGCGTATTTCACGCCCCGCAGGGCATCGACGCCTTGCTCGCGCATTTCGCGACGCGTCACGCCGAGCTGCGCGATCTCACCGTGCTGCCGGGTCTGGCGGTGCTGGCGGGCGGGGCAGGCGACTGCACCCATACGATCAGCCTGGCGCCGCAATTCGGTGGGGTCGAGGGCGTTGCGGCGCGGCTGTGCTGGCCGCGCGGCCTGCCGAGCCGACAGCCGTTGGCCGACGTGCTGCTGCCGCCGCATGCGCGCCTGCGCCTGGATGTTGCTACCCGTGACGGGCCAGTCTCGGTGGCGCAGCAGGTCTGGCATTGGCGTGCCGCCGGGCCGACCGTGACGGCTCGGTGGGCCGTGCGACGCGAAGCGCGCTTGCGCGCGTCCGGTTGGCGCCTGCAGGGCGCGGCTGGCCCGGCATGCCGCTGCGGCGCGCCGCAGACCTGGCTGCGTGCCGGACCGCAGGGGCGCGAGCGCCTGTCGCTGCAGCCGGCATTGCACGCCAACGGATGCGGCATGCGGCTGCTGCATATCGGCGGTGCGCCATGAGGGCGGCGCGA
Organism: Bordetella pertussis 18323; assembly: GCF_000306945.1. Taxonomy (NCBI): domain Bacteria; kingdom Pseudomonadati; phylum Pseudomonadota; class Betaproteobacteria; order Burkholderiales; family Alcaligenaceae; genus Bordetella; species Bordetella pertussis. The sequence goes on along the minus strand of NC_018518.1, from coordinate 2,129,708 downwards.
TGGCGCCAAGGCTTGCGCGCGCTCGGCGGTTACGCCTTCGCGCTGGTCGCCGGGTCGTTGGCGGCATGGGCGGCCCGCGAACACATACAGCGGCGTGTCCACGACATCGAGCAGCAAGCGCGCGTTCCCATGGTTGCCAGCCTGGTGGCTGCGCTCGATCTCGAGGCTGGCACGCCTTTGCACGACGAACTGGTCGCGGTCCGCGACATGCCCCAGGCGTGGCTGCCGGCTGGCGCCTTGCTGCCCGACGAGGCGGCCCGGCTCGATGGCGCGGTGTTGCGCGCCCCTGTGAAGGCGGGCGAGGCCTTGCAGGCAGCCTTGCTGAGCTACCCGGAACAGACGCCTGCCCTTACCGAACAGCTCGAGGCCGGGCAGGGGGCCATTACCTTGCCGCTGCAGGAGTTGCCGGGCCTGTCGGCGGCGGCGCGTCCCGGCGACCTTGTCGACCTGTATGTCTCGTTCACGCATCGGCAGCGGCAACTCACCATGCCGTTGCTTGCGGGCAGCAAAGTGTTGGCGCTGGATCCCGCCGACGCCCAAGGAGGGGCGTCCACCATCACCCTGCGGGCGTCGGCCCGGGAGGTGGCGCGCCTGGTCGCCGCGCGGCAAGAGGGCACGCTTACCGCGGTGCTGCGGCGCGCCGGCGCACCGGCCCAGGGGCCGGCTCGGGCTTTCGCAGCGCCGTCGGCCCGCGAGGCAGGCGATCTGCCGGCCCTGCTGGGCATGCCGCGCGACGCCGCGCCCCGGGCGGCAGTGCCCGTGCTCTACGGCGATCGGCTCGACGCGCCAGCGGGGGCGTTGCCCGGCGATAGCGAAGCGGCCATGCCATGAGCATGCGGTCCCGGCTACCGTTGCACGCGCGAGGCTGGCTGCCATGGATGGCGGTGTTGCTGGCCGGGGGAACCATGCTCTGGACGCCAGGCGGGCGGGCTGCGCCGCCAGCCCAGCCGGCCGTGCTGCGCATGGAGGTGGGCGAGACGCAGGTCCTTGCGGCGGCTGGCGTCACCCGCGTGGCGGTCGGCAACGGCCAGGTGCTCAGCGCCACCGTGGTCGATGGCGCCGAGGTGGCGCTGTTCGCGCGCCAGCCCGGCACCTCGTCGGTGCATATCTGGTCAGGGCGGGGCGCACGCCAGGCCTATGCCGTGGAGGTTCTGCCGGCGGGCCGGCGCCGCCTGCGCGAGGAAGTGGCTGCCTTGCTGGCGCGCATACCGCGTGCGCGCAGCAGCGCGGTGGGCGCGCATATCGTCATCGAAGGCAGCCAGCTTTCCGAGGACGACCACGCGCGTATCGCCGCCCTGGCGCAGCGCTACCCGGAGGTGCTGGATTTCACCGGCCGGGTCGGCTGGGATCGCATGGTGCTGCTGGATGTACAGGTGGTGGAGCTGCCGCGCCAGAGCCTGCGTGAACTGGGTTTGCGCTGGGACGAGCCGGCCGTCGGCGGCGTGCACGCCGGCGCGGTCTGGAACGGCAGTTCGGCCGCGCTGGCGCCGCCGCCCGGGCCGCTCGCGGGCGCCGCGGCAGTGCGGCATGCAGGCGGGCTGCTGGGCGTCAATGCCTTGCTGTCGGCCCGGTTGTCGGCGCTGGCCCAGCGCGGCGAAGCCGTACTGCTGGCGCAGCCGCAACTGCTGGCCCGCAGCGGCGCGACCGCATCGTTCCAGGCGGGCGGAGAGCTGCCCTACCGGACGACCGACAAGGAAGGCAACGGCACGACCCTGTTCAAACCGTATGGCGTGTCCTTGCAGATAACGCCGCGTATCGATGCCGATGACGCCGTGCACGCCCGCATCGAAGTCGAGGCGAGTTCGGTCGATCCCACGCTGGCGCTGGCCGCGGGGCCGGCCTTGCGCAAGCGCCGCGCGGTAACCGAGTTCAACGTGCATTCCGGCCAGACGCTGGTGTTGGGCGGTTTCCTGTCGCGTGAACGATCGCACGAGGAAAAAGGCCTGCCGTGGCTGAGCGAGCTGCCCTTGATCGGCGCCTTGTTCGGCGCGCGCCGTGCCGCCCTGCGCGAAACCGAGCTGGCCATTTTCGTGACGCCCACCATCGTCTCTCCCTCGGATTCATTCTTGCAACGCCGCGCGCTGCTGGGGCAGATGCAGCTGGATCAGGCATTTCCCGAAGCCCCGCGGCTGGGCACGGGCGCGGCGGCCGACCAGTCCGCCGACTGGAGCCGTCCGGGGGGCGCGGGTTCGCAATGGCGCCGGCCGCTTTGGGCCGACGCACAGGAGGGCGCCCCATGAACGTTCTCGAACTGGCGCTGCATTTCGAGGATGGCGCCCGCCGACGCATGCGGCTGGCCGCGCCGGTGACCATCGGGCGCGGCGCGCAATGCGCGTTACGCATCGCCAACTGGCGAGTGGGCAGGGTGCATGCGCGCCTGTCGTGCCTGGACGGCGCCGTCGTGCTGGAGGATCTGGGCACGCTTGGCGGTACCAGCGTCAATGGCCTGCGCGTGGCCACCCATGCGCCGGTGCTGCCCGACGACGAGATCGTGATCGGCCCGTGCCTGATCCGCGTCAGCGCATGCTGCACCGGTAGCGTGCCCGCGCCGACGCCTGCCGCCTTGCCCGCGGACGGCGCCTCGCGTGGCGAGGATCTCGACGCCGCCCTGCAGCAATCGCTCGTCCTGCTGCCGCACCGGCGCCGCTTGCATGCCGCGCTGCTGGAGGCGCTCGACCTGCGGCGCCGGGACGTGTCGGCCATGAGCGACCGCATGCTGCGTGCACAGGCCGAGCAGCGTCTGGTCGAGCTGGTGGGCCAGGATGGGGAGCTGCCCGAGGGCATCGATCGCGCCCAGCTTTGCCGCGCGGTGCTGGACGAAGCCGTCGGGCTGGGTCCGTTGGAGCCCTTGCTGGCCGATGGCGGCATCAGTGAAATCATGGTCAACCGCCACGACGAGATCTATGTCGAGCGCGCCGGGCGCTTGCAGCGGCACGCGGCCGCATTCAGCAGCGAGCAGGCCGTGCGCTGGGTGGTGGAGCGCATCGTGGCGCCGCTGGGGCGTCGCATCGACGACAGCAGCCCCATGGTCGATGCCCGCTTGCCGGACGGGTCGCGCGTCAATGCGGTGATCGCGCCCATTGCCATCCGCGGCGTGAGCCTGACCATACGCAAGTTTCCACGGCAGCGCCCCGGCATGGCCGACTTGCTGGCGGCCGGTTCGCTCAGCGAGCCCATGGCGCGGTTTCTCCTGCAATGCGTGCACGCACGCAAGAACCTGCTCGTCTCGGGCGGCACGGGCTCGGGCAAGACCACCTTGCTGAACATCCTGTCCAACGCAATCCCCGAAGGCGAGCGCATCGTGACGATCGAAGACGCCGCCGAGCTGCGGCTGGACCATGCGCATCTGGTGGCGCTGGAGGCCCGTCCCGCCAATGCGGAGGGCCGTGGCCGCGTCGACATCCGCGACCTGGTGCGCAACGCCTTGCGCATGCGGCCTGATCGCATCGTGGTGGGCGAGTGCCGCGGCGCAGAGGCCTTCGACATGCTGACGGCCATGAACACCGGCCACGAGGGCTCGTTGACGACGCTGCATGCCAATACGCCGCGTGATGCCCTGGCGCGGCTGGAGGCCATGACGCTGATGGCCGGGCTGGATCTGCCGCTGCCGGTGGTGCGCGAGCATATTGCCGCCAGCATCGACATCATCGTGCAGCAGGCGCGCATGGCCGACGGGCGGCGCATCGTGACGGCGATCGTTGAGATCGCCGGCATGGAAAGCGGCCGCATCCAGACCCAGGAGCTGTTTCGCTACGATGCGCGGCACGGCTTCATCGCGGGCGATGCGCCCGTCCTGGCCGGATGGCGCATGGGCGCGCGGCCCGTTCACGGGGCAGCCGGAGCCGGCGCCATGATCTGGCTGGCCATGGGCATGGCGATGGCGGCGGCGGCATGGCTGGCCTGGCGGGTACTGGCCTGGTCGGGACCCGCGGCAAGGCGCTATCGCGCCGTGTACACGCAACAGGCCGGGGCGCACTTGAGCGAAGTATTCCTGTTCGTCGACCCGGCCCAGTTGTGGGCGGCGGCGTTGGCGATGGCGGCCGCGGGCGGGGCGGGGGCCTGGGTATTTTCGGGTAGCGCCTGGCTGGCGGCGGTGGCCGCCGTGGCCTTGCTGCGCTTGCCGCACCTGCTGTTGGGCGCCGCGCGGCGACGCCGCCTGCGCCAGCTCGAGCGGCAGCTGCCGGGGGCATTGGTGGCCATGGCGTGCGCCTTGCGCGCCGGCGCCGGCATTGCCGCGGCGTTGCGCCAGCTGGTGGAGCATGGCGAGGCGCCGTTGGCCCAGGAGTTCGGGCTGCTGTTGCGCGAGCAGCGCATGGGCGTGTCGTTCGACGCGGCGCTCGCGCGCCTGGCGCGCCGCGCCTCGTTCGAGTCGATGGCGCTGGTTGCGGCGGCCTTGCGCGTGGCGGCCCACACCGGCGGCAATCTGGCCGAGACCCTGGAAGGCATTGCCCAGACGGTATCGGCCCGGCTGCAGTTGCAGGATCGCGTGCGCGCCCTGTGCGCCCAGGGACGCATGCAGGCCTGGATCGTCGGCGCCTTGCCGCCCGTCCTGATGGGCGTGCTCGGACGCCTGCAGCCCGAGGCGATGGCGGCGCTGTGGCATACGTTGTACGGGTGGGCGGCGCTGGCCCTGATCGTCGTGCTGGAAGGGACCGGCATCTGGCTGATCCGCCGCATCGTCGCCATCGACGTTTGAGGAGCCGGGCATGTGGCTGTGGTTGGCGGCGAGCGTGGCGGGCGTGGCGGCAGGCTGGGCGTGCCTCGCCCTGTTGCGCGGGTGGTGCGGCGCGGGTTGGGCGGCGACGTGCGGGCCCGGGCCCGCCTCCGGTCCGCCGGCGTGGCGCCTGCCGCGCGCCTGGCGCTGTTGCAGGCCCTGGCTGGGGCCGTTGCTGCCATGGTGCGACCGTCTGCTGTCATGGCGCATGCGCGCCGTCATCGAGCGGGCCATCGTCAGGGCGGGCTGCGATGGCCTGGTGCGCCCGTGCGAGGTGGCGGCCTTGAGCCTGTGGATGGCCTGGCTAGCTGTGAAGATTCAATAGGTTGTATGCATGGTTCATCCGAACCGGATTTGAGAAACTGGAAATCGCCACCCCCCCAGTTCACTCAAGGAGCCCGGCCGGATGAACACCCATAAGCATGCCCGATTGACCTTCCTACGTCGACTCGAAATGGTCCAGCAATTGATCGCCCATCAAGTTTGTGTGCCTGAAGCGGCCCGCGCCTATGGGGTCACCGCGCCGACTGTGCGCAAATGGCTGGGCCGCTTCCTGGCTCAGGGCCAGGCGGGCTTGGCCGATGCGTCCTCGCGCCCGACGGTCTCGCCCCGAGCGATTGCGCCGGCCAAGGCGCTGGCTATCGTGGAGCTGCGCCGCAAGCGGCTGACCCAAGCGCGCATCGCCCAGGCGCTGGGCGTGTCAGCCAGCACCGTCAGCCGCGTCCTGGCCCGCGCCGGTCTGTCGCACCTGGCCGACCTGGAGCCGGCCGAGCCGGTGGTGCGCTACGAGCATCAGGCCCCCGGCGATCTGCTGCACATCGACATCAAGAAGCTGGGACGTATCCAGCGCCCTGGCCACCGGGTCACGGGCAACCGACGCGATACCGTTGAGGGGGCCGGCTGGGACTTCGTCTTCGTGGCCATCGATGACCACGCCCGCGTGGCCTTCACCGACATCCACCCCGACGAGCGCTTCCCCAGCGCCGTCCAGTTCCTCAAGGACGCAGTGGCCTACTACCAGCGCCTGGGCGTGACCATCCAGCGCTTGCTCACCGACAATGGCTCGGCCTTTCGCAGCCGCGCCTTCGCCGCGCTGTGCCATGAGCTGGGCATCAAGCACCGCTTTACCCGACCTTACCGCCCACAGACCAATGGCAAGGCCGAACGCTTCATCCAGTCGGCCTTGCGTGAGTGGGCTTACGCTCACACCTACCAGAACTCCCAACACCGAGCCGATGCCATGAAATCCTGGCTACACCACTACAACTGGCATCGACCCCACCAAGGCATCGGGCGCGCTGTACCCATCTCCAGACTCAACCTGGACGAATACAACCTATTGACAGTTCACAGCTAGGGCTGTGTGCGCTCGGGGGCGCGGCTTGGTCGCAGCGATACGGGTGTCGCCGGAAGAAGCGGACGGGCGACGCCCCTGTCGGGAGGACAGGTTGGGCACCCAGGAAAGCCGGCGAAAACGATCTGCGCCAAGGCAAATCCGACGGCTTTTGCGGAAAAATCAATCACTTATTGTAGCGCGGTTGTCAAATAATGACCAGCCCCCGCGCAGCGTTATTCAGTGCCCGGGGCGGCCCTCGGGATGCCGCGGGAGGTCATCCGTGATGTCGTGCCACGGCGCCTTGTGGGCGACGTAGACGTGGCAGGCCGCCTTGACGCCGGGGTCGTCGTCCAGCGCGCCCAGGGGCAGCGCGTAGACATCGGGCGTCTGGTCGAAGCGGCTGAGCAGCGGGGTGCCGCAGGCGCTGCAGAAACCGCGGTAATTGCCCGGCGAGGAGCTGTACCAGGTGATGTCGCTTTCGCCACGGACAAAGGCGAAATGCTCGGCCCGCACCGTGGCGCGCGTGCGGAACGCGGCGCCATGGGCCTTGCGGCACATGGCGCAATGGCAATTGACCACATCGGCCAGCGGGCCGTCGACGGTGTAGGCCACCCGGCCGCACAGGCAGGAACCGTTGAGCATGATCGCAGTCTCGGAAAGACGGATATTCCCAATATACCCGTTGCCCGGCGGTCCGGCGCGGTCTCCGATGGGGTTATGGATGGAACCGGGCGGCGTTCTCGGAGCCGGCGGTGGTGTCGCCCGGCGTGTAAGCATGCGCGCCCGCGCCGGCCAGCCGGCCCTGGTCGACGATCAGGTATTCGGTGCGGATCGCCCGGCCGTCCAGCCAGCATTCGAGGATTTCGCGGGTGCCGGCGGCGTAGCGGGCCTGCGCCGGCAGCGAGCTGCCCGAGATGTGCGGGGTCATGCCATGGTGCGGCATGCTGCGCCAGGGATGGTCGCGCGGGGCCGGTTGCGGGAACCACACGTCGCCCGCGTAGCCGGCCAACTGGCCGCTGGCCAGGGCCTGGACCACCGCGTCGCGATCGCAGATCTTGCCGCGCGCGGTGTTGATGAGATAGGCGCCGCGCTTCATGCGCGCCAGCATGGCGGCGTCGAACAGGTGCTCGGTGCCCGGGTGCAGCGGGCAATGCAGGGAGATCACGTCGCACGCGCCGGCCAGCGCGGCCGCGTCGGGATGGTACCGGGCGCCCAGTTCCTGTTCGGTGGCGGCCGGCAGCCGGTGCTGGTCGGTGTAGTGCAGCCCCACGTCGAATGGCTTGAGCCGCCGCAGCACTGCGCTGCCGATGCGGCCCGCGCCTACCTGCATGCCTTCCAGGTCATACGAGCGCGCCACGCAATCGGCGATGTTCCAGCCGCCGTCGAGCACGCATTGGTACGAGGGCAGGTAATTGCGCACCAGCGCCAGGACCATCATCACCACATGCTCGGAGACGCTGATGCTGTTGCTGTAGGTCACCTCGGCGACGGTCAGGCCATGTTGCGCGGCGGCCTGCAGGTCGACGTGGTCCGAGCCGATGCCGGCCGTGATGGCCAGCTTCAGGCGCGGGGCCTTGGCGATGCGCGCCGCGGTCAGGTAGGCCGGCCAGAACGGCTGCGAGATCACCACGTCGGCGTCGGGCAGTTCGCGCTCGAACACGCTGCCCGGGCCGTCCTTGTCCGCAGTCACCACCAGGGTGTGGCCGCGCGCCTGCAGGAAGGGGCGCAGGCCCAGTTCGCCCGACACGCAGCCCAGCAGATGGCCCGGCGTGAAGTCGAGCGCCAACGGCGTGGGCAGCGTGGCGCCGCCGGGGTAGCGCGCGATTGCCGGCAGGCTGTCGCGCGCATAGGTGGCCGGCATGCCGCCGACCGGGTCGTCGTACAGGACGCAAAGTATCTTGGCCATGTTTGCTGCTCCAGGCCGCGGCGCGGGCGGCGTTCAGTGATGGCCGACCATGGACCGGTGCGGCGAGACCACCCACGGACCCGGGTCCAGCCCGGCCGGCACCGGCGCGTGGCCATGCCCGTGTCCGTGGTCGTGCCCTGGCGCCGGGCGGCTGGCCACCGTCGGCTCGTGCGCGCTTTTCTCGTTGCGCGCATGCGCCTGGCGCACGGCCGGATTCATGTCGGCCAGGAACGGCGCGGTGACCGCCTTGGGCGCGTGTTCGCCGCATTGCGGGCAGGCCAGCGGCGCGCCGGCCTCGCGCAGGGCGCGCCAGGCGCGAAACGGGCCGCACTGCGGGCATGCGTAGTCGTACAGGGGCATGGCGGATCTCCTCGATAGGGTGTCAGGCCAGCATGCCGTTGAGCAGCAGGAAGCCGGGAATCCATCCGGTCACGATGCCCTCGAGCACGGTCAGGATGCCGGTGGCGCGGGCGATGGGCCGCTTCTTGACCAGCAGCAGGAAGAACATGAACCACAGCACCGCCCAGGCCACCCAGTTCAGGCCCAGCCAGTATCCCCACAGCGTGGTGGCGCCGGCCAGCGTCTGCAGCGCTACCGGCACGGCGGTGAGCGCCACGAACAGGCTGTACCAGCCCAGTCCGCGGCCGTCCGCGCCGTTGTAGCGGTTCAGCGCCACCCAGATATACGTGAAGGTGAACAGCAGCGTCAGCGCGGCGGCGCGCACCGACAGCGGCGTGGCGTCCTCGCCGAAGGCCAGGCGCAGCGACACCAGCAAGGTCAGGGCGCCCGAGAAAATGTTGATGATCCAGATCTCCTTGTCGCCGATCTTCTCGAGCAGCCACAGGCCGTTGAGGAACAGCACCGCGCCGACATACAGTAGTGTCAATCCGAGCAACATGAAGGGCTCCTTCGCGCGCGCCGCGGCAAGGCCGCGCGCGCGCCGTGCGTCGTGCGCCTCAGCTGGTGACGGCGACCTTGGCCTTGCCCACCTTGGCCGACGGGCCTGCCGCGTTGGGCCGGATGTCGAAATCGAAGATCTCGGTCGGGATGGCCAGCGTGCAGCATGCGTTGGGGATGTCGACGATGCCGCTGATGCGGCCTTCGACCGGGGCCGTGCCCAGGATGATGTAGGCCTGCTCGCTGGTGTAGCCGAATTTCTTCAGGTATTCGATGGCGTTCAGGCAGGCGCGCCGGTACGCTACGTGGGCGTCCAGGTAGTACTGCTCGCCGGTATGCTCGTCGACCGAGATGCCCTCGAACACGAGGTATTCGGCGAAGTGCGGCTCGATCGGGCTGGGCTTGAATATCGGGTTGACGATGCCGTACTTGTTGATGCCGTCCTTGATCAGGTCGACCCGTATATCGAGAAAGCCCGCCATTTCGATGGCGCCGCAGAACGTGATCTCGCCGTCGCCCTGCGACCAGTGGATGTCGCCCATCGACAGGCCGCCGCCCTTGACGTACACCGGGAAGTACACGCGCGAGCCGCGCGACAGGTTCTTGATGTCGCAGTTGCCGCCGTGTTCGCGCGGCGGCACCGTGCGCCACGCCTCGGCGCCGGCCTTGCGGGCGGCCTCGCCGCTCATCTGGCCCATCAGCGCGGTGTCGGCGTAGGGCGGCGCCAGCAGCGGCGGCACGCGGTTCGGGTCGGTCGCCAGCAGCGCCGCTTCGCGCTTGTTGGCGCGCTCCAGCAGCGCCCGGTCGGGCAGGCAGCCGATCAGCCCCGGATGGATGATGCCCGGCCAGCGCACGTTGGGCACGTGGCGCGAGGTGGTGTAGATGCCATGGAAGTCCCAGCACGCCTTGCGCGCGTCGGGGAAGTGTTCGCACAGGAAGCCGCCGCCGTTCTCGCGCGCGAAAATGCCGGTAAAGCCCCAGGCCGACTCCGGCAGCGCGCCGACATCCAGCAGGTCGACCACCAGCAGGTCGCCCGGCTCGGCGCCCTTGACCCCGAACGGCCCGCTCAGGTAGTGCACGCGCGTGAGGTCGACGTCGCGCACGTCGTTGGCGCTGTCGTCGTTGCTGATCTGCCCGCCGGTCCAGTCGTAGCATTCGACGCGGAACTCGTCGCCCGGATTGAACCATTCGACCATGGGAATATCCGGGTGCCAGCGGTTGTGGGTCTTGGTCGCCTGGTCTTCCGGCGCCTTGTTGAATTCGACATGAAATGCGGTTTGTGCCATGGCCTTGTCTCCTGGTGGTCGCCCGCGGACGGGCGCGGCCGGCGCGTGCATCGTGGCCGGTTTCCTGCCATGTTAGGGACGCGCCGGGCAGGGCACAGCCTTTGCGCGAGGGAATTACAGATCGCCTGAGCGAGGCAGCGGCGCTCCCCTGCCTGGGTGAGGCGCGCGTCCCCGGTTTCAGTAGTCGGCACGCTCGCGCAGGCTCATCAGCTCGGCCTGGCGGTGGGTGTTGGTCTTGCGGAAGATCTGCTTGAGATGGCTGCGCACGGTGTGCTCGGAGATGTGCAGCGAGCGCGCCACCCGCGCCGGGGTCATGCCTTGCAGGATCAGGGCGCTGACCTTTTCCTCGGCCGGACTGAGCGCGAAATGATCGGCGAACCGGCGCATGGCCTGGCGCGCGTCCTGGCCTGGATCGCTGATCAGCAGGCCGACCAGGGCGCCGGCCTGGCCGCCCTGGGCATTGGTGTCCGGGCCGAGCGCGCACAGGGTCAGCTGGATGGGGGCGGCGCCATCGGCCTCGTCCAGCGCCAGGCTGGCGCGGCCGGGCTTGCCGGCCTGCGCGGCCTCGGCCATACGGCGGATGCGGTCGCGCAGCGGCTTTTGCAGCGCGGCATCGCGCGTGGCCAGCCGGCCATCGACCAGCCGCAGTTGCGCCGGCAGGGCGTCCGCCGCGATTTCGCCGTGCAGCACGGCGCCATCGCGATCCAGCACCAGCACCGGCGGCAGGTAGGCCTGCACGATGCGCGCGAGCAGGCCGGCCAGCCGGACCTGCGCGGCGCAGCGCGTGCGCACCTCGAATACCGTCATCAGGTGCGGCATCAGCGTGCGCAGGCGCGCGCGGTCGGCGCTGTCGAACGGCATCTGCTCCTTGCGGCGATGCAGGACCAGATACCAGACATGGTTGCGCTGGCGCGCCAGCACCCCGCACAGGCGATGGAACAGGCCGTGCGGCCGCAGGATCTCGCGGTAGAAATCCGTCTGCAGGAAGTCCTCGGGCGCGATCAGTTCCGGGCTGTCCAGGATGCGCCCGGGCAGGTAGGGCGCCTTGGACAGGAACCAGGGGTTGAGCGGGCGGCCCTGGTCGTAGATGGCCTGCAGCGGGCCATCGGCCGGCGCCTGGTAGAGAATGCGGCCGGCGCCGGCATCGAAATCGTAGTGGGCCAGGGCGGCGGCGCGCGTGGCGAAGCGGCGGCACAGCGCCGCCAGCACTTGCTGCCATTGCGTGTCATCGTTCAAGGTGCCGTAGAGCACGTGCAGCAGCCGGTCTTCGGTTTGCGCGGCGGCCGCGGCGGCTGGTTTGGCGTCCATCGCTGTCCTCGGCGGCAAGGTCGGGGGCATGGTTGCCTGGGCGCCTCGCCGGGCGGCGGGCGCGACGCGAATTAGTCGCAATATTGTGAGCGTGGGCGATCCCGCTGTCCCATTCATTTTCTCTATGCGGCGCCGCACAGCGGGGGGATGGTATCCGGCCCGGTCGGCCGCGCAAACGGCTACCATGTGGGGGCGGCGCGCCGGCCGTTGCGTTCATCCGTACGAGGGGGCCCCATGACAGCCATCGTGACCGCCGTGTGCAGCAGCCCCGGCCATACGTTCAGCAAGCCCGTGCGCGAGGCCATCACGCTGGTGGCCGGCCTGGGCGTGGCGGGCGACGCGCACCAGGGCGCGACGGTGCGGCACCGTTCCCGCGTGCGCGCCGATCCCGGCCAGCCCAATCTGCGGCAGGTGCACCTGATCCATGGCGAGCTGCACGACGCGCTGCAGCAGGCCGGTTTCAACGTGGCCGAGGGCACCCTGGGCGAGAACATCACCACGCGCGGCATCGACCTGCTGGACCTGCCGCGCGACAGCCTGTTGTACCTGGGCGGCCAGGCCATCGTGCGCATCACCGGCCTGCGCAATCCGTGCGCACAATTGGACCGCTACCAGCGCGGCCTGATGGCCGCCGTGCTGGAGCGCGACGCCGCCGGCGGGCTGGTGCGCAAGGCCGGCATCATGGCGGTGGTGGAGGCCGGCGGCGACGTGCGCGCCGGCGACCCGATCGAAGTCGTCCTGCCGCCGCCGCCGCATCATCGGCTCGATTGCGTCTATGGTCCGCGGAACAGGGACCGGCGCGCCGTCCCGCGCTGATTGCGAAGGGATGTAACGGTCTTCCGGGGGAAGCCGGCGCAGGCGTTGCAAGACCTTTCTTTCAATCCCCCGTAAAATCATGTGGTTCAGCAGGCTTTAACCAATCCATCAATAAAGTACCTCAGGAGGTCTCCCCATGGCCCTAGTTTCCATGCGCCAATTGCTCGACCACGCCGCCGAGCACGGCTACGGCATTCCCGCTTTCAACGTCAACAACCTGGAGCAGGTCCAGGCCATCATGGAAGCCGCCGCCGAGACCGACAGCCCGGTGATCATGCAGGCCTCGGCCGGCGCCCGCAAATATGCCGGCGAAGGCTTCCTGAAATACCTCATCCAGGCCGCCGTCGAGTCGTACCCCCACATCCCGGTCGTCATGCACCAGGACCACGGCCAGTCGCCCGCGGTTTGTCAGGGCGCCATCGACCTGGGCTTTTCCAGCGTGATGATGGACGGCTCGCTGAAAGAAGACGGCAAGACCATCGCCGACTACGACTACAACGTCGACGTCACCAAGAAAGTGGTGGACATGGCCCACAAGCTGGGCGTGACGGTCGAAGGCGAACTGGGTTGCCTGGGCTCGCTGGAAACCATGCAGGGCGACAAGGAAGACGGCCACGGCGCCGACGGCAAGCTGACCATGGAACAGCTGCTGACCGACCCCGAGCAGGCCGCCGATTTCGTGCGCCGCACCCAGCTCGACGCGCTGGCCATCGCCATCGGCACCAGCCACGGCGCCTACAAGTTCACCCGCAAGCCCACCGGCGACATCCTGTCGATCGCGCGCATCAAGGAAATCCACGCCCGCCTGCCCAACACCCACCTGGTGATGCACGGCAGCTCCAGCGTGCCGCAGGACCTGCTGGCCGAGATCCGCGAATTCGGCGGCGACATGAAGGAAACCTACGGCGTGCCGGTCGAGGAAATCCAGGAAGCCATCAAGTTCGGCGTGCGCAAGATCAACATCGATACCGACATCCGCCTGGCCATGACCGGCGCGATCCGCCGCTTCTTCGCCGAGAACCCGAGCAAGTTCGACCCGCGCGAATACCTCAAGCCGGCCCGCGCCGCCGCCAAGGCGATCTGCGTGCAGCGCTACACCCAGTTCGGCACCGCCGGCAACGCCAGCAAGATCAAGCCGCTGCCGCTGGCCGACATGGCGCAGCAATACGCCGCCGGCAAGCTGGCCCAGGTGGTGCAGTAAGGCGGCGACCGGCGCGGCGCCCGGCGCCGCCCGCCCGCATGGAAAACCGGACGCGCGAGCGTCCGGTTTTTTCATGTCCTCGCGCTATGACGGCGCATTGCCCGCGAAGTGCGGGTGGGCAGTGTCGATGGCGTGCCAGGGCGGCGCCGAGGCGGTCCAGACCGTGAGCTGGTTGGCAAAGCGCTCCGGTTCGTCCAGCGCGCCGGCCCGCACCACGGTGTAGCCGGCGTCTTCGGTATGGCCGAACAGCGGCGTGCCGCAGTCGGCGCAGAAGCTGCGCATGACCCGGCGTCCCGCCGCGCTGCGGTAATGGTACTCGCGCGGGGCGCCCCGTTCGAGGCGCAGCGCGCCGGCCGGCAGCAGCAGGGCATGCGCCGGCGCGCCGCCGCTCAGGTACTGGCATTCGCGGCAATGACAGGTGGCGGCGGCCAGCAGCGGGCCGGTGGCGCGGAAACGCACCGCCTGGCACAGGCAGCCGCCGGTATAGGTATGGATGTCGGCCGGCGTGCCGGCGGCGGGGGCAGGGCTCATGGGATCGGACTCTCCGTTTGGCAGGGATGCCCCGAGGCTACCTGTCCCGGCCGCTTGCGTCGAGGGCGGCCGGACAGGGCGGGGCCATTTGCAGTAACCTAACGCCTGCGCGTGCCGCGCCCGCGGCCCTGGCTGCCTCGCGAGCCGCCGCGGCACGCCCGTCATCGACGCTTCCTGCCCAGCCTCGCGCGGGCGGGAAGTTTTATTTTTGCCATAGGCCATCCCGTGACTTCCGCTTTGCATGAATCCAGCATCAAGTCCCTGCCGCTCCTGGGGCGCGGCAAGGTGCGCGATATGTACGCCGTGGGCGACGACAAGCTGCTGATCGTGGCGTCCGACCGCATCTCGGCGTTCGACGTCATCCTCGATGATCCCATCCCCGGCAAGGGCCAGGTGCTCACCGAGCTGACCGACTTCTGGCTGCGCAAGCTGGCCCATATCCTGCCCAACCACTCCACCGGGATCCAGCCCGAGGACGTGGTGGCGCCCGACGAGGTCGACCAGGTGCGCGGCCGCGCCGTGGTGGTCAAGCGCCTCAAGCCCATCCTGGTCGAGGCGGTGGCGCGCGGCTACCTGATCGGATCGGGCTGGAAGGACTACCAGGCCAGCGGCTCGGTGTGCGGCATCGCGCTGCCCGCCGGCCTGCAGCAGGCCAGCCAGTTGCCCGAGCCGATTTTCACGCCGGCGGCCAAGGCCGAGTTCGGGATGCACGACGAGAACGTCGACTTCGCCCATGTGGTCAAGGAAGTCGGCCAGGAAATGGCCGAGCGCATCCGCGACGTGACGCTGCGCCTGTACGGCGAGGCGGCGCGCTTTGCCGCCACCAAGGGCATCATCATTGCCGACACCAAGTTCGAATTCGGGCTGGACGACAACGGTACGCTGCACCTGATGGACGAAGTGCTCACGCCCGACTCGTCGCGCTTCTGGCCGGCCGACGGCTACCGGGTGGGCATCAGCCCGCCTTCGTTCGACAAGCAGTTCGTGCGCGACTGGCTGGAAACCCAGCCCTGGGACAAGACCCCGCCCGCGCCGCGCCTGCCGCGCGACGTGCTGGAAAAGACCGCCGCCAAGTACCGCGAAGCGCTCGACCGCCTGCTCGCCTGAGCCCTGCCGGCGCCGTCCAGGCCCGCCGCCCTTCGGGGCGCGCGGGCTTTTTTCATTGGAGGCGCGGCGACAAAAAAGCCGGGACAAAAGCGTCGCGCCGGGGCGGCGGCGCTGGGGCTGGATTTCAGCGCCATGGTCGAAATCGTGCTTGCATTGACACCGCGGGATTTCCACAAAAGCATGACTACCCATGCCGACCATCGCATTTGGCAGGACGTCTATTGCCCGGTGACAGCGATGGGCGCCGTCTACCTGAAGCTGACGGTCCTCGACGGCGTGCCGATCGTGTCGTTCAAGGAGTTGTGACCATGAAGTGTCCCGTATGCGGAGCGGCCGCGCTGGCGCGTGATACTCGCGATGTGCCCTATAGCTACAAGGGCGAGACCATCACGATTGCGGCGGTGACGGGCGACTGGTGTCCGGCATGCGGCGAGAACGTGCTCGATGGCGCTGAATCGGCGCGGGTGAGCGAGGCCATGCTGGCTTTCAACCGCCTGGTCAACGCCCGCCGCGTCGACCCCGGGTTCATCGTGCGGGTGCGCAGGAAGCTGGGGCTGGACCAGCGCGAAGCCGCGGCGCTGTTCGGCGGCGGCACCAATGCGTTCTCGCGTTACGAGAACGGCAAGACGCGCCCGCCGCTGGCGCTGGTGAAGCTGCTCAGGCTGCTGGATCGCCATCCGGAGCTGCTGGAGGAAGTCCGTGCGGATTGAGCCTTGCTACGGATTTATCGTGAATTATTTCGTATTGTTACGTTATACTCGCCCTTCATCCCATAAAGGCAAACGCAAGGGGAGCGATGAAATGCTCATGATGTTGCCATTTCTGAGCGGAGCACTGGCCGTCTGGTTCGGCATCCTGGGCAAGCGGCGGCCCTGTTTCGCACTTTGGCTGGTGACGCTGGCGGTGTTCGCCGTGGGCGCGCATCGCTACATGACCGGCCCCGTGCCCTTGCCGCTGGCGCTCTGAGTCCGCCATGATCTTCCTGCGCAATCCCGGCCGCGGCTCCCGCATCGTCAATACCCTGGTCCTGCTGGCGGTCAGCCTGCTGCTGCTGTCGGCGCTGGCCTGGCAGTGGCTCGACGCCGAGGCGCCTTGTCCGCTGTGCCTGCTGCAGCGCGCGGCGCTGGTGCTGATCGGCGTCGGCCTGCTGCTGAACGTGCGCATGGGGCCGTCGCCGCTGCATTACGCCATGGTGCTGGCGCCCGCGCTGGGCGGGCTGACTGCGGCGGGCTGGCAATTGCTGTCGCCGGACGCCGGCGCGGCGGCGCCGCCCTGGCAGGGCTGGGCCTTCCTGCTGTTCGGCGCCATGCTGGTGTATTGCACCCTGATGCTGGCGGCCGACCGCAAATGGGGCGACAACGCCCTGAAAAAACCGGTGGCGCTGCCCGGCGCGCTGGTGATGGGCCTGTTCCTGGTGGCGGTGCTGGCCAATGCCGCCGGCACCGCCCTGTAGCGCGCGATCACGGTCCCGCGCGGCTGCGTGCGGCGCCGCCCGTGGGCGCGGGGATGGCCATGCCGGCAGGCGCCTGCCGCGGCACGGTAAAATAGCCGATTCGCGGCCGCCTGGCGGGCCGTCTTTCCATCCCTATCTACATACCGGTTATGACGAGCAACTCTAGCGCATCGGGCGCGCCCCTGGTGGGCGTGATCATGGGATCTTCCAGCGACTGGGAGGTCATGAAACACGCCGTGGCCATGCTGCAGGATTTCGGCGTGGCGCACGAGGCGCGCGTGATTTCGGCGCACCGCATGCCGCAGGACATGGCCGAGTATGGCGCGGCGGCGCGCGCGCGCGGCTTGCGCGCCATCATTGCCGGCGCCGGCGGCGCGGCCCACCTGCCTGGCATGATGGCCGCGCTGACCGAGGTGCCGGTATTCGGCGTGCCGGTTCCGTCCAGGTACCTGCGCGGCGAGGACTCGCTGCTTTCCATCGTGCAGATGCCCAAGGGCGTGCCGGTGGCCACCTTTGCCATCGGCGAGGCCGGCGCGGCCAACGCGGCGCTGCATGCCATCGCCACGCTGGCCACCACCGACGACGCCCTGCACGCCCGGCTGGTCGCGTTCCGCGCGCGGCAGACCGATGCGGCGCGCGCCATGAAAGTGCCTCCCGAAGCCTGACCATGACGCAATCCTCCACGTTCGATCCCATTGCTTCCGGCGACTGGCTGGGCCTGTTGGGCGGCGGCCAGCTGGGCCGCATGTTCTGTCATGCCGCCCAGAGCCTGGGCTACAAGGTCGCCGTGCTCGACCCGGCCGACGAGTGTCCGGCCGGCATGGTGGCCGATCTGCATATCCAGGCCGCCTACGACGACGCCGACGGCCTGGCGCGCCTGGCCGGCCGCTGCCGCGCGGTGACCACCGAATTCGAGAACGTGCCGGCCGACAGCCTGCGCGCGCTGGCGGCGCGCTGCCGCGTCAGCCCCGCGGCCGACGCGGTGGCCGTGGTGCAGGACCGCATCGCCGAGAAAACCTTCATCGCCGGCCAGGGCATCGAGGTCGCCCCGCACGCCGCGATCTGCGCCCGCGACGATCTGCTGGCCGCGCCCCAGGCGCTGTTCCCGGGCATCCTCAAGGTGGCGCGCCTGGGCTACGACGGCAAGGGCCAGGCGCGCATCGCCAGCCGCGAAGAGGCGCTGGCCGCGTTCGACGAGTTCGGCGGCATCCCCTGTGTGCTGGAAGCGCTGCTGCCGCTGGACTACGAAATCTCGGTGGTGATCGCGCGCGGCTTCGACGGCGCCAGCATGGTGTTCCCGATCGCCCGCAACGTGCACCGCGACGGCATCCTGGCGGTGTCGTCCGTGACGCCGGGCGCGGCCGACGCCAGCCACGCGGCGCGCCAGGTCCAGGCCACGCAGGCGGCGCAGGCCATCGCGCAGGGCCTGGGCTACCACGGCGTGCTGTGCGTGGAGTTCTTCGTGCTGGGCGACGGCCGGCTGGTGGTCAACGAAATCGCGCCGCGGCCGCACAACAGCGGCCACTACACCATCGACGCCTGCGTCACCAGCCAGTTCGAGCAGCAGGCCCGCGTCATGGCCGGGCTGCCGCTGGGCAGCGCCGATCTGCTGGCGCCGGCCGTGATGCTCAATATCCTGGGCGACGTGTGGTTCGAGCCGGGCGCGCATGCGCCGCGCGAACCCGACTGGTCCGCCGCGCTGGCGGTGCCGAGCGCCAAGCTGCACCTGTACGGCAAGCGCGAGGCGCGCCGCGGCCGCAAGATGGGGCACGTGACCATCGTGGCCGCCACGCCCGAGCAGGCGCGCGACGACGCGGCGCGCGTGGCGTGCGCGCTGGGCATGGCCGCGCCGCTCTGACGCATTGATTCCCGCCGCCATGAACGCCGCCGATCCCGCCGTCGCCCACGCCGCCGCCTGCCTGCTGGCCGGCGAGCTGGCGGCCTTTCCCACCGAAACCGTGTACGGCCTGGGCGCCGACGCCGAGAATCCGCAGGCGGTGGCGCGCATCTACGCCGCCAAGGGCCGGCCGTCGAATCATCCGGTCATCGTCCATATCGCTCCCGAAGGCGATGTCGATTACTGGGCCAGCGACGTGCCCGCGGCGGCGCGCCAGTTGATCCAGGCGTTCTGGCCCGGGCCGCTGACGCTCATCCTCAAGCGCGCGCCCCACATCGGGGCGGCGGTCAGCGGCGGCCAGGACAGCATCGGCATCCGTTGCCCTTCGCACCCGGTGGCGCAGGCGCTGCTGCGCGCCTTCGCGGCCGGCAAGCCCAACGGGCAGGGCGGGGTGGCGGCGCCGTCGGCCAATACGTTCGGCCACGTGTCGCCCACCCGGGCCGAGCACGTGCGCGCCGAGTTCCCGCGCGAAGTCGCCGCCGGCATGCCGGTGCTCGACGGCGGCGATGCCGAGGTCGGCATCGAATCCACCATCATCGACCTGTCGCGCCTGGACCAGGGCGTGGGCCCGGTGCTGTTGCGGCCTGGCCATATCAGCGCGGCGCAGGTGGCCGCCGTGCTGGGCATGCCGGTCGCGCGCCCGGACGCCGCGGCGCCGCGCGCCTCGGGCACGCTCAAGGCGCATTACGCGCCGCGCACGCCGCTGGAGCTGCTCGACGCCGCGCAGTTGCCGCGCGCGCTGGCGGCCGCGCCCGCCGGCGTACGCCAGGCGGTCGTGGCCCTGGCGCCGGCGCCTGCCGGATTGTCCGCCGACGTGCACTGGCGCATGGCCCCGGCCGGCCCGGCGCGCTACGCGCAGGCGCTGTACGCGCTGCTGCGCGAACTCGACCGGCAAGGCTATGCGCGCATCCTGGTCGAGCAGCCGCCGCGATCCGGCGACTGGGACGCGGTCAACGACCGCATCGGCCGCGCCGCGGCCGCCTTCTCTCTCGATACCACCGACCTGCCCGGCACCTGAGCGGGCCAGGGGCGTAACTCCTGATTGCCGCGCCTGCCGGCCGGGCGTAATCTCACGTGGACCTGCCACACGCGGGTACCCATCGCCGGATGGCCACGCACGAGGTCGGCCACGGCACTCACCAGGAGAAGCGGCTATGAAGCGGCATATTGCAATGGCGGCGGGGGCGTTGGCCCTGGCCCTGGGCGCGCAGGCGGCGCACGCCGGCCCCACGCTGGACGCGGTCAAGAAGAAAGGGTTCGTCCAATGCGGGCTGACCGATGGCGTGGCCGGGTTCAGCGCCACCAACAGCAAGGGCGAATGGGAGGGCATGGATGTCGACATCTGCCGCGCCGTCGCCGCCGCGGTGTTCGGCGACGCCGGCAAATTCAAGGGCACGGCGCTGTCCACCCAGCAACGCTTCACCGCGCTGCAGTCGGGCGAGGTCGATGTGCTGCTGCGTACCGTGACGCTGACGCAGACGCGCGACACCTCGCTCGGCCTGGCGGCCGTGGCGGCCAGTTTCTACGATGGCCAGGGCGTGCTGGTGCGCAAGGCGCTGGGCGTGAAATCCGCCAAGGAGCTCGACGAGGCCACCATTTGCGTGCAGCCGGGCACCACCACCGAGCTCAACCTGGCCGATTGGTTCCGCGCCAATGGCATCAAGTTCACGCCGGTCGTGATCGACAAGGTCACGGAGGTGGTGCGGGCGTTCGAGTCGGGCCGCTGCGACGCGTTCACCGACGACGCTTCCCAGCTGGCGGCCGTGCGCGCCACGCAAGTGGCCAAGCCCGACGATTTCGAGATCCTGCCCGAGCGCTTCTCGAAAGAGCCGCTCGGCCCCATGGTGCGCCAGGGCGACGAGAACTGGCTGGGCATCGTGCGCTGGACCCTGTTCGCGCTGATGGAGGCCGAGGAATACGGCATCACCCAGCAAAACGTCGACGAGATGCTCAAGAGCAAGAACCCCAACGTGCTGCGCATCCTGGGCGTGACGCCCGGCGCCGGCAAGAACATGGGGCTGGACGAGAAGTGGGCCTATAACGCCATCAAGGCGGTGGGCAACTACAGCCAGATCTTCGAGCGCAATGTCGGCAAGGACAGCCGGCTGGGCCTGCAGCGCGGCGTCAACGCGCTCTGGAGCCAGGGCGGCGCCATGTATCCCTGGCCGATACGCTAGGGCGAGGGCGGCGGGGCGGGCAAGATCGCCAAGCGATACGCCTGTCCCGTATTGCGGTACGCTATGCGCTTTCCGCCTCCTGCCCGCCGCCATGACCACCGTTGCACCCGAAGACTCGCCCCTGTTCGTGGCCGCGCTGGCGCGCGGCCTGACGCTGCTCGCGGCGTTCAGCGAAGGCCGGCCGGCCATGACGCTGCCCGAGCTGGCCGAGGCGACAGGCCTGACCAAGAGCGCGGCGCAGCGCTTTGCGCACACGTTGTGGACGCTGGGCTACCTGCGCAAGAATCCGGACAGCAAGAAATTCTCGCTGTCGCCGCAGTCGCTGCAACTGGGCATGCAATATGCCCAGACCAGCCCGCTGGTGCTGGGCGGCAACCCGTTCCTGCATTCGCTGAACCGCACCAGCCAGGAAACCTGCAGCCTGGCCGAGCCGGACGGCCTGGACATGGTGTACGTGGCGCGTTTCGCCACCCACAAGCAGATGTTCGTGCACATGCCGGTGGGCATGCGCATCCCGATGTATTGCGCCGCCGCCGGCCGCGCCGTGCTGGCCCGGCTCGAGCCCGACCGCGCGCGCCGCCTGCTGCAGCAAAGCCCGCGGGCGGCGCGCACCGCCACGACGCTGACCGACCTGGACGCCCTGATGGCCGAGCTGGCGTTCACGCGCGAGCATGGCTATGCCCGCTCCAACGGCGAGTACTATCCCGGCGACATCACCATCAGCGCCGCCGTCCTGGACAACGCCGGCACCCCGGCCGGCTCGGTCAATATCTCGGTGCCGTCGAGCCGCTGGAGCTTCGAGGAAGCGCAGGCGGTTTTCGGTCCGCAAGTGCTGGAGACCGCGCATGCGATCAGCGCCTCGCGCACGCTGGGCGTGCTGCCGCCGTTCTATCGGATGGCCCCGCCATCCGCGCTGAATTCAGACTGAATCACTCGGGTATTTGATGGGAGAGCAAGGGGAATACCCTAGCTTTCCGGATCTTTCGCGCATTGATAATCTATTTGCGACATAATCGTATTGACAGTCGATGCAGCTGGTGTGAAATTATCTGATGGCGCAAGCCGGGAGCTCGTCGTGCAGCAGGGTACAGAAGCAGTGGTCCAGGCAGGTGGGGGATTCATGGGTGTGCCGGCGCGGCGCCCCGCCGGAGAGGCCGCGTTGGCCTGTGTGCTGGGCATTCCGTTCGACTGCGGCACGCATCCGTTCCGGGTGGGCGCGCGGCAGGGGCCGGACGCGATACGCGAGCAATCGCGCCTGCTGCGCCCGTACGACCTGGCGCGCCGCGCCGGGGTGGACAACCCGGTGGAGTTCCTGCGCCTGCTGGACCTGGGCAACGTGGCCTGCGTGCCGGGCGATCCGCAGGCTTCCTATCCGGCCATCGAGCAGGCCGTCGCGCAGGTGCTGCAAGCCGGCGCCATTCCCATCACCATGGGCGGCGACGGCGCGGTCACGCTGCCGCAGCTGCGCGCGGTGGCGCGCCGCTGGCCGGGCGTGGCCGTGCTGCATTTCGATTCGCACACCGACACCTATCCCATCGCCGGCTACAACACCGCCACCACCTTCACGCGCGCCGCCGAGGAAGGGCTGATCGATCTCTCGCACAGTTTCCACGTGGGCACGCGCGGCAATTCGTTCATGGGCGGCGTCATCGAGTACGGCCGCGAAGTCGGCTACACGGTGATCCCGTACGACGACTTCGACCGCGACCAGGCCGGCACGCTGGCGCGCCTGCGCGGCCAATTGGGCGACCGGCCGGTCTACCTGTGCTTCGACATGGATATCTTCGATCCCTCCTGCGCGCCGGGCGTGTGCACGCCGGAGTGGGGCGGCCTCTCGCCCAAGGAGGGCCTGAACCTGCTGCGGGCCCTGAGCGGCCTGAACTTCGTCGCCTTCGACGTCAATACCGTATCGCCGCCGCAGGACGTGGGCGGCGCGACGGCGTTCCTGGCGGCCTCCGTGATGCAAGAATTCTGCGCCCTGGCCGCCGCGGCGGTACAGGCCTATCCGCAAGGGCGGCCGGACTGAGCCGCCACGCTACAAGGGGAATACACATGAAGATCAAAGCCGCTCTGGGCATCCTGGCGACCGTGGGCATGCTGGCGCACGCGGGCAGCGCCGCGGCCCGCACGCTGGACGAAGTGCGCGCCGCCAAGTCCGCCAATGTCGTGACCACCGCGTCGGCGCCGCCGCACGGCTTCAAGAACCCGGCCAGCAACCAGCTCGAAGGCATCATGGTCGACGTGGGCACCGCCGTCGCCAAGCACCTGGGCGTGGCCATGAACCTGAAGGACGTGCCGTTCTCGGGCCTGATCCCCACGCTGACGTCCGGCCGCGCGGATGTGATGTCGGCGCCGTTGTTCGTCACGCCCGAGCGCGCCAAGGTGATCGACTTCTCGGCGCCCGTGTACGAATGGGGCGAGGGCCTGGTGTTGCGCGAGCAGAACCCCGACGACATCAAGCGCTTCGAGGACCTGCAGGGCCGGCGCATCGGCGTGCTGGTGGATTCGGTGCAGTTCAACATGATCAAGGACATGCCGGACACCAAGGTCTCCACCTACCAGGACTACTCGACCCTGCTGGCCGATGTGCGCGCCGGCCGCATCGAGCTGGGCATCATCGACCCGCCCAGCATCATCTACCAGATCCGCACCAAGAAGATTCCCGGCGTGAAGCTGGCCACGCAGTACCAGCCGCAGAAAAAGTGGCACGTGGGCCTGGCGGTGCAGAAGGACAACAAGGCGCTGCTGGACGCGGTCAATGTCGCGCTGGCCGAGATGAAGCGCAATGGCGAACTGGCCGAGATCGGGCGCAAGTGGGGTGTGGCCGACCTCATCAGCAAATAAGCGCGCGCGGCAGGAGGCGACGATGAATCTCGAAACCTTGCGCATGTACCTGACGCCGCTGGCCGAAGGCACGATGTGGATGCTGGCGCTGTTCTTCTGTTCGGCGGTGCTGGCCGTCGCCCTGGGCCTGCTGGTCTGCCTGTGCCGCTTGTCCAAGTCGCGCGTGCTCAGCCGCGGCGCGCGCCTGTACATCGACATCATCCGGGGCACCCCGCTGCTGCTGCAGCTGTTCTACATCTACTACGGCATGCCGGAGCTGGGGGTGGTGATCAATGCGTTCGTGGCCGGCGTGCTGGGCCTGACGCTGAACTTCGGCGCCTACCTGGCCGAGCTGTTTCGCAGCGGCATCCAGTCGGTCGATTCCGGCCAGTACGAGGCGGCGCGCGCGCTGGGCCTGAACAAGGTCGACCGCCTGCGCCGCGTGGTGCTGCCGCAGGCCGTGCGCACGGTGTTTCCGGCGCTGGGCAACTACGCGCTGGTGCTGATCAAGGAAACCTCGCTGGTGGCCGTGATCAGCGTGTACGAGCTGATGCGCGCCGGCGAGATGCTGGCGGGCGCCACCTTCCAGGCCCTGACGGTCTACACGATGGTCGGCGCCATCTACTTCGCCATGTGCAGCGTGCTGGCGCACCTGTTCCGCCGCTCGGAGAAGCGCCTGACGGTGCCGGGCTACTGGAGCGGGGCGGGCGAGAACCACGACATCTCCAAGGCATAGCGCATTAACAGGATCAGAACGATGGATGCATGCAACCAGCCGGCGCCGGTCATCACGCTGCGCGGCGTTTCGAAGTGGTATGGCGATTTCCAGGTGCTGCGGGACCTGGATCTCGATGTCTACCAGGGCGAACGGGTCATCCTGTGCGGCCCGTCGGAATCGGGCAAGTCCACCACCATCCGGCTGCTCAACCGCCTGGAAGAGCACGAGAAAGGCGAGATCGTCGTCAACGGCATCACGCTCGACGGCGAACTGCGCAATATCGAGCGCATCCGCGCCGACGTCGGCATGGTGTTCCAGCACTTCAACCTGTTCCCGCACCTGACCGTGCTGGAGAACTGCACCCTGGCGCCGATGCGCGTCAAGGGGCTGGACGAAGGCGAAGCGGCGCGGCGCGCCATGCAGTTCCTCGAACGGGTGCGCATCGCGCAGTTGGCCGACAAGTATCCGGGGCAGCTGTCGGGCGGGCAGAAGCAGCGCGTGGCCATCGCGCGCGCGCTGTGCATGCAGCCGCGCATCATGCTGTTCGACGAGCCCACGTCGGCGCTGGATCCCGAGATGGTCAAGGAAGTACTCGACACCATGGTCGAGCTGGCGCGCGACGGCATGACCATGATCTGCGTCACGCACGAAATGGGTTTCGCCCGCGAAGTCGGCGACCGGGTCGTGTTCATGGACGGCGGCAGCATCGTCGAGTCCGATACGCCCGAGCGTTTCTTCAGCGCGCCGCGCAGCAGCCGGGCGCAGGCATTCCTGGGACAGATCCTGGGTTGAGCCCGGCCTGCCGCGCGCGCCCGCGCGGCAGTGGTTCCATGGCCGGGGCGGCAAATGGTTCTAGCCCCTGGCGCGCTCTATGCCTATGATGTCCCTCTTCCCATTGACCCTTTTCCT
Source organism: Bordetella pertussis 18323 (assembly GCF_000306945.1). Taxonomy (NCBI): domain Bacteria; kingdom Pseudomonadati; phylum Pseudomonadota; class Betaproteobacteria; order Burkholderiales; family Alcaligenaceae; genus Bordetella; species Bordetella pertussis. The sequence continues at coordinate 2,104,629 of NC_018518.1, read as the reverse complement.
CTGCGTAGACTATGAACGGCGCCGACAGCCTTTGCGACACACTGCTTGCCAATGACATCGATGTCTGTTTTGCCAATCCCGGCACGTCCGAAATGCACTTCGTGGCCGCGCTGGACCGCAAGCCGCGCATGCGTTGCGTGCTCGGGCTGTTCGAAGGGGTCGTGACCGGCGCCGCCGACGGCTACGCGCGCATGGCCGACAAGCCGGCGGCGACGCTGCTGCACCTGGGGCCGGGCCTGGGCAACGGGCTGGCCAACCTGCACAACGCCAAGCGCGCCCGTACGCCCATGGTCAACGTGGTGGGCGACCATGCCACCTACCATGTGCAGTACGACGCGCCGCTGACCAGCGACGTCGAAGCCGTGGCGCAGCCGATGTCGCACTGGGTGGGACGCATCCGCGATGCCGCCTCGGTGGCCGCGCAGACCAGCGAGGCCATCCAGGTGGCGCGCCAGGAGCCGGGCAACGTATCGACCCTGATCCTGCCGGCCGACGCCGCCTGGACCGACCTGCCCGACGATACGCCCGCGCCGCAGCCGGTGCGCCAGGCGCCGCAGGCGCAGGTCGACGCCCAGGCCATCCGCGCCGCCGCCCAGGCCATCCGCAGCGGCCAGGCCACCACCTTGCTGCTGGGCGGGGCCGCGCTGCGTGGCCGCGCGCTGGCCGCAGCCGGCCGCATCGCGCACGCCACCGGCGTGCGGCTGGCCGCCGAAACCTCCAGCCGCCGCATCGAGCGCGGCGCCAATCGTCCGCCCGTGGTCCGCCTGCCGTACCCGGTCGACCTGGCCGTGGCCTTTCTCAAGGACGTGCGCCATCTGGTCCTGGTCGGCTCGCGCTCGCCGGTGGCCTTTTTCGCCTACCCGGGCAAGCCCAGCCTGCTGGCGCCGCAGGAGTACGACCAGATCGTGCTGGCCGAACCGGAGCAGGACCTGCACCACGCGCTGGAATGGCTGGCCGACGAGCTGGGCATTCCCGCCGATGCGCCGCAGACCCGGCCGGCCGCGCTGACCGAGGCCGTGCCCGCCGAGGGCCGCCTGACCAGCGCCGCCGTCAACCGCGTGGCGGCCGCGCTGCTGCCGGACAACGCCATTGTCTGCGACGAATCGATCACCCAGGGGCGCGAGTTCGGCATCTACAGCGTGCATTCCGCGCCGCACGATTGGCTGCAGCTGACCGGCGGCGCCATCGGCATCGGCCTGCCGCTGGCCACCGGCGCGGCCGTGGCCTGCCCGGACCGCAAGGTCGTGCTGTTGCAGGCCGACGGCAGCGGCATGTACACGGTGCAGGCGCTGTGGACGCAGGCGCGCGAACGGCTGGACTGCCTGACCATCATCTACGCCAACCGCACCTACGCCACGCTGCATGGCGAAATGAAGAACGTCGGCGTGATCCAGCCGGGCGAGAACGCCAAGCGCATGCTGGACCTGGTCGACCCCCACATCGACTGGGTGCAGGTCTCGCAGGGCCTGGGCGTGGAGGCCGTGCGGGTCGATACGGTCGAAGGCTTCACCCAGGCGATGCGCGCGGCGCTGGCCCGCAAGGGGCCCTTCCTGATCGAAGCCGTGATCTGATCCACGCATCGCGCCCGGCACGCCGGGCGCGATGCCGCCGCGCAACACGCGGGCGGCGCGTTTGGTCTATCCTGCTGCATTGGCGCGGCTCGGCAGCAACGGGCTGCCCGCTGCCTTTCAGCAAGGACGTTCCATGAAATTCGCAGATCTGCGTGCCGGTATGGTGATCACCGGCGGCCCGCTCCAGGTGACCGAGGCAGAGATCCTGGAGTTCGCGCGCAAGTTCGATCCCCAATGGTTCCACACCGACGTCCAGCGCGCCGCCGAAGGCCGTTGGGGCGGCCTGATCGCCAGCGGCTGGCACACCTGCGCGCTGGCCATGCGCATGGCGGTCGACGCCATCCTGCACGACTCCGAATCGTTCGGCTCGCCCGGCCTGGGCGAGGTCAGCTGGCGCGTGCCGGTGCGCCCCGGCGACACCCTGACCCTGCACGCGCGCGTGCAGGGCGCGCGCGTTTCCGCTTCGCGCAACGACCTGGGCATCGTCAACTGGGCCTGGGTGGTGGACAACCAGCACGGCGAAACCGTGCTCGAACTCGACGCCACCAGCCTGTTCGACCTGAGCGGGGATTCGTAGGGGGGCAGCCTTCGCGCAAGGGCCGCGGGTCGGCCGGTGCCAGTCCCCGTGCGGGGACAGGCACTTCGCGGATTGGGACAGGCACGCGGGGAAGTTTGCCGGTGCCAGTCCCCCTTGCGGGGACAGGCACGCGGGGTTTAGTAGAAGGCTTGCAGTCCGGTCTGGGCGCGACCGAGGATGAGGGCGTGCACGTCGTGCGTGCCTTCGTAGGTGTTGACGACTTCGAGGTTGACCAGGTGGCGGGCGACGCCGAATTCGTCGGAGATGCCGTTGCCGCCGAGCATGTCGCGCGCCAGGCGGGCGATGTCCAGCGCCTTGCCGCACGAGTTGCGCTTCATGATCGAGGTGATCTCGACTGCGGCGGTGCCTTCGTCCTTCATGCGGCCCAGGCGCAGGCAGCCTTGCAGGCCCAGCGTGATCTCGGTCTGCATGTCGGCCAGCTTCTTCTGGATCAGCTGGTTGGCGGCCAGCGGGCGGCCGAACTGCTTGCGGTCCATGGTGTACTGGCGGGCGGTGTGCCAGCAGGCCTCGGCCGCGCCCAGCGCGCCCCAGGCAATGCCGTAGCGCGCCGAATTCAGGCAGGTGAACGGGCCCTTCAGGCCGGACACGCCAGGCATCATCTGCTCTTCGGACACTTCCACTTCGTCCATCACGATTTCACCGGTGATGGAGGCGCGCAGGCCGACCTTGCCATGGATGGCCGGCGCCGACAGGCCCTTCATGCCCTTTTCCAGGATGAAGCCGCGGATCTTGCCGTCGAAGTCGCCGCCCACGCACTTGGCCCACACCACGAACACGTCGGCGATGGGCGAGTTGGTGATCCACATCTTGTTGCCGGTCAGCTTGTAGCCGTCGGGGGTCTTGGTGGCGCGGGTTTCCATGCCGCCGGGGTCCGAGCCATGGTTGGGCTCGGTCAGGCCGAAGCAGCCGATCCACTCGCCGGCGGCCAGCTTGGGCAGGTACTTGCGCTTCTGCGCTTCGCTGCCGAATTCATTGATGGGCACCATCACCAGCGACGACTGCACGCTCATCATCGAACGGTAGCCGGAATCGACGCGTTCGACTTCGCGCGCGATCAGGCCGTAGCAGACGTAGTTCAGGCCGGCGCCGCCGTATTCGGTGGGGATGGTGGCGCCCAGCAGGCCCAGTTCGCCCATTTCGGCGAAGATGGCGGGGTCGGTCTTTTCGTGGCGGAAGGCTTCCAGCACGCGCGGCGCCAGCTTGTCTTGCGAGTAGGCCACGGCGGCGTCGCGCACCATGCGCTCTTCTTCGGTCAGTTGCTGGTCGAGCAACAGGGGATCTTGCCAGTGGAACGAGGGCGTCGAGGACATGCGGGTACTCCAGTGTAGATACGAAAAACTCAAATCCGGATCGTGGATATGCGGGCGCGGCATCGCCGCGTCCGCACGCTTACTGTGCCTTGAGGGCCGCGGCGCGGATTTTCTCCAGCGTGGTCGACGGCGTGATGGTTTCCGGGTCGATCAGGCAGTGCAGGATGGCGGGCTTGCCGCTGGCCAGCGCACGCTCGAAGGCCGGCGCGAACTGTTCGGTGGTCTCGACGCGTTCGCCGTGGCCGCCGAAGGCGCGCGCGTACTCGGCGAAGTCGGGGTTCTTCAGGCTCGTGGCCGAAATGCGGCCGGGGTAGTGCTTCTCCTGGTGCATGCGGATCGTGCCGTACATACCGTTGTCGATCAGCACGACCACGATGGGCAGGTCGTACTGCACCGCCGTGGCGAATTCCTGGCCATGCATCAGGAAGCAGCCGTCGCCGGCGAAGCAGACCACGGTCTTCTGCGGCCAGATGCGCTTGGCGCCCACCGCGGCGGGCAGGCCATAGCCCATCGAGCCGGAGGTCGGGGCCAGTTGCGTGCCGTAGCGCGTGTAACGGTGGAAACGGTGCAGCCAGGTGGCGTAGTTGCCCGCGCCGTTGGCCATGATGGCGTCGGCCGGCAAGGTCTTTTCCAGGAACGCCATCACTTCGCCCAGTTGCAGCGCGCCGGGCGTGCGGATGGCGGCGGGGTCGCTCCATTGCAGATAGCTCGCGCGCATGGCCTGCGTATCGTCGGCCCAGGCCGGCTGGGACGGTCCGTTCGCTTGCGCCAGCGCGGCGCAGAACGCCGCCGGCGAGGTGTTGATCGCCAGGTTGGCGCGGTAGACGCGGCCCAGCTCGGCGCTGTCCGGATGCACGTGCACCAGCTTCTGGCGCGGCACCGGGATATCCAGCAGGGTGTAGGCCTGGCTGGGGTTTTCCGACATGCGGCCGCCCACCATCAGCACCAGGTCGGCCTGTTCGATGCGCTTGAGCAGCGCCGGATTGATGCCCAGCCCGACGTCGCCGATGAAGCAGGGGTGGTCGGCCGGGAACAGCATCTGGCGGCGGAACGACACCGCGGTCGGCAAGGCGTGGCGCTGCGCGAAATCGGCGAACTGCTGCACCGCCTGGGCATTCCAGCGCGAGCCGCCCAGGATCGCCACCGGCGCCTTGGCCTGCGCCAGCATTTGCGCCAGCTGGTCCATCTGGCCGGCGGCCGGCGCGGCGTCGATCACCTCATAGCGCGGCGCATCGGGCACGCTGGCGGTTTCGACCAGGACGTCCTCGGGCAGCGCGATAACCACCGGCCCCGGACGTCCGGAGGTCGCCACGTGGAAGGCGCGCGAAATCAGTTCGGGAATGCGCTCGACCTGGTCGATTTCGGTCACCCACTTGGCCTGGGTGCCGAACACGGCGCGATAGTCCATTTCCTGGAAGGCTTCGCGCTCGCGCATGCCGCGCTCGATCTGGCCCACGAACAGGATCATGGGCGTGGAGTCCTGCTTGGCGATGTGCACGCCGGCCAGCGCGTTGGAGGCGCCGGGGCCGCGCGTGACCATACAGATGCCCGGCTCGCCGGTCAGCTTGCCGTGGGCGTCGGCCATCATGGCCGCGCCGCCTTCCTGGCGGCACACGGTGACGTCGATGCTGGCGTCGTGCAGGCCGTCGAGCACGGCCAAGTAGCTTTCGCCCGGCACGCAGAACACATGCTTGACGCCATGGGCGGCCAGCTGGTCGACCAGGATATGGCCGCCGAGGCGGGATGCGGGGGTGGAGTGATTAGCAGTAGTCATGATTCGCCGGGGGTGTGATCGCTGAGCATAATGTTCCTCACTTGCACAAAGCAATTGATAAAATTGCACAATCTATTGACGTGCCGGAAAGTTGTTGCGTGTTGCATTGCACCAAGCGCCGCTCTTTTTCGGCGACCGGCTTCCAGGACAGAGCCCAATGCGTAACGGTATCCCTAATTTGAGCGCCTTGCAGGCCTTCGAGGCCACGGCGCGGCTGGGCAGCTTCTCGCGCGCCGCCGAAGAGCTGTCGCTGACGCACAGCGCGGTCTATCGCCAGGTGGCCAGCCTGGAGGACCGCCTGGGCGTGCAGCTGTTCACGCGCGTGCGCCGCCGCATCGTGCTGACCGACCACGGCGCCGAGTATGCCGGCCGCATCCGCCACCACCTGGACCAGATCGAGAAGGACACGTTCGGGCTGGTCAGCCGCACGGGCATGGGCCGCAGTATCCACATCGCGGTGGTGCCCACGCTGGCCACCACCTGGCTGATCCCCCGCCTGGCCGATTTCCAGCGCGTCCAGCCCGACATCACCGTCAGCCTGTCGGTGCGCACGCTGCCGTTCCAGTTCAAGGACCAGCCCTTCGACGGCGCGCTCTACCATGGCGACGGCATCTGGCCGGGCACGCAGGGGGTGCTGCTGTTTCCCGAGCGCGAGCTGGTGCCGGTGTGCGCGCCGGAGCTGGCCGAGCGCGCGCCCGGGCGCGACGACGGCGCGCTGGGCGGCATGATGCACCTGTACCTGTATTCGCGCCCGGACGCCTGGTGCCAGTGGTACGCCGCCAACCAGTACGCCTACGGGCCGCAGGCCGCCGGCGGCCCGCGCTACGATCTGTTCACCATGATGCTGGCCGCGGTGCAGGCCGGACTGGGCGTGGGGCTGATGCCGCGCTTCCTGGTGCAGGACGCGCTGGACGCGGGCACGCTGGTGATGCCCGTGCCGCAGGCGCTGTCGGTCAGCCAGGGCTACTACTTCGGCTATCCGCAGCGCAGCGAGCGCTCCGGCGCGCTCAAGGCCTTCGAGGTGTGGCTCAAGAGCGCGGTATGACGCCGCCGGCCAGGATGCCCCTGCGTACACTGCCGCCATGAGTTCCTCCGCCCCGCTGGCCTCGCAGGCTGACCTCGACGCTTTCATCGATGCCGTCTGGCTGGAGGACGGCCTGGCCGCCAACACGCTGGCGGCCTACCGGCGCGACCTGAGCGCGTTCGCGCAATGGCTGGAGAACCTCGCCTGCCATCCGGGCCTGGCCACCGGCGCCAGCCTGCGCGAGGCGGGCAAGGGCGACATCGAGGCCTGGTTCGCCGCGCGCCACGCGGAAAGCCGCGCCACCACGGCCAACCGGCGGCTGGCGGCGCTGCGGCGCTTCTACGCTTGGGCATTGCGCGAGCGCCTGACCCCGAGCGATCCCTGCCTGACGCTGGTCACCGCCAAGCAGCCGCCGCGCCTGCCCAAGACCCTGTCCGAGGCGCAGGTCGACGCGCTGCTGCAGGCGCCGGACCTGGACACCGCGCGCGGCCTGCGCGATCGCGCCATGCTCGAAACCCTGTACGCCACCGGATTGCGGGTGTCCGAGCTGGTCTCGGTCAAGGCGCTGGACGTCAGCCTCAACGAAGGCGTGGTGCGGGTCGTCATGGGCAAGGGCGGCAAGGACCGCCTGGTGCCGCTGGGCGCGGAAGCCGCGCACTGGATCGAGCGCTATGCCGGCAGCGCCCGCCCGGAGCTGCTGGGCGCGCGCGTGGCCGATGCGCTGTTCGTGACGGCGCGCGCCGAGCCGATGTCGCGCCAGGCCTTCTGGCAGCTCGTCAAGAAATACGCGCTGGCGGCCGATATCCACGCGCCGCTGTCGCCGCACGTGCTGCGCCATGCGTTCGCCACGCATCTGCTCAATCACGGCGCCGACCTGCGCGTGGTGCAGATGCTGCTGGGCCATGCCGACATTTCCACCACCCAGATCTACACGCATGTGGCGCGCGAACGCCTGAAGGCGCTGCATGCCGCCCATCATCCGCGCGCCTGAGCGTCCATCCGCCATGAGCAAGAACCGCCACGTTTCCGAAACGCCCGCCACCCAGCTGCTGCGCCAGCGCAAGGTGGCGTTCACCGAACATACCTACGATTACGTCGACCATGGCGGCGCCGGCGAGGCGGCGCGCCAGCTGGGCCTGGATCCGCACGCCGTGGTCAAGACGCTCATCATGGAAGACGAGGGCGGCCATCCGCTGGTGGTGCTGATGCACGGCGATCGCGAGGTGTCCACCAAGAACCTGGAGCGCCAGGCCGGCCTGAAAAAGGTCGCGCCATGCCAGCCCGAGGTGGCGCAGCGCCACTCCGGCTACCAGGTCGGCGGCACCTCGCCCTTCGGCACGCGCAAGCGCATGCCGGTGTGGGTCGAGGCCAGCGTGCTGGATTTTCCGCAGATCTACGTCAATGGCGGGCGCCGCGGCTACCTGGTCGGCATCGCGCCGCAGGCGCTGGTCGACCTGCTGGGCGCGCGCGCCGTGCAGGTGGCCTTGCCGTAACGGCGCCGCATCCGGGCGCGGTATCCCCTTACCACCCGCGCCGGCGCGCGCGTCCACAATCGTCGCATGACCAGGCCGGCGCGTTACGGCGGCCGGCTCCTTTCCATGGAGACGACGATGAGCAAGAAGCTGCTGATGCTGGTGGGCGATTACGCCGAGGACTATGAAACCATGGTGCCGTTCCAGACGCTGCTGGCGGTCGGGCACACGGTGCATGCCGTCTGCCCCGACAAGAAGGCGGGCGACACGGTCGCCACGGCCATCCACGACTTCGAGGGCGCGCAGACCTACAGCGAAAAGCGCGGCCACAATTTCACCCTCAACCATGACTTCGCCAAGGTCGAGCCGCAGCACTACGACGGGTTGGTGATTCCCGGGGGCAGGGCGCCCGAGTACCTGCGCCTGGACGAGCGGGTGCTGGACATCGTGCGCCACTTCGACCAGGCCGGCAAGCCCATCGCCGCCGTCTGCCATGGCGCGCAATTGCTGGCGGCTGCGGGCATCCTGCAGGGGCGCACCTGCTCGGCCTATCCGGCCTGCGCGCCCGAGGTGCGGCTGGCCGGCGGGACCTACGCCGAGATCGGCATCGACCAGGCCCATACCGACGGCAACCTGGTCACCGCCCCGGCGTGGCCCGCGCATCCGGCATGGCTGGCGCAGTTCCTGGCGGTGCTGGGCACCCGCATTTCGCACTGACCCCAATACGGGCTGTACGGCCGCCGGCCGGCGCGCGCTTGTCGCCTGCCGGCCGCTGGCCGTACAGTGGGGGTGTCATGCACCAACCGCGTGCCGGGGATCCTCATGTGCGAAATCTTCATCCGCGCCAACCAGCGCTCGTATTCCGTGCAGGCCCGTTCGCTGCGCCTGCACGGCGTGGCCACCAGCGTGCGGCTGGAGCAACTGTTCTGGGACGTGCTGGAGGAAATCGCCGCGCGCGACGGCATGCGCGTCACGCAGCTGATCGAGCGGCTGTACGACGAACTGGTGCAGTATCGCGGCGAGGCCGCCAACTTCACGTCGTTCCTGCGCGTGTGCTGCCTGCGCTACCAGGTGCTGCAGGCCGAGGGCCGCATTCCGGCCGATGCCACGGTGCCGATCCGGTCGCTGGATGCGCAGGCCGTATTGCGCGGCCTGCCCGCCAACCTCTACGACAGCCGGCCGCTGGGCTAGCGGTATTCAGAGCATCGCCACATCGTTTTGCACGATGCGGCGTATGCGCACGGCATCGCCGATGCGCGACAGCTTGCCTTGCGAATCCAGCAGCACGATGGCCATGTCGCGGCCATTGATGCGCGCCAGCATGACCAGGCATTCGCCGGCCTCGTTGATGAAGCCGGTCTTCGAGACCTTGATGTCCCAGTCGGGCTTGCGCACCAGCAGGTTGGTGTTGCGGAACGTCTGGGTGCGGTTGTTGATCTCGACCTCGTACTCGGTGTCGGTCGAATAGCGGTGGATCAGCGGGCGCTGCGAGGCGGCGCGCAGCATGCGGGCCAGGTCGCGCGGCGAGGACACGTTCTCGCTGGACAGGCCGGTGGGCTCGACGAAGCGCGTGTTCAGCATGCCCAGCGAACGCGCCTTGGCGTTCATGGCGGCGACGAAGGCCGGCATGCCGCCCGGATAGTTGCGGCCCAGCGCGTGGGCGGCGCGGTTTTCCGAGGACATCAGCGCCAGGTGCAGCATGTCGCCGCGGCTGAGCACCGTGCCCACGCGCAGGCGCGAAGTGGTGTGCTTGAGCGTATCGACATCATCGTCGGTGATCTCGATCATCTCGTCCATCGGCAGGTTGGCGTCCACCACCACCAGGGCCGTCATCAGCTTGGAGATCGAGGCGATCGGGCGCACCACGTTTTCGTTCTTGGCGAACAGCACCGTGGAGGTTTCCAGGTCCTGTACGTAGGCGGTGCTGGAACGCAGCGCGGCCGCTTCGGCGGCCGGGGAGGCCGCCGCCGGCGGCATGGCGGCCGTGGCCGCGGCGCTGGCGCGCGCGGTGCGCGTGCGGGCGCGGATGGTCGATTTGCGCGTGCTGCCCTTCTTGGCGCTGGCGGTTTTCTTGCTGTTGGCGGATTTCTTCTTGGCGGTGCTGGCGGATTTCTTGCTGGAGGCGGTCTTGGCGGGGGCTTTCTTGGCCGAGGCCTTCTTGGCCTGCTGGGACTTGCAGGCGGCCGACTTGGCGTTGGTCCTGCACGGGTCGGCTTTGGCGGCGTGCGCGGCGTAGGGAAGCAGCGCGCCTATCGCCAGCGCCAGGGGCGCCAATGCTCTCGCTACCGCGCGCGTCCAGTGAAATGCCATGATGTAAGCAAACCTTGTCTGGCTGTATGGGATTGTTGCAATCGCCGGATTTGGTCGGGGCGGAAAAAATCCAGGTGAATTAGGGAGTTACGCGCCAAACTTAAACAGCAATTTGAACTGATGCGCAAGAGTTTGCGTGAATTAAATTTAGGGACGTATTGCCGGCCATCCTGGCCGCGGAGTATTGCCGCGCGCCGAGGTCGCAGCGTATACCGGTTTTCCCTGCAATCGGCTGAACGGCGCGGCGCGGGAGGTGCCGGTCGCGGCGGGGACGGAGACGACGGTGTGCCTGTCCCAGCGGGGACAGGCACCCGCACGGGCAGGCGCCTGTCCTCATGCGGGACAGGCACGCCGGGAAAAGGGGCTGGCCTCGCCGGGTGGAATCGAACCACCAATTGACCCTTAGGAGGGGCCGGTTATATCCATTTAACTACGGCGAGACGGGCGGGCGGTGCGTGGTCGCGGATGCGCGTGCGCGTATCGGTGCGCCGGCCGAGCAGGATTCTAGCACCTTGGCGGACGTAGCCGGCGCTCGCACGGCGCCTGGCGAAACGGCTGGCGAGCAGTGCGGATGGCGGACGGTATCGGGGTATTCCTCGATGGCATCGCGAGGATTTGTATATGATCGCGGATCCGCCCCCGCCGCGGGGTGACCGATTACTACCTCCGAAGGCAGACGACGTTCCATGTCAACATCCGAGAAACCCTCCCTGCGCATCCTGTTCATCGGCACCGGCGTGGTGCTGCTGGCCATGGGGGTGCGCGCCACGTTCGGGTTGTTCATGCAGCCCATGGACCTGGCGCACGGCTGGGGGCGCGAAGTGTTCTCGATGGCGTTCGCCTTGCAGAACCTGGTCTGGGGCGCCGCCTGTATCGGCATGGGCATCCTGGCCGACCGCTACGGATCGGGCCGCACCATCGTGCTGGGCGCCGTGCTGTATGCGCTGGGCATGATAGGCACGCGTTTCGCCACCGACGAGGCCACCCTGTACCTGACGGCCGGGGTGCTGGTGGGGCTGGGCCAGGCGGGGACCACCTTCCCCGTGATCCTGCCGGTGGTGGCGCGCTCGGTGCCGGCGGCCTATCGCAGCACGGCCATGGGCATCGCCAGCGCAGGCGGTTCGCTGGGCCAGTTCCTGGTGGTGCCGGCCGGGCAGCAGCTGATTACCGGGCTGGACTGGCCCGGCGCGTTGTGGGTGCTGTCGCTGCTGGTGGCCGTGGGCGCGCCCCTGGCGTATTTCCTGCGCGGCAAGCCCGGCGTGCACGGCGGCGTGCAGCAATCGCTGGGCGCAGCGGTGCGCCAGGCGATGGCGCATCCGTCGTTCCACTTCCTGTCGTGGAGCTATTTCGTCTGCGGTTTTCACACCGCGTTCATCACGCTGCACCTGCCGGCCTACGTGGTCGACGCCGGCATGAAGGCCAGCCATGGCGCCACCGCCATCGCGCTGATCGGCCTGTGCAACGTGATCGGCTCGTTCTATGCCGGCAAGCTGGGCGGGGTCTACAGCAAGCGCCTGCTGCTGGCCGCGATTTACGGTTTGCGCGCCTTCGGCATGCTGTTGCTGCTGGCCGTGCCGCTGACGCCGCTGGTGCTGTATGTGTTCGCCGGCTGGATGGGCCTGTTCTGGCTGGGCACGGTGCCGCTCACGCAAGGCCTGATCGGCCAGATCTACGGGCTGCGCTATGCGGCGACGCTGTCGGGCATCGCCTTCCTGGGCCACCAGGTCGGCAGCTTCATCGGCGTGTGGATGGGCGGGGCCGTGTATGCGCGCACGGGCAACTACGATCTGGTATGGTGGACGGGCGTGGCGCTGGCGGTCGTCGCGGCGCTGCTGTGCCTGCCGGTGCGCGAGCAGCCGCTGGCGCAGCCCGCCGCGGCGCGCGCCTGAGCCACGGAGTTTCCGCAACCGTACTGCCTGCCGCCATGCCTACGTCCGTTTCTGTTTCGCGCCGCTGGCGCATTGCCGGCTGGCTGGTCCTGTCGGCCGTGCTGGCCCTGGGATTCTGGAGCTACCTGAGCCCCGACATGGCCATCAACTGGGAAAACATCGCCGCGCTGTGCGGCTTCTAGGCCGCGCGCCGCCCTGGGCCCATGTCGGACGACTTCCGCACTGATTTTCCATCCTGCACGCTGCGCGATCTCGGCGAACTGCCCGCGATCGACACGCTGGTGCTGACCGTCAACAATCGGCTTTCGCGCCGGCTCACGCTGGACCTGGCCGCGCAGCTGAGCAGCGAACGCCAGGTCAGCGAGCTGCCGCGCATCATGCCGCTGTCGGCCTGGCTGGCCGATTGCGTCGCCGAGCTCGCGTTCGACGAGCGCTACGAAGTGCCGGCCTACCGTCTGTCCAGCTTCGCGACCCAATTGGTGTGGCGCGAGGCGATCCGCCTGGAAGAGGCCGATCGCGCGCTGCTGGACGCCGACCAGGCCGCGCGGCTGGCGCTGGACGCGGACCTGCTGGTCGACGAGTGGCAGGCGCATGTGCCGGCCGGCGCCGAGACCGACGAGTACCGCGGGTTTTCGCGCTGGCGCGCGCGCTATCGCGCCATGCTCGGCGAGCTGGACGCCGAGGATGCCAACCAGGGCTACGAGCGCGTGCTCGAGGCGCTGCGGCAGGGCGCCTTGCGCGCGCCGCGCCACGTGGCGCTGGCGGGCTTCGTCGATATCTCGCCGCGCTTCGCACGCCTGCTGCGCGCGCTGGCCGATGGCGGCGCCGACGTGGTGGCGTGGCGCGACGCCGTGCGCGAGCCGGCATGGCCGCAACGCTTCGAGGCCGCCGATCGCGGCGCCGAATGGCGCGCGGCGGCGCGCTGGGCGGCCGACCGCCTGCGCGCCGATCCGCGCGGCCGCTACGCCATCGTGTCGCCGCAGCTGGAGGCCGAGGCGCCGTTCGCGCGCCGCGTGCTGGGCCAGGCGCTGGCCGGCCAGGACGCGCCCTTGCCCTTCAACGTGGCGGTGGGCCGGGCGCTGGACGAGTGGCCGGCGGTGCGCGCCGCCCTGGCCTGGCTGGCGCTGCTGGCCGAGGTGGCCGCGTGCGGCGCGGGCGAGCCCGCGCTGTTCGGCGCGGCCCTGCTGGCCGGCCATTGCGCCGGCGACCTGCAGGAAGGGCCGCGCCATGCGGCGCTCGATGCGCGCTGGCGCCGCCAGGCGCTGGCCCATGTGGGGCCGGCCGACTGGCAGCGCGGCCTGGAGGAGTGCCCGCGCCTGGCCGAGGGGTGGTCGCAGGCCATGGCAATCTGGCAAGCCGGCCAGCGCAGCGATACCTGCGACGCCTGGGCGCCGCGCTTCAAGGCCGCGCTGACGGCGCTGGGCTTTCCGGGCGAACGCGCGCTCGACAGCGTGGCCTATCAGGTCATGGGGGCGCTGGGCGACCTGCTGGCCGAATTCACGGCGCTGGCGCCGGCCGCCGGCCGCCTGGATGGGCGCGCCGCGGTGCGCCTGCTGGCCAGCGCGGCGCGCGCCGGCTCGTTCCAGCCGCAGCGCGATCCGTCGGCGCGGCTGGACGTGCTGGGCCTGCTCGAGGCCGAGGGCGGCGCCTGGGATGGCATCTGGGTGCTGGGCCTGACCGACGACGTCCTGCCTGCCTCGCCCAAGCCCAATCCCCTGCTGCCGCTGGCCGTGCTGCGCCAGGTCGGCGCGCCGCGCGCCACGCCCGAGCGCGAGCGCGAGTGGGCCGAAGGCATGTTCATGGCCTTGCGCCGCTGCGCGCCGGAGATGATCGCCAGCCACGCCGCCATGGATGGCGAGCGCGAGCTGCGGCCCTCGCCGCTGATCGTGCGCGCGGCGCCGGCCGATTGGCAGCCCGGCACCGACGCGCAAGTCGCCGCGCTGGAGCAGGAGATCCTGGACGACAGCCAGGGGCCGCCGCTGCAGGCCGAGCGGCAAAGCCGCGGCGGCCTGGACGTGCTGGATACCCAGGCGCGCAATCCCCTGTGGGCCTTCGTGCGCCATCGCCTGGGCGGACGCGCCATGGCGCCCTATGCCGATGCGGCCACGGTCAGCGTGCGCGGCCAGTTCCTGCACCGCGCGCTCGAACTGGTGTGGCGCATGCTGCCCGACCAGGAGGCCTTGCACGCCGCGATGGCCGAAGGCCGTCTGGCGGCGCTGGTCGAGCAGGCCATCGGCGAGGCGGCGCGTACCGAACTGGCCGGCTATCCGGCGGCGCTGCGCGAACTCGAGTGCGCGCGCGCGGCCGCGGTGCTGGCCAACTGGTTCGACAGCGAGGCGCAGCGCCAGCCGTTCGAGGTGGCGCAGATCGAACAGGAGCACAGCTGGCAGCGCGGCGCGCTGGCGCTCAAGGTGCGGCTGGACCGCATGGATCGCCTGGCCGACGGCCGCGCGCTCATCGTCGACTACAAGACCGGCGCGGCGCCGGGCCGGCCCGAATCCGATTGGGCGCGGGCGCGCCCGGTCAACCTGCAATTGCCGTTCTACGCCTCGGTACTGGCCGATGGCGCGGACACCGAGGTGGCCGGACTGATGCTGGCGCAGATCCATGCGCGCCAGGTCAGCGCGCAAGGCCTGGCGGCCGACGACCTGGGCATCGAAGGCGTCACGCCGGTCGAGCAGAGCAAGGCGTTCGAGGGGCAGCCATGGCCGCGCATCCTGCAGCGCTGGCGCGCGGCGGTCGAGATGCTGGCCGACGAATACGCCAATGGATACGCGGCCAACGTGGCGCTGCGCCAGGACGACCTGAAGTTCTGCGACGCGATGCCGTTCCTGCGCCTGCACCTGGACGACGAGGATGCCTGAGGGCCGCCAGCCATGACCGAACCCGAACGCTTGCCGCATGACCACGCCGCGCGCCGCCAGGCGCTGGACCCGTCGCGCTCGTTCCTGGTGCAGGCGCCGGCGGGTTCGGGCAAGACCGAACTGCTGACCGACCGCATTCTTGCCTTGCTGGCCACCGTGACGCGGCCCGAGGAAATCGTCGCCATCACTTTCACGCGCAAGGCCGCCTCCGAGATGCACGCGCGCGTGCTGCACAAGCTGAGCCTGGGCGCCGGCGAGCCGCCGCGCTCGGCGCACGAGCGGCGCAGCTGGGAACTGGCGCGCGCCGCCCTGGCGCGCGACCAGGAGCAGGGCTGGCACCTGCTCGATCACCCGGCGCGGCTGGCCATCCGCACCATCGACTCGTTCTGCGCCGGCCTGGTGCGCGGCATGCCCTGGCTGTCGGAACTGGGTGGCATGCCCGATATCGCCGACGACGCGCGCGCGCACTACGAGGCGGCGGCGCGCGCCACGCTGGAACTGGCCGACGAGCACGACGCGGTGCGCGCCTTGCTGGCGCACCTGGACGTCGACGTGCAGGCCGCCAAGGACGCCATCGCCGCGATGCTGGGCCAGCGCGACCAATGGATGCCGCTGCTGCAGTTCGGGCTGGACCGCGATGGCCTGGAAGCATCGCTGGCCGAGGCGCTCGAACACGAGCTGGACAGCCTGTGCGGGCAATTGCCGCGCGGCTGGAGCCAGGCCTTGTGCGGGCCGGCGCGCCTGGCCGCGGCGGCGCTGGCGGGCAGCGGCGATGCGCGGCTGGCGGCCTTGCAGGATTGGGACGCTCCCTTGCCGCCCATGGCCGAGGCGCTGGACCAATGGCGCGCGCTGGCGCATCTGCTGCTGACCGGCACGGGCGCCTTGCGCAGCCCCAAGGGCGTGAACAAGAACCTGGGGTTTCCGGCCGGCTGCGACCACAAGGAGCCGTTCACCGCCTGGCTGGCCGCCTGCGATGGCGGCGCGCCCTGGGTGCGCGCGCTGGCGGCGGTGCGCGACATGCCTGATGCGCATTTCTCGGACGCGCAATGGGATGTGCTGAGCGCGCAGCTGACCACGCTGGCGCTGTCGGTGGCGCAGCTGCGCGTGCAGTTCGCGCGGGCCGGCGAAGTCGACTTCATCGAGATCGCCCAGCGCGCGGCCTACGCGCTGGGCAGCGGCGACGATCCCGGCGAATTGCTGCTCAAGCTGGACGCGTCGATCCGCCATCTGCTGATCGACGAATTCCAGGACACCAGCCAGGGCCAGATCGACCTGTTGGCCACGCTGACCGCCGGCTGGCAGGACGGCGATGGCCGCACGCTGTTCCTGGTGGGCGACCCGATGCAGTCCATCTACCGTTTCCGCAAGGCCGAGGTCGGCCTGTTCCTGCAGGTGGCCGAGCGGGGCGTGGGCCAGATCCGGCCGGGCTTCCTGCAGCTGACCGACAACTTCCGTTCGCAAGGCGGCGTGGTGGATTGGGTCAACCGCGTGTTCGCGCAATTGCTGCCGCGCGCCAATGACGCGGATTCCGGCGCCATTGCCTACAGCCCCTCGACCGCGTTCCACGAGACGGCGCCGGGCGAGGCGGTGCTGTTCCACCCCGCCTGGGAATGCGGCGACGCCGCCAGCGCCGAGAGGCAGGCCGAGGACATCGCGGTCGGCCTGGTGCGCGCGGCGTTGGCCGAGCACGAAGGCAGCCGCCATCCCGTCGCGATCCTGGTGCGCGCCCGCAGCCACCTGGGCAGCCTGACGCGCCGCCTGGCGCAGGAAGGAATTCCCTGCCGCGCCGTCGAGCTGGTGCCGCTGGGGCTGCGCCCCGTGGTGGCCGATCTGGTGCAGCTGGCGCGCGCGCTGGCGCATCCGGGCGACCGGCTGGCCTGGCTGTCGGTGCTGCGCGCGCCATGGTGCGGCCTGACCCTGACTTCGCTGCAACGCCTGTTCGGCGCCGATCAACTGACGCCGGTGCCCACGCTGCTCGAACGCGCGCTGCGCGGCGCGGCGCGCTCCGAGGGCGGGCAGGGCAGCCTGTTCGATGCGCCGGCGCCGGGCTGTCTGGCCGAGCAGGCGCTGGCGCCCGACGAATACCGGCGCCTGCGCGCCGTGGCGGCGATCCTGCTGGATCGCGCCAATGACGCCGGCCTGCTGCCGCTGGCCGCCTGGCTGGAGCAATTGTGGCGGCGCCTGGGCGGGCCTGGCCTGTATGCGGGATCCAGCGCGGCCAGCGATGCCGAAAGCCTGTTCCAGCTGATCGAGCGGCTGGCGCCGCACGGCGGACTGGACGCCGGCTTGCTGGACACCGCGGTGGCGCGCCTGTTCGCCGCGCCGCAGGCCACCGGCGAGCAGGGCACGGTCGAAATCATGACCATGCACAAATCCAAGGGGCTGCAGTTCGATACCGTCATCCTGTACGGCCTGCATCGGGCGCCGCGCGGCGACCAGGCGCCGCTGGTGCGTTTCGAGCAAAGCAGGGGCAGGGTGCTGCTCGGTCCGATCAAGCCGCGCGCCGAAACCGAGGCCGACCCGGTGTCGCGCTACCTGGGCGCGCGCGAGGCGCGCCGCGCCGCCTACGAAACCGACCGCCTGTTTTACGTGGCGGCCACGCGCGCGCGCCAGCGCCTGCACCTGGTGGCGCACGTGGCGGTCGACGCGGCCAGCGGCCAGGCCCGCACGCCCGCGTCGGCCAGCCTGCTGGGCCGGCTGTGGCCGCACCTGTCGGTGCCGCAGCCGCCCGACGTGGCGCAAGACCAGGCGGCGGCCACGGGCGAGCAGCCGGCGCTCGTGGGCGAGCCGCTGCGCCGCCTGGCCGGCGCCGGGCTGGCGAGCCTGGCGGCCCGGACCTTGCCGCGCGAGGCCGCGGCGGGCGTATACGGCGGCGGGCAAGGCGCCGAGCATCCGTCCTGGCAACTGGAAGCGGGCTATGACGCGGCGGTCGGCACGCTGGCGCATGCCTGGCTGGCGCGCATCGGCGGCGACGGCCCGCAGCACTGGTCGGCCGATGCGCTGGCCGTACGCCTGCCGGCCATGCGGCGCCAGCTGACCCGCGCCGGCATCCCGGCCGGGCAGGCCGACGCCGCCGCGCAGGCCGTGCTGGATACGCTGCAGTCCACGCTGGACGACGAGCGCGGCCGCTGGCTGCTCGGCCAGGCCCGCGCGCGCCGCGAATGGCCCCTCATCGACGCCGCCGGCCGCGTATCGGTCATCGACCTGGCGCTGAGCACCGAAGATGGCTGGCTCATCGTCGACTACAAGACCGGCCGTCCGCATGAACACGAGACGCCCGAACAATTCGCGATCCGCATGCGCCAGCGCCATGGCGAGCAACTGATGCGCTACTGCGCCCAGGTCACCGCCCTGGACGGCCGCCCCGCCCGCGCCGCCCTCTACTTCCCCCGCGCCCGCGCCTGGATCGACCTGTAGCGTCGGGAGCCTGTCCTCGCGGGGGCAGATACCGTCTTGGCGGCGAAGCGTCGATGGCGTACTGCGGGGTGCCTGTCCCCGCTGGGACAGGCACACGCACGGCAGGCGGCAGTCCTCATGCGGGACAGGCACCGGTGCAAGGCCACGCCATCCCCGACAGGGGATAGGCGTAGGCCGCCCCAAGCAGCACCCCACCGCAGCCAGGCACACGAACCGTCGCGCTGAACCGCTGCTGCGTGTGCCTGTCCCTGCGGGGACAGGCACACGCATGGGCAGGCGGCAGTCCTCATGCGGGACGGGCACCGGTGCAAGGCCGCGCCATCCCCGCCAGGGGATAGGCGCAGGCCGCCCCAAGCAGCACCCCACCGCAGCCAGACACGCAAACCGTCGCTCCACACTACCCTCCCACCACCCCCTCCCCCTCGGGGGGAGGGCTGGGGAGGGGGCCCACCCCTTTGCCCCGACGGCCCGACCGGACCCTGATGGGTCCGGTCGGGCCGGGGCTCGCCAGCTACGCATTCTGTTAGAATGCGTAGCTGGCGGGCCCCTTCGCATGGTTCGGCGGTGAATCTGGTCAGGTCGGGAACGAAGCAGCCATAGTCGTTCAGAACCAGTGCCGGAGTAAGGCTCGCCTACCGGTATCCCTGAAAGGGGCGCCGTGACCGGAATGTATCGCGATCCAGGCGGATCGCATCATTCCTGGTTGCGGCGCCCCTTTTGCATTCCGGCGGGCGCGTTCGCGCGCCGGTCAGTGAACCAGCGCGCCGTGCCGGGCGCGCGCAACTGGCTCTACAATCCGCCCATGACTTATCTGGTACTGGCCCGCAAGTGGCGCCCGCGATCCTTCGATACCCTGATCGGGCAGGATCACGTGGTGCGAGCCCTCACGCACGCGCTGGACACGCAGCGCCTGCATCATGCCTGGCTGTTCACCGGTACGCGCGGGGTCGGCAAGACCACCCTGTCGCGCATCCTGGCCAAGTCGCTCAATTGCGAGAACGGCATCACGTCCAAGCCTTGCGGCCAATGCCGCGCCTGCACCGAAATCGATGCGGGCCGCTTCGTCGACTACCTCGAGCTCGATGCCGCCTCCAACCGCGGCGTCGAGGAAATGACCCAGCTGCTCGAGCAGGCGGTCTACGCGCCGGGGGCCGGCCGCTTCAAGGTCTACATGATCGACGAAGTGCACATGCTGACCGGGCATGCCTTCAACGCCATGCTCAAGACGCTGGAAGAGCCGCCGCCGCACGTCAAGTTCATCCTGGCGACCACCGATCCGCAGAAAATCCCGGTCACGGTGTTGTCGCGCTGCCTGCAGTTCAATCTCAAGCAGATGCCGCCCGACGCGATCGTGGGGCATCTGCAGGCAGTGCTGGGCGAAGAGCAGATCGGCTTCGAAGTGCCGGCGCTGCGCCTGATCGGCCAGGCGGCCGGCGGTTCCATGCGCGACGCGCTGTCGCTGACCGACCAGGCCATTGCCTATAGCGCCGGCAATCTCAGCGAAGAAGCGGTGCGCGGCATGCTGGGCACGATCGACCAGCGCCATCTGGTACGCCTGCTGGATGCGCTGGCCTCGGGCGACGCCGCCGGGGTGCTGGCGGTGGCCGATGAGCTGGCGGTGCGCGGCCTGTCGTATGCCGGCGCGCTGGCCGACCTGGCGGTGCTGTTGTCGCGGGTGGCCATCGAGCAGCGCGTGCGCGGCGCCTTGCCGCAGGACGATCCGCTGACCGAGGACATTACGCGCCTGGCCGCCGCCCTGCATCCCGATGCGGTGCAACTGTTCTATTCGGTGGCCGTGCACAGCCGTGGCGAGCTGACGCTGTCGCCCGACGAGTATGCCGGTTTCGTGATGGCCTGCCTGCGCATGCTGGCGCTCAATGGCGAGGCCGGCCCGGCAACGGCCGTGCAGGCGCCGCGCGCCGACACGACGCCGCGGGCCGCGGCGCCCGCCGCCGCGGCGCCGGCCGAAACCCGGCCCGAACCAACGCCTGCGCCCGCGCTTGCGCCGCAGGCCGCCGCGGCTCCGCGCGCCGTAGCCCGATCCGAATCAAAGCCGCAGCCCGCGCCCGAGCCTGAACCCGAGCCTGAGCCAGCGCCCCGGCCCGCGGCCACGCCGGTTGCGGCGACGCCGCCGGCTGTCGCCGAACCCGAACCCGTGGCGGCGCCGGCGGCCCAGGCCCGCGCCGCCGAGCCCGCGCCGGCGCCAGTGCCGCCCTGGGAGGACCTGCCCGAGGCCGTGGCCGCCCCCGCGCCGGCCCAGCCCGCGGCCGCGCCGGCGCCGGTCGCGGCGGACGACGACGGTCCGCCGGCCTGGGTCGACGAGGCCATTCCCGACGAGGCTGGCGGCGGCTTCGTGCCCGAGCACAGCTTCACCGCCGATCCGGACGACGAATTCGAAACGCTGGCGCCCGCTGCCGCGGCCATGCCGGCGCCACGGGCGCCGACGCCGCGCCGCGAATCCGGCGGCCGTGGCCGCGCGGCGCGGTCGCGCCTTGCGGACATGTCGCCGACCGGCTGGCCCGAGCTGGCCGCGCGCTTGCCGGTCACCGGCCTTGCCGCCGAACTGGCGCGCCAGAGCGAGTGGGCCGGTGTGCAGGGCGACGCGGTGTTGTTGCGCGTGGCCGTGCGCACGCTGGCCGAAAGCGAAAGCCGCGTGCGCCTGCAGACCGTGCTGTGCGAACATTTCGGCCAGGGCCTGCGGCTGGAGATCGAAGTCGGCGTCACCGGAGACGGCACCGCGCATGCGGTGGCCCAGATCGAACGCGCGGCGCGCCAGCAGGCCGCCGAAGACGCGGTGGCGGTCGATCCCTTCGTGCAGGCGCTGGTCGCCGATTTCGGCGGCCGCGTCGTGCCCGGCTCGATCCGCCATGTAGACAATCCGCCGGCCGCCTGAGCGGCGCCGGTCAGACTCAATCCCCTAATCCGAGGAAGCATCGATCATGATGAAAGGACAACTCGCCGGCCTGATGCGCCAGGCGCAGCAAATGCAGGAAAACATGAAGAAGGCGCAGGACGCGCTGGCCGAGATCCAGGTCGAAGGCGCAGCGGGCGGCGGCCTGGTCAAGGTCACCATGACCTGCCGCCACGACGTCAAGCGGGTGGCCATCGACGCCAGCCTGCTGGGCGAGGACAAGGACATGCTCGAAGACCTGGTGGCCGCGGCGTTCAACGACGCGCTGCGCAAGGCCGAGGCCACTTCGCAGGAAAAAATGGCGTCGGTGACCGCCGGCATGCCGCTGCCCCCGGGCATGAAGCTGCCGTTCTGATATCGCCTTGGCGGCCCAGCCGGGCCGCCGGGCGCGCTGCTGTCTGCGCGATGGATCCCCAACTACCCGAACCCGAACCGCTGATCGCCCTGATCGAGGCGTTGCGCCGCCTGCCTGGCGTGGGCGTGCGCTCGGCCCGCCGCATGGCCTATCACCTGCTGCAGCACGACCTGCAGGGGGCCGACATGCTGGGCCGCGCGCTTTCCGCCGCCGTGCAGCACCTGCGCCATTGCGCGCGCTGCAACAGCTTCACCGAAGACGAGGTCTGCGCGACCTGTGCCAATCCCAAGCGCGATCCCGGCCTGCTGTGCATCGTCGAGACGCCGGCCGACCAGAACATGATCGAGTCCAGCCACGGCTACCGCGGGCTGTACTACGTGCTGATGGGACGCATCGCGCCGCTGGAAGGGGTGGGGCCGCGCGAGCTCGACTTCCAGCGCGTCATCGAGCGCGCCTGCGACGGCGTGGTCCAGGAGGTCATCCTGGCCACCAATTTCACCGCCGAGGGCGAGACGACGGCCCACTTCCTGGACGATGCCCTGAGCGAGCGCGGCCTGAAAGTCACCCGGCTGGCGCGCGGCGTGCCGGCCGGCAGCGAGCTCGAGTATGTCGATGCCGGCACCATTGCCTGGGCCTTGATGGAGCGCCGTTCGACCTAGCTGTGAAGATTCAATAGGTTGTATGCATGGTTCATCCGAACCGGATTTGAGAAACTGGAAATCGCCAACCCCCCAGTTCACTCAAGGAGCCCGGCCGGATGAACACCCATAAGCATGCCCGATTGACCTTCCTACGTCGACTCGAAATGGTCCAGCAATTGATCGCCCATCAAGTTTGTGTGCCTGAAGCGGCCCGCGCCTATGGGGTCACCGCGCCGACTGTGCGCAAATGGCTGGGCCGCTTCCTGGCTCAGGGCCAGGCGGGCTTGGCCGATGCGTCCTCGCGCCCGACGGTCTCGCCCCGAGCGATTGCGCCGGCCAAGGCGCTGGCTATCGTGGAGCTGCGCCGCAAGCGGCTGACCCAAGCGCGCATCGCCCAGGCGCTGGGCGTGTCAGCCAGCACCGTCAGCCGCGTCCTGGCCCGCGCCGGTCTGTCGCACCTGGCCGACCTGGAGCCGGCCGAGCCGGTGGTGCGCTACGAGCATCAGGCCCCCGGCGATCTGCTGCACATCGACATCAAGAAGCTGGGACGTATCCAGCGCCCTGGCCACCGGGTCACGGGCAACCGACGCGATACCGTTGAGGGGGCCGGCTGGGACTTCGTCTTCGTGGCCATCGATGACCACGCCCGTGTGGCCTTCACCGACATCCACCCCGACGAGCGCTTCCCCAGCGCCGTCCAGTTCCTCAAGGACGCAGTGGCCTACTACCAGCGCCTGGGCGTGACCATCCAGCGCTTGCTCACCGACAATGGCTCGGCCTTTCGCAGCCGCGCCTTCGCCGCGCTGTGCCATGAGCTGGGCATCAAGCACCGCTTTACCCGACCTTACCGCCCACAGACCAATGGCAAGGCCGAACGCTTCATCCAGTCGGCCTTGCGTGAGTGGGCTTACGCTCACACCTACCAGAACTCCCAACACCGAGCCGATGCCATGAAATCCTGGCTACACCACTACAACTGGCATCGACCCCACCAAGGCATCGGGCGCGCTGTACCCATCTCCAGACTCAACCTGGACGAATACAACCTATTGACAGTTCACAGCTAGCGCGGCGCTATCCGCATACCATAGCGCCGCGCCGGCTCGTTGCCAAGGCATCCTGTCCGGCATGCTCAATGCGCGCGCCGGCGCCCGAACACCAGCCCCAGCCCGGCAACGATGGCCGCCATGCCGGCCAGGCTGGCCGACGCTGGCCGGTTGCCTAGCAGCAGGTAATCCAGCAGCGCCGTGCCGGGGGGCACCAGGTAGAACAGGCTGGTCACGTTGACCAGGTTGCCGCCCTGGATCAGGCGGTACAGCAGCAGCGTGGCCGCCACCGATATCACCAGCGCGAGCCACAGCCAGGCCGCCACGAAACCGGGGCTCCACTGCACCTGCCAGGGCTGTCCGGGCGCGAGCGCCAGGCACAGCGCCAGGCTTGTCGCGTACTGCAGCGGCAAGACCTCGCCGGGCGCCTGGCGCGACCCTTTCTGCAGCAGGGCGCCCGCCGTCATGCAGCCCAGCGCGGCCAGGGCGTAGGCCATGCCGGCGTGGTTCAGGCGTGCCACATCGATGTTGCGCCACACCACCAGCACCAGGCCCGCCAGGGCCAGCGTCAGCCCGGCCAGCCGGCGTGCCGGCAGGTCGCGCTCCAGCCATAGCAGCGTCAGCAGCGGCTGCACGCCCAGCACCGTGGCCAGCACGCCCGGCGTCACGCCGTGCTGCAGCGCCAGCAGATAGCAGATCGAATAGCCGCCCAGCAGCAGCGCGCCGGTGGCGGCGGTGCGCAGGCGCGTGCCAGGCGCGGGCAGGCAGCGCCCCGCGCGCAGGCCCAGGGCTGTCAGGACGGCCAGCGCCAGGGCGAAGCGCAGCACCAGGAAGGCAAAGGGCGAGGCATAGTCCAGCCCCCATTTGGCGAAGATCGCGCCGCTGCTCCACAGCAGCACGAAAAGCGCCGTCGAGCCGCGTGCGGCCCAGACGGTTTGATTGAATGGCATGTCGAATCACCTGTGTCGAATAACGCACGGGCCGCCGGCGCACGCGCGGGCGCGCGCGCCATGGCCGCGCAAGGCGGCCGCGGTGCAGCGGCGACGGAAAAGGGCCGGGAGGGCTGCGGATCAGCCCTGGGCGTGCCGGGGCGACGGCGGGGCGCCGCACAGCTGGCCGGCTGGCGGCGAGACGACAGGCGGCGGGGCCTGCAGGCCCGCCAGGGTCGTGCGCGCGCGCGGCAGGCCGCCGGCAAAGGCGGCGGCGGGCGGGCAAGGCAGACCGAAGCGGATCATGGAGGCACCCAGGTGGTGGGACGCAGGAACCCTATACACTACACAGGGACGCCGGCGGCGTCAACCGGACCGCAGGCCGCCGGGAGGCAGCGGCAGGAACGCGCCCTCGACCTCGAAGTTGCAGGTCTCGCGCGCGATGTCGATGACCGTGCTGACGACCGGATTGATCAGGCTCTTCTTGTAGACGGCGTAATAGTGGATGGTGGGCAGGTCGGGCTGGACGCGCAGCCGGCACAGCGCGCCGCGCGCCACCAGCGGGTCGAAGTAGGCCGAAGGCAGGTGGCTGATGCCCAGCCCCAGCATGGTCAGCTGCGCCATCATGGCCAGGCTGTTGCAGGTCAGCACGCGCTTGACCGACAGGCCTTGCTGCGCGAACCATGCATCGTACAGGTGCGACAGCGCCGAGTTCTGCGGCTGGCTGATGACGGGGAAGGGCGCCAGGTCGTGCGGCGTCAGTGCGCGCGCCGCATCCAGCGCCAGCGCAGGGCTGGCCATCCAGACGTTGGTCACCGAGCCGAGCTGTACGCAGTCGTACTCGTAGCTCCAGAAGGGGCCGGGCATGATGGCCAGGTCCAGTTCGTCGCGCTCGAGCTGCTGGTACATCGTGATGCCGGCCTCGATCTCGGGCACCAGCTGGATCTTCGGATAGCGCTGGTTGAGCCGTTCTATGACCCCGGCCAGCGAAGTGAGCGCCACCAGCTCGGTCACGCCCAGGCGCACGCTGCCTTCGAAGCGCGACGGGTCGGCCATGTCCAGCACCATGCGGCTGTTGAGCTCGAGCATCTCGCGCGCGCCCTCGAACAGCTTGCGGCCTGGCTGGGTCAGGACCAGCGATTTGGCGCGCCGCTCGAACAGCGGCGTGCCCGCGAACCCTTCCAGCTCTCCGACCCGCTTGGCCACGGCCGATTGGGTGGTGTGCAGCTTGCGCGAGGACGCACTGAAGCTGCCCAGCACGGCGCTCCAGTAGAACGCCTCGAGTTGCTTCAGGGTGTACATGGCAGAGTAGGCGGGCTGTTGATCGGAAAGCCCAACCATACCATCGCCCCACGGCGCCGCCGCCATGCGCCGGTTCATGGCGCCGCGGCGCCATGCAAGGTGTCGCTGCGCATCAGGCCGGGTGGTGCCCGATGATGTCGGCCAGGAAGCGCTGCGCCCGCGGATGCTCGGGCGCGCTGAAGAAGCGCTGCGGCGTGGCGATCTCGAGGATTTCGCCGGCGTCCATGAAGATCACCCGGTCGCTGACCTCGCGCGCGAAGCCCATCTCGTGCGTCACGCAGACCATGGTCATGCCGTCGCGCGCCAGCGATTTCATCACCTGCAGCACTTCGCCGACCATCTCCGGGTCCAGCGCGCTGGTCGGTTCGTCGAACAGCATGATGGGCGGCTTGAGCGCCAGCGCCCGGGCGATGGCCACGCGCTGCTGCTGGCCGCCGGACAGCGCGCCGGGGTAGGCCTGCGCCTTGTGCGCCATGCCCACGCGCTCCAGCAGCTGGTGCGCCAGCGCCTCTGCCTCGCGGCGCGGCGTCTTCAGGATGTGCAGCGGCGCGTACGTCACGTTGTCCAGCACGCTCATGTGCGGAAACAGGTTGAACTGCTGGAACACGAAGCCGATGCCGCGGCGCAGCGTATTGATGTTCACGCCCTTGGCGTGGATGTCCTGGCCGTCGATGCGGATGACGCCCTTGCCGATGGGCTCGAGCCGGTTGATGGTGCGGATGAGCGTGGACTTGCCCGAGCCCGACGGGCCGCACACGACCAGCACTTCGCCGCGCCCGACCTCCAGGCTCACATCCTTGAGCACATGGTGCTCGCCGTACCACTTGTTGACGCCTTCTAGCTTGATCATGTTGTGATTCCTCCCGCCGTCACGCCATGCTGCGGCTGCGGCGTACCCAGCTGTCCAGCCAGGCCACGCTGCGGCTCAGGCTGAAACACACCAGGAAGTAAATAATGGCCAGGATGCCGAACACCTGCAGCGGCTGGGTCAGCACCAGGTTGTTGACCTGGTTGGCCGCGAAGGTCAGCTCATTGACGCTGATCACATAGCCCAGCGAGGTCTCCTTGATGGTGGAGACGAACTGGCTGGTCATGCTGGGCAGCACGTTGAACAGCGCCTGCGGCAGCACCACTTTGCGCATGGTCGTCCAGTAGCCCACGCCCAGCGAGCGCGACGCTTCGATCTGGCCCTTGGGAATGGCCTCGATGCCGGAGCGGATGACCTCGGACAGATAGGCGCTTTCGTAGATCACCAGCGCGGTGACCAGGGTCCAGAAGCCGCTGATGCTTCCGCCCGTCAGCTTGGGCACGGCGAAGTAGGCCCAGAAGATCAGCATCAGCAGCGGCATGCCGCGCACGGTGTTGACCAGCAGGCGGCTGGCCACCCGCAGGCCGCGAAACGGGCTGACCCGGGCGATGGCGATCAGCAGGGCCAGCGGCATGGACAGCAGCAGGCCCAGCAGCGCCAGTATCAGGGTGAGCGCCAGGCCGCCCAGCGGGCCGTTGGGATATTGGCCCACCAGCAGCATGGGCCAGTAGTCATGCAGGATATCAAGCACGGCGGCCTCCGCTTCCGATGTTGTAGCGGGCGTACACGCGCGAGCCGATGAACATCAGCAGGAACGATCCGAGCAGGTACATGAGGGTGGCGGCGCCGAAGGTGGCGAAGGTGCGGTAGGTCTCGTTCTCGATCTCGCGCGCCTGGTAGGTCAGCTCGACCACGCCGATCGCCATGGCCACGCTGGTGTTCTTGAACAGCAGCAGGGCCCGGCCGACCAGCGGCGGGATCGAAATGCGCAGCGCCTGCGGCACGATGACGTGGCGCATGCATTGCAGGTACGACGAGCCCAGCGCGCGGGCCGCCTCGAACTGGGTGCCGGGGATCGCGCGCAGGCCGCTGCGTATGTCTTCGGCGATATAGGCGGCAGAGCCCAGGCCCAGTGCGATGGCGGCCAGCGAGAGCTCCGCGTTGTGCTGGTAGAGCCAGCCGCGCACGCCTTCGGGCAGCAGTTCGGGCATGCCGAAGTACCAGAACAGCACCTGCACCAGCAGCGGCACGTTGCGGTGGTATTCGACGTAGGCGTCCACGAACCAGCGGCACGGCGCCAGGTTGGTGGTGCGTATCACGACCAGCAGCACGGCCAGTGTGAAGGCCAGCACCCAGGCCACCAGGAACAGCTGCACCGTGGTCATCATGCCATCGGCGAGCTGGGACAGATAATGGGCGTCTAGAAAAAACACGCGTAGAACTCCGGAAACGACTGCACGGCGGCGCCTTGGTGGGGGCGCACGCCGCGGCAGGATGGCGCGCCAAGGTCCGGGCGGAGGCCGGCGCGCCGGGGCGTCATCCCGCGATGGGCCCGATCTTGAACGAGCGCTGCAGCTTGTACGGGGTCTGCGCGCCGAACCACTTCTCGAACAGGCGCTGCGCCTCGCCGGAGGCTTCGGCCTGGTCCAGGATCTCGTTCACCTTGGCGATGAAGCGGGTTTCGGACTTGCGCATGCCCAGGCCCCACGGCTCGTCGAACACCGCCTTGTCGATGATCGAGACGGGCGCGGTGGGCGGGCTTTGCAGCATCAGGCGCACCAGCACCAGTTCGGAGGCGAATTGCGCGTCGACCTTTTTCTGCTGCAGGGCCAGGTACGAGGCCGAGCTGTCGGTGAAACCGAGCACCTGAGACTTGTCCAGGATGCGCTTGATCTCGCGCTCCGAGCTGGAACCCTTGGTGGCGGCCACGCGGCGGCCGTTGACCGACTCGATGGTCTGCAGGTTCGAGTCCTTGCGCACCAGCAGCTTCTGCGGGCTGACGTAATAGGTGTGGCTGAAGGCGATCTGCTCGGCCCGCTCGGGCGAGTAGCCCAGGTTGGCGGCCAGGATGTCCACGCGGCTTTCGTTGAGTTCGGGCACCCGCGCGGCCACCGACAGCAGCTTGTAGTTGACCTTCACGCCCAGCTTGTCGGCCACCAGCTTGCACATATCCACGTCGTAGCCCACCACGGTGCGGGTGGCGGCGTCCTGGTAGCTGAACGGCTGGGAGGTGCCCAGCGTGCCGCACAGCAATTCGCCGCGCGCCTTGATATCGTCGAGCTGGTCGGCGTGGGCCGGCCAGGCCGAGCAGGCTTATCGTCAGCACGGCAAGAACATTGCGTTTCATCATCGATCCCCTTGTTGGTTGTCGAAAAAGCCGCGGCGGGCGCGGGCCCGCCGCCGATCGGGTTGCGCTCAGGCCAGGCGTTCGCACGCCGCGCGGATGGCCGCGCAGCCTTGCTGGATATCCTCCAGCGCCGCTGCGAAAGAAAGCCGGAAGGTGCCGGGCACGCCATACGGCGTGCCGTCGATCACCGCCACGCCGGCTTCGCGCAGCAGGTAGTGCACGAAGTCGGTATCCGTCTCCAGGACGCGGCCGTCGGGCGTGGTCTTGCCCAGCACGCCGGCGCAGTCCGGGAACACGTAGAAGGCCCCCTCGGGCATCACCACGGACAGGCCGGGCGCGCCCTGCAGGGCCGCCACCGCGGCGTCGCGCCGGGCCTTGAAGGTGCGGGCGAATTCGGCCACGCAATCCTGCGGGCCGGCCAACGCTTCGCGCGCCGCCGCCTGGCTGATCGAGCAGGCGCCGGAGGTGCTCTGCGATTGCAGGATGGCTATGGCCTTGATCAACGCCTCCGGACCCGCACCATAACCGATGCGCCAGCCCGTCATCGCATAGGCCTTGGACACGCCGTTGACCACCAGCGTGCGCTCGGCCAGTTCGGGCGCGACCTGCAGCGGATGCACCGTCGGCGTCGCGGTGAAGTTCAGCCGTGCGTAGATGTCGTCGGTCATGAGCCAGACGTGCGGGTGGCGGCGCAGCACCTCGGCCAGGCCGCGCCATTCGTCGGCGGTGTAGATGGCGCCGGTGGGGTTGCTGGGCGCGTTCATCATCAGCCACTTGGTGCGTGGCGTGATGGCCGCCTCCAGCGCCTGCGGCGTCAGCTTGTACTGGGTGGCCGGCGTCGCGGTCACCGCCACGGGCACGCCGCCGTTGACCAGCACCATGTCCGGGTACGACACCCAGTAGGGGGCCGGAATGATGACCTCGTCGCCCTCGTTCAGCGTGGCCGCCAGGCCGTTGTAGAGCACCTGCTTGGCGCCGGTGCCCACGATGATGCGGCCTTCGGGGTAGTCGACGCCGGTTTCTTCCCGCAGCCGGGCGCGTACCGCCTTGCGCAGCGGCATCGTCCCCTGGGCCGGCGGATACTTGGTTTCGCCGCGCTGCATGGCCGCGATGGCAGCCTCGCAGATATGCGCGGGGGTCGAGAAATCCGGCTCGCCCACCGTCAGGTCGATGACGCGGCGGCCTTCCTCGCGCAGCTGGGCCACGATGGCGCGCGTGGCGACGCTGGGCGACAGTTTGATGCGCTTGATCTTGTCGGCGACGATGCTCATTGCGCGTCCCCGGTCTTCTCGGCGATGATGCGGTCCACCCAGGGCTTGGCATAGGTGCCGGCGCGCAGCTTCTCCTTGGCTGCCAGCTCGGCGTCCTCTTTCCTGCGGGCCGCCGCCAGGACTGCCCCGGCCTGGGCCAGCGGTATGGCAACCACGCCGTCGGCGTCGCCCACGATGACGTCGCCGGCCGCCACGACCTGGCCGCCGATGCTCACCGGCACGTTGATCTCGCCGGGGCCGTCCTTGTAGGGCCCCTTGTGCGACACGGCGCGGGCAAAACAGCCGAACGCGCCTTGCTGGAACACATCCAGGTCGCGCACCGCCCCGTCGATGACGAAGGCGGCCACGCCGCGCGACTGCGCGTCCATCATCATCAGTTCGCCGACCAGGGCGTTGGCCGTCTCGCCGGCGCCATCGACGACGATCACGTCGCCCGGGCCGGCCAGCGAAATGGCCTTGTGGATCATCAGGTTGTCGCCCGGGCGCGTCTTGACCGTGATGGCGCGGCCGACGATGCGGGCAGCGCCGGCATGCAGCGGGCGCAGGCCCTGCACGCCGTACAGGCGGCCCATGCAATCGCTGATCTGGGCCGTGCCGATCTGGGCGAAGCCAGCCAGCACCTCATCGGCCGCGGGCGGCTCGGGCAGGGGAAGGATACGGAAACCGATAGAACTCATGGGAATGGAACCAGATACGTCACGGAACAGGCTTGCATTACAAGACGTCGGTGCGCATTCCTCAAAACGATATAAATTCCACGCCATGCACGAAATTAATTCGTGCATGGCTATTGTACGGGTAAACCCTTATTCGTGCCGCCGCGCCGGGCCCGCCGCCTGGCTTGACGTCGCCGCCCGGGCTGGTAGTATGGGCGCGACCGCCTGTCGAGGCGGTCTTCTTTTGGTCGGCGCGTACTGTTCCCGAAAGGGCTGGAGCAGGCGCGCCGCTTGCTATCGACGGTCATGAACGCCACAGCTCCTGCCAGCCGCACCACGCTTTCCGCCGGGCCCGCCCGTCGGTGGGCGCAACGTTGCGCGCCGCGGGCGGCGCATGGCCTGGGCGCCATCGACGCGCTCGATCTCGCACGCCGGGCCATGCTGCTGGCCTCGTACGAGGTGGCCGCGCGTTCGGCTTATGCGCGCGCCAAACCCGGCTGAGCAGACAAGCACGCCATTTCCCCGCCACACCGCCCGCGGCGGCGCATTGCGCCACGCGGCGGCCCGGCCCGCTCGCGCGCATCCCTGGCGGATGCGCGGGCCGGACCGGCCTCGAGCCTGCGTGGCGCGCCATGTCTCGTCCTGTCCGATAGCGTTATGCAACTTACCAAGAATTTCGTCAAAGCCAAGAACCCCTGCACGGCCGGATACCGGTGGTTCCTGCGCGACCACAACGGCCATGGCGAGTACCAGCCCGTGCTCGACGCGCTGGTGGAGGCCGGCCGCATCGACGACGCCATGTGGCTGATCGACCAGTTCGGCCCCACCGACCAGGTGCTGAACCTGGATACGCTGGACGCGCCGGCCCTGGTGTTCGCCGGCACCGTGACGGTGCGGCGCGGGATCACCGTCGACGGGGTGCTGCGCGCGGGACGCAATATCGTCTGCGGCGCCGGCATTCGCGCCGGCACGCTGGTGCAGGCCGGCGAAGGCATCGACGCGCGCGGCAGCATCGTCTGCGACGGCGACGTCCAGGCCGGCGGCGATATCCAGACCACCTGGGGCG
The DNA here is from genome assembly GCF_000306945.1 of Bordetella pertussis 18323. Classification (NCBI taxonomy): domain Bacteria; kingdom Pseudomonadati; phylum Pseudomonadota; class Betaproteobacteria; order Burkholderiales; family Alcaligenaceae; genus Bordetella; species Bordetella pertussis. The sequence continues at coordinate 2,073,068 of NC_018518.1, read as the reverse complement.
TCCAGGTGGGCAAGCGCCTGACGGTGGGCGGACAGTTGCGCGCCGGCTGGGACATCCGCACCGGCGGCGACCTGAACGTGGCCGGGCCCATCCGGGCGGGCGACGCGGTGGTCAGCGGCGGCATTCTGAAATGCGAGCAAGGCATCCGCGCGGGGCAGGACGTACAGGCCGAATACGACATCAACGTGGTCAGCGGCATCCAGGCCGGCGGCTCCATCCTGGCCGGCGGCCACGTGGAAACGGGCTGGGGCATGATTGCCGGCCACGATATCGTGGCCGACGGCGCGATCCGCTCGGGCGAAGGCCTGGAGGCGGGCGGGCGCATCGAGGCCGGCGAGGGGCACGGCGTGTACGCCGGGCTGCGGGTGCGCGTCGATGCCTGGCCCGATTCGGCGCGGGTCGCCGCCGCGCGTTGCTTCGGGCCGCTGCTCAGCGGCCACTGGATCGGCGCGGCCGCCCTGGATGCGCAGGCATAGCGCCGCGGCGCATGGCGTATCCTAGGGCTATGCAAAGACTTCCCGACCAGGCCGTGGCCGGCGACCCCAGGCCGCAGCCGCCCGAGCCGCCCGAGCCCTCCGATTGCTGCCAGAGCGGCTGCATTCCGTGCGTCTACGATCTCTACGACGAGGCGCGCGAGCGCTACCAGGAAGCGCTGCGCGCCTGGCGCGCGCGCCATCCCGAGGCGGCAGGCGGCGGCGACGCCTGACCCGCCGTCACTGGCTGCGCTTGAGCACGTAGTGCTCGGCCAACGGGCCGCTGGGCAGGGTGCCGTCTTGCGACATCATGGTCAGCCGGTTTTCGCCGACCTGGTAACGGTAGTGATCGCCGGCGCTGTCGAGCTCGATGGCGTTGTCGCCCGTCAGCCAGCCGAATCTGCCTTGCACCGTGTCCGGGCGGGGCTGGCGCTCCAGGTACTGGGTCTGCAACTGGTAGGTGTTGTCGGCGCGCAGGGTCAGCACCGTGCGGATGCCGGGGCAGTCGGCGCACGGCAGCACGCCCTGGTACGTGCCTTGCCAGTCCAGCGAATTGCGCGAGGTATGCGTATCGGGCGGCGGCGCGCCCTCGGGCGTATCCGAGGGGGCGTTCGCGTTGCAGGCCGACAGCAGGGCGGCAAGCGCCAATACGGGTAGCAGGGTTTTCAAGATGCGCTCCTTTTTGCTGATCAACGCCAACCATAGCTGGCGTTGCGGTTGGCGGGGTAACCGGATATTGACTGCCCATGCCTCGCCGGCGCAATCAGCGGGCATCCACGCGGCAGGTTGAAATTTTTTGTTTCATCTTTGATGGCGCCGCCTGTCACGCGGGCCGGGGCCGCCTCGTCTTGTCTGCATGGTCCGCCATGGTGGGGGGCCGCCTCGGAGAAACCGCAATGAAGCCCCGCATGAATCCCTACACCGTCGCCCCTCGGACCATGCAGGCGCTGATGGCCCTGCAGTCGTACGTCAACGATTGCGGCCTGGAGCACAGCCTGCTCGAACTGGTGAAGATGCGCGCCTCGCAGATCAACGGCTGCGCGTTCTGCCTGAACCTGCACTATACCGAGGCGCGCAGGCAGGGCGAGAGCGAGCTGCGCCTGCAATTGCTCAATGCCTGGCGCGAATCGCCGCTGTATACGGCGCGCGAGCGCGCCGCGCTGGCCTGGACCGAAGCGCTCACGCTGCTGGCGCAGACCCGGGCGCCCGACGCGGACTATGCCGAGCTGGCGACCCACTTCGACGAACTGGAACGGGTTAACCTGACGATGGCCATCAATACCATCAACGCGTGGAACCGGATCGCCGTGGGGTTCCGCAGCCTGCATCCCGTCAATGAGTAAAACCGCCGCCATTACGATCGATACGCCGGGCGCGGACGATTTCGAGCCGCACCGGCGCCACCTGTACGGACTGGCGTACCGGATGCTGGGCTCCTGGTCCGAGGCCGAGGACATCGTGCAGGAAACCTGGCTGCGCTGGCGCGAGATCGATCCGGCCACGCTGGACAATGCGCGCGCGTTTCTCTCGCGCATCGCGACCCGCCTGTGCCTGGATGTGCTCAAATCGGCGCGCGTTCGCCGCCAGGTCTATGTCGGCCCCTGGCTGCCCGAGCCCCTGCCGGACGCGCAGGCCTATGCCGGTGCGGCCCCGGGCGAGATCGCGCATGACGTATCGGTGGCGCTGATGCTGGCGCTGGAACGGCTGTCCGCATCCGAGCGCGCCGCCTTCCTGCTGCACGATGTGTTCGATGTGCCGTTCGCCGAGATCGCCGGCACGCTGGGCCGCACCGAGGCAGGCTGCCGCCAGTTGGCCGCGCGCGCCCGCAACCGCGTGCGCGAGTCGCGGCCGCGCTTTGCCGTGGAAGAAAGCGAGGGCATCCGGCTGGCGCGCGCCTTCATCGACGCCGCGCAGCATGGCGACGTGGACATCCTGCGCCAATTGCTGGCCGATGACGCGGTGCTGCACAGCGACGGCGGCGGCAAGAAACTGGCGTTCATGCGCCCCATACAGGGCCGCGCCAATATCGTGCGCGCCTTCGCCGGCCTGGCACGCAAGGGCCAGAGCGACCTGTCGTCGGTGCGCATCGTGCAGCTCAACGGCATGCCGGCCATCTACGGCATCGAGCGCGACGGGCTGCCGCGCACGATTTCGCTGGGCGTGTGCGGCGGGCGCATCGTCCGCGTCTACATCATGCGCAACCCCGACAAGCTGGCGCACCTGGCCCGATTCACCGGCTGATCCGCCGGGGCGGGCAGGCGTGCGCTCTTGTTGCCCTTGTTGCCGATTGGCACGCACGGGCGCGGCCGCGCCGGGCTACCATAGGCGCAGCCATCCGGCGGCCGCCATCGGCCGCCCGGCGCACCGTATCGTCACGAGGTAACCATGAAGACCACCCACCGCATTCTTGCCGCCGGCCTGCTGGCGGCCTTGTGCGCCGCCGCCTCGGCGGCCCAGGCGCAGGCCGTGCAGCAGCAATACCAGTATCCCAGCGCGCCGTCCAAGGATGGCAGCCAGTCCCCGCCCTCGACGTTGCGCATCACCGAGACGCCGGGCGCCGCGGCCGTTCCCATTCGCGACACCCCCGAGAGCGTGCGCGAGTACCAGCGTTGCCGCGACGTCTCGGACCGCGCCGCCGTGTCCAACGAGCAAATGCGTGCCGGCGTGGCGCAATGCCTGAAAGAGCTGGAGGCGCGCCGGCAGGCGGGCTGAGACCGGGTACATCAGGCGGCGTCCATGAATCCACAATTGCTGGCGCTGCTGGTCGAGCGCGAAATGCCCTACGGCAAGTACAAGGGCCGTCTGATGGCCGACCTGCCGGGCCATTACCTGGCCTGGTTCGCGCGCAACGGTTTTCCGGCCGGCGAGATCGGCCGCCTGCTGGCGCTGATGCACGAGCTGGATCACAACGGCCTGCGCGACCTGCTCAAGCCCTTGCGCGGCGGGCGCGCCTGACCTTCTGCGCCGCGCCGGCGATGGTAAGCTGGCTCTTTTCCGCGCGGCCGTGTCGGCCGCCCGCATGCCCGCGAATGCCATGAGCGCCGATCCGTCCGATTCCTCCCATCTCGTCGAAACCCTGGTCAGCAGCGAAACGCTGTGCGATGGCGGGTTCCTCAAGGCGCGCCGCGACACCGTGCGCCTGCCCAGCGGCCGCAACGCCACGCGCGAATACATCGTGCATCCCGGTGCGGTGGTGGTGGTGCCGCTGCTCGATGACGGACGGGTGCTGCTCGAGCGGCAGTTCCGCTACCCCATCGGCCAGGTCATGACCGAGTTCCCGGCCGGCAAGTTGGATCCGGGCGAAGACCCGCTGGCTTGCGCCAGGCGCGAACTGCTCGAGGAAACCGGCTATACGGCAGGGCAGTGGGCCAGCGCCGGCGCGCTGCACCTGGCCATCGCGTATTCCACCGAAATCATCCACATTTTCTTCGCGCGCCAGCTGCGGGCCGGCACGCGCCAGCTGGACGAAGACGAATTCCTCGATGTGCACAGCGCGACCGTGCCCGAGCTGCTGCAAGCCTGCCGCGAAGGGCGCGTCACCGACGCCAAGACGCTGACCTGCGTGCTGTGGCTGCAGAATGTGCTGGCTGGCGACTGGCCGCTGGACTGGCAGCCCGCATGAATCCGGCGGGCCACGAGGTAGAGGTCCGCCCGCAGGGCTGGCGGTTCGACGCGCGTCCCGGCGAGTCCTTGTTGCGGGCTGCCGCGCGCGCCGGCATCCGGTTGCCCAGTTCCTGTCGCAACGGAACCTGCCGCACCTGTCTTTGCCGCCTGGTCGCGGGCGAAGTCGCCTATCTGGTCGAATGGCCGGGCGTCAGCGCCGACGAGAAGGCGCAGGGCTGGATCCTGCCTTGCGTGGCGCAGGCGCTTGCGCCGGTGGCCATCGAGGCGCCGCAGGCAACGCCCTTGCCGCCCAAGCCGCCGCCTTCCACGCTGTTGACAGGCGCCAGGCGGGCCTGACGGGGCGGACAGCCCGGGCCCCGGGGCCGCGCTTCAGCGCCGGGCGGGCAGGCAGGCCGGACCGTCGGGCAGCGGCGCGCTGCGATCGCCCAGCAGCGCGCGCGCACCGCAGCTGGAGCTGAACATCTGCGCGGCGTCATGGCCGGCATCCACCACTTCCTGGGCGTCGTGGTGCCACGCCACCGACCTGGGCAGGCGCGGCGCCAGCACGCCGGCTTCGTAGCGCCAATACCCCAGCCCCCGCGCCAGCCGCGTGGCGCCTTGCGCCTCGGCGCCGCAGCTCTTGTCCAGCAGCTGATGCTCGGGGTTGTTGTCGGCCGATCCCAGCAGATAGGTGACGTGCCGCTGGGCATAGCGCGCCGGCAGGCTGGCCGGGTCCAGGCCGCGCGCATAGGCGGGCAGGTGATCCAGGCCGTACTTGTATTGGTTGTAGGTGGGGCAGATGCCGCGCTCGTAAGGGGCATGCCCCTTGCCGTCGGCGCGTGGGCGCTCCGGCGACAGGTACAGGTACGAGGACGGATTGGCGACCACGTATTGCAGCGTCAGGCCTTCGCGGCGCAGGGTCTCGTCCAGGCTGTTGAGCACCGCGTAGCGCTGCACCAGCTGGGCCCCGCCCGAATGGCCGGCCAGCACGATGGTGCGCAGGGCCGGCAGGCGGGACGAATCGCTCAGCTCGCGCAACAGGTCGTCGAGCACCTGCAGCGAGCTGACCGGCGCCGGACGCCCCCTGGCCTGCATGCTGAGCTCGCCGTCCTCCCAGGAGGCGCGGCGCCAGGCCGGCATGGCGGCAAAGCCCGCGTCGATGGCGCTGGCGAACTTGGGCGCGATGACCAGGGTGTCTTCGGCGCGCTCGGGATTGGCCGCGAACAGCGCCGTCACCGTGCCGTGGATGGAAGCCGCGTTGCGCTTGACCCCGTGCAGGACGATCACCAGGCGCCGGATGCCGCGCAGGTCGTCGCGCTCCAGGTTCTTGCTGCTGTAGAGGGGGAAGGCATAGCGGTGCCCGGGCGGGCCGATCTTCAGCGGCTTCCACTGCGGCGGCGCGGCGCGCGGCGCCACGATGGGATCGCCGTAGGGGTCGGCCTCGGCGTCCTGCGCCCATGCGCCCCCGCACAGCAGTCCGGCGGCCAGCAGCGCGCCTATGCGGAAAAGGCCGGATACCATGGGCGCCCGCGGCGTGCCGGTCAACAGCTTTCTTGGCCGATCAACTGCTTCAGGCCGGGCAGGTCGATCAGGCGGACTTCGCGTTGATTGATGCGGATCAAGCCCTCGCGGCCGAAGCGCGAGAATAATCGGCTTACGGTCTCCAGCGTCAGGCCGAGGTAGTTGCCGATCTCCTCGCGGCTCATGCGCAGCACGAATTCGGTCGACGAATAGCCGAGCGCCGCGTAGCGCTGCGACAGATTCAGCAGGAAGGCGGCCAGCCGCTGTTCCGAGCGCATCGCGCCCACCGTCGCCAGCATCTGGTGCGAGCGGGTGATCTCGCGGCTCATCAGGCGGCGGAATTGCTGCTGCAGCGATGGCAGCTGGGTCGAGACGCGGTCGATCTCCGGCAGGCGAATGACGCAGACCTCGGAGTCTTCAAGGGCGACGGCGCTCGAGACGTGCTTGCTCTCGATCATGCCGTCCAGGCCGACGATTTCGCCGGGCAGATGAAAACCGGTGATCTGCAGCTGCCCGCTGGAATCCTCGAGCTGCGTCTTGAGCGAGCCGAAGCGCACGCCGTAGACGGCGTCCAGGGGATCGTCGAGTTCGTAGAGCGTTTTGCCGCGCTCCACGCGCACGCGCTCCTTGACGAGTTCGTCCAGTTTCTCGACTTCGTTGGCAGGCATGCCTACGGGGACGCAGACGTGCCCCAGCATGCAGCTGGAACAGTGTGCCGCATCCGGTGAAAGGGGAACCCGTCTTTGCATGTGATACCTCTGGCAATGCGTAAGGGCCGGTGCGCCGCGAGCGCCCGGCACGCTAGGAATCGTTACATTGTAGACCGGACCGTGCGCGGCAGTTTGACGGAGTGGTTACAACATTGCGCGCCATCGTCGCTGCGCCCGGGGCCGGCCCGGCCGGCCGCATGGCGCGGCTTGGACGAATGCGTATATGCTGGCGGGACAAGGTGTTGTAACGAGCAAGTCGTCATAACGGCAACAGGGGCGGGCGCAAGGTCTTGAAATGCCCTGCATTGCCCGCATTTTCAGATCATCGGGCTGACCGCGACCCCGGTCGGGCTCTCTCATCTGCTAACCGTACATTATGCGATTCGACAAACTTACCACCAAGTTCCAGCAGGCCCTGGCGGACGCGCAAAGCCTGGCCGCCCGTAACGATCATCCCTATATCGAGCCCGTCCATGTGCTGGCGGCCCTGTTGGGCGACCCCGACAGCGGCGCGGCCAGCCTGCTGGCGCGCGCCGGCGTCGCCGTCAACCGCGTGCAGCCGGCCATCGACAGCGCCCTGAAAGGCCTGCCGCAGGTGCAGGGCGACGACAATGTCCAGGTCGGGCGCGAGCTGCAAAGCGTGCTCGTGCGCACCGACAAGGAGGCCGCGCGGCGCGGCGACACCTACATCGCCAGCGAGCTGTTCCTGCTGGCGCTGGCCGACGACAAGGGCGACGCCGGCCGCATCCTGCGCGAGGCGGGCCTGCAGAAGAAGGCCCTGGAAGCGGCCATCGACGCCGTGCGCGGCGGCGAGAACGTCTCGGGCGCCGAAGGCGAGTCCAACCGCGAGGCGCTGTCCAAGTACACGCTGGACCTCACCGAGCGCGCCCGCCAGGGCAAGCTGGATCCGGTCATCGGCCGCGACGACGAAATCCGCCGCACCATACAGATCCTGCAGCGCCGCACCAAGAACAACCCCGTGCTGATCGGCGAACCCGGCGTCGGCAAGACCGCCATCGTCGAAGGGCTGGCGCAACGCATCGTCAACGACGAGGTGCCCGAGACGCTGCGCGGCAAGCGCGTGCTCTCGCTGGACCTGGCGGCGCTGCTTGCCGGCGCCAAGTTCCGTGGCGAGTTCGAGGAACGCCTGAAGGCCGTGCTCAAGGAGCTGGCCCAGGACGACGGCCAGAACATCGTCTTCATCGACGAACTGCACACCATGGTCGGGGCGGGCAAGGCCGAAGGCGCCATGGACGCCGGCAACATGCTCAAGCCGGCGCTGGCGCGCGGCGAGCTGCATTGCATCGGCGCCACCACGCTGGACGAATACCGCAAGTACATCGAAAAGGATGCCGCGCTCGAGCGCCGCTTCCAGAAAGTGCTGGTCGGCGAGCCCGACGTGGAGTCCACCATCGCCATCCTGCGCGGGCTGCAGGAGCGCTATGAGCTGCACCACGGCGTCGAGATCACCGATCCGGCCATCGTGGCGGCGGCCGAGCTGTCGCACCGCTACATCACCGACCGGTTCCTGCCCGACAAGGCAATCGACCTGATCGACGAGGCCGGCGCACGTATCCGCATGGAAATCGACTCCAAGCCCGAAGTGATGGACCGGCTGGACCGGCGCATCATCCAGCTCAAGATCGAACGCGAAGCCGTCAAGAAGGAAACCGACGACGCCTCCATGCGCCGCCTGGCCGTGATCGAGGAAGAGCTGGAGAAGCTGCAGCGCGAATACAACGACTACGAGGAAATCTGGAAAGCCGAGAAGGCCGCCGTGCAGGGCACGCAGGCCATCAAGGAAGAGATCGACCGCGTGCGCGCCGAGATGGCCGAACTGCAGCGCAAGGGCCAGTTCGACAAGCTGGCCGAGCTGCAATACGGCAAGCTGCCCGAGCTCGAGGCGCGCCTGAAGGCCGCCGACAGCGCCGAGCGTGAAGCCGGCGAATCCGACAGCGGCAAGCCGCGCCTGTTGCGCACCCAGGTGGGCGCCGAGGAAATCGCCGAGGTCGTCTCGCGCGCCACCGGCATCCCGGTGGCCAAGATGATGCAGGGCGAACGCGACAAGCTGCTGCGCATGGAAGATTTCCTGCACAAGCGCGTCGTGGGCCAGGACGAAGCCGTGCGGCTGGTTTCCGATGCCATCCGGCGTTCGCGCGCGGGCCTGGCGGATCCGTCGCGCCCGTACGGTTCGTTCCTGTTCCTCGGGCCCACCGGCGTGGGCAAGACCGAGCTGACCCGTGCCCTGGCGGATTTCCTGTTCGATTCCGAAGAGCACATGATCCGCATCGACATGAGCGAATTCATGGAGAAGCATTCCGTGGCGCGGCTGATCGGCGCGCCGCCGGGATACGTGGGCTACGAAGAAGGGGGCTACCTGACCGAGGCGGTGCGCCGCAAGCCGTACAGCGTGATCCTGCTCGACGAGGTCGAAAAGGCGCACCCCGACGTGTTCAACGTGCTGCTGCAGGTGCTCGACGACGGCCGCCTGACCGATGGTCAGGGGCGCACGGTGGACTTCCGCAACACGGTCATCGTCATGACGTCCAACCTTGGGTCGCAGCACATACAAAGCATGGCGGGCAAGCCGTACGAGGTCATCAAGGAAGTCGTGTGGGACGAGCTCAAGCACACGTTCCGCCCCGAGTTCCTGAACCGTATCGATGAAGTCGTGGTCTTCCATGGCCTGGAAGCCCAGCACATCGAGTCCATCGCCCGGATCCAGCTCAAGCGGCTGGGCGAGCGTCTCGAGAAGCAGGAGATGCGCCTGGACGTGTCCGATGCGGCGCTGGCGGAAATCGCACGTTCGGGCTTCGACCCGGTGTTCGGCGCCCGGCCGCTCAAGCGAGCCATCCAGCAGCAGATCGAGAATCCGGTCGCCAAGCTGATTCTCGAAGGCGTGTTCGGACCGCGCGATGTGGTGCCGGTCGACTGGCAGGACGGCAAGTTCGTCTTCACGCGCACTTTGCAATAACGCCGCCGACAGGCGCCGCCACGCGCGGCGCCGCGTCTCTCAACCCCTGGATCCAATGGACCAGGGGTTTTTTCTGTTCGCTCGCATCGCGATTTCAGGGTGGCCTCGCGGTGCCTTCGGCTCGGAGAAAGGCCGATGCGACACCATCCGCAAACACTTGCCTATGGTCGGATGGGCGATGCCGATAGGAGACTTGGTTGTGTGCTTGTGTATGGAAATGCTTAGTCGAGTGCTTTCATTTTCGCAAGTGTGCAGATCATTCTTGATAAACGGCATGCTCATTCATGTGGGTGTGCGTAAGACAAGTCCTAGCCTATGTTCATCCATCGAAAATCGCATCGCGTGCGCGTCGGCCGGCGCGTGCATCGCGTTCCGGCTTCTGGGCGCCATTGCTGGCGTTGGCGGCTCGCCGCGCTGGCGGGTTCGGGCGCGATATGCGCGGCGCCCGCCTGGGCCACTGGCGCGGGCCAGGACGACCTGCGCCAATGGTTGGCCCCGCCCAGCCGAAAGACGCCCGAGGTCTCGCCGCCGGGGAAGCAGGCAGCGGCCGCGGGCATGGCAGGCTTCGGCTCGCTGAGCGCCGGCGGCCTGGACCAATGGTTGGCGCCGTCGAGCAGGCCTGCCCCGGTCCGGCCCGGCAGCCCTTCCGGCTCGCTAGCTGTGAAGATTCAATAGGTTGTATGCATGGTTCATCCGAACCGGATTTGAGAAACTGGAAATCGCCGATCCCCCAGTTCACTCAAGGAGCCCGGCCGGATGAACACCCATAAGCATGCCCGATTGACCTTCCTACGTCGACTCGAAATGGTCCAGCAATTGATCGCCCATCAAGTTTGTGTGCCTGAAGCGGCCCGCGCCTATGGGGTCACCGCGCCGACTGTGCGCAAATGGCTGGGCCGCTTCCTGGCTCAGGGCCAGGCGGGCTTGGCCGATGCGTCCTCGCGCCCGACGGTCTCGCCCCGAGCGATTGCGCCGGCCAAGGCGCTGGCTATCGTGGAGCTGCGCCGCAAGCGGCTGACCCAAGCGCGCATCGCCCAGGCGCTGGGCGTGTCAGCCAGCACCGTCAGCCGCGTCCTGGCCCGCGCCGGTCTGTCGCACCTGGCCGACCTGGAGCCGGCCGAGCCGGTGGTGCGCTACGAGCATCAGGCCCCCGGCGATCTGCTGCACATCGACATCAAGAAGCTGGGACGTATCCAGCGCCCTGGCCACCGGGTCACGGGCAACCGACGCGATACCGTTGAGGGGGCCGGCTGGGACTTCGTCTTCGTGGCCATCGATGACCACGCCCGCGTGGCCTTCACCGACATCCACCCCGACGAGCGCTTCCCCAGCGCCGTCCAGTTCCTCAAGGACGCAGTGGCCTACTACCAGCGCCTGGGCGTGACCATCCAGCGCTTGCTCACCGACAATGGCTCGGCCTTTCGCAGCCGCGCCTTCGCCGCGCTGTGCCATGAGCTGGGCATCAAGCACCGCTTTACCCGACCTTACCGCCCACAGACCAATGGCAAGGCCGAACGCTTCATCCAGTCGGCCTTGCGTGAGTGGGCTTACGCTCACACCTACCAGAACTCCCAACACCGAGCCGATGCCATGAAATCCTGGCTACACCACTACAACTGGCATCGACCCCACCAAGGCATCGGGCGCGCTGTACCCATCTCCAGACTCAACCTGGACGAATACAACCTATTGACAGTTCACAGCTAGGCGTGCTGGGCCTGATCCTCGATCCGCTTTTCTCGATGCTGCCGCTGACGCGCGCCATCGGCGAGGTGACCTGGAGCGCCAACAACGAATTCCTGCTGGTCGCCATCCCGCTGTTCATCATGCTGGGCGAGGTGCTGCTGCGCGCCGGTTTTGCCGAACGCATGTATGCCGCCATGAGCCTGTAGCTGTCCTGGCTGCCGGGCGGGCTGATGCACGCCAACATCGGCGCCTCCACGCTGTTCTCCGCCACATCCGGCTCCAGCGTGGCCACCGCCGCCACGGTGGGCACGGTAGCGATCCCGCAGATCAAGAAGTACGGCTACAACGAGCCGCTGTTCCTCGGCAGCCTGGCCGCCGGCGGCACGCTGGGCATCCTCATCCCGCCGTCCATCAACCTGGTGATCTACGGCGTGCTGACCAACTCGTCGGTACCCAAGCTGTACCTGGCCGGCATCATCCCCGGCTTCGCGATGGCGGCCCTGTTCATGATGACGGTCGTGGTGGCCTGCGTCGCCAAGCCGTCATGGGGCGGACACCGCATCCAGGCCTCCTGGGCCGAGCGCATCGCCAGCCTGGTGCACCTCGGGCCGCCCATGGGGATCTTCTTCCTGGTGGTCGGATCGATCTACGCCGGCCTGGCCACGCCGACCGAGGCTGCCGCGCTCGGCGTGCTGGGCGCGCTGATCCTGGCCGCCTGGTTCCGCCGCCTGACCTGGACCATGCTGCGCGAGGCGATCGAAGGCACCATGCGCTCGACCGCCATGATCATGCTGATCGTGCTGGCGGCCAGCTTCCTGAACTTCGTCATGTCGGCCACCGGCCTGACCGATGCGCTGGTGCAGTCCATCACGGGGCTGGGGCTGTCGCCGGGCTGGATGCTGCTGATCGTGGTGATTTTCTACCTGGTGCTGGGCTGCTTCATGGAAACGCTGTCCATGATGATCACCACGATCCCGATCGTGGCGCCCATCATGATCGCGCTGGGCTATGACCCGATCTGGCTGGGCATCCTGATCATCGTGCTGGTCGAGGCCGCCCTCATCACGCCGCCCGTCGGCCTGAACCTGTTCGTGGTGCAAAGCCTGCGCAAGAGCGGTTCGATGACGGCGGTCATCAACGGCGCGCTGCCGTTCGTGCTGGCCATGTTCGTCATGTTGGCGCTGCTGGCCTTCTTCCCCGACCTGGCGCTATGGCTGCCGCGCGTGTTCGGGTAATCGTCTAGGGACAGGCGCGGCCATGGCGGCCGCGCGCTTTACTGCAAGGTATCAAATGAAAATCGCATTCCAAGTCCAGGCCGATGGCGCCACCCGCACCGTCGAGACCGAAATCCGCAACCTGGTCGTGGCCGGCTGGGCCGGACGCGACCGCGCCGCCATCGAACACCACATCGAGGAGCTCGCGGAACTGGGCGTACCGCGCCCGAGCAGCGTGCCGCTGTATTACCGCATCGCCGAGAACCAGTTGAGCCAGGCCGGCCGCGTGTAGGCCGTCGGCCCCGATTCGTCGGGCGAGGCCGAAACCTTCGTCTTCAGCGTCGGCGGCGAACTGTACGTCAGCCTGGCCTCCGACCATACGGACCGCAAGCTGGAGGCCCATAGCGTCGCCCTGTCCAAGCAGGTCTGCGTCAAGCCGGTGGCCAGCGACGCATGGCGCCATGCCGACGTGGCCGAGCACTGGGACGAACTGGTGCTGCGCTCGTACATCGTCGAGAACGGCGCCGAGGTGCTGTACCAGGAAGGGACGCTGGCCTCGCTGCGCACGCCGCAGGACCTGATCGCCGGCTACACGCAGGGCCAGGCATCGCTGCCCGAGGGCACGGGCATGACCTGCGGCACGGTGGCCGCCATCGGCGGCATCCGCGCCTCGACCACGTTCATCATGGAGCTGCACGATCCGCGCCGCCAGCGCACCCTGCGCCACCGCTATGATGTGGAAGTATTGCCGGAAATCGCCTGAGCGGCCGGCGGGCCTTTCCTCAACCCCCAACCGCCGCGGCGCGGCACACGGATTGTTCCCATGCTACCGACGTTGAAACAACAAAGCCTGGCCTTGCAGGAAGGCCGCGACACTTCCAGCGGGCTGACGCAAGCCGCCCTGGCGCGCGCCGCCGATCCGGCCGGGGAGGGCGCGCGCGTCTTTACGCGCGTGTACGCCGAGCAGGCCCGCGCCGAGGCCCGCGCGGCCGATGCGCTGCGCGCCGCCGGCGTCACGCGCTCGGCCATCGACGGCCTGCCCATCTCGATCAAGGATCTGTTCGACGTCGCGGGCGAAACCACCATGGCCGGCTCGGTCGCGCGCCAGGGCGAGCCAGCCGCGGTCCGCGACGCGGTGGTGGTGCGGCGCCTGCGCGCCGCCGGCGCGGTCATCGTCGGACGCACCAACATGACCGAGTTCGCCTATTCGGGCCTGGGCCTGAACCCGCACTACGGCACGCCCCGCAACCCCTGGGATCGCGCCACCGGGCGCATTCCCGGCGGCTCCTCTTCGGGCGCGGCCGTCTCGGTGACCGACGGCATGGCCAGCGGGGCCATCGGTTCGGACACCGGCGGATCGGTGCGCATCCCGGCCGCGCTGTGCGGCCTCGCGGGTTTCAAGCCCAGCGCGCAGCGCGTGTCCATGCAGGGCGTGTTGCCGCTGTCGGCCAACCTCGATTCGATTGGCCCGCTCGCGCCCTCGGTGCGGTGCTGCGCCACGCTCGACGCCATCCTGGCCGGCGGCGACGACGCGGACATGCCCGCGCCGGCCGCGCTGCGCGGCCTGCGCCTGGCAGTACCGACCACGCTGGCGCTCGACGGCCTGGATGCGCATGTGTCGGCCACTTTTGCCGCGACGCTGGCGAAACTGGCCGAGGCGGGAGCGTGTATCGACGAAATCGCCGTGCCGGAGTTCGCGCAACTGGCCGACATCAACAGCAAGGGCGGCTTTACCGCGGCCGAGGCCTGGGCGTGGCACCGCGACTTGATCGAACGCGCCGCCGATCGCTACGACCCGCGCGTCGTGGCGCGTATCCGCCGCGGCGCCGACATGTCCGCGGCCGACTACATCGACCTGCTGGCGGCCCGGCAGGCCTGGCGGGCCGGGGTCGAGGCGCGCATCGCCGGCTACGATGCCCTGGTCCTGCCGACCGTGCCGGTCGTCGCGCCCGCCATCGCCGACCTGGAAGCCTCCGATGCCTTGTTCGGCTCCACCAACCTGCTGATCCTGCGCAATCCCACGCTGATCAACTTCCTCGACGGCAGCGCGCTCAGCCTGCCTTGCCACGAGGCCGGCACCGCCCCGGTCGGACTGATGGTCGCCGCGGCCAATGGCTCGGACCGGCGCGTGCTCGCCATCGGCATGGCCATCGAAGACCTGCTGGGCGGGTAACCATCCGGCGGGCCGGCGGTGCGCCGGCCCGCCCCTTACCATCGAGTTGCTGCCATCATGACGATTCTTTCCCTGGCCGGCGCGGGCCATCAGGCGCGCCTGGACGCGCGCGGCGGGATGCTGACCGGGCCCACGGCCAACCTCGCGCCCGGCCATGTACAGGCCAACCTGGCCATCCTGCCGCAGGCCGTGGCGGGCGACTTCCTGCGCTTCTGCCAGCGCAATCCCAAGCCATGCCCCTTGCTGGCGGTCTCCGAACCCGGCGACCCGTCCTTGCCCGAGCTCGGCCTCGATATCGACATCCGCACCGATGTGCCGCGCTACCGCGTCTGGCGCGACGGCAAGCTGGTGGACGAGCCGCTCGACGTGCGCGGCCTGTGGCGCGACGATCTGGTGGCCTTCCTCATCGGCTGCTCCTTCTCGTTCGAGGAGGCCATGCTCGAGAATGGCCTGCCGGTCCGCCACATCGAGCAGGGCTGCAACGTGCCCATGTACCGTACCAACATCGCCACGCATCCAGCCGGCCCGTTCTCGGGGCCGCTGGTGGTTTCGATGCGGCCGCTGAAGGCCGCGGACGCAATCCGCGCCATCCAGGTCACGTCGCGCTTTCCGTCCGTGCATGGCGCGCCCGTCCATCTGGGCGACCCCGCATTGATCGGTATCGCCGACCTCGGCCGTCCGGACTACGGCGACGCGGTCGAAATCCGCGCCGGCGAGATACCGGTTTTCTGGGCCTGCGGCGTTACGCCGCAATCGGTCGTCGCGGCCGTGCGTCCGGAATTCTGCATCACCCATGCGCCCGGCCACATGCTGGTCACCGATCTGCTCAACAGCCGGCTGGCCGCCTTCTAAGAGATGGGCGAACGCGCCCACGCAGTACGATTGGGAAAAGTACGGCGGACATGTGAGTTGTATCCTATGGCTTGGATGGCATCGGTCCATTCCAATATGACGTTGTTCATTTCGCCAACGTCAGTACTGCTCCATGATCCACTGGACCAACAGCGCTCGCAGCAGCTTCGAGGCTTCCCTCAGTCCGTCCCGGCGCACCCTGCGCGCCCGGCTGGCGCCCGTCGAAGGGCCCACCGTCGCAGAACTGCGCGCCGCGCTCAAGCGCGATGAATTCATTCCAGCATTCCAGCCCGTGGTCGATGCCGGCACGGGCAGCCTGTTCGGCGTGGCCACGACGATACAGTGGGCGCACCGGCATTGGGGGCTGGTGCCCGAGCACTGCTACATGGCCGCCTTGGTGCGCGACAACCTGCATATCGCGCTGGCGCAACAGCTGCTGGCGCAGGTTTTCGACCTGGCCGCGGCCATGCGCCGCGGCAACCGCCATGTGGGGCTGTTCATCCAGCCAGAGCCCATATGCCTCATGAGCCGCAGCTACAGCGACGACGTCCTGCGCAATCTGGACCACCGCGGCCTGCCCCCGTTTGCGCTGACGCTGGCCGTTTCGCCCAGCCTGCTGCAGTCGCCCTATGGCCAGCAAAGCCTGCATAGCCTGCGGCGGCTGCACCGGGCCGGATGCAACCTGGTGCTTACCGTCAGCACGTTCGATGCCGAGTCGCCGCCGCACCTGGACGCGCTGGAAATCTGCGGCATCGCCCTGATGCCAGAACTCATGTATGCCCTGCGCCAGGGCGGCAGGGCCGGCGAGGCGTGCCGTGCCATCGCACAGCAGGCCTCGGCGCAGCGGATTCCCGTCATGGCCGCCGGCGTGGTCGACGAGGCCATGGCCCAGGCCGCCGATCTGCTGCCATGCCGGTATCTGCTGGGCGACCATGTGGCCCCGCCCATGACGGGCCAGCGCTTCCTGTATTGGTACTACCGCCGCGAGATGCCGCCCAATTATCCGTAAGGTCCGCGCAAGCAGGGATGCCGGTTCGGGCGGGTTCGTGGCTTCAGGGCTGATCTTGATGCGGCCGTTGCTCCAGCCAGGCGCGCAGTTGCGTCTCCAGCGCGGCGGACTGCGCCGCAAGCGTACGTACCAGGCCGTCGATTTCGGGTGAGGGGCCAGCCTGGCCTTGCGCTTTTTTCTCCAGCGCCAGCACAGTGTCTATCATGGCCTTGGCATCGACCACGCGCGCGCCGCCGGCCAGCCTGTGCGCCATGTCCGAGACCTTCGGCCAATCGGCCTGCTGGTGCAGCTTTTGCAATTGGTCGACGTCCGCCCGGTTGGTGCGAATCACTTCTTCGAGCAATTGCCGGATCAGCGCCTCATCGTTCTGCGTCAAGGCAAGAATCGACTCGGCCGAGAACGCCGTCGGGGTGGCGTCGTCCGTGGCCGGCGCGGCAGCCTGGGGCGAGGGGGGCGTGGGGAGCGCGGCCCGTGCCACGGCTTCGTTCAAGCGTTGCCGCAAGGCGTCCACGCCGATCGGCTTGAACAGGCAGTCGTCCATGCCGGCGGCGCGGCAGCGCTGCGCTTCGTCCATCTGCGCCGAAGCCGTGAAGCCGAACAGAATGCACCGCGTACGTCCGTAACCGGGCGCGGCCTCGGCGGCGCGTATGCGGCGCGCCAATTCGTAGCCGCTGATACCGGGCATGTTGCAATCGGTGATCACGACGTCGAACGCATGCTCGCGCCACAGGGCCAGGGCGGCTTCGCCGGAGTCGGCGGCGATGACACGCTGGCCCAGGTAGTCCAGCTGCTGGCGCAGCAGCATCAGGTTGGGTTTGTGGTCATCGACGACCAGCACGCGCAGCGATACCTGCGGCTTGGACGGCGTGGCCGCAGTGGCCGCAGCGGGCGGCGCGGCCTGCACGGATTTTTCGACCATGGTCAGCCTCAGGTCCACCGAAACCGTTGTGCCCACCCCTGGCGCGCTGCGCATGACCAGCGTTCCCCCCATCAATTCGACGAGGCGCCGGCTGATGGACAGGCCCAGGCCGGTGCCCGGCGCCGGCCCGGCCTCGGCGCTGCCACCCACTTGCGAGAACGGTTTGAACAGCTGCCGTTGGTCGGCCTCGCTGATGCCGCAGCCGGTGTCGCTCACGCTGAACTGCACGTGCGCGGCGTCGCCGTCGGGGCGTGCGGTCACGGCAAGGACAACCTGGCCTTCGGTGGTGAACTTGATGGCGTTGCCCACCAGGTTCGAGAGCACTTGCTTCATGCGCAAGGGGTCTATCAATA
The DNA here is from genome assembly GCF_000306945.1 of Bordetella pertussis 18323. Taxonomy (NCBI): domain Bacteria; kingdom Pseudomonadati; phylum Pseudomonadota; class Betaproteobacteria; order Burkholderiales; family Alcaligenaceae; genus Bordetella; species Bordetella pertussis. The sequence goes on along the minus strand of NC_018518.1, from coordinate 2,055,581 downwards.
CATCGTCGACGCCCACGATGTCGGTCTTCAATACCAGCTCTATGCCTTTTTGGCGCGCCAATCCGTCGAAGACGCGGATCGCCCCTTCGGGCAGGACGCGCAGCGCCGTGCGCACCGGCGCCAGGTCGAATTTTCCCGCCTCGATCTTCGCAATGTCCAGGATGTCGCCTATCAGCTCCAGCAGGCTGCGGGCCGAGTCGTACGCGACCTGGATGGACTGGCGATCCGGCTCCTGGTCGGTCGGACGGAGCAGCGCCAGCTCCAGCATGCCGATGATCGCGTTCATCGGCGTGCGGATCTCGTGGCTCATCGTTGCCAGGAACGTGGTCTTGGCCCGGTTGGCGGCGTCGGCGCTTTCCTTGGCGTCGTGCAGCTCGCGCAGCAGCTCGGCGCGTTCGGTGATGTCGATCCAGCCGCCGATGATGCCCTTGAGTTCGCCCAGCGAGTCGCCGTACGGAATCGTCCACTGGTAGACATGGCGGGTGCGGCCGTGCAGCGTGACATCGCGGTCCTCGAAGCGCGGCTCGCGCTCGGCGGCCACGCGCGTGAGCAGGAACTCGTGCATTTCGCGGGCCAGCGCCGGGTCGCCCACCACGTTGGCTTCCGGAATGGTCTTGCCCAGTACCGCATCGGCAGTCACGCCAAAGGTGTCGAGGTAGGCGTCATTGCACAACAGCATGCGGCCTTCCTTATCGCGCACATAGATGGGGTTAGGCGTGCCGTCGATGAGCACGCGCATGAATTCCAGCTGGTCGTTCAGCGCCCGCTCGGCCCGCTTGCGCTGGCGGATCTGGCGCCGCAGGTAGACGATCCAGCTCAGGAACAGCAGGGCCGACAACAGGCCCAGCCCGATCAGCAGGTAGATCTCGTTGCGGTAGGCGTACCAGGTGCGCGGATCGCCGTCGCTGCCGCGCCAGCGGCTGATGATGGAGGCGAGCTCGTCGTTCGAAATGCTGTAGAGCGCCTTGTTCAGGATGGACATCAGTTCGGTCTGGCCGCGCGTCGTCGCCAGCGCGATCTCGGCCGGGGGCAGGTCCAGCGCCGAGGCGATGCGCAGCTTGCCGGCGAAGTAGCGGTTGACGTAATAGCTGGCGCTGATCTGCGTCTGCACGACGGCGTCGGCCTGTCCATTGGCCACCATCAGCATCGCCTCGCTCGGGTTGTCGGCGGTCACCACCTTCGCCTGGGGATAGCGCCGCTGCAGCAGGGGAATGGCGGCGCTGTTGCGCACCAACGCGACCGTGCGGCCGTCCAGATGATCGGCGTCGACGGGCGCGTCGGGGTCCTGGCGCGTGACGATCACCATGCCATTGCGCACATACGGCCGGCTGAAACTGAGGAAGGACTCCCGCGCGCTGTTGACGAACAGGGCGCCGGCCATGTCGGCTTCGCCCGAACGCAGCTTGGCTATCAGTTCCTCGACCGTGTCGACGCCGATGATCTCGAAGTCCAGGCCGGTGCGCAATTGCAGCAGCTGCAGCACGGCGGCGCTGATCCCGCCGAACTGTTCGTCGGTGCGGAACAGGGTGAAGGGCGCGAACAGATTCAGGACCGCCACCTTGACGACGGGGTGGTCTGCCATCCATTGCTGCTCGCGCGCGGAATACGCGGGGTGCGCGAAATCGAGCGAAATGCTGCTGCCCAGTCCCCAGCGGTAGATCAGGCTGCGGTGTTCGGAAGGCGGAATGGCTTCGAGTACGGCGTTGACCACCCGCAGCAGGCGGGTGTTGTCGGCGCGCACGCCGAAGGATTCTCCGCCCGTCGCGATATGGGCCGGGGCGACTACGCGAACGTCATTGAAATAGCTTTGCGATACGAGGTGCGAGGTGGTCAGGGCATCGCCGATGAATACGTCGGCCTGCCCATAGGCCACCGCGGCCAGCGCCTGCTCGGATGAGGGGAAGTAATGCAGCGTAGCCTGCGGGTAGGCCCGTGCGAGCGTTTCCTTGGGCAGGTAGTTGATGTCGACCGCCAGCCGCTGGCCGGCCAGGTTCGAGGCTGGAACGTGGCGTGCGCCGATGGGCATGACGATCACCGGGTGGTCGGCGGCGTAGGGAACGCTCAGACGCAGGCTCTGTTGCCGGCCGTCCGTGCCATTGACGGTGCCGATGAGGTCGGTCTGCCCGCTTTCCAGCGCGCTGAGGGCTTGTTCGCGCGTGGGGTATCGCAGCACTTTCGCCTGCATCCCCAGGTTGTGCGCGATGATCGCCATGTAGTCGGCCGTCAGGCCTTCGTAGCGTTCGCCATAGGTGACGTCGAACGGAGGAATGTCCGGTGCGTACACACCCAGCGTCAGTACCCGCTTGCGGGCCAGCCAACGCCAGTCGTCGCCGTCGAGCGCGACCTCGACGTCGGGAACGGCAGCCTTGCCGACCAGGGTCAGCTCCTGGCTTGCCTGCGCGGGCGCCCATGCCAGCAAAGCCCATGCCAATAGCGCCTGAGCCAGGCAGATCAGACTGCGGGGGTACAGGCGGTGCGGGGCGGGCATGCGCGGCGCTAGGCGAGATTGTTGCGTTTGGCGAGGTCTATCAGTTCCACCAGCGACGTGGCGTTCAGCTTCTGCAGCAGGCGCGTCTTGTAGGTGCTGACGGTCTTGTTGCTGAGGAACATGCTGTCAGCGATGTCCTTGTTGGACATGCCTTGCGCCAGCAGTTGCAGGACGGTCAGTTCGCGGTTGGACAACACGCTGATGAGCGTACTGTCGCTCTTGGCGTTGTCGCCCATGCGCATCTCGCTGAGCGTGGTGCTGGGGAAGTAGGTGTAGCCGGCCATCACCGCCTTGGCGGCATTGATGACCTCGTGCAGGTTCTCGTGTTTGCACACGAAGCCTGCGGCGCCGGAGTTCAGGCAGCGGCGGGCGAACAGCGAAGGCGGCTGGCCGGTCAGCACCAGCACGCGCAGCGGCAACCCCAGCGATTGCAGCCGGGCGATGACTTCCAGCCCGTCCAGCTTGGGAATGCCGATGTCGAGTACGACGAGGTTGGGAATTTTCTCGCGGGCGATCTTGAGCCCGTCAATGCCGTTATCGGTTTCGCCGATGACTTCGAATCCTTCCTTTTCCATCAGGACCCGGACGGCGAATCTCAGTACAGGGTGATCGTCAATGATGAGGACTTTGTTGTACATGATAAGAAGAATATGCTTTGAGTTTCGTGGCGAGAAAAAAATCCTGCAACGCGTAATGTCATTGATGCGTCAAAGGAATGGCTGCGAAATTTCACATTCTCCTATACGTCAGCAAGCAACGATACGGGCATGAGTGCTGCTAAACAGTATCCTATACCAAAATAGGAAAAGTCTGAATTCCCGCGCTGGCACCCGCGGCGGGCCGGGGAGCGGGTTGTCGGCGCACGCCTATACGTGCCGGACAGGGTTTGATGGTTTGACTAAGAAATTTCCTACAAGTCTTGTATAAATATCCATTGATGGACGGGATCATTACTGACTGACGAAGTGCTGAGGTTTATCCAGACTATGGCACTGGATTTCAAAACCTAAAACGAGCAGGCCGATAACGGATTCTGCCGATTACTTCACTTCGCTGGTCGGAATATGAACACGAACCTGTACAGGCTGGTCTTCAGCCATGTTCGCGGCATGCTTGTTCCCGTGAGCGAGCATTGCACCGTCGGAAACACCTTCTGTGGGCGCACGCGTGGTCAAGCGCGAAGTGGGGCCCGCGCCACGAGCCTGTCCGTAGCGCCCAATGCGCTGGCCTGGGCCCTGATGTTGGCGTGTACGGGTCTTCCGTTAGTAACGCACGCCCAGGGCTTGGTTCCTCAGGGGCAGACACAGGTGCTGCAGGGCGGGAACAAGGTTCCCGTTGTCAATATCGCCGACCCAAATTCCGGCGGCGTCTCGCACAACAAGTTCCAGCAGTTCAACGTCGCCAACCCTGGCGTGGTCTTCAACAACGGCCTGACCGACGGCGTGTCCAGGATCGGCGGGGCGCTGACCAAGAACCCCAACCTGACTCGCCAGGCCTCGGCCATTCTTGCCGAAGTCACGGACACTTCGCCCAGCCGCCTGGCCGGTACGCTCGAAGTCTATGGCAAGGGCGCCGACCTCATCATCGCCAACCCCAACGGCATCAGCGTCAACGGCCTGAGCACGCTCAACGCCAGCAACCTGACGCTCACGACGGGGCGTCCCAGCGTCAACGGCGGCCGCATCGGCCTTGATGTCCAACAGGGCACCGTCACGATCGAACGAGGCGGCGTCAATGCCACCGGCCTGGGCTATTTCGACGTGGTGGCGCGCCTGGTCAAGCTGCAGGGTGCCGTGTCGAGCAAGCAGGGCAAGCCCCTGGCCGACATCGCGGTGATCGCCGGCGCCAACCGGTACGACCACGCAACCCGCCGCGCCACGCCGATCGCCGCAGGCGCGCGCGGCGCCGCCGCGGGCGCCTACGCGATTGACGGCACGGCGGCGGGCGCCATGTACGGCAAGCACATCACGCTGGTGTCCAGCGATTCAGGCCTGGGCGTGCGCCAGCTCGGCAGCCTGTCCTCGCCATCGGCCATCACCGTGTCGTCGCAGGGCGAAATCGCGCTGGGCGACGCCACGGTCCAGCGCGGCCCGCTCAGCCTCAAGGGCGCGGGGGTCGTGTCGGCCGGCAAACTGGCCTCCGGGGGGGGGGCGGTGAACGTCGCGGGCGGCGGGGCGGTGAAGATCGCGTCGGCCAGCAGCGTTGGAAACCTCGCGGTGCAAGGCGGCGGCAAGGTACAGGCCACGCTGTTGAATGCCGGGGGGACGTTGCTGGTGTCGGGCCGCCAGGCCGTCCAGCTTGGCGCGGCGAGCAGCCGTCAGGCGCTGTCCGTGAACGCGGGCGGCGCCCTCAAGGCGGACAAGCTGTCGGCGACGCGACGGGTCGACGTGGATGGCAAGCAGGCCGTCGCGCTGGGGTCGGCCAGCAGCAATGCGCTGTCGGTGCGTGCCGGCGGCGCCCTCAAGGCGGGCAAGCTGTCGGCGACGGGGCGACTGGACGTGGACGGCAAGCAGGCCGTCACGCTGGGTTCGGTTGCGAGCGACGGTGCGCTGTCGGTAAGCGCTGGCGGAAACCTGCGGGCGAAGCAATTGGTCTCCAGTGCCCAACTTGAGGTGCGTGGGCAGCGGGAGGTCGCGCTGGATGACGCTTCGAGCGCACGCGGCATGACCGTGGTTGCCGCAGGAGCGCTGGCGGCCCGCAACCTGCAGTCCAAGGGCGCCATCGGCGTACAGGGTGGAGAGGCGGTCAGCGTGGCCAACGCGAACAGCGACGCGGAATTGCGCGTGCGCGGGCGCGGCCAGGTGGATCTGCACGACCTGAGCGCAGCGCGCGGCGCGGATATCTCCGGCGAGGGGCGCGTCAATATCGGCCGTGCGCGCAGCGATAGCGATGTGAAGGTCTCCGCGCACGGCGCCTTGTCGATCGATAGCATGACGGCCCTCGGTGCGATCGGCGTCCAGGCAGGCGGCAGCGTGTCGGCCAAGGATATGCGCAGCCGTGGCGCCGTCACCGTCAGCGGCGGCGGCGCCGTCAACCTGGGCGATGTCCAGTCGGATGGGCAGGTCCGCGCCACCAGCGCGGGCGCCATGACGGTGCGAGACGTCGCGGCTGCCGCCGACCTTGCGCTGCAGGCGGGCGACGCGTTGCAGGCCGGGTTCCTGAAATCGGCCGGTGCCATGACCGTGAACGGCCGCGATGCCGTGCGACTGGATGGCGCGCACGCGGGCGGGCAATTGCGGGTTTCCAGCGACGGGCAGGCTGCGTTGGGCAGTCTCGCGGCCAAGGGCGAGCTGACGGTATCGGCCGCGCGCGCGGCGACCGTGGCCGAGTTGAAGTCGCTGGACAACATCTCCGTGACGGGCGGCGAACGCGTGTCGGTTCAGAGCGTCAACAGCGCGTCCAGGGTCGCCATTTCGGCGCACGGCGCGCTGGATGTAGGCAAGGTTTCCGCCAAGAGCGGTATCGGGCTCGAAGGCTGGGGCGCGGTCGGAGCGGACTCCCTCGGTTCCGACGGCGCGATCAGCGTGTCCGGGCGCGATGCGGTCAGGGTCGATCACGCCCGCAGTCTTGCCGACATTTCGCTGGGGGCGGAAGGCGGCGCCACGCTGGGCGCGGTGGAGGCCGCCGGTTCGATCGACGTGCGCGGCGGATCCACGGTGGCGGCGAACTCGCTGCACGCCAATCGCGACGTTCGGGTCAGCGGCAAGGATGCGGTGCGCGTAACGGCCGCCACCAGCGGGGGCGGTCTGCATGTGTCGAGCGGCCGCCAGCTCGATCTGGGCGCCGTGCAGGCGCGCGGCGCGCTGGCCCTGGACGGAGGCGCCGGCGTGGCGCTGCAATCGGCCAAGGCTAGCGGCACGCTGCATGTGCAGGGCGGCGAGCACCTGGACCTGGGCACGTTGGCCGCCGTAGGGGCGGTGGACGTCAATGGCACGGGAGACGTGCGCGTTGCGAAGCTGGTGAGCGATGCAGGCGCCGATCTGCAAGCGGGGCGCTCCATGACGCTGGGTATCGTCGACACGACCGGCGATCTGCAGGCGCGCGCGCAGCAGAAGCTGGAGCTCGGGTCGGTTAAGAGCGATGGCGGCCTTCAGGCCGCCGCCGGCGGGGCCCTCAGCCTGGCGGCGGCGGAAGTCGCAGGGGCGCTGGAGCTCTCGGGCCAGGGCGTCACCGTAGACAGAGCCAGCGCTAGCCGGGCACGCATCGACAGCACCGGTTCGGTCGGCATCGGCGCGCTGAAGGCAGGCGCTGTCGAGACCGCCTCGCCACGGCGGGCGCGCCGCGCGCTGCGGCAGGATTTCTTCACGCCCGGCAGCGTGGTGGTCCGCGCCCAGGGCAATGTCACGGTCGGGCGCGGCGATCCGCATCAGGGCGTGCTGGCCCAGGGCGACATCATCATGGATGCGAAGGGCGGCACCTTGCTGTTGCGCAACGATGCCTTGACCGAGAACGGGACGGTCACCATATCGGCCGATTCGGCCGTGCTCGAGCATTCCACCATCGAGAGCAAGATCAGCCAGAGCGTGCTGGCTGCCAAAGGGGACAAGGGCAAGCCGGCGGTGTCGGTGAAGGTCGCGAAGAAGCTGTTTCTCAATGGTACGTTGCGGGCCGTCAACGACAACAACGAAACCATGTCCGGGCGCCAGATCGACGTCGTGGACGGACGTCCGCAGATCACCGACGCGGTCACGGGCGAAGCGCGTAAGGACGAATCGGTTGTGTCCGACGCCGCGCTCGTGGCCGATGGCGGTCCGATCGTGGTCGAGGCCGGCGAGCTGGTCAGCCATGCCGGCGGTATCGGCAACGGCCGCAACAAGGAGAATGGCGCCAGCGTCACCGTGCGCACGACTGGCAACCTGGTCAACAAGGGCTACATCTCGGCCGGCAAGCAGGGCGTGCTCGAGGTGGGCGGCGCCTTGACGAACGAGTTCCTGGTCGGCTCGGACGGCACCCAGCGCATCGAGGCGCAGCGCATCGAGAACAGGGGCACCTTCCAGAGCCAGGCTCCGGCGGGCACGGCCGGCGCCCTGGTGGTCAAGGCTGCCGAGGCCATCGTGCACGACGGCGTCATGGCCACCAAAGGCGAGATGCAGATCGCCGGCAAGGGCGGCGGGTCTCCGACCGTCACCGCCGGCGCAAAGGCGACGACCAGCGCGAACAAGCTGAGCGTCGACGTGGCAAGCTGGGACAACGCGGGAAGCCTGGATATCAAGAAGGGCGGCGCGCAGGTCACGGTGGCCGGGCGCTATGCCGAGCACGGCGAGGTTTCGATACAGGGCGATTACACCGTCTCGGCCGACGCCATCGCGCTGGCGGCGCAGGTCACCCAGCGCGGAGGCGCCGCGAACCTGACCTCGCGGCACGACACCCGTTTCTCCAACAAGATTCGCCTGATGGGGCCGTTGCAGGTCAACGCCGGCGGCGCGGTGTCCAATACCGGCAATCTGAAAGTGCGCGAGGGCGTGACCGTAACGGCGGCGTCGTTCGACAACGAGACCGGGGCCGAGGTCATGGCCAAGAGCGCCACGCTGACGACTTCCGGGGCCGCGCGCAACGCGGGCAAGATGCAGGTCAAGGAGGCCGCCACGATCGTTGCCGCCAGCGTTTCCAATCCCGGCACGTTCACGGCCGGCAAGGATATCACTGTTACCTCGCGCGGAGGATTCGATAACGAAGGCAAGATGGAGTCCAACAAGGACATCGTCATCAAGACGGAACAGTTCAGCAATGGCAGGGTTCTCGACGCCAAGCATGATCTGACGGTCACGGCGAGCGGGCAGGCGGACAACCGGGGCAGCCTGAAGGCAGGCCACGATTTCACGGTGCAGGCCCAGCGTATCGACAATAGCGGAACCATGGCCGCCGGCCACGACGCCACGCTGAAGGCGCCGCACCTGCGCAATACGGGCCAGGTCGTAGCCGGGCACGACATCCATATCATCAACAGCGCCAAGCTGGAGAACACCGGGCGCGTGGATGCGCGCAACGACATCGCTCTGGATGTGGCGGATTTCACCAACACGGGATCCCTCTACGCCGAGCATGACGCGACGCTGACGCTTGCGCAAGGCACGCAGCGCGATCTGGTGGTGGACCAGGATCATATCCTGCCGGTGGCGGAGGGGACGTTACGCGTCAAGGCCAAGTCGCTGACCACCGAAATCGAGACCGGCAATCCCGGCAGCCTGATCGCCGAGGTGCAGGAAAATATCGACAACAAGCAGGCCATCGTCGTCGGCAAGGACCTGACGCTGAGTTCGGCGCACGGCAACGTGGCCAACGAAGCGAACGCGCTGCTGTGGGCCGCCGGGGAGCTGACCGTCAAGGCGCAGAACATCACCAATAAACGGGCCGCGCTGATCGAGGCGGGCGGCAACGCCCGGCTGACGGCGGCCGTTGCCTTGCTCAACAAGCTGGGCCGCATTCGCGCGGGCGAGGACATGCACCTGGATGCGCCGCGCATCGAGAACACCGCGAAACTGAGCGGCGAGGTGCAACGCAAAGGCGTGCAGGACGTCGGGGGAGGCGAGCACGGCCGCTGGAGCGGTATCGGCTATGTCAACTACTGGTTGCGCGCCGGCAATGGGAAGAAGGCGGGAACCATCGCCGCGCCGTGGTATGGCGGTGATCTGACGGCGGAGCAGTCGCTCATCGAGGTCGGCAAGGATCTCTATCTGAATGCCGGGGCGCGCAAGGACGAACATCGCCATCTGCTCAATGAAGGCGTGATCCAGGCGGGCGGCCATGGCCACATCGGCGGCGACGTGGACAACCGGTCGGTGGTGCGCACCGTGTCCGCCATGGAGTATTTCAAGACGCCTCTTCCGGTGAGCCTGACTGCCCTGGACAATCGTGCCGGCTTGTCTCCGGCGACCTGGAACTTCCAGTCCACGTATGAACTCCTGGATTATCTGCTGGACCAGAATCGCTACGAGTACATTTGGGGGCTGTATCAGACCTACACCGAATGGTCGGTGAATACGCTGAAGAACCTCGACCTGGGCTACCAGGCCAAGCCGGCTCCCACTGCGCCGCCGATGCCCAAGGCTCCCGAACTCGACCTGCGTGGCCATACGCTGGAGTCGGCCGAAGGCCGGAAGATCTTTGGCGAGTACAAGAAGCTGCAAGGCGAGTACGAGAAGGCGAAGATGGCCGTCCAGGCCGTGGAGGCTTACGGCGAGGCTACTCGGCGCGTCCATGATCAGCTGGGCCAACGTTATGGTAAGGCCCTGGGCGGCATGGATGCCGAGACCAAGGAGGTCGACGGCATCATCCAGGAGTTCGCCGCGGATCTGCGAACGGTCTATGCGAAGCAGGCCGACCAGGCGACCATCGACGCAGAGACGGACAAGGTCGCCCAGCGCTACAAGTCGCAGATCGACGCGGTGCGGCTGCAGGCGATCCAGCCTGGCCGGGTCACGCTGGCCAAGGCGCTGTCGGCGGCGCTGGGCGCCGACTGGCGCGCGCTGGGTCACTCCCAATTGATGCAGCGCTGGAAGGATTTCAAGGCGGGCAAGCGCGGCGCGGAAATCGCGTTCTATCCCAAGGAACAAACCGTGCTGGCCGCCGGCGCCGGTTTGACCCTGTCCAACGGGGCGATCCACAACGGCGAGAACGCCGCGCAGAATCGCGGCCGGCCGGAAGGCCTGAAAATCGGCGCACATTCGGCGACTTCGGTGAGCGGCTCGTTCGACGCCTTGCGCGACGTGGGGCTGGAAAAGCGGCTGGATATCGACGATGCGCTGGCTGCCGTGCTCGTGAATCCGCATATTTTCACGCGGATCGGGGCGGCTCAGACATCCCTTGCCGACGGCGCCGCCGGGCCGGCGCTGGCGCGCCAGGCCAGGCAAGCGCCGGAGACCGACGGCATGGTGGATGCGCGAGGGCTGGGCAGCGCCGATGCGCTCGCTTCCCTGGCCAGCTTGGACGCGGCGCAAGGGCTGGAGGTATCCGGCAGGCGCAATGCGCAGGTGGCCGACGCCGGGCTCGCCGGGCCGAGCGCCGTCGCGGCGCCGGCCGTCGGGGCGCCGGCCGTCGGGGCGGCCGATGTCGGCGTGGAGCCTGTCACGGGGGACCAGGTCGACCAGCCTGTCGCGACGGTCCGGGTCGCGCCGCCAGCCGTCGCGTTGCCGCGGCCGCTGTTCGAAACCCGCATCAAGTTTATCGACCAGAGCAAATTCTACGGCTCGCGTTATTTCTTCGAGCAGATCGGCTACAAGCCCGATCGCGCCGCGCGGGTGGCGGGCGACAACTATTTCGATACCACGCTGGTGCGCGAGCAGGTGCGGCGCGCCCTGGGCGGCTATGAAAGCCGCCTGCCCGTGCGCGGTGTCGCGTTGGTGGCCAAGCTGATGGATTCGGCCGGGACGGTCGGCAAGGCGCTGGGCCTGAAGGTGGGTGTCGCGCCGACCGCGCAGCAGCTCAAGCAGGCCGACCGCGATTTCGTCTGGTACGTGGATACCGTGATCGACGGCCAGAAGGTTCTCGCTCCCCGGCTGTACCTGACCGAGGCGACGCGCCAGGGCATCATGGATCAGTACGCCGGCGGCGGGGCGCTGATTGCCTCCGGCGGCGACGTAACTGTCAATACGGACGGCCATGACGTCAGTTCGGTCAACGGGCTGATCCAGGGCAGGAGCGTCAAGGTGGACGCGGGCAAGGGCAAGGTCGTGGTGGCCGACAGCAAGGGGGCGGGCGGCGGCATCGAGGCCGATGACGAGGTCGACGTCTCAGGCCGGGATATCGGCATCGAGGGCGGCAAGCTGCGCGGCAAGGATGTCAGGCTCAAGGCCGACACGGTCAAGGTCGCGACCTCGATGCGTTACGACGACAAGGGCAGGCTGGCGGCGCGCGGCGACGGCGCCCTGGATGCGCAAGGCGGCCAGCTGCATATCGAGGCCAAGCGCCTGGAGACGGCCGGTGCGACGCTCAAGGGCGGCAAGGTGAAGCTGGATGTCGATGACGTCAAGTTGGGCGGCGTGTACGAGGCGGGGTCCAGCTACGAGAACAAGAGCTCGACGCCGCTGGGCAGCCTGTTCGCCATCCTGTCGTCGACGACGGAAACCAACCAGTCGGCACACGCGAACCATTACGGTACGCGCATCGAAGCCGGTACGCTGGAAGGAAAGATGCAGAACCTGGAGATCGAAGGCGGTTCGGTCGATGCCGCGCATACGGACCTGTCCGTGGCCCGCGACGCGAGGTTCAAGGCCGCCGCGGATTTCGCGCACGCCGAGCATGAGAAGGATGTGCGCCAACTGTCCCTGGGTGCCAAGGTGGGGGCGGGCGGCTACGAGGCGGGCTTCAGCCTGGGCAGCGAAAGCGGTCTGGAAGCGCACGCCGGCCGCGGTATGACCGCGGGCGCTGAAGTCAAGGTAGGTTATCGGGCATCGCACGAACAGTCCTCGGAAACCGAAAAGTCCTATCGCAACGCGAACCTCAATTTCGGTGGAGGCTCCGTCGAGGCTGGCAATGTCCTGGATATCGGCGGCGCCGACATCAACCGGAACCGGTACGGCGGCGCCGCGAAGGGGAACGCCGGGACCGAGGAGGCCTTGCGCATGCGCGCCAAGAAGGTCGAGTCCACCAAGTACGTCAGCGAGCAGACGAGCCAGAGCTCCGGCTGGAGCGTGGAGGTGGCATCGACGGCCAGTGCCCGTTCCAGCCTGCTGACGGCCGCCACGCGCCTGGGCGACAGCGTGGCGCAGAATGTCGAGGACGGCCGCGAGATCCGCGGCGAGCTGATGGCTGCGCAAGTCGCCGCGGAGGCCACGCAACTGGTAACCGCCGACACGGCGGCGGTGGCACTGAGTGCCGGAATCAGCGCCGACTTCGACAGCAGCCACAGCCGCTCCACCTCGCAGAATACCCAATATCTGGGCGGAAACTTGTCCATCGAGGCCACCGAGGGCGATGCGACGCTGGTGGGCGCGAAGTTCGGCGGTGGCGACCAGGTCAGCTTGAAGGCAGCGAAGAGCGTGAACCTCATGGCGGCCGAATCGACCTTCGAATCGTACTCGGAGAGCCACAACTTCCACGCCTCCGCCGACGCGAACCTTGGCGCCAACGCCGTGCAGGGCGCCGTTGGCCTGGGGTTGACTGCGGGTATGGGGACGTCGCATCAGATTACCAACGAAACCGGCAAGACCTATGCCGGAACCTCGGTGGATGCGGCGAACGTGTCGATCGATGCAGGCAAGGATCTGAACCTTTCCGGGTCCCGCGTGCGGGGTAAGCATGTTGTCCTGGATGTCGAGGGCGATATCAATGCGACCAGCAAGCAGGATGAACGCAACTACAACTCCAGCGGTGGCGGTTGGGACGCCTCGGCAGGGGTGGCGATTCAGAACCGCACGTTGGTTGCGCCCGTGGGGTCTGCCGGCTTCAATTTCAATACGGAACACGACAATTCGCGCCTGACCAATGACGGGGCGGCGGGTGTCGTTGCCAGCGACGGGTTGACGGGCCATGTGAAAGGCGACGCCAACCTGACCGGCGCGACCATTGCCGATTTGTCGGGCAAGGGCAATCTCAAGGTCGACGGCGCGGTCAACGCGCAGAACCTGAAAGACTACCGCGACAAGGACGGCGGCAGCGGCGGCCTGAACGTGGGCATCTCGTCGACCACGCTGGCGCCCACCGTGGGCGTGGCGTTCGGCAGGGTGGCCGGAGAGGATTATCAGGCCGAGCAGCGCGCCACGATTGACGTCGGTCAAACCAAGGATCCCGCGCGCCTGCAGGTCGGCGGCGGCGTCAAGGGTACCCTCAATCAGGACGCCGCGCAGGCCACGGTCGTTCAGCGCAACAAGCACTGGGCCGGAGGCGGGTCGGAATTCTCGGTGGCTGGCAAGTCACTGAAGAAGAAGAACCAGGTCCGCCCGGTGGAGACGCCGACGCCGGATGTCGTGGATGGACCGCCTAGCCGTCCCACCACGCCGCCCGCGTCGCCGCAGCCGATCCGCGCGACGGTCGAGGTCAGTTCGCCGCCGCCGGTGTCCGTGGCCACGGTCGAAGTCGTGCCGCGGCCGAAGGTCGAAACGGCTCAGCCGCTTCCGCCTCGGCCGGTGGCGGCCCAGGTCGTGCCGGTGACGCCTCCCAAGGTGGAGGTCGCCAAGGTGGAAGTCGTGCCGCGGCCGAAGGTTGAAACGGCTCAGCCGCTTCCGCCCCGGCCGGTGGTGGCCGAGAAGGTGACGACGCCGGCGGTCCAGCCCCAGCTTGCCAAGGTGGAGACGGTGCAGCCGGTGAAGCCCGAAACCACCAAGCCGTTGCCCAAGCCGCTGCCGGTGGCGAAGGTGACGAAAGCGCCGCCGCCGGTTGTGGAGACCGCCCAGCCGCTGCCGCCGGTCAAGCCACAGAAGGCGACCCCCGGCCCCGTGGCTGAGGTGGGCAAGGCTACGGTCACGACGGTGCAGGTGCAGAGTGCGCCGCCCAAGCCGGCCCCGGTGGCCAAGCAGCCCGCGCCTGCACCGAAGCCCAAGCCCAAGCCCAAGGCCGAGCGTCCGAAGCCGGGCAAAACGACGCCCTTGAGCGGGCGCCACGTGGTGCAACAGCAGGTGCAGGTCTTGCAGCGGCAAGCGAGTGACATCAACAACACCAAGAGCCTGCCTGGCGGGAAGCTGCCCAAGCCGGTCACCGTGAAGCTGACCGACGAGAACGGCAAGCCGCAGACGTATACGATCAACCGGCGCGAGGATCTGATGAAGCTCAACGGCAAGGTGCTGTCCACCAAGACGACACTGGGCCTGGAGCAGACCTTCCGCCTGCGGGTCGAGGATATCGGCGGCAAGAACTACCGGGTCTTCTATGAAACCAACAAATAGGTAGTCGCGGCCTGCCGCCGGCTCGGCGCATGGGGATTCGCAGGGTTCTCATGCGCCGGCCAATGCCGGATAGCGGTGCAATTGCCGACCATTTCGCGTACCGCGCTCAAGGACGTAGGGTCGACGGCAGGCGGGACAGTTTTTGACGTGAAACTGACCGAGTGTCCGCAGGCATTGAATGGTCAGCAAGTGGGATTGTTCTTCGAATCTGGTGGCACGGTTGACTATACGTCGGGAAACCTGTTTGCGTATCGGGCCGATAGTCAGGGCGTCGAACAGGTACCGCAGACGAAAGCCGACAACGTGCAAGCCAATCTGGATGGTTCCGCCATTCATTTGGGCCGCAACAAGGGTGCGCAGGCTGCTCAGACGTTTCTGGTATCGCAGACGGCTGGGTCGTCGACGTACGGGGCGACCCTGCGCTATCTGGCATGCTACATCCGTTCGGGCGCTGGTTCCATTGTTGCGGGGAATCTCCGCAGTCAGGTGGGGTTCTCCGTGATGTATCCGTAGCCCGTGAAAGAGGGGTCACCCACTGCGGGGGGCCCCGGTACGGGATGGTCGGCTTGTCACGAGATTCTTGTTTTCCATTTCTTTCTTTTCACTCGGTCGCAGCGCCGGCTTGATGCATGCAAAGCATCGATAGCTACGAACGGCCGCGATTCTTGAATCATGAATACATACGCTTGTGACGGGGCGCTCGCGCAGAGCCGGCCCCAGGGATGGTTTACGCCTGCATTTACGGTAAAGCGGCAAGGCGGCATGGCGCGCTGGCGCCGGCGGCTGGGCGTCGCGGCGCTGGGCGCCGCCATGCTGGCGAGCCTGGCGCCGGCCGCCCGGGCCAGCCTCGTCATCACGGGTACGCGCGTGATCTACAACGCGGGCTCGCCCGAGACCACGGTGAAGATGAGCAACGAGGGGCAGGCCCCCGCGCTGATGCAGGCATGGATCGATGACGGCAATGCCGAGGCGAAGCCGGACGAAGTCCAGGTGCCGTTCTTCCTGACGCCTCCGCTGGCGCGGGTGGACCCGGGCAAGGGGCAGACCTTGCGCATTTTCTTCAATGGCTACCCGGATGGCAAGACGCTGCCGTCCGACCGCGAATCGGTCTTCTGGCTGAACGTTCTCGAAGTGCCGCCCAAGGCGACGCCCGAGGAAGGCCACGGGGTCCTGC
The DNA here is from genome assembly GCF_000306945.1 of Bordetella pertussis 18323. Classification (NCBI taxonomy): domain Bacteria; kingdom Pseudomonadati; phylum Pseudomonadota; class Betaproteobacteria; order Burkholderiales; family Alcaligenaceae; genus Bordetella; species Bordetella pertussis. Next base: position 2,040,100 of record NC_018518.1, on the reverse strand, counting down.
AGCTGACCATCCGCTCGCGCCTGAAGCTGTTCTATCGGCCCAAGGGCCTGTCCGGCAACCCGCTGACGGCCGCCGCCGACCTGACCTTCAAGCGCAAGCCCAACGGCGTGCTGGAGGTGCACAACCCGACGCCGTACTACGTGAACCTGCAAAAGCTGGAGGTGGGCGAGAACGGCGCGCACGGCAGCAAGACGCCGTGGATGCTGGCGCCGCTTTCCTCGGACGAGCTGCGCCTGAAAGGGACGGGGGCCAAGTCGGTGCAGTACTGGGCCATCGACGACTTCGGCGGCGTGACGCCATATCAGGCGGCCATAGCGGACTGACAAGACGGGGGCACCGGGACTGGCGCGCGTCATGGGGACGTTGCCGAAACCGACGCTGAATCATGAAACAGATACCACTGATTCTCGCGATGAGCCTTGCCTTCGCCGCCGCGGCGAAGGGCGAATCCGCGCCGGATATGCAGGCGGCGGTCAACTTCGACTCGGCCATGCTGTGGGGCGGCGCCAATGGCGCGGATCTGAGCCGATTCAACTACAGCAACGCGCTGCGGCCGGGCAACTACATCGTCGACATTTACGCCAACAACTATCCGCTGATCCGGCAGCAGGTTCGATTCGTCGCGGCGCAGACGTCCGGGCAGGGCTTGAAGACGGCGCCGGCGGTGGCGTGTTTCACCTATGGCCAGCTGGAAGCGATGCAGGTCCGGCTGCGCGCGCTCGATCCGGCCTTGGTCGCCGACCTCAAATCCAGCGGGCGCTGCGAGGTGCTGGGCAAGCTGTTCCCGGATAGCCGCGAGTCGTTCGATTTCGGCGAGAACCGCCTGGAAGTCAGCATTCCGCAAGCCTATACGATCAACCGCTTCCGGCGCGACATCTCGCCCGATGAGTGGGATAGCGGCATTACTGCGTTCCGCCTGGGATACCAGTACAACTATGCCGATTACATCGGCGGCTTGCGCGCGGGGCGGCGGCTGGACCTGAACCTCTACAGCGGGTTCAATTTCAAGGGCTGGTACCTGCGCAACAGCTCGACGCTGGGATGGGGCCAGGGCCGCTTCACGCGCCGCAGCCAGCGCACCAGCCTGCAGACGGATATCCCGTCCTGGCGGGCGCGCCTGGTGTTCGGCGACGTGTTCTCCAGCGGCGAGTACTTCGCGCCGTACTCGATGCGCGGCATGCTGGTCGGCAGCGATACCGCCATGCTGCCGTACTCGGAGCGCCTGTACCGGCCGACCATACGCGGCGTTGCGCGCACTCGGGCCAACGTCAAGGTGTATCAGGCCGGCGTGCTGGTTTTCCAGGACGCCGTGCCTCCCGGGCCGTTCGCGATCGACGATTACAGTCCGGCCTCGTATGGCGGCGACCTGCGGGTGGTGGTGACCGAGGCGAATGGCGCGGTCCAGACGTTCACCGTGCCGTACGCCAGCGCGGTGCGCCTGATCCTGCCGGGCCAGACGCAGTGGTCGTTCAGCGCCGGGCGCTATCGCAACTATCGCAACGATGGGCAGGACCGTCCCTGGGTGACCCAGCTGACGGGCCGCCATGGCGTGGCCGACGGCGTCAACCTGTACGGCGGCCTGCTGATCGCCCAGGCGTACCAGGCCGGCCTGGCCGGCCTGAGCTGGAACACGCCCTGGGGGGCAATGGCGGCGGACGCCACGCTGTCGCGCAGCCAGCTGTCCACCACCGGCAATGCCAACGGGTCGAGCCTGCGGTTCTCCTACAGCAAGACCTTGTCCGGCACCAACACGGCGATCCGGCTGGCTACGCTGCGCTACTCGTCGAGCGGGTTCTGGAATTTCGCCGATGCGGTCAATGCCGGCCCGGTCGAGACGAACGGGCGCAACGGGCGGTTCGGACTCTATTCGCTGCTGGGCCGCGAGCGGCCGCGCGGCGATTTCAGCGTCACGCTGAGCCAACCGCTGGGTGGATACGGCAGCCTGTACGTGTCGGCGCTGCGGCGGACCTACTGGGGTTCGTCGCGGGTCGACCAGCAGACCCAGCTGGGCTATTCGACCCAGGTCGGCCGCGTAGGCGTGAACCTGGATGTCTCGCGTACGGAGAATCGTCGCAGCACCGAGCATCAGGTCATGCTGAATCTGTCCATTCCGCTTTATGGCGCGACCTCCAGCGGCGTGGTGACGGGATCGCTGGCGCGTACCGGCTCGGCGCCCGTACAGCAAAGCGTCAACTACAGCGGCATGTCGGGCGAGCGCGATCAGTACACCTATGGCCTGGGCGTGCAGCGCGCCGGCACGAGCGCGCAGTACGCGTTGAACGGCTCCTGGTCAGGCACGTACGGGGAGGTAAGCGGACAGCTCACCCATGGGCGCAGCTACAGCCAGTACCAGATCAACGGCAGCGGCGGCTTGGTGGCGCACGCGGGCGGCGTGACCTTCGGCCAGTACCAGGCGGGCACCATCGGCCTGATCCAGGCCGAGGCGGCGGCAGGCGCAAAGGTCGTCAATACGCGCAACGCCGCCGTGGACCGCAGCGGCTATGGGCTGGTGTCGCTGACGCCGTATTCCCTCAACGAGGTCGAACTGTCTCCGCAGGACCTGCCCCTGGACGTTCAGCTGGAGTCCACGGTGGAGCAAGTCATCCCGCGGGCGGGCGCCGTCGTGGCGCTGCGCTTTCCGACGCGCCATGACGTCGCCGCCATGCTGGTTGCCGAACCCGGCAGCGAAGGCGCGCTGGTATTCGGCACCGAAGTGCGCGACGGCGCCGGCAAGGTGGTGGGCGTGGCCGGCCAGGGCGCAAGCGCGCTGGTCAGAGGCGTGTCGGCATCGGGCACGCTGGAGGTGACGCGCGCAGACGGTTCGATATGCCGCGCCACGTACGACTTGAAATCGGCCGGGCAAGCCGTGCATGGCCTGCCGCGCATTGCGCTGGCGTGCGCGCCGCAAGGCGGCGGCGAACGTGGTGCGCGGGCGGCGGGCCAGGTCGTGGCGCAGCCATCAGCTATCTCCATTTCGGGTAAAGATCATGAGCCAGATATTCGCTGACCGCCGGGCCGCCGTGCCCGCGCGCGTAATTTCCTTCTGCGGGGCCGCGCTTGCCGTCTGGGCAGGCCTGGCCGTGCAGCCCGCCATGGCCGTCGATCCGCCGGTGGACTGCGGCCGGGCGCTAGGCTTGCATTTCTGGTCGAGCGCCTCGCTCATCTCCGACCAGACACCCGATGGGACGCTGATCGGCAAGCCCGTGGTCGGGCGGTCCCTGCTGTCCAAGAGCTGCAAGGTGCCGGACGACATCAAGGAAGACCTCAGCGACAACCATGACGGCGAACCGGTCGACATCGTGCTGGAACTGGGCAGTAACTACAAGATCCGGCCGCAGTCCTATGGCCATCCGGGCATCGTGGTCGACTTGCCGTCCGGCTCCACGGAGGAGACCGGCATCGCCATCTATATCGATTTCGGCAGTTCGCCGATGCAGAAGGTCGGCGAACGGCAGTGGCTGTATCCCCAGAAAGGCGAAGTGCTTTTCGACGTGCTCACCATCAACGGCGACAACGCGGAGGTTCGCTATCAGGCGATCAAGGTCGGGCCACTCAAGCGGCCGCGCAAGCTGGTGCTGTCGCAGTTTCCGAACCTGTTCACCTACAAGTGGGTTTTCATGCGCGGGACCAGCCAGGAGCGCGTGCTGGCGCAGGGGACCATCGACACCGACGTCGCCACCAGCACCATCGACCTGAAAACCTGCCGCTATACCTCGCAGACGGTCAGCCTGCCCATCATCCAGCGTTCCGCGTTGACCGGCGTCGGTACGACCCTGGGGATGACCGATTTCCAGATGCCGTTCTGGTGCTATGGCTGGCCAAAGGTATCGGTGTACATGAGCGCGACGAAGACGCAGACCGGCGTAGACGGCGTGGCGTTGCCGGCGACCGGCCAGGCGGCCGGCATGGCCAGCGGCGTAGGCGTCCAGTTGATCAACGGCAAGACGCAGCAGCCGGTCAAGCTGGGCCTGCAGGGCAAGATCGCCTTGCCCGAGGCGCAGCAGACTGAGTCGGCGACGTTCTCGCTGCCCATGAAGGCGCAGTACTACCAGACCTCCACTTCAACCTCGGCGGGCAAGCTGTCCGTCACCTACGCCGTGACCTTGAACTATGACTGACGCAACGAACCGTTTCCGGCCGGGCCTGGTTGGTCGGGCGCTGGTCCGGGCAGGCCTGCTGTTCGCCGTGGCCGCCTGTGCGCAGGCGCAGCTGCTGCCGGGCGCGCGCGACCTCAACCGTATCGACGATCGCCAGCGCAAGGAGCAGCTGCAGCGCGATATCGAGCGCGCCTTGACGCGGCCTCCGGTGGAATTGAATCCGCAGTCCGAGGCCGCTGCGCCGGCGCGCAAGCCGGACGCTACGTCCGGCCACACCGTGACGGTACATGCCGTGGACCTGGACTTCGGCGTCGAGGGCCGGCTGTTCGACCCCGCGCCGCTGGTTCAGGACTACCTGAACCGCCCGCTGGACAACGAGCAGCTGTTCCTGCTGGTCAAGGCATTGAGCGCGGCCCTGTACGACCGCGGCTACGCGACCAGCATCGTGACGTTCGTGCCGCCAGGCGTGGTGGATGGCGTGCTCAAGCTGAAGGTGGAGTGGGGCCGCATCAAGGGATGGCTGATCGACGGCAAGCCGCTGGAGGGGACACGCGACCGCATGATGGTGTTCTCGGCCATGCCGGGCTGGCAGGACAAGGTGCTGAACGTATTCGATATCGACCAGGCGATCTACAACATCAACAATGGCGGCAAGACCGGCAACATCACCATCGTTCCCGCGGACGAATACGGCTATTCCTATCTCGATCTGCAATTGCAGCGGCGCGCGCTGCCCCGCGTCTCGCTGGGCATGGACAATTCCGGCCCCGGCACGCCCGAGAACGGCCGCTACAAGTACAACGCCTCGGTGACGGCCAACGACCTGCTGGGCCTCAACGACACGCTGGGCCTGTATATCGGCAACCGCTACTATCGCGACGCCGGCCATGACGCCGAGCGCAATTACGATCTGATGTACAGCGTGCCGCTGGGGCGTACGCGCCTGGATCTTCAGACCGGCTACAGTACCTATCGCAATCTGCTCAAGACCCGCTACGGGCAATACCAGTCCGCCGGAAACTCGCGCAGTTTCGGACTGAAGGCCACCCGCCTGCTTTACCGCGATACGCGGTCGCAGTTCAGCGTGTATGGCGGTCTCAAGCTGCGCCAGAACAAGAACTATCTGGCCGGCACGCGCCTGGACGTCAGCAGCAAGCATTACAGCGACGTCACGGTGGGGATGCAATACTCCACCCAGCGAGGCGCCAACGCCTATTTCGGCGACCTGTCTTTCACGCGCGGGGTAGGCGTCAACAACGGCAAGTATGCCGCCTACGATGAGCGCGGCCCGCAGGGCAATGTGTCGCGGTTCAACGGCAGCCTGGCCTGGACGCGCTACATGGCGTTGGCCGGCCAGCCGATACAGTGGGCGTCGCAACTGGGGTTCCAGTACTCGCGCCAACAGCTGCTCAACAGCTACCAGATCACCGTGGGAGACGAGTACACGGTGCGCGGATACAACCTCAGGACGTCGCAAAGCGGTGACAGCGGCGTGTACCTGAGCAATACGCTGACGGTGCCGGTGCAGTTCAGCCTGCTCGGCAAGCAGGCGTCGGTGGCGCCGTTCGTGGGCGCGGATGTCGGAGCGCTCAAGAGCAATCATCCCGACGCGCGCACGATACGCATGGCGGGCCTGGCGGCCGGCGTGCGGTTCGACCTGCCGTATGCGCGGATGTCGTTCACGTACTCGAAGCCCGTGGGCGCGCAGCCCGGCGGCGCGCCGCGCGCGCCGGTCTGGTTATACATCAACGCCGGCCTCAGTTTCTGAGCCCGGCGAGAACGCGGCCGCGACGCTACAGCGTCATGTGCTGCGGCAGCCAGGTGGCGATGCCGGGCACGTAGTACAGCAGCAGCACGGCCACGATCATCAGGATGAACATCGGCAGCGAGGCGCGGGCGATGTAGGGCAGCTCGCGTCCGCTCATGCCGGCAAGCACGAACAGGTTGAAGCCGACGGGCGGGGTGATCTGCGCCATCTCAACCACGAACACGATGAAGATGCCGAACCAGATCAGGTCGATGCCGGCGGCCTGCACGGTGGGCAGCAGCACGCCCATGGTCAGGACGACGATGGAAATGCCGTCCAGGAAGCAGCCCAGCACGACGAAGAACACCATCAAGGCCATGATCAGGCCGAACTGGGACAGGCCCAGCCCGCCGATCCACTCGGCCAGCGCGCGGGGCAGGCCGATGTAGCCCATGGCCAGGGAGGAACTGGGCGCCGGCCAGGATGAGGGCGATCATGCAGTACAGGCGCGTGGCGCCCAGCAGCGAGGTCATGAAGCTGGTGCGTGTGAGCGAGCCCTGCAGGGCCGACAGGATCAGCGCGCCGACCACGCCCACGGCCGCCGCCTCGGTGGCGGTGGCGATGCCGGTGTAGATGGAGCCCAGCACCGCGCCGATGAGCAGCAGCACCGGGATCAGGTGGCGGGACTGCTTCAGCTTCTGCATGAACGAGATGCCCGGATCGGCGGCAGGCACGGCGCCGGGGTGCCGGATGGCCCACCAGGCGATATAGCCCATGAACAGCAGCGCCAGCAGGAGGCCGGGGAAAATGCCGGCGATGAACAGCTTGGCGATGGAGACGTCGGCCGCCACGCCGTAGACGATCATGATGATGGACGGAGGAATCAGCAGGCCCAGGGTACCGGCGCCGGACAGCGTGCCGAGGATCTTGTCCTCCGGATAGCCGCGCCGCGTCAGTTCGGGGATGGTCATCTTGCCCACCGTGGCGCAGGTGGCGGCCGACGAGCCGGAAACCGCGGCGAAGATGGCGCAGCCGATGACGTTGGTGTGCAGCAGCCGGCCGGGCAGCCGGTTCAGCCACGGCGCGAGGCCCTTGAACAGGTCCTCGGACAGGCGGGTGCGGAACAGGATCTCGCCCATCCACAGGAACAGCGGCAGGGCGGTCAGCGTCCAGCTCGACGAGGCGCCCCAGATCGTGACGGCCATGGCGTCGCCGGCCGGCCGGCTGGAGAGGACTTCCATGCCGATCCAGGCCGTGCCGGCCAGGGTGAGGCCAACCCAGACTCCGCAACCCAGCAGCGCGAAGATCGAGACGACCAGCAGGGTGACGATCAGGATTTCATTCATGGATTTGCTGCGATTTTGCGAAGCCCTGCCCACGGACGCGCCGCACGAGTTCATCGAGCAGGGCGATGAAGAACAGGATGGTGCCGGCGGCCATGGTCAGCTGGGGAAGCCAGAGCGGCGTGGCGTCGTTGGCGGTGGAGATGTCGTTGAACAGCCAGGAGTTGTGGGCCAGCTTTACGCTGAACCAGGCGAAGGCCGCCGCCAGGATGGCGCCGACGCAAAGCGCGAAGATGTCGAGCCGGCGATGGCCGGGCGCCGGGAGCGCGTTGAGCAGCAGGGTGACGCGGATGTGTTCGCCATGCTTGAGGGTGCTGGCCAGGGCCAGGAAGCCGGCGGCTGCCATGAAATACCCGGCATAGGCGTCGGTGCCGGGTATGTTCAGGCCCACTTGGCGGGCGATGATGGCCGCCAGCACGGAAACCAGCACGCCGATGGTGCACAGGCCGGCCAGCAGGCCGGCCGCGCCGTACAAGCGATCCAGGAAACGGCGCATCGTGCTTTATTGCTTCCGATAGGCGTCGATCATGGCCTGTCCGTCGGCGCCGGCTTTCTTGAGCCAGTCGTCGAGCATGCGCTTGCCGACCTCGGTCAGGCCGCTCTTGAGTTCGGCGGTGGGCGCGATGATGGCCATGCCGTTCTTGGCCAGTTGCTCCTTGTACCAGCTGTTCTTCTCCTGCGACAGTTTCCAGCCGCGCTCCTCGGCCTGTGCGCCGGCCTTCTTGAGGGCTTGCTGGGTGGCGGGGTCGAGCGCGTCGAAGGCCTTCTTGTTGACCAGCACCGCGTTCTTGGGCAGCCAGGCCTCGGTGTCGTAGAACTTCTTGATGTACTCGTAGGTCTTGGTGTCGAAACCGGTCGAGCCGGACGACATGTACGAGTCGATCACGCCGGTGGCCATCGCCTGCGCCAATTCGGCCTGCTGCACCGTTACCGGCTGCGCGCCGACCAGTTCGGCGATCTTGGCCGTCACCGGGCTGTAGGCGCGCCACTTGAGGCCCTTCATGTCGGACACTTGCTTGATGTCGCGGTTGGCGAAAATGCCCTGGGGCGGCCAGGCGACCGAATAGAGCAGCATCATGCCCTGCGAGGCCAGCTTCTTCTCGAGGAAGGGTTTCTGCGCCTGGTACAGCTTGAACGAGGCATCGTAGCCGGTGGCCAGGAACGGCAGGCCATCCAGTTCGTAGACCGGGTCTTCGTTGGCGAAGTTGGTGAGAAGGATTTCGCCGATCTGGGCCTGGTTGCCCTGGACCGCGCGCTTGATTTCGGGCGCCTTGTAGAGCGACGCATTGTTGTGCAGCGTGATTTTCAGCTTGCCGCCCGACAGGCTGTCGACATCCTTGACGAACTGGGTCAGGTTCTCGACATGCAGGTTGCTGGCGGGATAGGCGGTCGGCAGATCCCATTTGGTCTGGGCTTGCGCGCCCGCGCCGAAGGCGAGAACAATGGTGCCGGCCAGCAAGGAGAGCTTCTTGTACATGGAGACGTCCTTCGTAATGGGATTTTCGAATTGCGGCATACCGCGGAGCACACCGCAAGGCATGGGCAACCACGGGCGGGCGATGGAAGCCGCGCCCTTGAAACGCTGCAATTCTAAATCCCTGTGCGCGCCGCTACACGGTCCCGCGCGGGCTTTAGGGGTAATTCCTAGGTAAGTTGGCCGATCGGCCGAATTGCTTTAGGCTTGGATGGTCGTGGCGGCGCGGCGGCGCCTTGCCCTGGGGCAGGCGCCGCTGTTCGCGCCTACCGCATCGCCAGCGGCAGCGCGGTCACGATCGCCGGAAATATCGTGATGATCGTCGTGGCCAGCACCAGCAGCAGGAAGAACGGAAAGGCCATGCGCACCAGCTCGAACAGGTCGCGTCCGGTAATGCCCTGGATCACGAACAGGTTGAAGCCCACCGGTGGGGTGATCTGCGCCATTTCGACCACCAGGATCAGGTAGATGCCGAACCAGATCGGGTCGATGTCCGCCGCCTGGATGGCCGGTATGAGCACGGCGGTGGTCAGCACGACGATGGATATGCCATCGAGGAAGGCGCCCATCAGGATGAAGAAGACGGTCAGCACCGCGATCAGTCCATACTGGCTCAGGCCCAGCGACGAGATCCACTCGGCCAGGTTGGCCGGCAGGCCGGTGAAGCTCATCGCGCTGGTGAGATAGGCCGCGCCCAGCAGGATGAACGAGATCATGCACGAAGTCCGGGTCGCGCCCATCAGGCTGTCGATGAACGACCTGCGGTTGAGCGACTTGCCCCAGGCGGCGATCGCCAGGGCGCCGATGGCGCCGATCGTGGCGGCCTCGGTGGCGGTCGCGATGCGGGCGTAGATCGAACCGATGACCCCGGCGATCAACGCCACCACCGGCAGCAGCAGGCGCAGGCGGGCCAGCATGGTGAGCCAGGGCACCGCGGGCTCGCGCGGCGGCACCCGCGCGGGGTTGCGCAGCGACCATACGCCGATGTAGCCGGAGAACAGCGCCATCAGCAGCAGGCCGGGCAGGATGCCGGCGATGAACAGCTTGATGAGCGAGACCTGGGCCGCCACGCCGTAGACGATCATGACGATGGAAGGCGGTATCAGCAGGCCCAGCGTGCCGGCGCCGGCCAGCGACCCGCGATGGCCAGGCCGTCGTCGTAGCCGCGCGCCTTGAGCTCCGGCAGCGAGATGCGGCCGATGGTCGCGGCGGTGGCGGCGGACGAGCCGCTGACCGCGGCGAAGATCCCGCAGCCCAGCACGTTGACATGCACCAGGCGGCCCGGCAGGCGGCGCACCCAGGGGCCCAGTCCGCTGAACATGTCCTCGGCCAGGCGGGTGCGGTAGAGGATTTCGCCCATCCAGATGAACAGCGGCAGCGCGGTCAGCGCCCAGTTGGCCGAGGCGTCCCAGCTCTTGGTGGCGAAGATGATGCCGGCCGGCGCGTCGGTGAACAGCAGCAAGGCCACCAGGCCGCTGGCCACCAGCGCCAGCGATACCCATACGCCGGCGGCCAGCAACAGCAGGAGGCTGGCGATGAGCACCAGGCTTTGCGCGAGCTCACCCATGGGCCGTCTCCTCGGGTTGCCGGCCGCGCGCCACCATGGCCAGGCGCCGCGCCAGCATCAGCGTCAGCAGGGCCAGGCCGATGGGCATGCAGATCTGCGGAATCCACAGCGGCACGCGCAGCATGCCCTGGGCCACCTCGTCGTAGGCGAACGATTCGTGGACGAAGCCGGCCGTCTGCCACGCGGCCCAGGCCGACAGCGCCAGGCCCAGGGCCGTGGCCGCCAGCTCGTAGGGACGGTGAGCGGTCTTGGGCAGGAACTGCAGCAACAGGGGCACGCGGATATGGTCGCCGCGCAGCATGGCGTAGGGCAGGGCCAGGAACACCGAGGCCGCCATCGACCAGGCGGCGAAGTCGTCGGCCGCGGGGATCTGCATGCCGATCAGGCGGCTGGCGATCTGCGCGGCGACGATGGCGCCGATCAGCGCCAGGAACAGCGCGGCCACGGCGCCGCTGGCGACGGCGATGCGATCGAGTATGGGCATGGCGTCGTCCGGCTTACTTGCGGTAGGCATCGAGCAGCTGCTGGCCGTCGGCGCCGGCTTTCTTGCTCCAGTCCGAGACCATGGTGGCGCCGATGGCCTGCAGCTCCTTGGCCAGTTGCGGGGGCAGCGGCTCGACGCTCATGCCGTTGCGCGCCAGGGTGTCGGTGAGTTCGCGAGTCTTGGCGCGCGCGGTCTGCCAGCCCCGGATTTCGGCCTTGGCGCCGGCATCCAGCACCGCCTGCCGCACTTCGGCGGGCAGGCGCTGGAAGGCCCGCTTGTTGGCGATGACGAAGCTCTGGGGGATGAAAGCCTGGGCATCGTAGTAGTACTTGACGTAGTCCCAGGCCTGGCTGTCCACGCCGGTGGCGGGCGAGGTGAGCATGGCGTCGATCACGCCGGTCGAAAAGGCCTGCGGGACCTCGGGCGTCTGCACGGTGGTGGGCACCGCGCCCATCAGGGCGGCCATGTGGCTGGTCGATGCGCTGTAGGCGCGGAAACGCGTGCCCTTCAGGTCGGCCAGCGCGGCGACCGGCTTCTTGGTGTAGATGCCCTGCGGGGGCCAGGGCGACCCGTACACCAGCACGATGCCTTGCTTGTCCAGGCGCTGGGCCAGCAGGGGTCGCGTCGCTTTCCACAGTTTTTCCGACTCGTTGAACGAGGATGCCAGGAACGGGACGCTGTCGATTTCGAACAAGGGGTCTTCGTTGCCCAGTGCCGAGACCAGCACCTCGCCGATCTGCACCACGCCTTGCTGCACGCCGCGCTTGACTTCGGGACGCTTGAGCAGGGTGCTGTTGGACTGCACCTTGATCTCCAGCGCGCCGGCGGTGGCGGCCTTGACCTCGTCGGCGAACTGGCGTGCGTTCTGGGTCAGGTAGTTGGCGTCGGGCTGCTCCGCCGTCATGGTCCAGCTGGTGGCGGCCTGCGCGCCGGTCGAGAGGGCGAGGGCGGCGGCAAGTACGGCGAAGGTCGTTTTCATGTCGGACTCCTGGGGCAGGTTCAAGGGGCGGCGCGCAGATCGTCGGCGCGCAGGTCCCACAGCAAGTGGAAGGTCTGGATGCCGTCGGTGGGCAGTTCCAGCTGTTCGGCCAGCGAGCGGGCGGCGGCGGCGGCCGGCTCGGTGGTCGCGTCGATGATCAGGACGGGGTCGAGCACGCGCGCGGCGGGGTCTTCGGAAGGCAGCGGGGTGGACAGCTGCGGATCGGGGGTCAGCACGCGCAGCGCCAGGACGCCTTCGATCTCCTGCGCGCTGGCCGCCAGCGCGGCGGCGCGGGCGGCGAGTTCGACGCTGCCCAGGCGCAGCAGGCCCAGCGCCGCGCCGGTGCCGGCGCCCGCCAGCGGCGATACCACCATGACGCGGCGATGGGTGTCGCGCATGCGCGCGAAATTGGCCAGCGACCACGGCGTCTGGCGTTCGAACGCCTGCCGGTACGCGGCGCTGCCGAATACATGAAGGTCCTCGGTGCGGTACAGCGCCAGGTAGCGCCGCCGGCCGTGCTGCGAGCGATAGCGGCGGGCCCAGCGAAAGCCCGCGATGCCGGCGCGCTCGGCCATGTGTTCGCGGTCGTACCACTGGTTGAAGTCTTCTTCGTGCGCGGGGTCGATGTCCGTCCAGATGAACAGTTCGCCCATGGCGTCGCGGTCGTGCCGGATTGGTGCTGCCACGTGTTTCTCCATCGCGCGGCCTGGATGGGCCGTCATGGAGGCTGATTCTCGGCATCGGCCCCGACAGCGGCAAATGGTTTATTCCGGTGCGGCGGATTAAGAAAAAGTTATCGCGCGCGCGGCCCGCGCGGCGCCGCCGCCGGCGTGGCGGGAAGCCTGGGCGCGCTGGGGAAAACCCCGAAGGCGGCGCGCTCCGGCGTCACAGCGCCAGCACGCCGCTGTCGAGCGGCGGCAGCGCGTCGTCGTTGTGCTGAGCGTACAGGCGCATCTCGTCCAGGGCCAGCCGTACCACCGCCTCGGCCAGGCCGGCCACGCGGTCCTCCGGCCGCCAGGCCGGGACGCACCGCCGCCAGCGGCAGCGTGGCCGCGCCCAGGCCCGCCTCGATGAACTGCGTGCACGCGGCGATGGATGAAACGAAATGGATGCGCCCGGCCTGCACGCCCGCCGCGTCCAGCACGTCGAGCAGCTGCAGGTGCGGCTGGGAATGGCGCGGAAAGGTGACCAGGGGATGGGTGGCCAGTTCGGCGACGCTGGCCTGCGCGGGAATCCCCGCCGCGGGGCTGCAGATCCAGCCCATTTTCAGCATGCCCATGTCGCGGTTGCGCACATCGTCGCCCACGATGGGGTCGGTCTGCAGGGCGACGTCGATGCTACCGTGCTTGAGCAGGTCCTGCAGCCGCCGGGTCGATTCGGCGGTCAGCTCGATCTCCAGCTCCGGGTGCGTTTGCGACAGGCGGCGGATGAATGGCGTGAACCAGGTATGGACGATGGATTCGACCACGCCCAGGCGCACGCGGCCGCGCAAGGTTCCGCTGCCGCGCAGGGCCTGGCGCATGGCGTGGTCGGTATCGAGCATGCGCTGGGCGTAGTCGAGCAGGGTGCGCCCGGCCGGCGTCAGCCGCGTGTCGCGGCTGCCCCGCTCGAACAGCAGTTCGCCCAGGTCGTTCTCGAGCGCGGCAATGCGCCCCGAGATCGCGGCCTGGGTCAGGTGCAGCTTGCCCGCGGCGGCCTTGAAGCTGCGCAGCTGGGCGACCCAGATAAAGGTTTCGAGAAAGCGGATATTCATGGCGTTCCCCGTGCGCGAGTCGCGGCGGCCGGGTTGCGCGGGTAATCCCCAGTGCGCCGGCCGGGCGTTGTTGTGTGTTTTTTGTTGATGAAATATAGATAAATTATTAGTATTTCGTCTACAAGAACTTTCGGCCACCCGTCATGAGCAGCACGCCCCTGATCGCTTCCTCCGCCCATCTGGCCAGCGGCCGCGCGCCCGATCTGTCCGAGGTCGAGTTCGGCCTGATGATCGCCAGCCATGCCTTCAACCGCTGGACGGTGCGCTGCATGGCGGCGGTCGGCCTGCCGGACCTCACCGCCAACGACGTCATGGTGATGCACCACGTGTACCACCGGCAGCGTCCCAAGAAACTGGCCGACATCTGCTTCACGCTGAACGTCGAGGATACGCACATCGTCAGCTATTCGCTCAAGAAACTGGAGCGCCACGACGTGGTGCGCGGCGATCGCAGCGGCAAGGAGGTGTTCTACAGCGTTACGCCGAAAGGAGCCGAAATCATCAAGCGCTATGCCGAGGTGCGCGAGCAATGCTTGCTCGATGGGCTGGAGGCGGGCGCAGCCGGCGGGCTGGAGTTCACGCGCCAGCTGGCGCATACCCTGCGCTCGCTGTCGGGGCTGTACGACCAGGCCGCGCGGGCGGCCACCTCACTGTAAATCCATCATGCATCGGCGCGCGCCCGCCGGGCGGGGCGCGGCCTTTCCCCCTGTTACGCCTGCTAATCCGAGGACGCTATGAAGTGGCAATTCTGGGTTGACCGTGGAGGCACGTTCACCGATATCGTGGCGCGCCGGCCAGACGGCGCCACCGTGACCGCCAAGATGCTGTCGGAGAACCCCGAGCAGTACCGCGACGCTGCGGTGGCCGGCATCCGCAAGCTGCTGGGCATCGCGCCGGGCCAGCCGGTGCCGGCCGACCAAGTCGAGTGCGTCAAGATGGGCACCACGGTGGCGACCAATGCCTTGCTCGAACGCAAGGGCGAGCGCACCCTGCTGGTGACCACGCGGGGATTCCGCGACGCGCTGCGCATTGCCTACCAGAGTCGGCCGCGCCTGTTCGACCGCAACGTGCAGCTGCCCGAGATGCTGTACGAGGCGGTGGTCGAGGCCGACGAACGGCTCGCTGCCGACGGCACGGTGGTGCGCGCGCTGGCGGAGGACGGCCTGCGCGCCGACCTGCGGCGCGTGTTCGACGATGGCATCCGCGCCGTCGCCATCGTGTTCATGCACGCCTGGAAGGAGGGCGTGCATGAGCAGCGCGCCGCCGCCATCGCGCGCGAGATCGGCTTTACGCAGGTGTCGACCTCGCACGAGGCCAGTCCGCTGATCAAGTTTGTCTCGCGCGGCGACACCACGGTGGTCGATGCCTATCTGTCGCCCATTCTCATGCGCTATGTCGAGCAGGTGGGCAGCGAGTTGCCGGGCGTGCGCCTGATGTTCATGCAATCCAGCGGCGGCCTGACCGACGCGCACCGTTTCCGCGGCAAGGACGCCATCCTGTCCGGCCCGGCCGGCGGTATCGTCGGCATGGTCCGCACCAGCGAGCTGGCGGGCTTTGACCGCGTGATCGGCTTCGACATGGGCGGCACGTCCACCGACGTGTCGCATTACGCCGGCGAGTTCGAGCGCGAGTTCGAGACGCTGGTGGCCGGCGTGCGCATGCGCGCGCCGATGATGAGCATCCATACCGTGGCGGCCGGTGGGGGATCCATCCTGCATTTCGATGGCGCCCGGCTGCGCGTCGGCCCCGATTCGGCCGGCGCCAATCCGGGGCCCGCGTGCTACCGGCGCGGCGGCCCGTTGGCGGTGACCGACTGCAACGTCCTGCTGGGCAAGATCCAGCCCGACTTCTTCCCCAGCGTGTTCGGCCCCGATGCCGACCAGCCGCTGGATGTGGCGGCGGTGCGCGCGCGCTTCGCGGCCATGGCCGAGGAGGTGCGGACGGCCACGGGGCGCGAGATGAGCGCCGAGCAGCTGGCCGAAGGTTTCCTGGAGATCGCCGTGGGCAACATGGCCGAGGCGATCAAGCGCATCTCGGTGCAGCGCGGCCACGACGTGACCGAGTATGCGCTGACTACTTTCGGCGGCGCCGGCGGCCAGCATGCCTGCCTGGTGGCCGACGCGCTGGGCATGACGACGGTGTTCGCCCACCCGCTGGGCGGCGTGCTGTCAGCCTATGGCATGGGATTGGCCGACCAGACGGAAATGCGCCAGAAGACGGTGGAGCAGGTGCTCGACGCCGCGCTGATGGCGCAACTGGAGGCCGGCCTGGACGAGCTCGCCGGACAGGCCAGCGCGGAGCTGCTGCGCCAGCACGTGCCGGCCGACAAGGTGGCGGTGCAGCGGCGCCTGCACCTGAAGTACCGCGGCACCGATACCGCGCTGGAGGTCGCGTTCGGCCCGCTGGAGCAGGTGCGCGCCGCGTTCGAGGCGGGCTACCGCCAGCGCTACTCGTTCCTGATGCCCGGCCGCGAACTGGTGGTCGAGACCATTTCGGTCGAGGCCACGGGCGGCGGCGAGGCCGCCACCGAGGCGCCGGTGACGCGCACGCGCGCCGCGCCGCTGGCGGCGCGCCGCACGATACGCATGTTCAGCGCCGGACAATGGCGCGAGACCCCCCTGTACGTGCGCGAAGACCTGGCGCCCGGCGACATGATGGCCGGACCGGCCATCATCTCCGAGCCGAACCAGACGACGGTGATCGAGCCGGGCTGGCAGGCCGAGGTCACGCCGCGCGACCACCTGGTGCTTCGGCGCGTGCAGGCGCGCGTGCAGCGCCGCGCCATCGGCACGCAGGCCGACCCGGTCATGCTCGAGGTCTTCAACAATCTGTTCATGTCGATCGCCGAGCAGATGGGGTACCGGCTGCAGAACACCGCCTACTCGGTCAACATCAAGGAGCGCCTGGACTTCTCCTGCGCCATCTTCGACGCCGAGGGCAACCTGATCGCCAACGCGCCGCACATGCCGGTGCACCTGGGCTCGATGGGCGAATCGATCAAGACGGTGATGCGCGCCAATGCGTCGCGCATGCGGCCGGGCGACGCCTATGTGGTCAACGATCCGTACCACGGCGGCACGCACCTGCCCGATGTGACCGTCATCACGCCGGTGTTCGACCGCGCCGGCCAGGACATCCTGTTCTTTGTCGGCTCGCGCGGCCACCATGCCGACATAGGCGGAACGACGCCGGGCTCGATGCCGCCGGACTCCCGGACGGTGGAAGACGAAGGCGTGCTGTTCACCAATTTCCAGCTGGTCGGCAACGGCGAGTTCCGCGACCGCGAGGCGCGCGAGATCCTGGCCTCGGGGCGCTGGCCGGCGCGCAATCCGGACCAGAACATCGCCGACCTGCACGCGCAGATCGCCGCCAACGAGAAGGGCGTGCAGGAGCTGCTGCGCATGTGCGACCACTTCGGCCTGGACGTGGTGCGGGCCTACATGGGGCACGTGCAGGACAACGCCGAGGAGGCGGTGCGGCGCGTGATTTCGGTGCTGAAGGACGGGCGCTATACCTATCGGCTGGACAACGGCGCGGTCATCGAGGTGGCCGTGCGCGTCGACCGCCAGGCGCGCAGCGCGGTCGTCGATTTCACCGGCACCTCGGGCCAGCTGGAGAACAACTTCAATGCGCCGGGCGCGATCGCGGTGGCGGCGGTGCTGTACGTGTTCCGGACCCTGGTCGATGACGAGATCCCGCTGAACGCAGGCTGCCTCAAGCCGCTGGAGATCATCATCCCGGAGGGGTCGATGCTGCGCCCGAACCCGCCCGCGTCGGTGGTGGCGGGCAACGTCGAGACTTCGATGTGCATCGTCAATGCGCTGTATGGCGCGCTGGGCGTGCTGGCGGCCAGCCAGGGCACCATGAACAACTTCACGTTCGGCAATGCACGCTACCAATACTACGAGACCATCTCGGGCGGCACGGGCGCCGGGCCGCTGCGCATCGACGCCGCGGGCCCCGCGGATGCCGGTTTTGCCGGCACGTCGGTGGTGCAGGCGCACATGACCAATTCGCGCCTGACCGATCCCGAAGTGCTGGAGCTGCGCTTTCCGGTGCGGCTGGAGTCGTACGAGATCCGCCATGGGTCGGGCGGAGCCGGCCGCTATCGCGGCGGCGACGGGGGCGTGCGCCGAGTGCGCTTCCTGGAGCCCATGACGGCCGCCATCCTGTCGAACAACCGCCGCCATGCGCCGTTCGGCCTGGCGGGCGGCGAGGCCGGGGCGATGGGACGCAACTACGTGGAGCGCGCCGACGGCCGCGTCGAGCCCCTGGGCCCGCAGGACAGCGCGGAACTGGCCGCCGGCGACGTGTTCGTCGTCGAGACTCCCGGCGGAGGAGGCTACGGCCCGGCCTGAGCGGGCGCCGGCGTCACGCGGCCGGGCACACCGTCACGCGCAAGGCGGGCTGGTCGCGCCGGTCATGCACCTGCAGGGTCAGCCCGCCATCGCGCATTTCGAACAAGGCGGTGGCCAGCGTGTTTTCCTCGTCGGGGTCGTCGGCGCTGCAGCGCAGGATGGGCAGCTCGCCTTCGCGATCCAGCAGCGTGGCCACCAGGCGCGCGCCATCGACGGGCGGCTGCCAGTGGTCCATCAGGTTCTCGATGTGGCGCTGGCGGCTGCGCGACGAATCGGTCACGATCTGGCCGATGGCCTCGCTGCCAGGGTGCACCAGGTGGTTGGCGTGCCCGTTGCCGCGCGCGACTTCGCCGATCGAGCAGGCCGCCGGGGAGG